>CANIHD010000004.1 GCA_947467345.1 Alphaproteobacteria bacterium
CCCCCGTCGTCCCGCCTTGCGCTAGAATAATCTCGGCCTCGCGCAGCTTACCGATAATCTCCTCAGGCCCGTGCTTCTTGCCCATTTGTCTTCTCCTTCAGGGTCCAGACTAAAATAGTCGATGGACCACTCTGAAGGGGGCAGATCAATTCTGTCTCTGTCGTTAAGGAAATTTCGTGAGCGTCGCCGCCGACAAAGTGCACAGACCCTATGTTCTCATCTGTGTCATGCTGGCCGTCTTCCTGGCCTCGATTGAGGTAACGATCGTCGCCACGGCGATGCCGCAGATCGTGGCGGAACTCGGCGGTTTCGATCTCTATGGCTGGGTTTTTGCCGCGGTGTTGCTGGCTCAGGCCGCCACCACGGTGATCTTCGGCAAATTGTCCGACATCTATGGCCGCAAACCGATTCTGATCATCGGTGTCGTGTTCTTCCTTGTCGGCTCGCTTCTGTGCGGGTTCGCCTGGTCCATGCCGGCCCTGATCCTATTTCGCATCGTGCAGGGGATCGGTATGGGCTCGCTGCAGCCCGTTTCCATGACCGTGTTCGGCGATCTCTACACCCCGGAAGAGCGCGTGCGCATGCAAGGCTATCTTGCCGCTGTCTGGGGCGTCTCTGCCGTTGTGGGGCCATTGGCCGGCGGCCTCATCGTGCAGCACATGACATGGCCCTTCGTGTTCTGGCTGCCGATCCCGGTGGGCATCGCAACCATTATCGGCCTGCAGCTCTACCTGCATGAGAATGTCGAAGAGAAGAAACCCGCCATCGATTATGCCGGCGCGGGACTGGTCACCATCGCCGTCGTTTCTCTGCTGATGGTGCTCACGCTTGTCGGGCAGCCGACGCCCAACACCGGCGCCATCGCACTCTCCGGCGCCGTGTTCGTTCTTTCGCTGCCGCTTCTGTGGTGGCAGGAGCGGCGCGCCCCCGATCCGGTCATCGCCTTCGATCTGTGGACGCATCGCGCCATCGCTTCCGGCAACACCGCTACGCTTTTCGCGGGCATGGTGTTCATGGGCGCGACCACCTTCCTGCCCGTCTATGTTCAGGCGGTGATGTGGCGCTCGCCGCTTGTGGCGGGCGTGGCCGTTACCATGATCGCGGTCGGCTGGCCGATTGCGGCGGTGGTTTGCCCGCGCCTCTACAAACGCCAGGGCATGCGCTTCACGGCGCGGATGGGTGGCTTTCTGATCGTTGCCGGCGCGGTGCCGTTTCTATTTCTCCGCCCCGAGATGTCGCCGCTCTATGTCGCCGCTGCCTCTACCCTGATCGGATTCGGCCTCGGCTTTCTAATGTCCACCGTCACCGTTCTGGTGCAAGGCAGCGTGAAATGGGCGCAGCGCGGCAGCGCCACGGCGTCCATTGTGTTCGCGCGCACGCTGGGAAATGCGCTGGGCGCCGCCGTGCTCGGCAGCATCGTCAACGTAACGCTGGCGACGCAGTCCGTATCACCCGAAGAAATACGCGGACTGCTGGGTCACGCCGCCGCCGCGGCGCCGCCACCGCTGCATTTGCGGGCGGCGCTGGACCACGGCTTGCACCTCGCCTTCTGGGGCATATTCACCGTGGCCATCGCGACGTTGATCGCGGCGTTCGCAGTGCCGACGCGCGAACTGCACGAGCTCTCCGGCGGCATCAGCAAGCAACGGCTGCAGCCGCAGTCCAAAGAGCCCGAGTAGAACTCAGCCCGCTTCGAGCACCAGGCGCGCGAGTTCGCGCGTCGAAGGCACGCGCCGGCGCGTATTGGTCGAGTTCAGCTCGTCACCCGCCAGATTCTCGATCACCACCAAAAGCGTCTTGCGCGTGATGAGAACATTCGCGGCGGATACGCCCGCGACCGCAACCTTGTTCACGTCCTCCGCCAAGGGCTCGAGCTTCTTGCGCAAATTGCGCCCTTTAGCTGTCAGGCAGATATAGACGTTCTTGCGATTGTTCGGCGCCCGTTTGCGCTTGATGTAACCGAGCGCCTCCATCGACTTCAGCGCAGCGAATGTCGTCGGTTCGGTGACGCCAGCCTGAACGCTGAGGTCGCGCTGCGTCAGCTCGTCGGTCTGCCAAAGAATGCGCAGGAACGTCCAATGGCCGAACGACACGTTGAACTCAGCGAGCCGCATCTGCAATCCACGGACACACGCCCGCCCGGCATCGCGCACGAGATGCGCCAGCCGGTCATTGGGAGCATCGATGCGCCAATGCTTCAGGATTGCTTCGCGCGCATCCTTGCTGCCCGCACGCAGTGATTTTGGCGCGGCGGCAACTTTGGACAATTTCTTCGACGATGCTTTTTTTGCGGGCAGTTTTTTTAACTTAGACAATTCGCCTCCTCGGCGCTTAGGCCTCAATGCCGATCTGATATTTCAACGCAACCTCGCGTCGTTCCTTGGCCGATTGGAGTATTGCCAGACAGACCTCGATCGTCGCAAGCGACCATACGCCGCTATGCAATGGCGCCACGCCAAATATGACGGCTTTGTAAAGTTCGTCGATGACTTCAACGCGCGGAATTACAGGCGGCGCAAGCGCATCGAGATGTTGCTCGGAATCGCCATAGACCATCACCCCACCAGGCAAAGGGCGCAAATCGGCGTGATCGCAGGACACCAGTACAAAGCCGAAATGTTGGTGAGCCACTTTGTCACGCGAGGTGTCGCGCATATCGAGCGTCATATCATTTCGCCCGCCATAACTGCGTGCAGATTTGGCTGCGGCTTCCGTATCAGCGTCCTTTACAGCCGCCAATGCGGCGCGCGCTGCGCCATAAACGGCGGAATCCTTGGCTATTCCTAGTTCACCTATCCAATTGGTAAACTCATCGCTGTCGAAATGGGCATAGCCGCTATAGGTGGCTGTGGCGAAGGCTCCATCCTCGAAATTTAACATAGCGCTATAAGCGCCTTCTGTGGGGCGTGTTGCATCCCAAGCACCAGTGGCGGCGCGCACGGATTGCACTTTGCCACCGCCCAGAAGCCGCACAATGTCGATTTGATGCGCTGCCTGGCTGAATATGACACCACCGCCATCTTCGTTACGCAATTCTTCGTGCCGGCACGGGCGATAGAGAAAATCCGTGAAATTCATTGCCTGAATCATACGCACGCGCCCGTAAATTCCCTTTTCAATCAGCGCACGGACTTTCAGAATCGGTGCGTCGAAGCTGTGGCTGTGCCCCACGATAAGGTGAACATTTGCGGCGCTGGCCGCTTCGATCATCGCGCGGCAATGGGCCAAGCTCAGCGCCATCGGCTTTTCGACCAATATATGCTTGCCGTTTGCCGCGGCTTCCCGCGCATGCTCCAGATGGAGCTGATGAGGCGTGGCGATATAAACCACATCAACGTGGGGATCGCGGCACAATTCGGCGATGGTCGCGTAAGCGACCGCCGAGAATTCCGCGGCAAATTTTGCACCGGCTTCAGCGCGACGCGTTGCGGCAGCAACCAATTTTACCCGCGGATCGCCCGTGAATGTCGGCACCATCAGGCTAAAAGCGCGGCCCAACCCCGCAACGCCAATGCCTAATACGCGATCGCTCATGGAGTCCGTAAGCTAAGCATCGATCGTCAGATCGCCCGTTCGGGCGCGCGAAACGCAGATCATGATGTGATTCGCCCTCTCTTCATCGGTGAGAACAAGATCGCGGTGGTCCGCATCGCCCGCCAATAGAAGCGTCCTGCATGTGCCGCAACTGCCGGACTCGCATGAGCTGAGCGTCTTCACCCCCTGCTCACGCAAGGTTTCGAGAATGCTTTTATCCTTCGGCACCTCGATACTGCCACCGGAACGCGCCAAGTGCACAACAAACGCGCTGTCTTCGATCAAATGTGTGGCAGAGGCTTCAACAAAGCTCTCGAAGTGAAGCGCCTCGCTTGACCAATGCCCCGTCATGTCGCGCACCGACTGCATCAATCCGCGCGGCCCGCAGCAATACAGATGCGCGCCGCGCGCCTGCTGGAGAATGGGCCATAGATCGAACATCTGCGCCGGATTGCCGCTGTCGTAATGTAACTTAACAACGCCACGAAATTCCGGCGCGCTAAGTTCGTCGGCGAAGGCGGCATCCTCACGGGAGCGTGACAAATAATAGAGTTTGAATTTTGCCCTCCCATGGCTGCGCAAATGTCGCACCATGCTGAGTACCGGCGTGATGCCGATGCCGCCGGCGATAAAGACATAACCAGCGGCGATATCCTTCAGTTCGAAGTCGTTTTTCGGTGCCGAGACCGGCAGCACATCGCCTGTGTTCGCGGTATCGACCAGGGATTTGGAACCTCCGCGCCCGCCGGATTCTCGTTTCAGCGCAATGACATAACGCTCCCGCTCGCTAGGATTGTTACAGAGCGAATATTTTCGTGTGTCACCATTCGAAACACAAACGGAAACGTGTGCACCCGCTGTGAACACCGGCAATTCGCCGCCGTCGTTACGCCGAAACTCGAAAAGACGAATATCCTTTGCCACAAATTCCGCGCGCGAAATGTTGAGCGGAAAAAGCGGCGGTGCGGCGTTTTCGATCATAGACCCCGATGCGGTCGAGATTATAAGGGATTAAACAACGCGTTGCGTAGTTAGGAAGCTAAAATGGCAAAAATGTGTTCGCTACCGGAACGTATGGTTCGCCCTCCAGTGAACGGCACGGGCGCTGCCATTGGACTAAATCCGCATATCCTCATATCTTAGTGGTCTAACATTACATATTTTATAACGTAAACTTTGTGTTTCACGAGCTGGATTTCTACGGTTCACAAGGGCTGGCATGCTTACCACTCAGGAAAACGACCTCCTCTGCCGCGTCGAGGGCGAGGCGCCCATGGGCCAGATCATGCGGCGGCATTGGCTGCCGGCATGTTTGAGCGAGGAAGTTGAAGAGGCGGATGGCGATCCGGTCCGCTTACGCCTATTGGGCGAGGACCTGCTCGCGTTTCGCGACAGCGACGGCAAAGTCGGCGTCATCGGCGAATTCTGCTCACATCGGAACGTGTCGCTCTTCTTTGGCCGCAATGAGGAATGCGGGCTACGCTGCATCTATCACGGCTGGAAAGTGGACGTCGAGGGCAACATCGTTGAAATGTCGTCGGAGCCGTCGGAAAGCGGCCTGCCTGCGAAGGTAAAACACAAATCCCATCCCGTGCGGGAAGCGGGCGGCGTCGTCTGGGCCTATATGGGTCCGGCGGACTCTATGCCGGAATTCGAAGCGCCTTTGTTCGCGCCGACGCCAGATACCAAGATCAGCATTGTCAAAATTCTTATCGACTGCAATTTGGCGCAGATCCTCGAAGGCGCCATCGACTCGGCGCATAGCTCCAGCCTTCATGCGTCGGATATGCTTCCGGCGCGCGTTGACGGGGCCCAAGCCAATGACAAGATCTGGTTTCGGCCCTCGACGGACAAGGCGCCGAAGCTCTTTGTGGAAACCACCAATTTCGGTTTTCGTTACGCCGCCATCCGCCGACCGATCACCAACGCGCATACGCATGACTATGTGCGCACAACATTGTTCATCGCGCCCTATTCGGTCTTGATTCCGCCGAACGACCGCTATCGCATTTGCCTTCTGCACGCGCCTATGGATGACACGCATACGGCCTTCTATTTCATCGCCTTTGGCGGCGACTCCACGCCCGATCGCGAGACCTGGCGGAAATTCAACGCGGCGCAAATCGGTATCGACGTCGACGCGACATTCAAGAAAACGCGCGTGCGGGCAAATAATTATCTTCAAGATCGCAAGGCGATGAAGGCAGGCAATTGGACGGGAATTCCCGGCATCCCCAATCAGGACATTGTCATGTGGGAGCCGATGGGGCCTATCGCCGACAGATCGAAAGACCGGCTGGGCGCCAGCGATGTCGCCATCGCGGCCTTCCGCAAGATGATGCTCGACGCGGCGAAGACCATGGCGGCCGGCGGTCCCGCCATCGGCACAAACAAGCCGCGCACGCCTTACGCCGAACTTACCTCCTTTGAAGGCTTGTCCCGAAATCCGCCGATTGGCGCGACTTCGGCACCGACGACCGCGCCATGGTGGCGGAGTAGACTGCCTTTGTGCCGTGCACCTTGTATCGCCGACCCCTTGTCGATAGCGACCTCCTGAGCTTCACTCCGTTAAATCTCGCTCGCCCGGAAGGCATTCATGGACATGGAATTGAAGCCGCTTTTCGCGACGCCGGTCGTGAAGCTTCATTTGCCCGAAACGGAAATGCTGAAGCAGAAATTCGCGCCCGAGATGCTGCGCCGCTATCGCGCGGGGCAATATAATCCGCCAGCGATTTGGGAGACGGATCGCATCCACACAAGCTTCGGCGCTGCCTCAAAAGACCAAGTGATTTCGCCGTTGCCGGCTGCTTACGAGAAGCTTCTCGGCCAATTCGTCCGCAGTGAGCGCTACGGCCTAGCGCTCTGGCACAATGTCTATTGGGACGGGCAGGAATATCAGGAGAAACATCACCATATTCCGGGCCACATCTCTTTCATCCATTTTCTTCTGTTCGATAACGCCGAGCACAAGGCACCGATTTTCTACGATCCGGCGCGAACGACGAAAGCCTATTGCCGCCACCCTGCTTTGCCGCCCGAATTTTCCTCGGAAGCGGCGAAGATCGATGTCGCCGAAGGCGATGTTCTGGTCTTCCCCTCATGGCTTGAGCATCACGTGCCGCCGGGCAACTACACCAAGCCGCGGATCACCGTGTCGATGAATATAACTTTGCCGACACCGGGATTTTGAAATTCTACTTCGCGACTTTATGGCCGCTGATGCGCGCGCCCGCATCGCGCGGTAAGCCTGCATAGTCGATGACGGCCAGCAGGCCGATGACGCCGACCGCCAAGAATGCCAAGCGAAAATCGGTGATGCTAAGCATGGCGTCTCCGGGATGTCGCGTAAGCACGACAAGCTGCAGAATAAATGTGCTGATCGCGATGCCGAGGCCGAACCCGACCTGCCACACGACGCCCACTAAGGTGGATGCCGCGGTCTTATGTGCGTCTTCGATGTCCGCGTAAGGCAGCGTGAAAATGCAGGATAGGCCTATCGAACGCACTGCGCCCGCGAACACCAGTAAGACAAAGGCGAGCGGCAATCCCACTGTGGGTGAAAGAAGTCCGCACGCCACAATGGCAAGGGCCGACAACACGCCGTTGACCGTCAATACAGTCCGAAAACCGTAATTGCGGATCAGCGGCGTCGTCACGGATTTGATGGCGAGATTGCCAATGGCGTAGCCAAGCACCAGAAGACCCGAAACAAAGGCCGTCACGCCGAAGCCTTGCTGAAAGAAAAGCGGCAACAGGAACGGCGTGGCGCCCACCGACATCAGAAAGAAAATACCGCCACGCACGATCACCGCGAAGGTGCGCGTTTTCAGCGGCGCCAGATCAATCAGCGGAAAGGGATGCTTCTTGGCATGCCGGACAGCGAGCACACCGGCGCAAAGGCCGATAGCAATCGACACGAAGGCCGCCGACCAGGCGAGATGATCGACCAGCGACAGCCCGTACATGATGGCCGCAAGAGTCACCGCAGTCAGCGCAAAGCCAAGCCCATCAAATGGCCGCCGCACAGCGCCGTAATGATTGTCGATGCTGCGCATAGCGAGCGCGATGCCGGCAATGCCGATGGGCACATTGAGGAAAAATATCCAATGCCATGTCAGATAGGTGGCGAAGAAGCCGCCCAGTGGCGGCCCGAACACAGGCCCGATGAGTCCGGGCCAGGTGGATATATTGATGGCGCGCACCACCTCGTCTTTGTTGGCGCCACGCACAATGACGAGACGCCCCACCGGCGACATCAACGCAGCAGACGCGCCCTGCACAATGCGCGCCGCGACGAAGCTGGTGAGATTTGGACTAAGGCCGGCCGCGATAGATGAGAGCGTAAACACGGCAATGGCGCCGCAGAAAACATTGCGCGAGCCGAAACGGTCGGCCGTCCAGCCGCTAAGCGGAAGGAATATTGCGAGCGCCAGAAGATAAGACGTGATGCCGATGCTGAGCTGCGTGACATCGACGCCGAATGACACCGCCATCGCCGGCAGCGCCGTCGCGATCACCGTTCCGTCCAGCCCTTCCATGAAAAAGGCGGTGGCCACCACAGCGGCCATCATCGTTGTCCGACGGGACAACGAGGAGGGAGTGCGCGCGGATACCACCTGGTCGGTCACAGGATCCTAAGCTTTAGCGCCCCAGAACACGCCATCGATAACCACGGGGTTTTTGTGCCCGTTCTCTTTAGACTCGCTGGGTAGCGGCTCGCCATAGACATTGTAACGCCCATGATCCGCGCGGGGTCCCACATGCGCCGCGACGCGGAGCAACACCAAGGGTTCGTCGCCGACGGCGTGGAAGCGATAGAAGCAGCCGACCGGAATCATGATGCCTTCATAGGGACCGAGGTGGCGTTCCTCGCCGCGCGGTCCATAGAAACAAGCGCGCCCGCTCATCACCAGATGGAAATGATCTTCGTCGCTGTGATTGTGCAGACCGTTTTCGCCGCCCGACGCATAGACCTTGAGATTGACATACATGTTGTCCGTCTCGGCCACGGTCTGATTGCTGCGGCCATCCGCGAGAACGGGCGCGCGCAATTTGAAGAATTGCGGCGGCGGACTAGAAGCGATCACCGCCTCACGCGTTGCTCGCATGGAATCGGTTTCGCCGGCGGCACGGCCTCTGTCAATGACATCGGACATGGCGACCTCTGCTTAGCGTTACGGGTTATGCTTTCACGCCAGTGTCGCGGTTCCGAAGTTCGCCATGTTTCCAATATCGGCTATCCAAGCGAACTTCGGAACCAAAGCGACACTGGAACTAACACTTAGCTGGCGTCCTTACGATTCTGAAATTCGCATCGTCCCGATATAGCGAGCGAACGAATTTCAAAATCGGGACGCCAGCTTCGCATTCGCTTCGGCGAACTTCAAACCGCTTAAACGCGAGGACTAGCCGGCGGTCCACACGGCCGGCGCATCGTCCAGGCGTTTGATCAGGGCCTTGCGCTCCTGCTCCATCGCCGGCGGAAGCCGCGAACCGAACTCCGCGAAATGCTCCTTCTGCGCATCGGCTTCGGACAACGCTTCAGCCCGGTCGATGTCGGTGATCTTGCGGTAGCTTTCTTTCGTGAAGTCGAGGCCGTCCCAGGTCAAATCGTTGTAGCGCGGCATAAGGCCGAAGGGGCTGACGACCGCGTTCTGCGCATTGCCGCGCACGCGTTCCACAACCCATTTCAGCACGCGCATGTTCTCGCCGAAGCCCGGCCACACGAACTTGCCGTTGTCGTCTTTGCGGAACCAATTGACGCGATAGATGCGCGGCAGTTTTTCCACGCTGTCTTTGATGTTCAGCCAATGCGTCCAGTAATCGGCCATGTTGTAGCCGCAGAACGGCAGCATCGCGAAAGGATCGCGGCGGATGGCCGCCTGGTTTTCGGCCGCCGCCGTAGCTTCCGAACCCATCGTCGCGGCCCAATAGACGCCGCTCTGCCAATCGAAGGATTCGAACACCAGCGGGAATGTGTGCGTCAGACGTCCGCCGAAAATGAAGGCCGAAATTGGCACGCCGGCGGGATCGTTCGCGATCGGATCGAAGCTCGGGCATTGGCTTGCAGCCGCTGCGAAGCGCGCATTCGGATGCGCAGCTTTGCGTCCTGATTCCGGTGTCCAATCCTTGCCCTGCCAATCGATGAGATGCGCCGGCGGCGCGTCGGTGAGACCCTCCCACCAGACATCGCCGTCATCGGTCAGTGCGACATTGGTGAAGATCGTATCGCGCGTCAGCGTGTGCACGGCATTGGGATTGGATTTCAGACCGGTGCCGGGGGCGACGCCGAAGAAACCGGCTTCCGGATTGATCGCGCGGAACGTGCCGTCCGGGCTCGGTTTGATCCAGGCGATGTCGTCGCCGATCGTGGTGATCTTCCAGCCCTTGAACGAGTCCGGCGGCACCATCATGGAGAAATTCGTCTTGCCGCAGGCCGATGGGAACGCCGCTGCGATATAGGTTTTCTCGCCATCCGGGCTTTCGACGCCGAGAATAAGCATGTGCTCGGCGAGCCAGCCTTGATCGCGTCCCATCAAGGACGCGATGCGGAGCGAGAAGCATTTCTTGCCGAGCAGTGCGTTGCCGCCATAGCCCGAGCCGTAAGAGACGATGGAATAATCGTCCGGGAAATGGACGATATATTTGTGCTCGGAATTGCACGGCCACGGCACGTCTTTCTGACCCGGCGCCAGCGGCGCACCCAGCGAGTGCAGGCACTTGATGAAATCGCCATCGCCCAATTGGTCCAGCACACCCTGACCCATGCGGGTCATGATCCGCATGCTCGCGGCCACATAGGGCGAATCGGTCAATTGAATTCCGATATGCGAAATCGGTGAGCCGAGCGGGCCCATGCTGAACGGGATGACGTACATCGTGCGGCCGCGCATGGCGCCTTGGAATAGGCCGTCCAGCGTCTTGCGCATCAATTTCGGATCCATCCAATTATTGGTGGGTCCGGCATCGTCCTTCTCGGCCGAGCAGATATAGGTGCGATCTTCGACGCGCGCGACGTCAGCCGGATCGGAACGGCAAAGATAGGAATTGGGACGCTTCGCTTCGTTGAGCTTGATCAGCGTGCCGGAGCGAATCATATCGGCGCAAAGTCGTTCGAACTCGCCTTGCGAGCCGTCACACCAATACACGCGGTCGGGCGTGCATTTCCCGGCGACCTCGTCGACCCAGGCAAGTAATTTGCGATTTCGCGTCGGCAATGTGGCAATCGTCATAACAACCCCTGATGTGGCGCTGAGACTTGGCCACGTAAAGATGCCCCTGGCTGCGCAAGGCCGGGCGGATGCCGTAGCATCCTGGGCTCCAAAATTTCGGACCGGGCGCATCGCCCAGCCCTCCCGTCCATTCCCTTGGGATAGCGGGAGGCCTTTTCTTCAGGACATGGGCCCGGGGGTCAAGTCAAGGCGCTGCAAAGAGTGAACAAAAATGGTTTCCGATCATTATTTCGGTCCGGTGGCGTACGAACTTCCTTTCGGCCGGCCCCTCCGATTTATGTTTTTGCAGTACAGCAAAGGCCTTAGCGGATCCCATCTGGTGTCGGTCCATTGCCGCCCCGGCCTAATCGTCTTGGTGGCAGGCGGGCGACGGTGACAGAGTGGCGCAATGAGCCCATTGCTACCCCCGATAGTCAGGTTTTTCCCGTCACGCTCGCCGACATTGAGGCGGCGGCGGCGGCGATTGAAGGTGCGGTGGAGCGGACGCCTGTGCGCTCGTCCAGGACATTGTCCTCCATCGCCGGGGCCGAGCTCTTCCTGAAATTTGAGAATTTGCAGTTCACCGCCTCGTTCAAGGAACGCGGCGCGCTGAACCGGCTGCTCGCCCTTGAGCCCGACGAGCGCAAACGCGGCGTGATTGCGATGTCGGCCGGCAACCACGCGCAAGGCGTCGCCTACCATGCGGGGCGCCTCGGCATTCCCGCCACCATCGTCATGCCGGAAGGCACACCTTTCACCAAGGTGAAGCACGCGCGCGATTTCGGCGCCGATGTCATCATCGAAGGCGCCAGCCTGAGTGAAGCCGCGAAAGTCGCGCGCGACATAGCGGCGCGCGAGCACCTGACCTTGGTGCATCCTTATGACGATACGAAGGTGATCGCAGGTCAGGGAACGGTGGCGCTGGAGCTGCTCGCCGATGTGCCAGAGCTCGACACGCTGGTGATCCCAGTGGGCGGCGGCGGACTCATCTCCGGCATGGCGATCGCGGCGCGCGCGATCAAACCGGATATCCGGATCTATGGCGTTCAGTCGGCGCTTTATCCTCCGATGATCAACGCCGTAACAGGTGAAACGCGTGCGCTCTCAGGCCAGACCATTGCCGATGGTATCGCCGTCAAGGAGCCCGGCGTTTTCACACGCGCGATCATCGCGCATCTGGTCACCGATCTTCTCACCGTGCGCGAATCTGACATCGAAGATGCCATGGCGCGGCTCTTGGAAATCAGGAAGACGGTCACCGAAGGCGCCGGCGCTGCGGCACTAGCCGGCGTGCTGGCCCATCCGCATCTCTTCGAAGGACGCAAAGTCGGAATCGTACTCAGCGGCGGCAATATCGACATGCGTTTGCTCACTAATGTCATCTTGCGCGAATTGGCGCGCGAAGGGCGCATTCTGTCTTTGGTGCTGACCATCGACGACAGGCCGGGGCTTCTGGCGCAAATCGCAACTCTGGTCGGCGAATGCGGCGGGAATATTCTCGAGGTTTCGCACAATAGGCTTCTGACCGGCGTGTCCGCCAAATCGGCCGATCTCGGCATGGTGGTGGAAGCGCGCGACGGGGCCCATGCAAACGAGATCAAAATTCGCCTGGGCGCTGCCGGATTCACTGTACGCGAACAGGCGCGCTGAAGGCCGAAATGCTGCCTTCGCCCTCCGGAATTAACCGATCTTTAAGCAAGTCCTAAGGAGTGCAAGGCGGGCGGGCTAGCGTTCCCTGGCAAAGAGCCGGGAAGCGAATATGCGACAGATAGCGGGGCAGATTGCCGGCATGGCGGTCACCGGGATTGTGGTTCTCGGAACTGATATCGACGTGCTGCTCGCCGTACCGCTCGGCATATTCGCAGGCGCGATGGCGATCGCAGTCATCGCAGCGGCGACCGCACCTTACGCGTCTAAAGAAAAGAAGAACTCTTAAGCCGCGCCTTCAGCCGGAATACTATTCAGCGCGGTTTCCAATTCGGCGAAGCTGGGCTGCGCCGAACTCGGCACTGAGCCGCGGCCGATTTCCACCGACACTTGCGCCGAATTGCCATGTAGATGCGCGACCAGAATGTCGCGTATGACGTGATAGAAAAGTGTGTCTTCGTCGCAGATGGCTTTCAGCCGCGTCGCAATCGGGCCGACAATTCCGTAGGCCAGAAACACGCCGAGAAACGTACCGACAAGCGCGCCGCCGATCATGCCGCCGAGAACTTCCGGCGGTTCGGTGATCGAGCCCATGGTTTTGATAACGCCGAGAACGGCGGCAACAATGCCTAAAGCAGGCAAGCCGTCCGCCATGTTTTGCAGCACGGTGGTGGGAATCAGCGCTTCGTTATGATGTTTCTCCAGCTGCTTCTCCATCGCCGACTCGACCTGATGCGGATCTTCCAGGCTCATCGTCATCATGCGCAGCGTGTCGCAAATGAAGTCGCATGCGAAATGGTCTTTCGAGATACGCGGATAGCGCATGAAGATCGCGGATTCTTTCGGCTTCTCGATATGCGCTTCGAGCGCGATCATGCCCTTGGATTTCATCGTCTTGGTGAGAAGAAAAAGCAGACAGAGCAGATCGCGATAATCCGACGTCTTCCATTTCGGCCCGGAAATGATCTTGGCGAAATCGCCGAACACGCGCTTTAGTGAACCGATGGAATTGCCGATCAGCATGGCCGCGACGGCGGCGCCGAAAATGGTGATCATTTCATGCGGCAGCGAATGCAGAATGACTTCGAAATGTCCGCCGGACATGACGTAGCCGCCGAACACAGTCGCGAATAGGAAGACGATGCCGCCAAGTTGAAGCATAAAACCAAGTCCCCACCGGCCGTCGCATGCGGAGCGTTTCTGCTGCTCCGGCATTACCGCCTTCGCCATCATTATTAACGGCACTGTTTAAGGAGCCGTGAAACGAGGGCTGGCGGGTTGGACATGCAGCGCGCTTGTGGGCTTTACGCCAGCACGCCAAAGGGTTAGCCAAAAGACATGTGGGAATTGCGATCCGAACAGGCGGCGGATACCGCGGCCGTAGAGGCCCTGGTTACGGCGACTTTCGGGCCCGGCCGCCTGGCCAAGACCGCCTATCGCCTGCGTGAAGGCGTCGATCCCGTTCCGGAATTGAGCTTTGTGGCTGTATCCACCGCCGACAAGCAATTGATCGGATCGGTGCGGTTTTGGCCCGTCTCGGTTGGCGGCAAGCCGTCGCTTCTGTTGGGTCCCTTGGCAGTGCGGCCGGATTTGCGCGGGCAAGGCATCGGCATCGCGTTGATGCAATTTGCACTCGAAACCGCGCGCACGCTGCCCTTCGAAACAGTGATCCTGGTCGGCGACGAACCCTATTACGCCAAGGTCGGTTTCGCCCGCCTGCCGCCGGGTCGCTTGCGTTTTCCAGGTCCGGTCGATCCCTCGCGCGTTCTCGGGCTCTCGCTGGTGCCAGGCGCACTTCTGACATTGTCGGGACAAGTGCTGCGCGCGCCGCTCAATCATCCCGTCGCTGCGCCCTCAGCCGCGATCGGCTGACTTATTTCACTATGGTTCGAGACGGTCGCTTCGCAACCTCCTCACCATGAGGATTGATTATAGCTCCTCATCCTGAGGAGCGTGCGAAGCGCGCGTCTCGAAGGATGAGCGGCTAGCGGCTCTCGCGCCGCCAGGCAAACACCACGCTGCCCGCGACCATGAGAAGCGAGAGCCACGGCGGTAGCAAATCTTCTTCGTCAAGACTGGTGACGCGATAGGCGCCGCGGCGCGCAATGCCGAGCCAGCCTGCGCCCTCAGCAGCCGCACCCGGAGCGACTTCGCGCAATTCCGGAATGCCATCGCGTATCCAGCGAATGCCGCCTTCGGATTTCTCGACATAAGGTTTGACGATTTCATCGGTCGCGCGCATGTCGGCAACTTCGCGCGGATTGAGCGGCCCTGAGGCGGCAACGCCGTTCAGCGTGCCGTTGGTCAGATGATAAAGTCCGAGTTCATCGGCGCGCATGCGGCCGACAAACGTGCCGGGCCCCGTCTTCGCCAACACAAGATTGCTCTTTTCGCCCGACGGCGCGGTGACCACCGCTTCCGGCGGCGTGGCCGACATCGTCCGGCGCGTCACGCGCAGTTCGCCGCCCGCGACTTCCGCCAGGAGACGTTCTTCTTCGAGCTCCGGTTCTTTCATCAGCCAATGCGCGAGACGGCGCAGCAATTCCGCTTGTGGGCCGCCGCCTTCGAATCCGCGTGCCCACAACCAGGTCTGATCCGAGAGAAGCTGCGCCACGCGGCCACGACCGACACGGTCGAGCACCAGCAGCGGTTGTCCGCCGGGCCCGTCCATGACCGTGGTACCGGCGATGCGCCTGGAACTGATCATGCGATACCAATGGCCCCAGGTCGCTTGTTTCGCGCCTTCAGTGCCCGGCTCGTCATTGGAGCGATCGAGCCCCGCCGTAACCGGATGGGCGAGGCCCTGCCCTGTCACGTTGGGACGGAAAGGACCCGTCACAGTCTCGCCAGTCGGCTGCACCGGCAACACGGCGGCGAGTGGCGTGCGGAAAACGCTGAGCTCGGGATCGGCGAGTTCAGGTCCCGACGAGAGCAGCAGCGCGCCGCCGTTTTCGACATAGCGCGCCACGTTTTCGAGATAGGCCGACGACAGGATTTGCTCGTCGTGCTGATAGCGGTCGAAAATAACGAGATCGAATTCCGACAATTTCTCGTCGAACAATTGCCGCTGCGGAAATTGGATCAGTGCCAATTCGTCTATCGGCGTTTCGTCGAAATATTTGTTGGGCGAACGCAGGATGGTGAAATGAACGAGATCGACCGACGGATCGGCCTTCAAAAGATCACGCCATACGCGTTCGCCGGCATGCGGTAGGCCTGACACAAGAAGCACGCGCAAACGGTCGCGCACGCCGTTCACCACAACCACGGCGCGGTTGTTCTGCAGCGTCTGTTCATTGGCGCCCTTCGCCACTTCCAGCTCGATGACGTTCTCACCGCCATGGGCCACGGGAAGGCTGATGGTCATTTCCTGGCCAACGCGCAAACGGCGCGCTTCACGGTTCTGGCCATCGACGCGAACGCTGACCGTGGCGTTGTCGCCGACCGCGTCTTCGTCTTCAACCTTTACGGTGATCTGCGCCTGACGCCCGACGATCGAGAAGCGCGACGCCCGAACCACGGTGAGCTTGCGGTCTTTCTCGTTGGGAGCGCCGGTGAGCAGAACATGCACGGGCGCGCCCGGCGCGAAGGTGGTGAGATCCGGCGCATCATGCGCCTGTCCGTCGGTGATCACGATGGTACCGGCGAGGCGTTCGGGCGGCACCTGACCGAGCGCCGCCTCGAGCGTGCCGAACAAAGGCGTTCCGACTTCAGCATCGGTGCGCACTTCCGCTTCGCGCACTTCCAACCCATTCATCTGGCCGAGGCGTTCGCGCACCGCGTTGAGGGTGCGCTCGGTATCGGCGCGGCGCGTGCCGATGTCTTGCGACAGCGTTCGGTCGATCACCACGTTGACGATATCGTCCAACGCGTCGCGCGTTTCGCGGACGATTTGCGGATTGGCCAGCACGAAAAGAATGACGGCAAAAGCGAACAGCCGCGCGAACGGACCGCTCGCCCGGCGCCACAGCGAAAACGCCAGAATCAAAATCGCCGCGACGGCGCATGCGATCAGCACGCTGATCGGCACATAGGGCGCAAAGGCGATCCGGAACGGCAGAGCGTCGAACATCAGCGCCCTAGCCGTTTCAGAATTTCTTCGGTGTGCACTACGTCGGCTTTGTAATTGCCGGTCATGGCATAGATGACGACATTCACGCCGAAGCGGATCGCGATTTCGCGTTGCTGCTCACCGCCCGGCACCACGGCCGCGATCGGTTCGGCCTCGGCGTCCAGCGCCCAGGCCGCTGCCCAATCATTGCCGCCGATGATGATCGGCGAAACGCCGTCACCGCCGCGCGCCGGGGAATCTTCGCCCGGCTTGGCCGGCGGCAGTGCTTCGATCCACACCTGGCCACCCTGCCAGCGGCCGGGAAATTCCTTGAGGATGTAAAACGTCTTGGTCAGCACGTGATCCGCCGGAAGCGCCTGCAGCGGCGGAATGTCGAGCTTCGACAGTAACCGGCGCAACGTTGCCTCGCCGGGCGAGACCGTAGCGCCGCCAAGCCCCGAGAGCGGCTGATCGCGCGTGTCGAATAAAATCGTGCCGCCCGAGCGCATGAAGGCGTCGATCTTGGCGACAGCGTTCGGAGTCAAATCGCGCTGCGCGGGCGACATCGGCCAATAGAGCAGCGGGTAAAAAGAAAGATCGTCGGTCTCGATATTGATGCCGACGGGATCAGCCGGTTCATAGGCAGTGCGCGCTCGGAGTTGCAGACCAAGACCCCAAAGGCCGGCTTTGCTCATTTCGTCAGCGTCAGGCGCGCCGGTGATGACATAGGCAAGCCGCGTGTCCAACGCCGATGCCATGTTCACCGCGTCGGCAGCGGACTGCGGCGCGGCGGCGTGGGCGTTCGGAATATAGAGCAGCGATCCAACAACGGCGGCGAGCAACAACGGCACCGCGGCGCGGCGCGGCGCACGGCGCATGCCGGCGAGATTCAGATAACCGCGCAGCAGCAAGGAGAGCAACGCATCCACAAGCAGCACGATAAGCACGATCTGAAGCAAAGGCCATTTTAGAATCCGCATCACGCCGCCGGTGGTGTAGCCAAACACGTCCCGGCCAATATTGAGCGGGCGCAATTGCGTGCGCGCGCTGACGGCGTTCAGGGCCATCACCGCGCCTTCATTGCCGTAAAGGCCCGGCGGATGCTGCGGTCCCGGCACTTCCGTGTCGAAATCCTCGGCTTTCATGGCCAGCGCCTCCGGGAAGGGGCGAACCAGCTCGCCAAATCCGTCCAGCGTCATATAAGGCGGCAGAGTTCCGACCTGCTGGCCGGCCCCCCCTGTCCGCACCCCGCCGGCCATCGCAATCGTCCGCCGCAGCATCTCGACATAAAGCCCGGAGAGCGGCAGCGACGACCAGCCTGGGCTGGCTGCCACATGAAACAAAACAATCCAGCCCTGCTTGCGGGCCACGGCGGTGACGAGCGGCGTGCCGTCGGTCAGCCGTGCCCAGCTATGCTCGGCGAGTTCGATGGAAGGCTCGGCCAGAACCTGGCGGCCGACCGTCACTTCCTTGGGTACAACCAGCCCGCGAAACGGACCTTCCTGCGGGAACGGCGCCAAGGATTGCGGCTCGGCCCAGGCGAGTGCGCTGCCCATCAGCCGTTCGCCTTGGCGCAGGCGCACCGGGAGGAGGTCGTCTGAGACCGCCGAAGCGGCGAGGCGCGGGCCGGCAAAGCGCAGCAGCATGCCGCCCTCGTCTACAAACTTCGTCACCCGCTCATGTTCTTGCGCGGTTAGCTGCCCGATATCGGCCAGAACCAGAACAGCAATTCCCGAATCGAGCACCTGCTCCAGCGTGCCCTTGCGAATTTCGGCATAAGGCTGCAACGCGCGCTCGATGTAATAGATGTCGGACACCAGCGGCTGGTTTGCGCTGCCGGTATTGCTGGCAACAAGGCCGACCGGCCGGCGGCGATAGCGCGCATCGACCAATTGCACCGTGCCCGCGGATTCAGCGCCTTGCACGACAACGCGCGAGGTTTCGTTGCGCAGCTCCAGCGGCAGCACGATTGTCGCCGTCGCCTCGTTCGCATTGCCGGCGAAGCGATAGGCTGCTGTTTCCAAAATACGGCCGCGGCCGTCAATCGCCGCAACGCGTCCATCACGTGTCGCATCGGCAGGTAGCCGCGTCAGCGTCACGCCAAAGCCATTGGCGCCGTTTTCCAATGGGCCCATGGCAATCGCCGTGGGGGCGGCTTCATCGCCATAGACCGTCAGCGTGCCGAGCTTGCTCAAAGCATCCGCGAATGCGCGCGCGCCCGCATCGTCAATGCCGTCGGACAGCCAAATGATTTGCGGCGCGGACGGTGGCTTCAATTGCGCCAACGCTTCCAGCGCTTTGCGCCGGTCCGGGAGCCATGGCTGCGGAATCATTTCATCCGCCGTACTCGCAGCGCGGTGCGGGTCCATCCAAGGCGGGCTGACGGGATTGATATTGGCGGTGGCGACAATCGTCACCGGGCGATTGCCGCGTTGCGCACCCGTCAAGGCGCTGCGCATGCCGTCAACGCGTGACTGCCAATTCTGCGCCGCCGCCCAATCATTATCGACGACGAGAATGAGCGGGCCGCTGCCGGCGGTGGCGGGCGATGTGTCGTAGATCGGCTCCGCCAAAGCGATGATGGCGATGGCGGCGGTCAGCAAACGCAGCAGCAGCAGCCACCACGGCGTACGCGACGGCGTTTCTTCCGGTGATTTCAAACCCAAAAGGAGTCGCAGCGGTGGGAAGACAATGCGCTTCGGTGCCGGCGGCGTGACGCGCAGCAAAAGATAGATGATCGGCAAACCAAGCAGCGCCCACAGAACAAGCGGCGCGCCGAAGCTCAGGCCCGGGATCAAAGAGGTAATAAAGCCCATAATCTAAAATCCCCGCTGCCCGCGCGCGCCGCCAATGGCGCCAAACAGCGCAATCAAAGCGGTTTGTGGCGTGCGATCGGTGCGGTGACGCAGGAAGCTCCAGCCCAGCCGGCGCGCGGCAAGGCCGATGGCTTCGGCATGGGCGGCATAACGCGTGCGATAGAGGGCACGGATGTTTTGCGTGCGGCCGAACATCTGCGTGTCCGTGAGACGCGCCGCTTCAAACCGCACCCGCCCGCTATAGAGAAAATCTTCCTCGGCCGGATCGATGATCTGCACCAAAAATCCGCGCACGCCGGAATTGGCAAAGCCGCGCATACGCGCTTCGATGGTTTCGAGCGGTTCGAGGAAATCCGAAATCCACACCAGCGAACCCTGCCGGCTCATTGGCGCTTCCGGCGGCATGGTCTCATTGCCGGGCGGCAAATCGGCCAAACGATGCGCCAGGCGCCTTAGCGCCGCGCGCCCCGAGGATGGGCGTCCATCGGCACCCAGCAACGCGATACGTTCGCCCCCGCGCACAAGCAGCGATGCCAGCGCCAGCGACAGCAAGGTGGCGCGGTCGGCTTTGGTGGCGCGGTTCTTATCGGAGGAATAGCGCATGCCTTCGGAGGCATCGCGCCAGAACCACACCGATTCCGCAGCTTCCCATTCGCGCTCGCGCACATAGACATGCTGCGACTTGGCGGATTGGCGCCAATCGATGGCGGTGGCGGGATCTTCATCGGAGTAGCGGCGAAACTGCCAGAAGCTTTCGCCCATGCCGGCTTTGCGCCGTCCATGCACGCCGAGAACGATGGTGGAGGCCAATTGCTCCGCCGAAACAAGCAGTGGCGGCAAAGCCGAGGCAATACGCTCGGCTTCCTCGCGCACGGGATTCCAATGATCCCCTCTGCGCGCCTCCGTTACGCTCGGTGCGGTATTGGCCATTCAGGGCTCGCTTTCCGAAAGGAACCGGTCCTAGCGGTAAGAGTCCAAGAGACCGTCGAGCACTTTCGTGATCGTCGTGCCTTCGGCGCGGGCCGAGAAATTCAACGCCATACGATGACGCAAAATCGGATGCGCCAGCGCGATAACGTCATCCACCGAAGGAGCGAAGCGCCCCTGCAGCAGCGCGCGCGCGCGGATCGCCAGCATGAAGGCCTGGCTGGCGCGCGGCGATGGGCCCCACGCCACGTAATTGCGCACTGTTTCGCTGGCATCGGCATCAGGCCGCGCCGAACGCACCAGGCCGAGAATGGCCGAAACCACTTTTTCGCCCACCGGGAGGCGACGCACCAAAGCCTGCGCCTGCATCATCGTTTCGGGATCGAGCACGGCCTTTGGCGGCTTCTCGTCGCCCACGGTTGTCGCGAGCAGCATGCGTTCTTCGGAGGCGCGATCGGGATAGGTGACATCGATCTGCATCAAGAAGCGGTCGAGCTGCGCTTCCGGCAGCGGATAGGTGCCTTCCTGTTCCAGCGGGTTTTGCGTCGCCAGAACATGGAACGGGCGCGGCAAATCATAACGCTGGCCGGCCACTGTCACGTAGCGCTCCTGCATGGCTTGCAGCAAAGCGGACTGCGTGCGCGGGCTGGCGCGGTTGATTTCGTCGGCCATCAGAAGCTGACAGAACACCGGACCCTTGATGAAGCGGAAGCTGCGGCGCCCATGCTCGTCTTCTTCGAGCACTTCGGAGCCGACAATATCCGCCGGCATCAAGTCCGGCGTGAATTGGATGCGCTTGCTGTCGAGGCCGAGCACCGTTCCGAGCGTATCGACAAGGCGCGTTTTGGCCAGACCCGGAAGGCCGATCAGAAGCCCGTTGCCGCCGGCCAGAAGCGTGATCAGAACCTGCTCGACCACTTGAGGCTGGCCGAAGATGACCGCCGAAATGGCTTCACGCGCTTTGATGAATTTGGTCGCGACATTTTCCGCCCACGCTTCCGCGTGCGCCGGGTCCTCGAGATTTACCACGCTTCCATCCGCGCTGCTCATATCTGCTCATCCTCAAAAAAACCGTGGCCTATAAACCGCCGGCGCGACACGCGAGCGGACAGTTTCTTGGTATTCGTTGGGGTTACCCCCAAGCGGCGGGTTGTCCCCGTGCGGGCCCGACCATTAGAGTCGAGCCGTGAGGTGCGGGATGGCAATCCGATGGCTCAAGCCTCATACGCAGGGGTCATGTTGCCTCCCCATGATGCACTGCTCAAGGGTGCTTGCAACAGCCAACCGCTTTGACCAGCAGCGATAACGAACCCGTGCTGCCGGGGACCGAGATTATTGCCGCATGAATGCAGCATTCAAAGACAGGGTTGTGTCGCGATTGGCACAGATTCCGCCGGAATCTGCTGTGGTTGCGTTGAAACCTGCTGCGGTGCTGATCCCCATTGTCACACGGACGCAGCCTTCGGTGCTTTTCACCTTGCGCACCGAGAATTTGCCGTCTCATGCCGGGCAAATCTCATTTCCCGGCGGACGCAGACGGGACGACGACGCATCTCTCACGGAAACTGCGTTGCGCGAGGTGGAAGAAGAAACCGGCATCACGCGGAACCTTATTTCCATTGCCGGGTTCCTTGATCCGCTCGAAACTGTGACAGGGTTCCAGGTGCTTCCGGTGGTCGGCTTCGTTGACGAAGGATTTTCCTTGCGGCCCTGTGCCGCCGAAGTGGCCGACATATTTGAGGTGCCGCTCGAATTTCTGCTCGATCCCGCCAACCGAAGCCTTCAGCGCGTGATACGAAACGGCGCCGAACGTGAAACCTATGTCTTCGACTATGGTAGCCATCACATCTGGGGCGCCACCGCGTTCATGCTCGCCAAATTCGCCGAGCGGATAGGCACGATATGATACCCCGCCTCATCTACGATTTCGTGCTGTTCCTGCTGCCGTTCGCCATTTACGGAATTTATTGGCGCATGGTGGGACGAAAGCAGGAAGGTGCGGACACGCGTGTTCACCCGTGGACGATGCTAATCGCCGCCGGACTCGTGCTGGTCGCCGTCAGCTTTGTGCTGTGGTCGCTGCCCAAGGAAAACACGCGCGACGGCGTTTACGTGCCCCCCCATCTGGAAAACGGTGAGGTGGTGCCGGGACGGGTCGACCCGCAATGATGTTGCGTTTGAATCCGAGCGAACACGGCTGGATGACCGCGCTTTCCACCAATGCGGTCATGGACGCATTGGATGCGGATGGTGGCGGCGCGCGTTTCGTCGGCGGCGCGGTGCGCAACGCGCTTCTGGGCGAGAAGGTCGGCGATATCGATATTGCCACGCCTTTGACACCCGACGAAGTTATTCGCCGTCTGACGCGGGCGGGCCTTGGCGCTGTGCCGACGGGCATCGCGCATGGCACGATCACCGCAATCTCATCCGGCAAGCCGTTCGAGATCACGACGCTCAGGCGCGACGTATCGACTGACGGGCGGCGCGCCACCATTGCCTTCACCGACCGCTGGGACGAAGACGCCTCGCGGCGCGACTTCACCATGAATGCGATCTATGCCGCGCGCGATGGCACGCTGTTCGATCCGACTGGCGGCCAAGTCGATATCGCGGAACGGCGTGTGCGATTTGTCGGTGACGCGGCCACGCGTATTCGCGAAGATTATTTACGCGCGCTGCGGCTCTTTCGTTTCCACGCTTGGTATGGGCGCGGGCCCATCGATGCAACCGCATTGGCTGCCGCGCGTACAGAAAAAGCCGGGCTCAAAACGCTCTCCGGCGAGCGCGTGCAGAAAGAATTGTTCCGCCTGTTGCAGGCGCCCGATCCGATTCCTACGCTCCAAACGATGGAGAGTGCCGGAATTTTGGCGGAGATCTTGCCTCAGCCTCTTTCCATCGCGCGGCTGTCGGCAATACGTACTTTGCTTGCAGCGCGCGGACGCCACCCTATCCCCGCCGTGTCACTGATGGCGATGCTGCCGAATGAAGAGGCGGCGCGGCGCGCGAGCACAGATTTGCGGCTCTCCAATGCGGACCGTGATCGGCTGATGCATATCGCCAAGCGCGACGACGGCATCGAGGCATCCCTGTCACAGCAGGCGGCACGGCATCTGATCTATCGCCTTGGCGCCGCGCGTTTCGAAGACGAGCTTTTATTGGAAGCCTCCGAAACACCTCACGATTCACGCTGGGACGTGCTGCTCAGCGAGGCGGAGAATTGGAAAGCGCCGAAATTTCCGCTCGACGGGCGTGACGCGATGGATGCAGGTGCCTCCGAAGGCCCGGCCATTGGCCGCAGCCTTAAAGCGGTGGAGGAGTGGTGGGCGGCGGAGAATTTCGCCCCGACCAGACCCGCGCTGCTTCGGAAGTTAAAAGAATTTTTGGCAGCCGGAGGGGCTTAGTTACGTGAAATTCGATCTCATCGATTCCCTCAGCATCCCCGGCAATATCGAGAAAGCCAACGAAGATGCCTTCGCCGAGGCCGCGCATTTCGCGGTAGTCATCGATGGCGCTACCAATCTCGGCGACAATCTGATGCCCGGCCCGTCGGACGCGCAATGGCTGGCACGCTTTGGCGCTCGGCGCCTCGCCGCGCACGCGCGTGACAATCTGGGCGCGCCGTCGGAGTGGAACACGCCGCGCGAATGGGTGCGTGCGGCCGCAACCGACGCGGAGAAAAGTTTTCTGGCGATGCGCAGGCGTGCGCCGAATGAACGCTATGAAATTCCGTGCGCCTCAATGATGGCGGTCGCACTGATCGACGATGCGCTTTCGGCCTATTGGTTTGGCGATTGCTCGTTGATCGTCAAAGCGCCTGATGGTGCTCTTCGCGTTGTCGGAGATGCGGTTTCTTCGCGCGGCGCCGAGCGCGCGCGCGTCAAGAAACTGAGCCATGGGAAAAACCATGCCGCCGAAGGCGTGCGCGAAATCTTCCTTCCGGATTTGCGCGCGTCGCGCAATCGCGTGAACGGCGGTGGCGGGGCGTGGCTCTTCGCGCCCGAACCCGCCTGCGCCGATCACATCAAGGAAGCGATGCTCGAAGCCGCAGCGGACGCAACATTGTTCATTGCCAGCGACGGGCTTCTTGCGCTCGTCAACGACTATGACCGCTACGACGCCGCCGGACTGATAGATGCGGCAGAGAAATTCGGCCTGGAAGCGTTGGGCGAGGAATTGCGCGCTATCGAAAAAGACGATCCGGACGGCGCGAAATACCCACGCTTCAAGCGCAGTGATGATGCGACGGGATTGCTTTTACGACTCGCGGCTTAGGTAACCAGCGTCTACGTAACCAGTGTTACGGGCACCTTAGAGCGGCTGATCACGCCTTGCGCCACCGAGCCAAGAATGGCTGCGGCTGCGCCGGTACGTCCGCGCGTACCCATGATGATCACATCGCAACCGAATTCGACGCAGAACGCCGTGATGACATCCGGCGGCTGACCAACGCCAATATGAATCTGGTGCGCAACATTCGCCTGATCGAGCGAAGCGCGGGCCGCAGCCAGCGCCTTCATGCCTTCGTCATGATGATAGCCGGAAACCGCTTTCTTCCCGACAAAGGTAGTAACCGCGGTATCGACCGGCGGCTGCACATTGACCAGATGAACTTCCGACACCAACCCGCATTTCACCAAACGCTCAGCATAGGTGAGCGCGCGGGCGGCATTCTGCGAGCCATCAATTGGCACCAGAATTTTTTGCGGAATGCAGGTCATTTGTTCTCCTTGGCCGCCAGATCGACAACATGCGTCGCTGCCGCCGTCACCCGCTTTTTACGCGCGGCGATCAGCGAGCCCAGCGCCACCACGAAGGCAGCACCCAGCGCAGCGGACGCCGTTTCCAGCCAATGGCCATACGTATCCAGAATATGATGCGTCCAACCGATAACGGCGGGATCGCTGAGCCAGATCTCACCGGCAATCCAGCCGATGAGACCGGCGCCGAACATGACCAGGATCGGGTATTTGATAAGGAATTTCAGGATCAGCGTGCTGCCGTAAATGATGAGCGGAACGCTGATGATGAGTCCGATCGCGATCAGAAGAACGTTTCCGTTCGCGGCAGCCGCGATGGCGATGACGTTGTCGAGGCTCATCACGGCGTCCGCGACGATGATAGTTTTGATCGCGCCCCAGATCGTGGCGTTGGTGGCGCTCTTTCCGTCGCCGTCTTCGCCATGCGCATCGTGTTCGGGCACCAGCATCTTGACGCCGATCCAGAGCAACAGAAGCGCGCCGATCAGTTTCAGATACGGCACCGCCATCAATTCGACGATGAAGAACGAGAAGATGAGTCGCAGACCGACGGCGCCACCGGCGCCAAGCCAGATCGCTTTGCTGCGCATATGCGGAGGAAGCGAGCGGGAGGCCAGTGCAATTACCACGGCGTTATCGCCCGAGAGGACGATGTTCACGCCGATGATCTTGAGAAGGCCTTCCCAGAATTCGGGGCCGATTTCCATTAGATTTGGCAGTTCTTTCCGGTTCCAGAAGCTTTCGCGAAGCTAAGTGCCGGCCAATGCTTTGTCCAGCAAAACCGGTATCACTACGTCGTTGGTATCACGCGAATGGCATTTACCAGTGGCGTTAAGGCCAATGCGCAACCGGCGGCAGCGACATGAGAATCGCCTCGACATTGCCGCCCGTCATCAGGCCAAAACGCGTGCCGCGATCATAGATAAGATTGAACTCGACATAGCGTCCGCGCCGCACCAATTGCTCGTTGCGCTCCGCCTCTGTCCATCCTTCGTTCATGGTCCGGCGCACGATGCCGCTATAGCCGTCCAGAAAGGCGCGACCGACATCTTGGGTGAAGGCGAAGTCCTTCTCCCAATCGGCTTCCAGATAATCGTAGAAAATTCCGCCGACACCGCGCGGCTCGTTGCGATGCTTCAACATGAAGTACTCGTCGCACCATTTGCTGAACCGAGCATAGTAATCGGCTCCATGCGCGTCGCAGGCGCGTTTGAACGCGGCGTGAAACGCGATGGCGTGCGGATGATCTTTTGAGCGCTGAACGTCAAGCGTCGGCGTCAAATCGCCACCACCGCCGAACCAGGATTTCGACGTCACCACATGCCGCGTATTGAAATGCGCCGCCGGCACTTTGGGTGATTGCATATGCGCCACCAATGAAATGCCCGCCGCCCAATAATTCGGGTTCTGTTCGGCGCCTGGAATTTCCTTGGCGAATTGCGGGCTGAATTGTCCGTGTACGACGGAAATATTCACCCCCACTTTCTCGAACACACGTCCCTTCATGACGCTCATCGTGCCGCCGCCACCTTCGACGCCATCGTCGGTCGGACGTTGCCAGTCTTTGCGGGTAAAGCGCCCGGCGGGCATATGCGCCAAGGAGCCCGTATAGGCATCCTCGATGGCCTCGAACTCAGCGCAGATGGAATCGCGCAAAGTGCGAAACCAGGCGACAGCCTTTGCTTTTCGCGTTTCCGTATCGGCGTCGCTCATGGCGGGAACCCTTCTGTCTGACGCAACGCCTCGCCGAGTACCATCGCGCCGGCCTGCGCGACATTGATCGACCGCAAACCCGCCCGTAAGGGGATGCGCACGCGGGCATCTGCCCGTGCATGCACCTCTTCCGGAACACCGGCGCTTTCGCGCCCCAAGAGCAGTGTGTCGTCCGGCCGGTAGGCCGCTTCCGTGTATGGGGTGCTGGCTTTGGTGGTCAACAGAACCAGCCGCCCGCGAAATTGCGCCAGAAACGCCGTCCAGGACTCATGGCGGACGGTCTCGGCATGGGCAAAATAGTCGAGGCCGGCCCGCCGGAAGCTGGCCTCGCCGAACACGAAGCCGCACGGCTCGATGATATCCACGGGAACGCCGAGGCAGGCGCCCAGGCGAATCAGGGCGCCCGCGTTCTGGGGAATGTCGGGCTGGAAGAGGGCAAGGCGCATGCGATCCCGTGCCGCCGCTGGTGTCCGCGTCTGGTCTGGCGAGCGCTATTGCACGGCGGTGCTTTCCGCAAGCACGACGCCGTGAGTATGCTCATACGCGGAACGGGGGTGAGCCCCGTGCGAAAACCTGTGCGCGCACATTGCCGCGCCGCGGCAAAACGCCCGGAAACCCGCGAAATCCCTGAATTTCTGCGGCATCGTGCCGCAAGTCTACCAAAAATCGACTCTTCTATGTTACGGCCAACTTTGAGACGCGCCGGAAGGTCCGGGGGCGGCGTTGTTTCATGTGTTAGCGCTCGCTCCGGGCGTGCCCGCTTCATTGGTCCAGTGCCCCTTAGAAGGCCCGCGGCCGAATTTCAGAGGTAAAGACCGTGGCTCATTCGCAAACGGCCGAACCGACTCGCCGCGACTTTCTGTATGTCGCGACAGCCGGAGCCGGTGCTGTCGCCGCCGCTTCCGCGGTATGGCCGTTGATCGATCAGATGAATCCCTCCGCCGCCGTTCTGGCGCTGGCGTCGACCGAAATCGACATCAGTGCCGTTCAGCCGGGCCAATCGATCACCGTGCTGTGGCGCGGCAAGTCGACCTTCATTCGCCGCCGCACGCCGGAAGAGATTGCCGCGTCCAAGGAAGTGAACGTGGCCGATCTGATCGATCCCGTGGCGCGCAATGCCAATCACGAGGCCGACGCACCAGCGACCGATGCGAACCGCGCCGAGAAGCCGGAATGGCTGATCGTTGTCGGCGTCTGCACACATCTCGGCTGCATTCCGCTGGCCTTCCAGGGCGATTATCGCGGCTGGCTCTGCCCCTGCCACGGCTCGCAATATGATACTGCCGGTCGCGTGCGTGTCGGTCCTGCGCCGCAGAACCTCGACATCCCCCCCTATACATTTCTGTCCGACACACGCGTCCGGATCGGCTGAGGAGCGAAACCATGCACGGTTCCACCTACGTTCCTAAGTCGGGCCTATCGCGCTGGATGGATCAGCGCCTGCCGGTCATGCGTCTGATGCACGACACGATGCTGACCTTCCCGACACCGCGGAATTTGAACATCTGGTACACGTTCGGCGGCATTCTCACCTTCTGCCTCGCGGTGCAGCTTGTGACCGGCATCGTGTTGTCGATGCACTACACGGCCGACACGCGCTTCGCCTTTGATTCCGTCGAGCACATCATGCGCGACGTGAATTACGGCTGGTTCCTGCGCTATGTGCACGCCAACGGCGCGTCGATGTTCTTCCTCGCCGTCTATATTCATATGTTCCGCGGGCTCTATTACGGCTCATACAAAGCACCGCGCGAAATCATCTGGATTCTCGGCGTCGCACTCTACGTCCTCATGATGGCGACGGCGTTCCTTGGCTACACACTGCCGTGGGGCCAGATGTCGTTCTGGGCCGCCACCGTGATCACCAGCCTGTTCAGCGCCATCCCGCTTGTTGGCGAGCCGATTGTGAACTGGCTGTGGGGCGGCTTCTCGGTCGACAACCCGACGCTACAACGCTTCTTCAGCCTGCATTATCTTTTGCCCTTCGTGATCGCCGCCGTTGTCGGTCTGCACATCTGGGCGCTGCACGTTCCGGGCAACAACAATCCGCTCGGCATCGATGTGAAATCGCCGGCCGACACCTTGCCGTTCCACCCGTATTACACGGTGAAGGACCTGTTCTATCTGGTCTGCTTTGCCATCATCATGATGGCGTTCGTGTTCTACGCGCCGAACTTCCTCGGCCATCCCGACAATTACCAGGAAGGCAATCCGCTGGTGACGCCACCGCATATCGTGCCGGAATGGTATTTCCTGCCGTTCTACGCGATCCTGCGGTCGATCCCGGACAAGCTCTTCGGCGTCATCGCGCTGTTCGGCGCGATGGCCACGCTGGTGTTCGTGCCGTGGCTCGACACGTCGCGCGTGCGTTCAGCGCGCTTCCGCCCGGTCTACCGCCAGTTCTTCTGGATCCTGGTCGCGGACGGAATTCTGCTCGGCTATGTCGGCGCACAGCCGGTGGACGCGTCGCTCGGCGGCGTAATTCCGCTGCTCTATGTCGGCCGCCTGGCGACGTTTTGGTACTTCGCCCATTTCTGGATCATCCTGCCGATCATCGGCATTTTCGAAACTCCCAAGCCCGTGCCTGACAGCATCGCGAAGTCCGTGCTGCATGCCACGCCGGCGGAATAGAGGAAGCGCCATGTCCACATTCTTCACGCGCTCTCTTCTCGTCGCCGCCATCTCGGTCATTGGATTGACCGCGCCGGCTCTCGCCGCCGAGGATCATATTGCGCTCAAAGCGCCGGGCTGGTCCTTCGATGGCCCCTTCGGCACCTATGACCGCGCCGCGCTTCAACGCGGATTTCAGGTCTACAAGGAAGTCTGCGCCGCCTGTCACGGCCTCAAGCGCGTGCCGTTCCGCACGCTGGCCGACGAGGGTGGTCCGGGCTTCACCGAATCAGAGGTGAAGGCCATCGCCGCGCAATATAAATTGCCGGCACCGCCGAACGACCAAGGCCAGACCATCGACGCGAACGGCGCGCCTTTGATGCGGACCGCCATTCCGGCCGATGCGTTCCCCTCGCCCTTCGCGAACGAGAACGCCGCGCGCTTTGCCAATAACGGTTCTCTGCCGCCGGATCTCTCGCTGATCACCAAAGCCCGTATGGGCGGCGCCGACTATGTCTATTCGGTGCTGACCGGCTACGGACCGGCGCCGGAAGGCGTCACGGTTCCCGCAGGCCGTTACTACAACGCTTATTTCGCCGGGCATCAGATTGCCATGCCGCCGCCGCTCTCGGCCGACCGCGTCACCTATGCGGACGGCACCAAGGCGACCGTCGAGCAGATGGCACACGACCTCGCCACCTTCCTGACCTGGACCGCCGAGCCCAAGATGGAAGAGCGTAAGGAAATGGGCTTCATCTGGATGGTGTCGCTGCTTGTCCTGGCCGTTCTCTTGTTCTTCTCCTACCGCAAGGTTTGGCACGGCGAGCACTAAGCCCGCCCACCTCGCACGCTTCGAAACGGCCCCGCCAAAAGCGGGGCCGTTTTCGTTTCGGCTTTCAATTCTGCTCGCAGGGATTTCTTTCCTCCCTCGCGAAGCGGGGGAGGTGCCAAGCCGGCAACGCCGGCGAGGCCGAGGGGGCGACAAACAAAAGACGTACATCCAACGCAACGCAATGAGGTCCCCCCTCTGTCCGCCTTCGGCGGACACCTCCCCCGTAAACGGGGGAGGAAATGCAGCACGAATATCATTGGAGATCGCGCGTTAAGATCGGCTGGGATGGCGGCTGGGCGTTTCTCCTGGCGGTTGCGCGCCGGACGACGCGTGATACAAGAGCCCGCCTTTTGGGAAGCTGGACATGGCTAAGACAGTCCTCGGCATTATCGGCGGCAGCGGCGTCTACGACATTGAAGGTCTAGCGAACCCGCGCTGGGAGCGTGTTGCCTCGCCTTGGGGCGAGCCGTCGGACGCGCTGTTGATGGGAACGCTGCACGGCGTCGACATGGTGTTCCTGCCGCGCCATGGCCGCGGGCATGTGCACTCGCCGAGCACCATCGATTACCGCGCCAATATCGATGCGCTGAAGCGCGCCGGCGTCACCGACATCATCTCGGTCTCTGCCTGCGGCTCCTTGCGCGAAGAATTGCCGCCGGGAACATTTGTTCTAGCCGACCAATTCATCGACCGCACCTTCGCGCGCGAGAAAAGCTTTTTCGGCAAAGGCTTCGTGGCGCATGTCTCCATGGCACACCCCGTGTGTCCGCGTTTGCTTGGAGCTTTAGACGAAGCGGCGCGCGAAGCGCGCATCCCGTCATCGCGCGGCGGCACGTATCTCGCGATGGAAGGCCCGCAATTCTCGACCCTCGCCGAATCCAATCTCTACCGCGCCTGGGGCTGCGACGTGATTGGCATGACCGCCATGCCGGAAGCGAAGCTCGCCCGCGAAGCCGAGATTCCTTACGCCATTGTCGCGATGGTGACAGATTACGATTGCTGGCATCCGGACCACGATCACGTCACCGTCGATCAGGTAATCCGCGTGCTCGTCTCCAATGCCGACAGAGCGCGCGCGCTCATCAGCAAAGTTGTGCCCAAGCTCGGCCCCAACCGCACGCCATCGCCGCTCGGCATTGAGAAGGTGTTGGACACCGCGCTGATCACCGCGCCGGAGAAACGCGACCCCGAATTATTTGCCAAGCTCGATGCGGTCGCCGGCCGCGTGTTGAAAAAGACCTAAGTCAGTCAGGGACACGAATATGGATTTGGAAAAAACCATCCGAACGATTCCCGATTATCCGAAAAAGGGAATTATGTTTCGTGACATCACCACGCTGCTCGGCAACGCGGCTGCGTTTCGCAGCGCCGTCGATGCGCTGGTGAAACCCTATGCCGGCATGCGCATCGACCGCGTTGCCGGCATCGAGGCGCGCGGATTCATTTTGGGCGGCGCGGTGGCGCATCAGCTTTCCGTCGGATTTGTTCCGGTGCGCAAAAAGGGCAAACTGCCGTGGAAAGTCATCGGCGAAGATTACGTGCTGGAATACGGCACGGACCGCGTCGAAATCCATGAAGACGCCGTCGCTAAAGGCGAGAACATCGTCGTCATCGACGATCTGATCGCGACCGGCGGCACGGCACTTGCGGCGATCCGGCTTCTGGAGCGTGCGGGCGCGAACGTGGTCGGATGTTCCTTCGTGATCGACCTGCCGGAACTTGGCGGCGCCGATAAGCTTCGCGCCATTGGCAAGGATGTCCGCTCGCTCGTCAGTTTCGCTGGGCATTAGACGCATTTGCCTGGAAGGGGTGAAATGCGCGCTAGAGGGGCCATATAGGCATCATGAAGATTCAGGGCACCCCTTACCGCACCATTTGGCCGGCAGAAGATGGCAAATCCATCGAGGTCATCGACCAGACAATGCTGCCGCATGTCTTCGCGACCTCGCGGCTGAGCACGATGGAACAAACCGCCGATGCCATTCGCACCATGGTCGTGCGCGGCGCGCCCTTGATCGGCGCCACGGCCGCCTATGGAATTGCGCTCGCCATGCGCGAAGACGCCTCCGACCAGGCGCTCGATGCCGCGCACGACTACCTTTTAGAAACGCGCCCCACGGCGGTGAATCTGCGCTGGGCGCTCGCGCGCATGCGCGACCGTTTGCGCAACCGTCCGCGCGGAGATCGCTTCGAAGCCGCCTGGGCGGAAGCCGCCGCCATCTGCGATGAAGATGTCGAGACCTGCCGCCGCATCGGCACGCACGGGCTGGAGATCTTCCGCGCTGCTGCCGCAAAGAATCCCGGACGCCCGCTCAACATTCTTACCCATTGCAATGCCGGCTGGCTCGCCTGCGTCGATTGGGGCACGGCCTTAGCGCCTATCTATATGGCGCATGATGAAGGCATCGATTTGCATGTCTGGGTCGATGAAACGCGCCCGCGCAATCAGGGCGCGTCGCTGACGGCGTATGAGCTCGGCGGGCACGGCGTTCCGCACGCGATCATCGCCGACAATGCGGGCGGACTTTTCATGCGCCAAGGCAAGGTCGATCTCTGCATTGTCGGAACCGACCGCGTGACCGCCAATGGCGACGTCGCCAACAAGATCGGAACCTATCTGAAAGCGCTTGCCGCCAAGGATAATGACATTCCTTTTTATGTCGCGCTGCCGTCGTCCACCATCGACTGGACGCTGAACAACGGCGACGACATCCCGATTGAAGAGCGCAGCGCCACCGAAGTGACGCATATGTCCGGACGTCTCGCCGATGGCGGCATCGCCACCGTGCAAATTTCGGCGCCGGGTTCGCCGGCAGCCAATCCTGGATTCGACGTGACGCCCTCGCGGCTAGTGACAGGTTTCATTACCGAGCGCGGCGTTTGCCCGGCAACCAATGCCGGATTACGCGGCCTTTTCCCGAGCACATAGCGGTTTCCATAAACCATAGAATTCCCAGCTGTTGCGTTTCCGGGGTGCTCATGCTTCCAAACTCCGGTTCTATAATTTCGGCAAGGATACCGGCATGAAATCTCTTTGGTCCGACGCAGACGCGAAATCCTTTGTGACGCGCTATGGCGCCAAAGGCGTGGGCGAAGATATCGCTTTGCGCACCTACACGACGCGTCTTCTCGGTGGCGATCCGAAGCTCGTTCTGCATGGCGGTGGCAACACCAGCGTGAAGACGGTTGCGAAAGATCTTCTCGGCGAACCGGTCGATGTCATTTGCGTCAAGGGTTCCGGCTGGGACATGGGCAATATCGAGCCCGCCGGTTTGCCGGCGGTGAAATTGGCGCCGCTTCGGCGCCTGCTCGCGCTGGATAAATTGTCCGACGAGGACATGGTGAATTATCAGCGCATCAATCTCTTGGATGCGTCAGCGCCTAACCCATCGGTCGAAACGCTGCTGCATGCGTTCCTGCCGCATAAATTTGTCGACCACACGCATTCCACGTCCGTTCTCGCGATCACCGATCAGCCCGACGGCGAAGCGCTTTCGCGCGAGATCTTCGGCGATAAATTCGCCTATGTACCGTATTGCATTCCCGGCTTTGACCTCGCCAAGAGCGTCGCCAAAGTCTATGCGGCGAATCCGAACGTCATCGGACTCATTCTTCTGCGCCACGGCATTTTCACTTTCGCGGAAGATGCGCGCACCGCTTACGAATTGATGATCGAGAATGTCAGCCTTGCTGAGGAGCGTCTTCGCAAGGGCCGCAAATCGCTTGTGCAGGCGAAACTTCCGGCTTCCATTGCTTCTGTTTCCGATATCGCGCCGAGCTTGCGTGGCGCTGTCGCGCTGACGAATGATCGCTCTACCGGCACGGCCAAGCGTCAAATTCTCGATTTCCGCAGCAACGATGCCATTTTGAATTACGTCAATGGCGCGGATGTTGCGCGTTACAGCCAGGTCGGCGTGGCAACGCCCGACCACACCATCCGTACCAAGAATATTCCGCTGGTTGTTTCCGCGCCGGAAACAGGAAAGCTCGACGCCTGGGCGAAAGATGTCCACACCCGCGTGGACACCTATGTCGCCGACTATCACTCCTATTTTGCCAGCAACAACACACGCGTGAACAACGCGAAGAAGGAGCTTGATCCCCTTCCGCGCGTCATTCTGGTTCCGGGTGTTGGGCTGTTCGGACTTGGCGGATCGGCGAAAGACGCCGCGATTGCCGCCGACATCGCCGAAAACACCGTGGAAGTGATCAGCGACGCCGAGGGCCTCAGCAGCTACCAATCCATCTCCGTGCCCGACATGTTCGACGTGGAATATTGGTCGCTCGAACAGGCCAAGCTCGGCAAAGCGGCGGAGAAGCCTTTGGCGCGGCAGATTGCTGTCGTCACCGGCGGCGGCTCCGGCATCGGCGCCGCGACGGCGAAGGCCTTTGCCAAGCAGGGTGCGGAAGTCGCGGTGTTCGACCGCGATCTGGAAGCAGCAACGAAAATCGCCAAGCAGATCGGCGGCATTGCCGTTGCCTGCGATGTCACGGATGCCAGTGATGTGCGCCGTGCGTTCGACCGCGTGTCTGCCAAGTTCGGCGGTGTCGATATTGTCGTCTCGAATGCAGGCGCCGCTTGGCAGGGCCGCATCGGCGAGGTCGACGACGCGATTTTGCGCAAATCCTTCGAGCTGAATTTCTTCGCGCACCAAGCGGTGGCGCAAGAAGCCGTGCGCATCATGAAGCTGCAAGGCACCGGCGGCGCGCTGCTGTTCAACACGTCCAAACAGGCGGTCAATCCGGGCAAGGATTTCGGACCCTACGGCCTACCGAAGGCGGCGACTCTGTTCCTGGTGAAGCAATACGCGCTTGACCACGGCAAAGACGGCATTCGCGCCAATGCTGTGAACGCGGACCGCATTCGCACCGGCCTTCTCACCGACGACATGGTGGCGGCACGCGCCAAAGCGCGCGGGCTTTCCGAGAAGGACTATATGGGCGGGAATTTATTGGGGCGCGAAGTCACCGCCGAAGATGTGGCGGATGCCTTTGTCTTCCTGGCGTTAGCAAACAAAACCACCGCTGCCACGCTCACCGTTGACGGCGGCAATATCGAAGCCAGTTTGCGCTAATACAAACCAGCCCCCTCATGGTTCGAGACGGCCGCTTCGCGGCCTCCTCACCATGAGGATTCAATCTCCTCATCCTAAGGAGCGCGCAACGCGCGCGTCTCGAAGGATGAGGACAATAGATACCGCCCAAATTACCCCGGACGGCGCGCGATCAGAACCTGGCTGATGAAGCTGTAATAAAGCGCGTCTTTGTCGTCGCGGGCTTCGTTGCGGCTTTGCAAAAGTCCGAGGGTCGGACGCGATGGCCAATCGACTTTGGCGAAGGGCTCGGTCGTGTATGTCAGCGTGGCACCGGGATAAACCGGCCGCAGCCAGCGGAGTTCGCGCACGCCAGGTGAGATGTAATTGTCCTGCGTCGATTCCTGGCCCGCATCCACTTGCGCGTAACGCTGCGCGATCATCAGCTTCATCCATACGGCGCTGGTGTGCCAACCGCTGGCGATGAGGCTGCCATAGAGCGAAGACTTCGCCGCTTCTCTGTCGATATGAAAAGGCTGCGGATCGTACAGCTTCGCGAATGCGATGATGTTGTCTTCAGTGAACTCGAAGCTCCCGAGCACCATTTTTCCGCCGAGCGGAATGTCTTCAAGCCACATGCGGAGCCCCGCCTTCTGTTTCGGGACGGCCTTCTGTTTCGGGATGGCGACGGAACATGACGGTGGACACGAAGAACATCACGCGTTCGCGTCCACGCATCATATCGAAATGGAATTTCACGAAGCCGCGGTCGGGGCGTGATTTCGGCGCGCTGGTTTCGAGCACCGTCGCTTCAATGCGGATGTGATCGCCCGGGCGCGCCGGACGGCGCCATTGAATTTCTTCGACGCCCGGTGCGCCTAGGCTTGCTGCACGGCTAAACAATCCATCGACGGTGAGCCGCATGGTCAGCGCGCAAAGGTGCCAGCCGCTGGCGATCAACCCGCCGAGCATTCCATTCTTCGCCGCTTCTGGATCGACATGCATCGGCTGTGGATCGAACTCGCGCGCAAAAGCGACGATTTCATCTTCAGTCAGAACGTGTTCGCCATAGGCGAATGTCTGTCCGGTTTTGAAATCCTCGAAATAGAGCACGGCGCCTTCACTCATTGCTCATGTCCTAGAATTTCCTCCCCCGTGTTCACGGGGGAGGTGTCGAGCCCGGCGTTCGTCCGGGTGAGAGGGTGGGGGCAAGCGGAGGCCCACCTCAACGCGATCTCGAACATTACCCATCACGATGTCGCCCCTCTGCCTCGCGCAACGCGCTCGGCACCTCCCCCGCTACGCAGGGGAGGAAAAACTACGCGTTAAAGCGGAAATGCACGACGTCGCCATCCTGCACTATGTATTCCTTGCCTTCGAGACGGAATTTTCCGATGTCGCGTGCACCCGCTTCGCCGCCCCCAGCGACATAATCGCCATAGGCAATGACTTCGGCGCGAATGAAGCCCCGTTCGAAATCGGTATGGATGACGCCTGCGGATTGCGGGGCTTTGGCGCCGTTCTTCACGGTCCAGGCGCGCGCTTCCTTCGGTCCGACGGTGAAGAAAGTGATGAGACCGAGGAGATCGTAGCCGGCGCGGATAAGGCGATTGAGGCCGGGTTCTTCTAGCCCCAGGCTTGAAAGATATTCAGCGCGTTCTTCGGCGCCGAGCTGCGCCACCTCTTCCTCGATGCGCGCAGAAACCGCGATGGCGCCAGCGCCCTGCGCCTTGGCCATTGCGAATGCACGCGCCGAAACATTGTTGCCCCCTACGGCCGCCTCTTCCTCGACATTGCAAACATAGAGCACGGGTTTTTCCGTGAGGAGGTTCAGGCGCTTATAGGGTTCGCGCTCATCCACTGAGAGTTCAGCCACGCGCGCGGGCTTGCCTTCGCGCAACAGCGTCAGCGCCTTCATCATCAGCGCATATAGCTCTTTCGATTCCTTCTCGCCGCCCTTCGCTTTCTTTTCGACAGGAATGACGCGCTTTTCCAAACTGTCGAGATCGGCCAGCATCAGTTCGGTTTCAACCGTTTCGGCATCCGCAACAGGATCGATGCGGTTTTCGACATGGGTGATATCGTCGTTCTCAAAACAGCGCAGCACATGCACAATGGCATCCACTTCCCGAATATTGGCAAGGAACTGATTGCCCAGCCCTTCGCCCTTCGAGGCGCCGCGCACGAGGCCTGCAATATCGACGAACGTAATACGCGTCGGAATGATCTCGGCAGATTTCGCGATGGACGCGAGCGTATCGATGCGCGCGTCGGGAACGGCGACGTCGCCCACATTCGGCTCGATGGTGCAGAACGGATAATTGGCCGCCTGCGCAGCAGCGGTCTGCGTCAAAGCGTTGAAGAGCGTCGACTTGCCGACATTCGGCAATCCGACAATGCCGCATTTAAATCCCATCGTTCTTCTTCTCTGGCTTCTTCTCCGGGGGGGCCGGGTTGTTGGGGCGCGGCGGTTTCATTGCCAGCGCGATACGATTCATGAATCCGGCGTCATCACCCGCCGCGAGATAAGGGGACGACTCTGCAATCGCACCGAGCAGCGGAACAAGCCATTCTTTATCGGCTTTGGAAAAATCGTGCAGCGCGTAAGCAAGAACTGCCGGTTTGCCGGGGTGGCCAATGCCGACGCGTACGCGGCGATAATCGGCTCCCAGCGTCGCGGTGATGGAGCGCAAACCATTGTGCCCGGCATCGCCGCCGCCTTGTTTAGCGCGCAGTTTTCCCGGCGCCAGATCAAGCTCGTCATGCACGACCACGACCGCATCGAGCGGAAGTTTCAGAAACCGCGCCGCCTCGCCGACGGCGCGCCCGCTTTCGTTCATATAGGTCATGGGTTTCAGCAGCAGCGTTTTGCGCCCGCCCAAAACACCTTCGCTGATGAAGCCGTGATAGCGCTGACGCCAGGGTGCAAAGCGGTGGGTTTCGGCAATCGCATCGACGGCCATGAAGCCGACATTGTGCCGGTGCCCGGCATATTTCTCGCCGGGATTGCCGAGACCCGCGATCAGCAGTGGCGTGTCAGACATGGGAGGTCAGTACCACTGCGGGCCTCGTGCGCCGACCTATCGTCCTACTCGCGCGCGCATCCAAACGAGCGCGCGCGACAGACATGACGCAACGACTATTTCTTGCCGGCCGGCGCCTTCGGAGCGGCCTTGCCTGCGGCCGGAGCGGCAGCACCAACTTTGGCTGCGGGGGCAGCGCCGGCTTTGGCGGCGGCGCCTTCGGCCGGAGCAGCTTCCGCGGCAGCGGCAGCGACAGGCGCTTCTTCCGTGTAGGTCGTCGGCGGCGCGAGTGTAGCAACCGTGAAGTCACGGTTCTGAATCACCGGGCGCACGCCTTCAGGCAATTTGAAGTGCGAGATGTGCAGCGAGTCGCCGATATCGAGGTTCGAGAGATCGCCATCAATGAAGGTCGGAATGTTGTCGACCGGGCAATAGAGCTCGACTTCGTGGCGCACGATATTGAGCACGCCGCCGCGCTTAATGCCGGGCGAAACTTCCTGGCCGTGGAAATGCACGGGGATATTCAGCGCGATTCTGGAACCTTCGACGAGGCGCAGGAAATCGACATGGATCGGACGGTCGGTAACCGGATCGGTCTGAACGGCGCGGCTGATGACGCGCGTCTGCTTGCCGTCGATCTCGAGCATAACGAGCGTCGAAAGCAGCGTGCCGGTGCCGTACAGCTTGGTGAAGCCGCGCTCATCGACCGAAACCAGCGTCGGCTCGGTGCCGCCGCCATAGACGATGCCCGGGATCTGGCCTTTTTGGCGGGTCCGGTACGAGGGGCCCTTGCCCCGATTGGCGCGCGGCTCGGCGCGCAGGTTCTGCATTTCGGCCATGGCGGAATTCCTTGGAATTTCGAGCTCAGCGGAGAGGCTTGGGGCCCGGAAAGGCGAGGCTATTAGCCTAGGCGACCGGCAAAGACAACCCGGGATTGGAGCTCCGCGACATTGCTCCTCGGGATAGGCGAAAATAGCTGCCCATTGAGGGTTTCGAGGCCCTTTTGTTCAAGCCGGCCTATTTCGGCTCGCTGCCCTCAGCCTGGGCGTCGGCGTCTTCCATTTCGTGCTTGGTTTCGCCTTTTCCCGCCTGCCGCTCGCCCTTCCAAAACGTCCGCTTGGTGAAGCGCAAATGCTTCCACCAATTGCCGGAGGTGATCAGGACGCCTTTTTTCACGGTAGCCATGGGCCGAATATAGGTTCCGGCGAGCCGGCCCGCTACGGCCCTACCCTGGGTGCCGCTTCTCCAACACGTCCTCGACATAGGCCATGCGGATAATGGTCTGCGCCACCACGGTCATGGGCGTGGCAAGGAGCACGCCCCAGAGGCCGAACAGGAGACCGAACGCGATCATGGCGAGAAGGCTGACCACCGGCGGCATGTGAACCGTCCAGCGCTGCAGCAAAGGAAGGCTGATATTGCCCTCAAGCTGCTGCGCGACGACATAAACGCCCGCCGCATAGAGCGCGAGTTCGGGGCTGACCGACAAAGCCAGAAGCAGCCCCGGAACGGTCGCCACGATGGGGCCGATATAGGGAACGAACACCGAAAGGCCGGACAGCACGCCAAGGGCAAAGGCAAACGGCACGCCGACCAGCCACAAACCGACCCCGGAGATGATTCCGAGGAACAGCATGTCCAGCGTCATCGCAGCCAGCCAGCGGCGCAAATTTACCGCTGAGGCCAGCATGATCTCATGCGCCCGCACCCGCTTGGACATCGGCAGAAGCCGCAATGCCCCGTTTGAGTAGGAGGCGGAATCGGCCGCCAGATAGATGCCGATCACCAGGATTAGAAGCGCATTGGCGATGCCGCTAACGATGGCGCTCGCAAACGGTAGCGCGCTGATCATGGCGGTGGCCGCCTGGCCGGTCTGGCTTTCGACGCCTTCCAGAATTTGCCGGCCTAAGGCCCATTTTCCGAGCCAAGCGCGGAAGGCCTCCCACGCGGTGGGCAGGCTGTCGAACAAAGCCCCGAACTGCGCCGATGCCCCGGCGCCGAACATCCCCAGGAACCCAAACACCAGAATGACGAGGCCGATCGTGGTGAGGGCGAGCGCGACATGTTCCGAAACGCCGGTGCGCTGGGCCAGAGGCCTCGCGATATTGTTGAGCGCAACAGCAACAACAATGCCGCCGAAGCCGATGAGAAGCACCTGCGCCACCCACCACGCCGCCAAGAGCAGCGCCAGCACCGTGCCTGCGATCAGAACCTTGCCGACAAAGCTAGGTTCGGAGCGAGGCTGAACTTCCCCCTCTTTCAACATGAGTTCGATATGTCCGTTGCGCGGAGTGGCGCAAACAATATGCTCAAGCCGCGCAGAAGGGACAATACTCGTCCCCGCGCCGCGGCCGTCCGTACAAGATATTTTTTGCACGCAATCAGGCGACCGCAATTCCTGGGGGGACATAATGACCATCAATTACCTTGCGATAGTGGCAGCTGCGGTGGCCGCCTGGCTGGCGGGTGCGGTTTGGTATGGCGTGCTGGCGAAGCCTAGGATCGCGGCGCTTGGCTGGACCGATGCCGACGTGACGGACGCATCGGGAAAGCGCGTGATGCCCGTGGGCCCGATGATCATTTCGTTCATCGCCGAACTTATCATGGCCTATTTGATGTCGGGCCTCCTCTATCATCTCGGTGGACCCAACCCGGTGCGCGGCGCCATTGCCGGCGCGTTGATTTGGCTGGGCTTTGTCGTCACCACCAACGCCGTCAACAATGCCTATCAGAGGCGCAAACTCATGCTGACGATTATCGACAGCGGCCACTGGCTTGTGGTGCTGGTGCTGCAAGGCGTGGTGCTCGGACTGTTTCGCTAGCGCGCGATCCGCGTGGATTCGTTTCTTCCTTGGCTCGAAGGCACGGCGCTTAGTCTTTACGTGCGCGAGTCGGAATCGATTGCGTTCGGCTTTCCGGGAATTCTCGTTCTGCACACACTGGGAATGGGATTTCTCGCCGGCATCTCCTTCGCGATCGATTTGCGCATCCTCGGGTTCGCGCGCGGCGTCAGCCTTAGCGCTTTGCAAAAATTCCTGCCGCTTTTCGCGGTGGCGCTGGTCGTGAATGTCGTGTCCGGCATTCTTCTTTTGATCGGTTACCCCACCAAAGCGCTGACCAATCCGGTGTTCTATGTGAAGCTCACGCTCATCGCGTGCGGGCTTTTTCTCTTGCAGCGCATACGCCGCGAAGCTTTCGCCCCTGGGCTCACATTCGAACCCTTCCCGAAAAATCTCCGCCGCATCGCCATCGCGTCAATCATCTGTTGGATGGGCGCGATCACAGCGGGACGTTTCCTCGCTTACACCTACATTTTTCTCCTCTACGGCCACGCGACGCGATTCTGATGGGCGATTCTGATTGATGGGCGATTCTGGCATCATCCAACCGTGGGAAGCCTGGGTGCGCAGCACCTGGCTACACCAATGGGTGCATTCCGATTTGTGGATCTGGCCGATTTGCGAGTCGCTCCATTTCATCGGGCTCTCGTTTCTGTTCGGCTCGGTTGCGCTGTTTGACTTACGCGTTCTCGGCGTCGCCAAAGCGATCCCGGTAATGGCGCTGCATCGCCTGATCCCGTTCGGTATTGCCGGCTTCGTGGTCAATCTTCTGACCGGGATCGTGTTCTTCTCAGGCTATCCAGAGCAATACGCCTACAACGCCGCCTTCCGCGTGAAGCTGGTGCTGCTGGTCCTCGCCGGGCTCAACGCCGCCCTTTTCTACACGGCCATCTTCCGGGACGTTCGCACCCTGCCCGCCGGCGCCGACGCGCCTTTCAAAGCCAAGCTGATTACCGGGATTTCTTTAGGCGCCTGGATCGGCGTACTGATCTGCGGCCGTCTTCTGACCTTTTTCCGCCCACCGTTTTTTCATTGATGGGGCATTGGACCTTAGTGTCGCGTTTGGAAAATGAACGGGATGCTGGCGCTGTTTGCTGACCAAGAAGAGCCAATTGCGAAGTGCGGGCCGTATAAAAGGAGGGCGGCGTGACCCAATGCAGCGCAGACTAAAACTCCTGCACTCATTTGTTCAGGCATTTTCTAGCCTTCCTGCTGCCTATGATCAGGGGCAAGCTTTGCAGCGATCCTTTGATCTAGTCGCAGCTCGGAGGCCGGACTTGGTCAGCAAAGGGCTTTTTGCCGAGCGCGCTCGAAGCACGGCACAGCTCGAAAAAGTTCTTAGAGAAGCTCTAAAAGAACTTGAAGCCGTCGCTGCTGAGACCCCAAACGACGAATTAATCTATGCGCCTTACCTGGGCCATCTCAGGTTCAACCATTCGACCGGCCGGCTACATTTGGGACACAGCAGAACCTGGGTTTACGTTTTTCCAGACGTCAAAAATTCAAGCTGAGCCACTGCCGGCCTTTTTTGGCCCAACTTGCCAAGCCGCCCCGGCTTCGCTTATAAGCCGCGCTTTCCAGCGTCTTAGGGACCATTTGCCATGAAAAAGGGCATTCATCCGGACTACCATTTCGTGACTGTCGCGCTCAACGACGGCACGAGCTACCGCACCCGGACGACCTGGGGCGAATCCGACGCCAAGATGACGTTGGACATCGACCCGACGACGCACCCGGCATGGACCGGCGGCACCCAGAACCTTCTGGACCGCGGCGGCCGTCTGACCCGCTTCAACAAGAAGTTCAAGGATTTCGTCGGCAGCTAAGACGCGCCGTCTATCCTTCGCCGTTCTTCATTCTCGCGACCAAAGCCTCCAGCCGCGCACGCATCTCGCGGGCGGGCAGATGATGGCTGCCGCCATGGCCGGCAAACACCCAATCAAAATCGTAAGCTGCGAGGCGCGCCAGCGATGTCGCCTGCTTGTCCCATGAGTACCAGCAGAATTCGCGCCAGGCGCTGAGATCGCCCTCTTCGAAATCCCAGGCCAGACTGTCGCCCGTGAAGAGGCAGTGCCCGTCGTGGAGAAATACGACGCTGCCTTTGGTGTGACCGGGCACCGGAACGGCAATGAAATTCTCCACAATTGCCGTCGGCTCGCGGCCACGGATCAGATCACTCACGAATTTCGCCGCTGCGCGGTCCCATTCATGAATCCAAACGAGGGCGCCGAAATGCTTCGCATAGGCTTCCGCGTCGCCGACATCGTCGCGGTGCGTGAGCACGATATGCGCGAGCCCGCCCCATTCTTCAAGCTTCGCAGTGACCGCGCGCGTCCAGCGCGGCGAATCCACCATGATCGAACCCGTGTCGCGGCGAACGAGAAACGAATGCGCACCGGCGGCGTGTGCGGCGTTGTACCCGAGGCGATAAACGCCCTCCGTCATACGTTCCGGAAAAACATCTGCCGGTTGTTCGGTTGCCGTGTCGCTGCGCACCGACGCTGTCGGGCACAGCAGCCGCGCGCGCCACGCCATGCGGATTTCGTCTTCGGTTTGCGGCTGACGCGCGAAGACGGATTGTCCGTCTTTCTCGACAATCAATCCCGGCGCAACTGTGCGCGCAGCGGTGCAATCGCTGCAGGCCGTGTCGATATACCAATTACCGAGCGCGTTGCCCGCGTGGCGCTTGCGCATACACTCATCATGGCGCCGTTAGGCGATGATGACTAGTCGGCGTCGTTCTTGCCGAAAGCCGCTTGCAGCCGCGCCAAATGTGTTTGCGGACCGAGCGAAGGCGGAGGTGGATTGCGGAACAGAACATCATCGAGATGCGCGATGCGGCGATAGAGACTTTCGCTGCGCTCCAACAATTCTATGAGCTTGCGCGGCAGTTCGGCGACGCCGTCTTCGCGGCGGCCCATGCAGATTTCACGCGCGCCCAAACGATAGCGATCCGAGGCGGCATCTTCCGCGCTCATATCGCCTTCTTGCACAGCACGCTGCACCAGAAGCCAGCTTGCCGCCTGCATCAAACGCGTCGTCACGCGCATGCTTTCGCCGGCATAGAGCAGCGCAGCTTTGCGCGACAACTCGCGCGATTCATCGCGTCCGCGTCCATCGAGATAGCGCGCGCATTCTTCCACCATGCCCATGCCCTCTTCGAACGTGCGTTCGAACAAAGCGGATGTGATGAAATTCTGCGCCGTCAACTCGGCGGTGGTTTGATCGTCGACCAGTTCAGCAGCCATGCGGACTGGGTCCCCCCATTTGCGAGGGCAAGCTAGCAAGTGCCGTCTCACAACGAAAGGAAAAGGCTGCACTTGGTTACGATGGAGCGGGCGTCAGAAATTAACGACAATGACGATGATTAACGTTTGAAAATCGCATCCGCTGCGGAGCGCGTAATTCCGCGCCTATTGATCGCGTCGCGCGCGCGAAGAATTTCACCCTCCAAAATTCGGATGCGTTCTTCCAATTCAGCCGCGGAAAGTGCCGAAATATCCTGCCCAATCGTCACATCTTGTTTGGGCTTGCGCGGCAGCATCTCTTCGGCGTCAATCGCCATCGGCGGCCTCCATTGCTGTGGATGTCGAAATGTTGCGGCGCAATTCTTGGATATGACGCCGAGAGGCGCAAGAAATTCGCACGTAAATCATCTGCCTTGTTTTGGAGGTGAGAATGATCCGCAGAAAATCCGCTGTGACATTTTTGGGATGCGTCGCATTTATCGGCGTGAGCATTTCGGCGCTCGTCTCCGGTGCTGCCATTGCCGCGCAATTCACTGGCACGCCCAAGCGCACCCCGCTACAGCAATTCGAGGTGCCGGGAAGTAACTACATCACCATCGTGGCGTTGACCGAGCTAGAGCCCTTCATGACCGCCGAGCGTCACATCCATCCTGGCGCCGAGCTCACTTATGTCCTGGAAGGGGGCGGCGAAATCTTCGAGGAAGGCCACCCCTCCCGAAAAGTGGGACCGGGGGACAATTGGCGGGTAGAGGCCGGCGTGCCCCATTATTTGAAGAATGGCCCCCAGCGCACCCGCTTGCTGGTCACTTATGTCCTGGAAAAGGGCAAGCCATTGGCCATTCCGTCACCTTAAGGTGAGAAAAAAGGCACCGAACCCTTTCCGCCCGGACAATTCCCCTTTAAGAAAGCGGCTTCCTCGAAAGGACGAACCTTAAGAGCGGCGTGGGGTGAAGAGCCTCACGGAAAGGAAAACGCCCATGTCCGATAAGCCCCTGATGCCAAAGGCGACCGCCGTATGGCTGGTCGACAATACGTCGCTGACTTTCGAACAGATCGCCGAATTCTGCGGCATGCATCCGCTCGAAGTGAAGGGCATCGCCGACGAAGACGTTGCCAAAGGAATCAAAGGCATCGATCCGGTTGCCAGCGGGCAGCTGACGCGCGAGCAGATCGAAGAGGCGGAAGGCAAGCCGGATATGCGGCTCAAAATGGCCCCCGCCAAATACAAGATGCCGCATGTGAAGCAGAAGAAGACGCCGCGCTACACGCCGGTGTCCAAGCGCCAGGACAAGCCCGACGCCATCTATTGGCTGCTGCGCAACCATGCCGAACTGACCGATGCCGATTTGATGAAGCTGATCGGCACGACCAAGGCGACCATCGCCAAGATCCGTGACCGTGGCCACTGGAATTCCCAGAACATCAAGGCCGTCGATCCCGTCACGCTGGGCCTCTGCAGCCAGATCGAGCTCGACTTTGTCGTCAGCCGCGCCGCCGCGCGTAAACCGCGCGTGTCCCGCAAGGCGGACGGCACCGGGATGAAATCGGTGGAAGAAACGACTGGCGCGGACTCGCAAAACGAGAACGACGCGTAAGTCTAGCAAGCCTAGATTACGTATTTCGCGATGACGAAGCCGGCGATCACCACCGCCAGCGCGATCAACATCGCCATTTCCAATCGCTTCTCGATAAAGTGGCGGATTGGCTCGCCGAAGACGTAGATCAATCCGGCAACCAGAAAGAAGCGCGCGCCGCGCGTGATGACCGAGAGCATCACAAAGGTCGCGAAATCATAGCCGGCGAATCCCGACGCGATAGTCACGAGCTTAAAAGGGATTGGCGTCAGGCCTTTGATCAGAATGATCCAGGCGCCGTATTCCGCGTAGAGCGCGCGGAATTCATCCAATTTTTCGCCATAGCCATAGGCGGCGATGAGCCATTGGCCGACGGAATCGTAGAGAAGCGAGCCGATCGCATAGCCGAGAATCCCGCCCATCACCGACGCCAGCGTACACCACGCCGCCAGTAGAAACGCGCGGCGGCGATTGGCCAGCGCCATCGGCACCAGCATCACATCCGGCGGTATGGGGAAAAACGAGCTTTCGGCGAACGACACCGCGAACAGCGCCCACCAGGCGTGCGGCTTGCTGGCATTCGCCATCGTCCAATCATAGGCGCGGCGCATCAAGCCCGGGCGTTTTTGCACATTACTCGTTTCGGCCATGGTCACCTTCTAGCAGCCTCCAACGGAGCCGCAACCCGCCGCCGGTAAGAACAGCTTGATCAACCATAGGATGTCTTAAGCTCGCTTTACGCCCTTCCAAACCGCCGCCCAGCTTCATTCGGCAGCACGCGGATCGAGCTTGGCCGCGGCGGGAGAGCCGGGCGCCGCCGGCGAAAATATTTCGCGCACCTCCGGAGGCGGAGCCTGGCGCGTACGGATGCGGGTGAAGGCAAAAAACGCCATTGCCGCGTGCGACAGTGCCGTAAACAAAAACAAAGAGTCGGGCCCGGCGATCGCCATCACCAAAGAGGCCAACATCGGACCCGGCACCGAGGCCACCGCCACGAGCATCAAAAGCCCCGCCGAGGTCTGCAGGAATTCGGAACGCGGCAGGCGGTCATTGGCGTGGGCGACGCTCAGCGAATAGAGCGGTAGCATGGCGGCGCCGAGCCCGAACACGAAGGCTTAGAAAACGATCGGCACCCGCACCAGGAACCAGCCCAAAAGACCCAACGCGATTCCGCAAGAGGCCGCCACTGTACAGAGCGCTGCAATCACCCAGCGGCGATCCATGCCGTCCGAAATGCGCCCGACCGGCCATTGCACCAGCGCGCCGCCCGCGATGAACACGGTCATGAACAGCGCAAGCTGCCCGCTGCCTAACCCAAGCGTCTGCGCATAGACCGGCGCCAATGTCCAAAACGCGCCGTTGGCGATTCCCACCGTCAGGCACCCCGCCGCGGCGACGGGGGCAATCGCGAACAACGACGTCAACCGCATTCTCGGCAAAGGCGGCACGGCCGGTTGCGGCAGCCGCGTCATGGCGACGGGCATCAGGCACAAGCAATAGGCCATGGCCCCGATGGTGAAGTGTTCGAACGAGGCCGGCGTCGCAAGCAGCAGCAGCCATTGGCCGAGGATCAGCGCAACGAGGTTCACCACCACATAGAGGGAAAGAATGCGGCCGCGATTCTCGTTTCCGGCGCGATCATTCAGCCAGCTTTCGATCACCATGTAGAGAATGGCGATGGCAGCTCCCCCGACCCCGCGAAAGAAAAACCACGCGCCCGGCGTTACCACAATGGGCAGGGCCAACACGGATATCGCGGTAAGCGCAGCCGCAATCGCGAAGGCGCGAATATGGCCGGTGCGCTCCATCAGCAACGGACCGGCGATGCAGCACAAGGCGAAGCCGGTATAGTAGCCCGACCCCGTGAGCCCGAGCGCGAGCGAAGAAAACCCGTCGAGATGGGCGCGCACAGGCACAAGCGTGCCGATCAACCCGTTGCCCATGAGAAACAATAGGGTCGAGGCGAGGATCGTGCCGATGCTGGAAAACTGCGAGATCATGCGTTTGTGTCACGCGGTCGATCGGCGGCAAGCGTCTATCGGCGGCACGGGCCGATTCGCGCCGCAAAGTAGAGCACGGTGCTGACCGAATCATGGCGGCAAATGCATGCTACCGGCGCGAAGGTGCACCGCTTCGCCTTGCCCCGCCATTCCCGTTTCATTAGCTTTCGCCCAATTCTCAGACCTCTTGGCACAGCACAATGGCATCGAAAAAACCGCGCAAACCGAAAGGCCGAGTGGCAAGCAAGCCTGGCCGCCGCACCGCTATTGCAAAAGCGAAACCTAAGCCGCGCGCGGCTGCTAAACCCAAGCGTGCAAAAGCTAAAGCAAAACCCGCTTCCGTTGCCAAAACGGTCCAACGCAAACGCGCCGCGCCGGCTAAGGCGGCGCCCACCCCTTCCGCTTTGCCGCGCCCCGTTGCACCGGCAAAACCCATCAAATCGAGAGCGGGAATCCGGCGCGGCGGCCGTCAACGTGCGGCCGCCCTTCCGCACCCGCGCCCAGCCGGCAAAAGGCCGCCGAGACAAGCGACCAACCCCTATGAGATGGGTCTGGACCGCAACCCCGCGAATTTTCAGGCCCTGACGCCGCTGAGCTTTCTGGAGCGCGCGGCCACGGTCTTCGCTGACGTCACCGCCATCGTTCACGGCACACAGCGCATCTCGTATGCCGTGTTTTATGCCGACTCGCGGCGGCTCGCTTCAGCCCTCGCGCAAAAGGGAATCGGCAAAAGCGACACGGTTTCGGTGTTGCTGCCGAATGTTCCCGCTATGCTGGTCGCCCATCACGGCGTTGTCATGACCGGCGCTGTGCTCAACGCCATCAATACGCGTCTCGATGCCGCCACCATCGCGTTCATCCTCGATCATTCCGACGCAAAACTTTTCGTGATCGATCGCGAATACGCGGCCGTGGCGACACAAGCTCTGGCGCTCGCCAAGGTCAAACCGATCCTCGTGCAATATGACGACAAGGAATTTCCGCAAACCGGAAATGTGCCGGATGCGATCGATTACGATTCCTTCCTCGCCGGCGGCGATCCCAATTTTGCATGGTCACGGCCCGACGACGAATGGGACGCGATCTCGCTGAATTACACCTCCGGTACTACCGGAAATCCCAAAGGTGTTGTCTGCCATCATCGCGGCGCCGCTCTTATGGGCTACGCCAATATTCTTGCGTGCAACAAGGGCCGCCGTCCGGTCTACCTTTGGACGCTGCCGATGTTCCACTGCAACGGCTGGTGCTTTCCATGGACATTGGCGCTGCTCGGCGGCACCCATGTGTGCTTGCGCTGGGTACGCGCCAAGGAAATGTACGATCTCATTGCGCGCGAGCACGTCACGCATTTGTGCGGCGCGCCTATCGTGATGGCGACGCTGCTCAACGCCAAGCCGGAAGAGAAACGGACATTCGCACACGCGGTGACCTTCGTTCACGCCGCCGCGCCGCCGCCGGAATCCGTTCTTCTCGCTATGCTCGAAGCGGGGTTTGAGCTCTCCCACGTCTACGGCCTGACCGAAACCTATGGTCCCGCGACCGTGAACGAATGGCACGATGAGTGGGACGCGTTGCCCACACATGACATGGGCGCCAAGCGCATTCGCCAGGGCGTGAATTATACCGCGCTCGAAGGCCTAACCGTGCGCGATCCCAAGACGATGGAAAATGTTCCGGCCGATGGGACCACACTTGGCGAGGTGATGTTCCGCGGCAATATCGTGATGAAGGGGTATTTGAAAAATCCTACCGCTACAGCGGACGCCTTTGCCGGCGGCTGGTTTCATTCCGGCGATCTCGGCGTGATGCACCCCGACGGCTACATCCAACTCAAGGATCGCTCGAAAGACATCATCATTTCAGGTGGCGAGAACATTTCATCGATCGAAGTCGAGGAAGCGCTCTACAAACATTCGGCGGTGATGTTCGCCGCCGTGGTCGCGCGACCCGACGAGAAATGGGGCGAGGTGCCGTGCGCCTTCGTCGAGAAAAAACCCGGTTTCGACAATATCAGCGAAGCCGATCTTATTGCCTTTTGCCGCGATCATCTGGCGCGCTTCAAAGCACCTAAGACAATCGTGTTCACGGATCTGCCGAAAACGACAACCGGGAAGATCCAGAAATTCAAATTGCGGGAACAGGCCAAAAACCTGACCTAAACGAGCGCAAACCGCATCCTTCGAGACGCGCCTTCGGCGCTCCTCAGGATGACGGTATTGCTCCAATCCTCATGGTGAGGAGGTCGCGCAGCGACCGTCTCGAACCATGAGGACATCTCTTCAACCAGCCACCCTCCACCTTCGAGACGCGCGCGTCGCGCGCTCCTCAGGATGACGACTTGTGTGGCGGCGGAAAAAGAGGAGGTGCTAGTGCACCCTTCCTCGCAGGCGCTCAAGTTCGTCTTTCAGACGGAGCTTTTCTTTTTTCAGAAGCGCAATGCGCTGTTCATCCCAGCCGCTATGCGCCATCTCCGACTCTATGAGATTTTCAAGATGCTGATGCTTATTCGCCAGTTCTTTTATATGCGATTCTAGGGCCATCACTGTCCCTCGTTGTTAAATGGCCTAAGAATTAGATCACTCTTGCTACACGCTTTCACCCCCGCAATTGTCCACTTGTGTTTCTAGATATTAACGTGGCGTTGACATCTCATCGACCTGGCGACGCGCGTCCGTCCGGCATACATAATACTTAGGGGCGAACATGACGGACGACGAAGAACAATCATTGCTGGCCAGACTCGCGCAATTGCGCGAGGAGCATCGCGACCTCGATGACGCGATCGCGGCGATGCTGAGTGCCAATGCGGCAGATCAATTGCAATTGACGAGGTTGAAGAAGCGGAAATTGCAGCTGAAAGATCAGATCGCGCGCATGGAAGATTCGCTGCTTCCCGACATTATCGCTTAGGCCAAATGATCGCTTAAGCTAATTTATGGCTTAGGCTTGGGCCTTGCCGGCGCGTTTTTGCTCGTACATCGCGCGGTCGGCTTCGGCCATCGCGGAGTCGGCACTCTCGCCTGCGTGCAACTCATACACGCCATAAGCAAAGCGCACGGGGATTTCGCTCCCGTTGAGCGTCAGCGGATGTGTCTCCAACCGATTCGCCAAATCAGCAGCTTTCTTGCGCGCTTGGTCGACGGTCACATGCGCGAGAATAACGCCGAATTCATCGCCGCCCACGCGCGCCAGAATATCGGTGTCGCGAATTTGCGTCTGAATAACATCCGCAAAAGCCTTCAGCACTTTGTCGCCGCCCGAATGCCCGAGCGTATCATTGACGAGCTTGAAATCGTTGAGATCGAAATAGATCAGGCTCGACGGGATTTCGTAGCGCTGCGCGAAACTGATGAAGCGGTTGATTTCACGCACAAAGGCCCGCCGGTTCAAAATGGGCAGAAGCATGTCCTGATCGGCGTGGCGCGCAGCGTCTTCCATTTGCTTGCGCGTCATATCGAGTTCCTGCCGCAAGCGGCCGACCTCATGCATCAGAGTCACGATGGCATCGCGCACGCGCGGGGTGAATTCCTCTTCGGGAATTCCTAGCACCGCGGCGGTGGCGGCCGACGGCGCGGCGGCGGAAATGGCATCCTCGGGAAGTGCGGCTTTGGCGTAGGCACCGGCCGCGCGTCTTGTGCGCGCCGTCCCCCCTGCCCTCACAACTTTCATGCCCTCACCCGAACTTTGCTTCGGCGTGTTGGGGGTAGATTTCGTGCATTCGCGGCGCCATCCGTTTCAAGACCTTCAAATCCGAGAACGGCACCGAAATCAACAGCTTCCCGTGCCGCACACGATTCATGACGGGTAAGAATTTCATGAAATCCCTCCCGCGGCAAAGCGCGTAGGAAGCTCAATCTCGCCAAGAAGTCCTATCCCGTTCCTTTGCGAATCCCTATACTGTAGCGCCTTAGAAACCGCCGCCGTTCAAGCAGCGCCCTTATGGCATCCCGCACCAAGGCATCTAAACCCCGCCCCCTCCCAGTGGTCATCGGGATCATCATGGGCAGCAAGTCGGATTGGGCAACGCTCAAGCCTGCCGCCGCCATTCTGGCTGACCTCGGGGTTTCCTATGAGGTGCAGGTGGTTTCGGCCCACCGCACGCCGGAACGGCTCTACGACTATGCCCGCAGCGCCGCCGATCGGGGCTTAAAGGCCATTATTGCCGGCGCCGGCGGGGCAGCCCATTTGCCCGGCATGACGGCCTCCATGACCCAGATTCCGGTCCTCGGCGTTCCGGTGGAGAGCAAAGCCCTAAAGGGGCTCGACAGCCTTCTCTCCATTGTTCAGATGCCCGGCGGAGTTCCCGTCGCCACCTTTGCCATCGGCGAGGCAGGGGCCAAAAATGCCGGCCTCTTCGCCGCCGCCATGCTGGCGCTGACGGATGCCAAGCTGGCCAAACGCCTCCAAGACTGGCGCCGCCGGCAGACTGAAGCCGTCGCCCTTTCGCCTGACGACACAACTACCCCATGAAAACCGAGAACGGATCGGCACGGCCCCTGCCGCCCGGGGCAACGATCGGCATTCTCGGTGGCGGTCAGCTGGGCCGCATGTTGGCCATGGCCGGCGCACGGCTGGGCCTAAAATCCCATGTCTACTCAGACGAGCCCGATGCGCCCGCGTTTCAGGTGGCGCACGCCTACACACTGGGGCGCTATGACGACGAAGCGGCGCTGAAAAAATTCTCGGAAGCCTGCGATCTTGTGACGTTCGAGTTCGAGAACGTGCCTGAGGACACCGCCCGTTTCCTCACCGCGCACGTCAAAGTGGCACCGGGCCCGCTGGCTCTCGCCACGGCCCAGGACCGGCTGCTGGAGAAGAATTTTGTTGCTGGGCTCGGAATAGCGACGGCGCCGTTCAAGGATGTCACCAGCGCCGTTGAAGCACGCCGCGCCTTCGAAGCGCTCGGCGGCCCATGCGTGCTGAAGACCCGCCGCCTCGGCTATGACGGCAAAGGTCAGCAGAAAGTGGCGAGTGCCGACGAGGCTGAGCGCGCCTTCACTGCGATGGGCGGCCTGCCCGCCATTCTAGAGAAATTCGTCGAGTTCTCGTTTGAGGCTTCGGTGGTCGCGGCCCGCGGTCACGACGGCGCCTTCGCCGCTTACGATCCTAGCCAGAACGAGCATGAGAACCACATATTGCGCCGCTCGCTGGTGCCTTCGCCGCTCACTACGCAACAGATCGCCGAAGCCGAATCCATCGCGCGGAGCATCGCGGAAGCGCTTTCTTATGTCGGCGTGCTCAGCGTCGAGCTTTTTGTCGGCAAGAACGGCGCACTGATCGTCAATGAAATCGCGCCGCGCGTGCACAATTCCGGGCATTGGACTTTAGAGGCCTGCCTCACCAGCCAATTCGAGCAACATATGCGCGCTGTTGCGGGATGGCCGCTCGGCGACGCCGCGCGCCACTCCGATGCCGTCATGGAAAATATCATCGGCTTCGACCACGACGAGTGGCTGAACCTCGCGCGCCGGCCGGCTGGACTTCATCTCTATGGTAAGAATGAAGCGCGCGCCGGGCGCAAGATGGGGCACATCACCCGCATCTCCCCGCGCACGAAGAGCTGAGCCGCAAAGTTTTTAACGCCGATTGAGTCGGGGCGATGTTCACCCCCTCCGTCTCGCCCGGTTAATGCCGGCTCAACACCTCCCCAGTGAACACGGGGAGAAAGAAGATTACACGCACCATTGTTTTCCTCCCCTGCGCAGCGGGGGAGGTGCCGAGCGATTTCCCGCGAGGCGGAAGGGGCAATGTTATGAGGAGATGCGGGAATCGTCGTTGAGCAGCGCGAAATTAATCAGCGCGGGACCGCGGCGCGCAACGCCGCGAGAATGCCCAGCGGATCGGGCAATTGCGAAACCGCTTTTTCCAACTCGCCGCGCATTTTCTGAATCTGCATGACGTCGTCGATGCGCTTGTCCAAAAACGCCCACGTCTTTGCGCTGTCGTAGCTCTCGTCGGAAAACCAATACACCAACGTGGACGCATAAACGCCCGCGAGCAAAGCGCGCTTGGTGTAATAGTTGAAATCGCTGGAGCTATCGCCGGCGGCGCGCCACATCGTATCGACGCTTTCAAACAGAAGCGTCGTGGCAAGCGGCGCATGCATAGGGAGCGCGAGAAACGCCGCCGCGCGGCGCGCGGCCTCCTTATGCGGCGCCAGCGCTTCAAGCCTTACGCGAACAGCCTTTGTGATGCGGTCGCGAATGCGTTCCGGCCGTTCTTCCGACAGGCGCGTTTCGATCTGCGCGTCGGCCCAATGCGAGAACGCTGCTACCAAGCTCGCAGGCCCATCGGGAAAGAGCACCGCGATTTGTGCCGGCGTAGCACCCGCGCGGCTAGAAGCGACGCGCAATGTCGCGTCGGAAAAGCCGCTGAATGGGGCTTCGTGCAAGGCCTCTTGAAGAATTGCGGCACCTAAGTCGTCGCTCATGTCTGGTCCGCCGCTTCAGCGTGCGCGTCGTTTTTCGCCAGCCAATGATGCACTTCGCTTTCGAACAGAAGCTTGGAAAGGTCCTGCATCCGGCTGGGGTAGAGAACGCCTTCCAAATGATCGCATTCGTGCTGCACCACGCGTGCATGAAAACCGCGGGCGACGCGCTGCACTTTCCGGCCGGTGGTATCGACGCCGCTATAGCGAATATGCGAGGCGCGCCCCACCAAACCGCGCAGGCCCGGAACCGAGAGGCAACCCTCCCATCCCTCCTCAACGGCCGGGTCAAGAATCTCGATCACCGGGTTGATGAGCACGGTCAGTGGCGCCGTGTGGTCGTAATGCTCTTCCTCGGAAAGATTGCCCTCAGCCCTATCGGCAGCGGTCCTGTCACTGGGGGCCTGGAAAATCACCACTTGGAGAGGCACGTGGACCTGCGGCGCGGCAAGGCCGGCGCCATCGGCGTCGATCATGGTCTCGATCATATCGGCGACCAGGCGCTTGATTTCAGGCGTGGTGGGATCGGCTACCGGATTTGCTTTCCGCGCCAATATCGGGTGCCCCATGCGGGCGATTTTGAGAATAGCCATGTGTGTAAATATGGGGCGCCTGAAAGCCGGGCGCAATCGGCGGACCAAGACGAAAATCCAGCGGACGAGCCAGGTATTTGCTGCCCATCGTTACCTATGGGCCGTGCTGCCACTATGACACGGCCTGACGCAAATCCCGGCTTCGGTGGTGGCCGGTCTCAGTGGTGGACAGGCCATTAGGGTTCTGTTACGAACCCGGCCTTCTAATCCCCAATTGCCACCCCAGTTTCCCCCGGCAGAAGGAGCCGCCCTTTGCAGATCATCGTTCGCGACAACAATATCGATCAGGCGCTGAAGGCGCTGAAAAAGAAGATGCAGCGTGAAGGCATCTTCCGCGAGATGAAGCTGAGAGGGCATTACGAGAAGCCGTCGGAGAAGCGGGCGCGCGAGCGCGCCGAGGCGATCCGCCGCTACCGCAAGCTGCAGCGCAAGCGCTTGCAGCGCGAGGGCGTGCTGCCGCGGTAGACGCGAAAGCACTTGAGAATTGAAAAGGCCGCACCCGATGGGTTGCGGCCTTTTTCGTACCTTCGGTTCTCGGCTGTGTATTTACCGGGGTCCCGAATCTGCAGCGCATAGCTAGCGCAATTCACAAATTGGGAGACGGCCGCCTCATCCTTCGAGACGCGCCTTTGGCGCTCCTCAGGATGAGGAGCAATACAAGCCTCATGGTGAGGAGGCTGCGAAGCAGCCGTCTCGAACCATGAGGCCCGCTAAAGCGGGCACCTCAGGACGACAATTTTGGGAAAGTAATTCCTCTCTGCACACGTCCAGAATAACGGCTAGCCACGAACGGCCGCAGAAAAAAGCGACTGATGCATCGCCAAACAAAAAAGGCTCGCGATCATCTCGCGCGCCTTTTCTCATTGCCGAAACCGGACTCAGCCTTGCGTGTAGACCAGCCAAAGATGCGCGATCTGACCGACCTGCGGCGAGCTTTCAGCCGCCGTAAAGGCCGCGCGGGCTTCGTCCTTCTTGCCTTGCGCAAGCAGAATAACACCCAGCACCACGTTGGAATTGGGAACGTCTTTCACGCTGCCCTTGCCCAGGCCGCGCTTCATGACTGTCTCTGCGTCCGCAAGACGGCCATAAGCGTAAAGACTCTCGGCTAGCTTTACGTCGGTCTCGCCTTCTTTCGCGGCAGCGCCCGCCTTTTCGAGCTCAGCCAACGCCGCTGAATCGCGCGTACCCATCTGCTGCGCTTGAGTCATCAGGTTTTGCGCCTGAGCCGCCGTAAGCGTGCCCGCATCGATGCCCTTCTGCAGCATCTTCTTGGCTTCTTCGGGAAGGCCCTGCTTCAACGAAACGCCGGCCATGCCTAAATAATCGTTCGCATCCATCGCGTTGGTGAGAACGCGCAAGCGATAGAGATTGAGAAGCTGAGGCTCGGTAACGCCTTGAATGGCAAAGCCGCGATCGGTCAGCCGCTTCCAATTCTCAGGGGTCGGATCAGCCAAGGTGAGCTGCTCAAGAGCCGTTGCAATTCCCGCTTCATCCTTGAGCGCGATTCGAGCGGCAATTAATTGCTGCAGAACCACCTTCGGCGCGCGCTGACCGGCAGCTTGCTTCGCGGCAATCACCCCTTCGACAAATTTCGCGGCGCCGGCGGCATCGTCCGATTTCAAATAGGCGTCTGTCATAATCTGCAGCTCGGTGTCGTCGAGCGGGCGGATCACCGCAAGCTCGGTACCAAGCGCGATCGAACGCGTGTAATTTTTAGCGCTATAATGAAGCTTAAACGCCGTTGCGATAGCTTGAGGCTTGCTCTCCGCCGGAGCCATCGGCGATGCCAACATTTTGTCGAATTCCGGGGCAGCTGCCGCCAAATCCATTTGCGCGATGTGGCTCAGGCCGCGAACTTGAGCAATCAGGTATTCATCGAATGGATTTTTGCCATCCTGCATATCGGCCTGAGCGGCTTTCGCCAGAGCCGTTGCAAAATCCATTGCCTGATAAGCTTTCTGCGATTCTTGAATCAGCGGTCCGGCCCGGCGGCTCATCGCCGGTCCGCGCGGAGCGGCGGCGGCGTAGGCCGAGGTTTCGACCATGATCATACCGGCCACAGCGCCGCTGGTCAGAAGGGCGGCAAGGGCTGCATGCCGGATGAGTTTTTTCATAGCCATGTTGTTTCCTCACTTGGCGCTGGCTAGCGGGTGGTGGCCCAAGCCGATGATCCGAAGAGATTACCCATGCGACAATGGCCGGATTTGGGCATAACCCAAAACCGGCCAAATCGCTGGGATCACTGGGACTATATCACGATTTCGAGGCGTAAATCGACCACAACCGCGCGATCCCTGCCTGCTTGCTGGCCGGCGGGACCGCGTTGAATGCCTTCACCGCGTCGGCTTTTTTGCCTTCACCGAGGAACGCCCGGCCGAGCGCGATGCTCGCCGCGTCCGCATCGATCAGTTTACCTTCACGCTGAGCCTGGGCGATGACTGCCTCCGCCTCGGCATTCTTGCCATAGCTGAGAAGGTTCAACCCGTATTTGAGGTCCGCATTGCCGGTGGCGTCGGCATCCGCCGCCGCTTTCAACTGGCCTTGGCTAGCGCCGCCGGCCGTGACGCGGTCATTGGTCATTTTGATCAAGCGGGCGGCGCGTTCGCCGGTTACGACTTTCGCAGCCACGCCCTTATCGAGAACGGCTTTGGCTTCGGCCGGATAATTGGCAATGAGCGCCAATTGCGCCATTTCCTGATAGTCGTTGGCCGTTTTGATGTCGCCGACGAGAAGACGGATGCGGAAAACATCGAGTGTCTGCTCATCGGTCAGGCCTTTAGCGTTGCCCCCGAGCCTCAGCAAATTGCTCCAGCGTTCCGCATTCGGGTAGAAGCGAACCAGCTTCTCCAGCGTATCTAAATTGCAGGCAGCATCATTCAATTTGAAGCACGACGACTGAATTATGCTCAACGCTGCTTGGCTGGGCGGATTGCCGTTGGCGAGCGGGCGTGCCAGACGCAGGGCCTGAGCGTAATTGCCCGACGAAAATTCGCCTTGCGCGATATAGATGGCCGCGCCGCCGGCGCCGCCGAGCTGATTGGCGATGGCCGTGGCTTCAGCGGTGTTCTTGAGCTGCAACGCGGCGCCCAACGCGGCCTGAAGATTTTCCTGACGATTGCCGATATTGCGCGCGGCAAGGTCCTTATAGGCTGCCAACGCACCGCGCCAATCCTTCGCGGTTAACATCCACGCGGCGATGGTGCGGTCGATCAGCGCCGCCTCGGCGCCGTTCGCGCCAGCAGCTTTGGCTTCACGCGCTTTGGCGATGGCGCCTGTGTAGTTCTTCGCAGCAGCTAGCGCTTGCGCTTCTTGAAGCGGCACGCCGACGGCGCGGTTCGTGATGGCCGCGGCGTAAGCGGGCGAAACTGAAATGGCGGTGCCCGCGCAAACAAACGCGGTACTCAGAAACAACGCTCCAGCGAGCGCACGCGCCGTCATGCTTTTCATTCGCTTCCTCATTACGTTCGGAGGAGAGCTCTTCAGGCTCCCTCTCGGCAAACGCCCCTAAGCCCGAAACAGGATTATTCCATGTATTGGTCGGTACCGACAAACCCGATCTTGGTAACGCCCAAACGCTGGGCGTCGGCCAGGGCCGTCGCGACCGTTTCGTATTTTGCCAAGCGGTTCGGCCGCAAGTGAATTTCCGGCTGCGGGATCTGACCCGCGACGACTTGGAAATAACGTTGCAAGGTCGCCCGATTGGCCACCGGCGTGCCGTTCCAAATCACGGTTCCGTCGAAATCGATCTCGAGATCGACGGTTTCCAGATTGGGATCCGGCGGCGGCGGGTTCAACTGCGGCAGCGGCATATCGAGCTTCACCGCATGCGTCTGCACAGGAATGGTCACAATCAGAAGAATGAGAAGAACGAGCATGACGTCGATAAGCGGCGTCGTGTTCATGTCGAGAAGAACTTCGTCTTCCCCTTCGGCGGAGCCGACTGACATTGACATGGTGGTATTCCCTCTTGCCCGCCGGGCCTAATTGAACACGCGCGGCGGCGGTTCAGTGATGAACCCGACCTTTTGGATCGCCGCACGGTTGAGGTTGTACATCACGCGGCCGACATACTCGAAACGCGCATCCTTGTCGCCGCGGATATGAACTTCCGGCTGCGGCACCATCACGGACACTGCCTTCAACCGTTCGAACAAATTCGCTGAATCCGGCACCAAAGCGTCGTTCCAGTAGACATTGCCTTCGCGGTCGACGGCGATGGTGATGTTTTCCGGCTTCGTCACGGTGACGATATTCGCCGCTTTGGGCAGCGCAATCGGCACCGATTTGATCACGACCGGAATGGTGATGAGAAAGATGATCAGCATCACCAACATGATGTCGACGAGCGGAGTCGTGTTGATCGTCGAATTGATCGGGGCGTCGTCGTCGCCGCCTTCCATCAGATTCATCGACATGATGTACGTCCTTTGCTGGGTGTCGCGGAGCGTTTAGCGCTTCGACGTCAGCAGATAGGTCTGCAGGTCCGAGGCGAAGGACTTGAACTTCTCGCTCAAGACCTTATTGCGACGAACGAGCAGGTTATAGCACATCACCGCCGGCACGGCGACCGCGAGACCGACGGCCGTCATGATCAGAGCTTCACCCACCGGACCAGCCACTTTGTCGATCGAGGCCTGGCCGGCGATACCAATCGCGGTCAAGGCTTGCAAGATACCCCACACCGTACCGAACAACCCGACAAACGGAGACGTCGAACCGACCGAGGCCAGGAAGGAAATCCCGCTCTGGAGGCGCGCATTCTCTTCTTCCACCGCGCGTGCGAGCGACATGGATACCCAATCGGCCTGGGTCAGCATGCCACCCTGGCGGGCCATCGCTTGCTGGCCGCGTTCCGCGACGTTGCGGAACACGTTGTTCTTGCCGAGCTTGTCGATGCCATCTTCCAGGCTGCTCGCGGTCCAGAATTTCTTTTCAGCGTCTTTCGACTGGCTCAGAACTTTCGCCTGTTCGAAATATTTCACGATGAAAATGTACCAGCTGCCAAACGACATCAGCATCAGAATGATAAGAACCGTCATGGAAATTGGCTCGCGCTTTTCCAAGATGGCACCCAAGCCGTAAGGATTTTCGACTTCGGCCAATTCCGCTTCCGGAACTTGGACAGCCTCTGCGCCGGGAGCCGCATCAGCAGGCGGTGCTGCAAAGGGATCGGCCGCCGGAGCCGGTTCGGCCGCGGCTGCGGGATCTGCCGCGGGAGCGGCCGGGTCTTGAGCGCTAGCGTAACCAACGCTCATCATCAGTGCGACGATGGCTGAGGCGATCGTCAGTGTCTTGGCGTTCATTCTACTCTGCTCCATTGTAAACGGACGCCTCGCGTCCCTTTTGCGCACATCGAAATAGATACGAATTCAGCGGGCCCTCGCCAGCTCAGGACTGTCTATCTGAGCTGCCAAGTCACGTTCATATTGACCTTGGATTCGACCGGGGTCCCACCCTGGCTCGCGGGCGTCCATTTGAACTTCCGCTTGCACAACGCGACCGAAGCTTCATCCAAACGGGTCTTCCCCGAGGACGCCACAACTTGCGCGTCCTTGCACGTTCCGTCGGCGCCCACAACGATGGCCAGCTGCACGCGGCCTTCTTCCTGCAAGCGCACCGAGATCGGCGGGTAGTCCGTGTTGGCATCAACGATGTTTCTGGGGCCCGGACGCGCCGGCGTGACCGGCGGCGGCGGCGGCGCGGCAGCCACAACCGGCGGCGGCGGCGCGGGGCGCTCGACAACCGTTTGAATGGTCTGCTGCTGTTGCTGCTGAGGAGCAAGATCAATCGTAATGTCCGGCGGCGGCACAGTCGGCGGCGGCGGCTCGAAATCTGGCGGCGGCGGCGGCGGCGGGCCGTCGTCTTCGGCGACTTCAGCAACAACCGTTGCCTCTAAGTCACCACGCAACAATTCGACCGTCGCATTCGCGAGACCGCTGGCCAGCGCCCAAATCAGGACGATGTGAAACACGATGACGAAAATGATCCCGGCAGTCCGGCTCTTTTTCGGGACCGGTGGCGCTGGTGGCCGAAGGTCCGACATTGCACTGTGATGAGTTTGGTCTGGCATCGCTCTTAAATTACCCGAATTGCCGATCCTGGTAGAATTTGCTGAGCACGCGGCTCACACAAACTAAGTCCCCCACCTTGTGGCTTGTAGCCATCAAGATGGCTTCCTCATAACGCATTGAAATGCATTTTAACACCCCCTTAATGTTCGTTCTACGCGAGATTTTGTTGTCGCCTCGTACGTATGCAGAACAACGTCACAAACGACTTTGGTGCGCCGCGTTCACCATGTGTGATGCATAAAAAACCTATGTTTCCCTAGGCAAATAGCAACACGCCAAAATGGCTAGCGCGCAGTTGCCGCCTCTCTCGGCATGAATCTCGACGCCCTGCTGCACTGCAAGAAAAACAAAATTCGAAGCGACGGCGGTCACACAATTTCGCCGCATTTACGCGACGTCTAAGCCGAGCTCAGACACAAGAGAGTATCTCAGAACTTGCTGGTCAGACTGAATGTCGCCGACTGCGCCAACGAACCCGACGTATGCGTTGCGTCGTAATTGAGACCGGCAGACCAATTTTCGAACACGTAGGAAAATCCTGCGCCGCCGATCAGTTTGGAAGGATCGGCCTGCGGGCCCACCAAGGCAAAAGACGAACCCGGCAGCGCCTCGAACGAAGCATCGATGGTCGCCGGATTGGTGATGAACTCGTGACTCCAGCCCGCCAAGATTTGCGGCAGCATATAACCGCCCTCGAATGCGAATGGACTTTGCGCGGTCACGCCGGCGAATACGCGGAATGAGCGCGCATCCTGCGAACCGACATCCAAATTGATGCCGTCGCCGCCGCCTGTCTCGGTGTAGCCGGTTTGATGCATGAACAATGCATCGGCGCTGACTTGGGGCGTCACCTGCACGGGCCCGAAATGAAAGACATAGCCGGCTGTAATTCCGCCCGACGCCATATAGGCCGTCCAATCACCGCGCGCGCTGCGCATCGTGCCTTGCGCATCACGCGAGACATTGCCTTCCAGATCGCGCACAAAACCGGGCGCCACAGCCGTACGCCGTCCGGAGAAAAAGCCGACGCCAACATTCGCCTGCGGTGCGACGTAAAAATCCTGCCAGCGCATCGCGCTATACAGCGACGCCATATGCAACGACACGTCCGCCTTTGTGGAGCGCGGTTCGCTTTCCGTCACTTGCCCGGCAAAATATGTGTAGCCAAGTCCCGAGCGGCCGATCGTGTGATCGTTCTCATCGGCCTTCGCCGGCGGGTCGCCCCATTCGGCGCCCATCGACAAACCGAGACCGCTGCCGAAAAAGCTCGCGGATTCGGCTGTGCTGCGCTGATTGATGTTGCTGAAAAATTCCTGCGTCCAGAATCCCAAGCCTTGCTTGGGTTGCGCGATCAGCGCGCGTTGACGCGCGCCGATCGGACCGGTGGCAAGATCGGTCGCCGCAACGGCCAATGCGCGCGCACCGCCGCCAATATTGGGGATCAGCGTATCGATCGTCTGGCGCGATTCCTGCGCATTGGTAATGAGAAGCAGCGACGAACCGAAGCCATCGTCCAATCCGGCCGCGCCCACCGCTGCTTCGTAGATTGACGCGGTGTTGCCGACCAATCCGAGATCGGTCGCCGAGCGCCGCTTGATGGTCAAAAGCAGATCGTTGTTGTCGTCGCCGCCGGTGCTAATTCCTGCGCCCGCGCCCGAGATCAGAAACGGCAACGTCGATTCGGTAACGTCGCCGTATGTCAGCTTACCTGCGCGCGCGATGACGTAGGTGCCGTCTTGCGGCAGAAACGACGTCGGGGTCAGCGATAGAATTGAACCATCGGCGAAAACCGCATTATCGGATGCTCGAATGAGCGCCGTTGTCTGGCTTGTCGTTTTGTTGAGCGCAATTTCAAGCGTTGCACCAATTCCCAAGCCGAAGTTTTTCCCCATTACAGAATCTGTGCGCAGCTTTCCGCTGGCTATGGCGACATTCAGATTGTTGGAGCCCGCCGTTGTCAAACGGCCAGAGGTTAGCGGAATGGCTGCAGTTCCACTGGCGTTCTGGACAAAATTATTCGTGCCGTTTTTACCGAAGATAAGATTGCCGGTGATCGAGCCCGCATTCGTGAAATTGACATCGGTGCCGTTGGAAAGATCGGCGGCAACCAAAGTCGTGCCGCTGTCCGTTGAGGTGCCGGTGGCGCTGATCGTGCCGCTATTGGTGATACGCTTCAGCGTGCCGGAAAAATCGCGAATACCATAGGCTTTGAGATCGACGGCGGCGCCGTCACTGGTCGTGGCTGAAGCCTCGATCGTCGCGGTATTGTTCAAATATTCAAGCCGGCCGCCTTCTTCGATCAGAATAGCGGTCGCGGTGCCGCCTTTGGTTCCGACATTGAAAATATCGGTGAGACCCACTTGCGCCCTGATCGCTCCAGTGTTGTTCAGATCGGACACGTCGCCGCCCGGGGTAGCCGGTGAACCGATCTGCGCGCCCTTGCCGATCACCAGCGCCGTGGCATTGGCGGGCGTGGCCGGCGTATTCGTTGCGGTCGCATTGCTGCTGTTCGCGGTGGCTTGAATCGTACCGCTGTTAGAAATGCCGTATGGCAGCAACACGAGCTGGCTACCAACACCTTCGATGCGAAAGGCGGTGGCACTAATGCCGGGATCGCGTCCATTGGCCGTAATCGTGCCGCGCGCCACCAGCGAGCGGTCCGGCGTATCTGTGTTGATGACTTTGCCGATCTCGATATTGCCGCCGATACCTGAAATCAGCGGCGAAATATAAAGCGCGGGCTTTGAACCAACGGATTCCACCGTCGAAGCGGTGGTGAGGGAATCGGCCGTTACGGGGCCGTCCAGCAAAATGCCGCCGCTCACGCCGGCGCCGAACGCCAAGCCCCAACCGGATTGCGGATCCAATAGCGAATTGTCGGGCGCCACGGTGCCGAGCGCGCCGACATAGGTGGTCTGTTTGTATGCGCCGGTAATTTGCGCCGCGATGATGGCACCGCTGGCGCCTTCGCCAACCGCGCCCACGCCGCCCAAAGTGATGTCGCCGATGATGGGCGCCCGGGACAGGAAGCCAATGGACCCCTTGCCCTGCACAGAAATATTGCCCGTCGAACTGATCGATCCGGTGAAAGCATCGCCGCCTTGGCCTGTGAGATTGCCGACGAGAATGCCGTAATTGGGTCCAGTGGTTCCGGTGAGATTGATCGTCCCGACCGAGGTCAGGCTGCCGGTAATGCCGCCGAGAATCTGAACGCCGACGGCGCCGGAAGCGGCGCTATTCGTGACCGTACCGAAAACGCCGGCCGTGGTGTCCGACTCGATGGCAACCGCCGTGTTGTTGGCGTCCAGGATAATTGCCGGGCCGGGCGCCGCGATGGTGACGGAGCCGGTGCTGCTGATGGTCAAATTGCCGGGTGTACCGCTGCCGTCCGGGTCGGATGTCCGGAAAGGGGTCGTAAAACCAGTGGTGATTGTCCGGTCAGCCGCGAGGCTAGGTCCAGCCAAAGCGGCGCCAACGGCGCCCAAGAACATAACGCTGCGTTTCAAGACGCGACCCTCATTTACGCGGATGGATCCGGCCTTTCGCCGCGAAAACGGCGGAAAGCAACCGGCATGACTTAAGCTTGCGTTTAAACCAGCGCAGCCAGTCCGGCTTGCACCGTAACCAACCGCCCGGCCAAGGGAAAGTCCCTTTTCGGTCCGCCGTTTGGCTTCCCATTAAGGCCACATTAGCGAGCAAGGCCGCAACATCCGGGCGATTGCAGCCAGGAACACTTGACTTATGGACCGCGAAAAATCGCGTAGGGCGAATTGCACCAAGCTGACCGAGAAGCAGGTGGCGACGGCGGCAGCCCGTCATGAACTCCTCTATTCCGGCCGCGTCGGCGGCGCCCGCGCGATTTTCGCCTTCTGCGACCTTTCCGGGCTGGACCTATCGGGCCGCAACCTCAGCGATGCCGATTTCACTGGCGCCATTTTGGATGAGACCAATTTCGCCGGCGCCAAGCTTGATTCGACGAGTTTCTTCGGGGCTTCTCTGAAAAGGGCCAATCTGGCCGGGGCCTCGCTCCGCCGCGCCGATATGCGCGGAACCTCGCTCCGCGGTGCCAATCTCATCGGCGCCGATCTCTACGAAACCGACTTGCGCGAGGGAACGATCGCTGAAAAGTCGCGAACGGGCGATCTTCGCGTCTTTCAGCACGACGTCGGACCGACAGAGCTTCCCGGCGCCCTGTTCGCCTCGGCCAATCTGGAGCGGGCCAAAATGACTGGCGCGGTCGCCGTTCAGGCAGATTTCACCGATGCCATCATGCGCAATTGCCGCCTGACCCGCGCGAATTTGCGCCGCGCCAAGCTGACCGGCGCCAATCTCGAAGGCGCCGATCTCAGCAGCAGCGACTTGACCGGCGCCGACCTTCGCGGCGCGGTGTTGGCCGGCGCCAAGCTCGAATTCACCGAATTCCAGGGCGCCGACATGACCGGCGCACTCACCGACGCTCCGGCTGGAAAAGCCATGGGTTCGCTGCCTATGCCGGTGGAGCAGATGATGGCCGCCCACCGGCGCTGGGCGGAAACCGACGGGCGCGACGGCCAGCCAGCCGATTTTAGCGGCGTCGATATGCGCTCCCTCAAAGCCATGCCCCACGCCCGTCTGACAGCGCTGATCTCGCCCCGGGCGGTGCTTTACGGGCTGGATCTAACCGGCGTTCGCATGCAGGGCGCCCAGCTGGAAGGCGCCAATCTTCGCTTCACAAAGCTTGCCGGCGCCGATCTGCGCGGCGCCAATCTGAAACGCGCAAGGCTAGCCAATGCCGACATGCGGGACGTCAATCTCGGGCCGTTGTTGATCTCCAATGAACGTCTACTTCCCGCACGATTGGAGGGCTGCGACGGACGCTACGCCGATATGCGCGGGGCGGAACTGCGCCAGGTGATGTTCTCGGAAGCGGACCTCAGCTGCGCCGATTTGACCGGCGCCAATTTGCGGGGTTCCGATTTCCGCGGCGCTATTCTGCAGGGCATCAAACTTTCGGTCGATGCCGCGATGGATGCGCAGTTCGATGAGACACGCTGCGATCAGACTGCCGTCGGTTAGCGCCCCTCAGGTAGCGAGCGCTTGAGCGTTTTCCGGTGTCTTGCCGCGAATGAATTGCCCCATCCGTGTCAGCGACACACCGGCCTCCGAGAGCGTCGGGTTGCCCTGAAACACGTGCTGCATGCCGTCATAGATCTCGACCGAAATCGGTCTGTTCGCGGCGGCAGCTAACCCACCGATCCTACTGGCATCATCGCGCAGCAATTCCAGCGAGCCGGCGTGGACCATGATCGGCGGCATGTCGCGGAAGGTACCGAAAACCGGCGAGGCGAAGACATCCCACGCTTGCGAGTTTTGCAAATAGTGGCGAGCGCTCGCGAAAAGCAGTGGCCACGACAGCACATTGTCCGTCGGCGCATTGTTGAGCATCGACCAGCCCGAGAGCGATAGATCCGCCCAGGGTGACATGGCGACACAAGCTGCCGGCAGCGGCAGGCCGGCATTACGGATAGCGAGCAACCCCGCAAGCGCCAGACCACCGCCCGATCCATCGCCGGCAAAAACAATCGCGCTGGGCGGATAGGTTTTGCCGATCAAGAAACGATAGGCGTCGACCACATCGCGCAGCGCGGCAGGAAAGGGAAATTCCGGTGCCAAGCGATAACGCAAGGTGAGAGCGGCTGAGGCGGCGGACTTGCACAGGCGCGCGACGAGCGGCCGATGCGATTCCGGAGAGCCGGCGATGTAGCCGCCACCATGGAGATAGAACACAAGGCGATGGGGCTGCGTTTCAGCAACACGAAGCCATTCACCTTTGACCTGGCCGAGATTCGCATGTTCGACCTGCATGTCGCGCGGCGCCTCGCCATAGCCTGCGGCGATGCGATCATACTGCGCTCTGAAATCGGCAAGCGTGTGCGGCGCAGCTACAGCGCGCGGACCGAGCAGCCGCGTGAAATGCCGTGAAATACCTTTGTCGCCGTTCGACACTCTGTCGCTGCTTCCGCCCGAATCGCAGGCGCAATTCTACGGCAGGCAGCTTTCCCGGCTCCAAGGAATTCTGAGCGGGTCACGAAAAGACCACGAAAGAAAAAAGCGCGCCCCTTTGGAGGGCGCGCTCTTCGTCGTTTCACAAAGGGCTTATGCCGCTTTGGCTTCGATGATTTTGCCTTCGCGTCGCTCTGTCGTGTCGATGACGATGCGGCGGGGCTTCTTCTCTTCGGGCACGATGCGTTCGAGCTCGACATGAAGCAGGCCATGCGCAAGATGCGCGCCGCGAACTTCGACATTTTCCGCAAGCTGGAAGCGGCGATCGAAGCTTCTTCCGGCTATGCCTTGATGGAGATAATGCGTCTTTTCGGCATCGCCTGCGCGCTTGCCTTGCACCGTCAACACGCCTTCACGTGTCTCGATGGTAATGTCCTTGTCGGAGAACCCGGCTACCGCGAGCGATATCCTGTATTTGTTTTCATCCGTCCGTTCGATGTTGTAGGGCGGATAGGTTTGTCCGGCGTCATATTGTGACGCGGAATCCAAGAGATCGGCCAATCTGTCGAAGCCGATAGTGGAACGGAACAACGGGGTCAAATCGAAACTGCGCATATCACAACCTCCTAAGAAGCGAAGTGGGAGCCTGCCCTTCTGGGCCAGGCCGAAAAGCGAACGCTTTGCCGAGGCCCAAGCGTCCATGCGCTGAGGTAGGAATGCGCTTTTGGCGCTTCAAGAGCTCGGAACCGCGATACAGACGGAATATGTTGAGTGGTCAATCGTCTTAATTTTGGTAGAAGTTCCGAAGCCAATCGCGCTTATACGATCGCGATCCAATTGCGAGGCCGATGGTGAGCAAGCTTTCCGTAACGACGTTGAAAACGCCCGATGGCCGCTATTTGCGCGCCGGCGTGTGGGATGTCGCGGAAGGAACCGCGCCCCGCGCCACCATCGTATTGCTGGAAGGCCATGCGGAATTTCTTGAGAAATATGACGACGTCGCAGGTGAATTGACTGCGCGCGGGTTTACCGTGGTCGGTCTCGACTGGCGCGGCCAAGGCGCTTCCGACCGGCAACGCGGCGTGCATGGCAATCGCCAGGGCCATGTTGGAAAATTCTACGAATACGATCTCGATCTCGCAATTCTTCTCAACCAATTGGCGCGCACCAAAAGCGGGCCGATGATTGCGTTGGCGCAATCAATGGGCGCGCATGTTCTGTTGCGTCATATGCATGAACACAGGCGCAGCTTTCATTGCGCGGTTTTGGTGGCGCCGATGCTGGATGTCTATACGGGGAAATACTCACCACTGATGACGCGCGTCATCACAACGCTTTTCAATCTTTCCAAACCGTCGACGCGTTTTGTCTTCGGCATGGAAGAGCGCGATCCCATGACGCTCCCTTTCGAAGAAAACGCTTCAACCTCGGATCGCGGCCGTTTTCAGCGCACCCAAGACCTTCTGAAAGCACAGCCTTATTTGCGCATCTTCGGCCCGACCTTCGGGTGGCTGGGTGCGGCGCTCTCCTCAATGGCACAGATGCGCGAAAAAGATTTCGCCGAAGCCATTGTGACGCCGCTGCTTATTGTCGGCGCCGGACGTGACCGCGTGGTGAAGACAGAGGCCACGCGCAGCTTCGCCAAAAACTGTCCCGACGCGCGCTATGTCGAACTCGAAGACGCCGAGCACGAAATTCTGATGGAGAATGATTCCATCCGGGCTCGTTTCTGGGCCGCCTTCGACAGCTTTGTCTATGAGCAATTGCAGCGTCCGGTTCATGTGCCTAAGCCCAAAGGCTTCGCGGCACGCGACGTCTAACGCGCGTTCAGAATTTTCAGTGCTTCCGCGTGTACCCGCACATCGCCCGCCGCGACGATGGACCCGCCATCGGTGATTTTGCCGCCCTGCCAATTGGTGACGATTCCGCCGGCGCCTTCAACGATAGGAACGAGTGCGGAAACATCCCATCGCTTCAATTCGGTCTCGATCACCAGATCGACAAAACCCATCGCGATGAGCGCGTAGGCGTAGCAATCGCCGCCATAGCGCGACAGGCGCGCCGCTTTCTCGACGCGAAAATACTGCGCGCGTTCCTCATCCTTGAAATGCAGGATGGGATGCGTGGTGCTGATCACGGCCTCGGCGAGCGCCGCACAGGCGCGAACGTTCAAGAGCGTGACGCCTTCTGCGTTGCGCAGCTCCGCTGTGCGTTGGAAACCGACAAAACGCTCGCGCAGGAACGGTTGGTCGAGCACGCCCATCACCGGCACGCCGTCCTGCTCCAGCGAAATCAATGTTCCCCAGAGCGGCTGTCCGGCGATGAAAGCACGCGTGCCGTCGATCGGATCGAGCACCCAGCGAAACCCGCTATGGCCCGCTTTGGCGCCGTATTCCTCGCCGAGAATGGCGTCGTCCGGATAGTGTTTCTCGATCAACGCGCGCAAAGCGCGCTCGGCGCCACGATCCGCTTCGGTCACCGGATCGTAGAGATCGCCACCGGCCTTATTCGTGACTTCAATCCGTCGCCGGAAAAAAGGAACGATCACCGCGCCCGCGGCGTCGGCGAGCCCATGGGCGAAAGCGGTGCGGCCGTCGAACGGATCATCAGCCATGGCATTACCCCATTAACGGCCCCTCCGCCGGAGGAGCCGTAGGGCGCTTATGCTTGGATTTTAGATTCGGTTCAACGCAGCTAGTGTCCCGATTCTGAAATCCGCCCGCTGGTTATATCGGCCCTGATGCGAATTTCAGAATCGCGGGGACACTAGCAACTTATTAATTCTAGTGTCGCTTTGGTTCCGAAGTTCGCTTGGAAAGCGATATCGGGATGTGGCGAACTTCGAAACCGCGACACTAGGGATTTACTCGGCGTCGGCCTTGGCGCGTTTGCGCAAATGGGGAAGCAGTGCCTTCTTGCGAAGCCGGATCGATTTCGGCGTCACTTCGACCAGTTCGTCGTCCTGGATATAGGCCATGGACTGTTCCAGCGTCAGCAACGAAATCGGCGTCAAGCGCAAGGCTTCGTCTTTGGCGTGGGTGCGAATATTGGTGAGCTGCTTGGCCTTCAACGGATTCACATCGAGATCGTTTTCGCGGGAATTCTCGCCGATGATCATGCCTTCATAGACCTTCGCACCTGGCGTGATCAGCAGCTTGCCGCGTTCTTCGAGAAAGAAGAGCGCATAGGTCACGGCCTCGCCGTCGCCGGTCGAAATCAGCACGCCGTTGCGGCGGCCCTCGATCGGACCTTTAAACAGCGCATATTCGTGGAACATGCGGTTCATCACGCCGGTGCCGCGCGTGTCGGTGAGGAATTCGCCGTGATAGCCGATCAAACCGCGTGACGGCGCGTGGAACACGAGGCGCACTTTGGCGGCGCCGGTCGTGCGCATGTCCTGCATCTCGCCTTTGCGCTGCGAGACCTTCTCGATCACGATACCGGCATAAGGCTCGTCCACGTCGATCGTGACTTCTTCGATCGGTTCAAACCGTTCGCCACTCCCTTCGTCTTTGCGGAAGAGAACGCGGGGCCGCGACAGAGCCACTTCGAAGCCTTCACGGCGCATCGTTTCGATGAGCACGCCGAGCTGCAATTCGCCGCGTCCAGCCACCTCATAGGTGCTGTCCCCAGTTTCACTGACCTTGATCGCCACATTGCCTTCGGCTTCGCGGAACAGGCGGTCGCGAATGACGCGGCTCTGCACCTTGTCGCCTTCACGGCCGGCGAGCGGCGAATCGTTCACCGAGATGGTGATCGCCAGCGTCGGCGGGTCGATCGGATTGGACGGCAGCGGGGCATCGACATTCACATCGCAAATCGTGTCCGCGACGGTGGTTTCGGCGAGCCCTGCGAGCGCGATAATATCTCCGGCTTCGGCCCGTTCGACCGGCACTCGCGCGAGGCCGCGAAAGGCCAGCAATTTGGTGGCGCGCGAACGCTCGATCACGCGGCCATCGCGCGACAGCGATTTGATCGTGCGGTTGAGCGTGACGGAGCCCGTTTCGATGCGGCCCGTCAGAATGCGCCCGAGATAGGGATCAGCTTCCAGCGTGGTGACCAGCATGGTGAAGGGATATTCGTCGCCGGATTTCTCGGCAGGCTTGGGCTTCGGCACATCGGCGATGATGCGCTTGTACAGCGGCACCAGATCCTTGTTCTCACCCGCGATATCGGCGAGGTCGGCAACTGCCCAGCCTTGCCGCCCAGATGCGTAGAGAAAATGGAAGGCCAGCTGGTCGTCATTGGCTTCGAGCGCGAGGAACAGATCGAAGATCGATTCCAGCGTTTCCTTCGGCTGCGCATCCGAGCGGTCGATCTTGTTGATCACCACAATCGGCTTCAGCCCGAGCTTCAGCGCTTTCGAGAGCACAAATTTGGTTTGCGGCATGACCGATTCCGCCGCATCGACCAGCAAAACCACGCCGTCGACCATAGAAAGAATGCGCTCAACCTCGCCGCCGAAATCGGCATGGCCTGGCGTGTCGACAATATTGATGCGCACACCGCCCCATTCGACGCTGGTGCATTTGGCGAGGATGGTGATGCCGCGTTCGCGCTCAAGATCGTTCGAATCCATCGCGCGCTCTTGCACGTTCTGGTTCTCGCGCACGGCACCGGCCTGCTTAAGCAGCTGGTCTACAAGCGTGGTTTTGCCGTGGTCGACATGGGCGATGATTGCAATGTTGCGAATGTCCATGTGGACCAAAATCTTTCAAACTCTGGGAAGCCGGGGCTTATATAGGTGCAATGCGGCATTCGCAATGGCGTATCGAAGCGAGGCCTTAGCAAGGCCATCGATCAATGCCGAGGTGCCAAATTCTCTAGGAAACACTCGGCGGAGGCCCGCCAGGAATGGCGAAGCGCATAGGCGCGGGCCGCGCGCGGCGAAAGTGTTAACGCCTTAAGGCACGCGGCGCGCAAATCATCGTCGAGAATACCGGCGCGCGGATCGGTGACCGCGTCGATTGGTCCCGCTACCGGAAAAGCCGCAATGGGCACACCGCAGGCAAGCGCTTCCAAGAGGACCAGGCCGAACGTGTCGGTGCGGCTCGGGAACACGAAGACATCGGCAGCATCGTAGAGCCGCACCAGCTCGTCGCCGGTGCGAGATCCCAAAAAGCGCACATTTGGGTAGCGGGCTTGAAGCTCGGCGCGCTGCGGCCCTTCGCCGACGACAATCTTGGTTCCCGGCAAGTCGAGGCTGACAAAGGCCTCCACGTTCTTCTCCACGGCGATGCGGCCGACATAGAGAAAAATCGGGCTCGGCAGGTTTAACCCCATCCGTTCCAGACCATCTTTGCCGGCCGGTTTGAACCGCTCGACGTCCACGCCACGCGGCCAGAGTTTCACATGGGAAAACCCATTGTGCTCGAGCTCGCGTTTTAGCGTCGGCGTCGAAACCATTGTCGCACGCGCCGGTGCATGGAACGCGCGCAACGCGGCGAACACAGCCGATTCCGGAATGAACGAGAAACGCGCGTGCACATATTCCGGGAAACGCGTGTGAAAGGCGGTTGTAAACGGCCAGCCTTTTTCCATGCAAAGCCGGCGCGCCGCCAGGCCCATCGTTCCTTCAGTGGCGATATGCACCGCGTCGGGCGCGTAACGGTCCAGCTCCTGGACCAATCCGCGACGCGGATAAAGCGCCAGCCGAATTTCAGGATAGGTCGGCAAGGGCAACGTGGTTTCGTTCTCGGGCGTTGCGAAACGCACGGAATGACCCATCGCCGACAATTCGCGGCCCGTCATTTCAAGTGTTCGCACCACGCCGTTGACCTGCGGCGTCCATGCATCGGTAACGATCAATACGCGCCGTGCCGGAAGCGGTGCTGCAGCGCGCCCTAGCGCCTGAAATTTACTGATCTGCATGCCGACACCATTTCAGTTTGCCGGTGATCACGCGGTGGCCAGCACGTCGGATGCAGCGCGCGAAAGCGGCGGGAGGAATGGCTCTTCCTGTGCGATGTCGGTCCAATGGACGATCTCCAGCCGCCCCCGCGCATCTTCCGTGAGCGCGGTGCAGCTTTCAACCCAGTCGCCATCGTTGCAGTAGAGCACGCCATCGACGGTCTTCACATCGGCCTGATGGATATGGCCACACACAACGCCGTCAAATCCGCGCGCCTTGGTGGCACGCACAACGGCATGTTCGTATTCGCAAATGAAGGCGGCGGCGGTCTTGACCGTATGCTTCAGATAATTCGAGAGCGACCAATAGGGCATGCCCAAATGGCGGCGCACGACAGCCAGAACGTCGTTCATCTGAAGCGCGATCGTGTACGCCCAGTCGCCGAGATGCGCGAGCCAGTTCGCGTACGTCACCACGCCATCGTAACGGTCGCCATGCGTGACCAGAAATAGGCGTCCATCCGCCGTGCGATGCACCGCTTCCGCAACAACTTCGATGCCGGCCAGCGTGATGCCGCAATAGGAGCGGAATATCTCATCGTGATTGCCGGGCACGAAGACCACGCGCTTGCCTTCCGAGGCTTTGTGCAAAATCGCGTTGAGCACGCGGCTATGCGCTTCGGTCCAATACCAGCTGCGACTGAGGCGCCAGCCATCGATGATGTCGCCGACGAGATAGAGCACGTCGCAATCATTGTGCGCGAGAAAATCACCGAGAAGATCGGCTTTGCATCCGCGCGTTCCCAAATGGACGTCTGAGATGAAGATGCTGCGATGGCGTTTGACGCGATGCGGCGCGCGGGTTTTGGGCAATGTCGGGGGCGTGAAACGCACGGCGTTCGGGGGGAACGATCGTGCATGCAGCTGCAATTGAGCGTTCATGAGATCACCTGCTCCTTACGGGCCGCGCTTGCAACCGCGGCGTTTTCGAGCGGCGAAATCGCTGATTCCAGTGACGGAGGGATGGCGATCGGATGAATGTTTCGACATCTCGCGATAAGCGGAACATGGGCTTGGCCTATTCGCGGTGCTTTCGCCACCTCTCGCTGGTGCCTTTAACGATGCCCTATAATTGTGCGTTGCACCAATAAGCGGGCAATACGCAATCTTATTGCTAAGATGCTTCAAAAAATGTGATTTTCTTCCACGCGAAGGACCTTAAAAAATCGAATATTCTGCTTGATTACGCACTTGCGAAACCGCATATTGTTGCAGCGCGGTATTCCGCCCCCCCCCGTTCGCAGTACCGCTGCCCTTCCTGGGCGTTTCCTCCCTAACTTGGCCGCCCCCTCAGGGGCGGCCATTTTTCTTTCAGGGCCCAGGCTTTTCCTGAGTTTATTGGCCTTTTGGGAATTGAACGGTCTTTCGCGCTATTGCGCGGCGAGACGTGCGGCGTCGTCCGAACGGGCAACTAGGCCGGGCGCATTTATAAGCGCTGCAACAAAACGGGTGAACAGGGCCTGGCATTGGGCAAAGCCCTGCGTTTTTTCGATCCGCTTTTCATCCATGTAGAGCCCGCGATTGATCTCGAGCTGGAGCGCGTGAAAGCCTGCAGACGGGCGGCCATGAAGGCTTGTGGGTAGCCACCGGCGTACGGGCTGTTGCGGCCCACGCGAAAGCCCAGCCCTTTCAGTGCGGCCTCAACGAACTCGGTCAGCTCAGCTCCGGCGGCCTCGCCGTGGCAATCGCCGATAACGATGTCGTGGCCGCGCGCCAGCGGCGGCATCGAATGGCAATCGATCAGAATCGCCGCGCCGAATTGCGTCCGCGCCTCGTTCAGCAATTGCACCAACCGAAAATGATAGGGCCGATAGAAATGGGCGAGCCGGAAGTCCGCTTCCGAAGCGAGTATCCGGCGACGATAGATTTCAACGCCTTCTTTCACGACTCGGGGAATAACGCCGAGCCCCGCCGCCACACGCACTGTGCGCTGCATCGGCAAGGGTTCTATTGAACCGTCGAACATATGCGGATCGAGCTATTTTTCGGCGCGATTCACATCGACATAGGCGCGTGGAAAGTGAACCTTTATCAGCGTGGCGCCATAGGCGGGTGCCGCTTCAAACAATTGATCGACATACGCATCTTCGGAACGGCGCAAATCCATTGCGTCGAGCCGGCTGGCGGCAATGAAACTGAGCGGATATTCGCTGCCGCTATGAGGCGACGCGAAAATGAAAGGCGCCGGCTTATGAATGGGTCCGACAACGGTAAACGGGGTCCGCTGTAACGCCCCGAGAACAGGATCGGCAGCTAAAGCGGGTGTCGCTTCTGGATGAGGACCGAATAGAGTCATAGCTACCTGGATTCGAGTCGTTAACAAGGCGCCTTGAGGAGTGGACGCCCTGACGTGCGCAAATTCAAGGACGAAGCGGCAACGATCCGGACCTCGTGTACCAAACCCTATGCAACCGGCCGCGCGTTAACTGGCTTCGCGCAAACAAGCTTCACGCGCCCACGCTTCATGCTATCTGGCATTTACGCTTTTCTCTTTATAGAAAGAGATACGGGGGAATTCGAGACGCATGGCCAGCATACTTCTTGCCGAAGACGATGAGTCCATGCGCCGCTTTTTGGCTGCTGCATTGGAACGCGCCGGCCATATCGTGACCGCATGCGGCGACGGCTCGGAGGCGTTTGAAGCGCTGCTGGGCCTCGAATACGATCTTTTGCTCTCGGATATCGTTATGCCGGGTCTCGATGGAATCGAGTTGGCCAAGCGCGCCGCCGAACTTCATCCCCGACTCAAAATCATGTTCATCACGGGCTTCGCCGCCGTCGCGCTACATCCAGCGGCTGAAGCGCCGAAGCAAGCCAAGGTGCTTTCGAAACCATTTCACCTGCGCGAAATCGTGCAGGAAGTGGAGCGCATGATCGCCGCGTAGGCGTGGCGCCGTCACGCCACCGACCATTTTTTCGCGTTAACGAATTGCGGCATTCGCGTGGGGTGTTGCGCCGGGCGAACACCCTGCGCCACAGTGTTCCATCTCACTTTCGTTTTGTCAGAATTTCGTTCTAATGCTCCGCATGAATCGCGCGGGGGCCGATAGTTGAGTACCCGTTATCCGGAGGTGCTCAAGTTCATCGATGGACTTGAGGCAATAGAACAAGCGGAACGGGTCTGGGATTCGCTTCTAGCGTTTACCTCCCAGAGCGGGCTTCCGTATGGCGAAATCATCGACATTCCGGGACCCGCCGAATCCTTGGAAGAGGCGACGCTCTGCGTGCGCTATCCCGAGGAATGGCGGCGGCGCTAAATCAGGCGCAATTACATCCGCAAAGATCCGGTCATCCTCCATCTATTGCGCGCCACCGAGCCCTATAGCTGGACCGAGGTGCTGGAATTTCCCGACTACACCAAGGCGCAGCGGCGCGTGCGCCAGGAGGCTGCTGAATTCGGCCTTCGTGAGGGCTATGTCGCGCCCATCGTGGGGCTTCGCACCGGAACGGCGATTGTGCAGTTCGCGGGGTTGGCCGCCGATCTTGGCACGCATGCGCGGGCCGAACTTCGCTTGGCCGCGATTTATGCCCATGCCCGCATTCGTGCGCTTTCCACGACAGGCCGCCATGCGCCGCCGCCCGCGCCCCTGACGCTGCGTGAGCGCGAATGCCTGCAATGGGTGGCGGTCGGCAAGAGCGATTGGGAGATCGGCGAAATTCTCTCGATCAGCGAAAAGACCGCGAATTTCCACGTCGAACAGGTCAAACGGAAATACAATGTCGCGACCCGGGTTCAAGCTGTCGTCCAGGCGATACGCGCCGGCGCCATTCAACCCTAGAGCGCAAAAGCGGGCGCAAAGCGCCCAATTCTCACCAGCGTATACCCGGCTAGGTCATCACCGAGATGCGCTTCAAGGCGGTGCGACTCATCATTCTCTCTGGTCGCATAGCATGGGGGAAACGCAGGCCGTTCGGCACTTTACGACACCGAATAGAGCTTGTGCGGCGACGAATGGCCGAGCCGAAACGCGGCGCCGAAAACCGGTTTCCTTCGCGTGCGAGACGGAATGAGAAGGGTGATGCCATCAACGGAAGTCGGTGGATCGCGTTCGCCGAAATAAGTTAGCGGCACGTCCTTCTCGCGTGGTGGCGGCACCTGCGGTCCCCCTGTGGCTGCCGTCACCACGTCAGTTTTTTTTGCAAAATGGCTGTTTTTGCAAATTGCGGATTCATTAAGGTTTTTCAACCGCATCGCGAGCATACAAAGCTGAATAATGCTATAGCAGGGCAGGAAATACTCTTTGCCTGCGCTGTAGCTTTGCTGCGGTGAACGCCCTATTGATGGGCCTATTCCAAATCTACATTGGCTGCGATGGGCGATTGATCGTCGCGCTTGGAAAGGTTGCGATGGCTACGACTGGATTACGACAAGCGGAAACCGACAACGGCACAATCACCACTTCACCGCAGCTTCCGGCGTTGCGTCCGGTCGAAAGCGTGCCGCGCAAACTCGCCAATGGAAAATTCGTCACCACCGCGACGCTGACCAATCGCACATGCAAATGGCCGATCGGCGATCCGGCGCAGCCCGGCTTTCATTATTGCGGACAGTCGCCGCGGCTGGGGCAGCCTTACTGCGAAGTGCACGACAACATGAGCTACCAGAGCGCCTCACGCAAAAAGGTACCGGTTAAGCCGATCGTTTAACCGCATCCCTAAGGCGTGAACTGGGTATCATTGAATTTCGTGCTCGCGCGAATGGGCTTAGCGGAGTAGCGTTCACAGAGCCAGAAAGACTCTGTGAAGTCTATCCGAGCGACCGGCCATCTACCGCTCATCTCATGCGCGCCACATACCGCGCGCGAAGGTGGGAATTTCGGATGGGATGGCGTTGGCCTCGGTCCATCGTTCCGGCGCCTGATCATAATCTCGTCCGCGCTTGCAACAGGGAACCCAATGAACGAACCGGCAAAGCCAAAAAATGCGGCGCAGAAAAACGCGCAGAACTATTTTACCACTGTCGAACGTAACGAAACCGCTTCCAAGCAAATTCGGAAAAAAGAACGCAGTGCCGAAGCTGTTAAGACTGCAAAATTGCGCGAGTTGCGTCTCGCCAAAGAAGCTGTCGATAAGGAAGCTGCAGACAAGCTAGCCGCGGAGACAGCAGCCTTGCCGCCGAGCGAAACCGCCCGGCGCAAACGCGCCCCCGCCGTTAAAGCCGCCCCGCGCGTACGGATGATCTACTGAACGCGCAATCTGCGTTGTTGCAAATTTGAAGGAGTGAGCGTGCGCGATCATTTGGCGCCGAAGCCGACTTGGTCGTTCCTCGATCCGTTTCGTAGGTTTGGCGCTTGGCTGGGCGTTACTGCGGCGAATGCCGGCCGCAACGACGCGTCGGATCCACATGCAACTTACAGAAACTGTCCGAAATGCGGGAAGCGGGATTTTCGCATGAGCGACCGGCAGAGGGCGCGCCCGGAAATCTATCGCTCACGCGACTTCCTGGTGAAATGGCTGTGCCTTGGCTGCGGCCACCGCGAAACGGCGCATATCGTCGAGCCGGAATAGAGTTCCGCTTACGCCGATTCCGAAGCGCGCGGGGCGGTCACGCGTGAAACCACCTGCACCAGATCTTCGAATTTGTAGGGTTTGCGTAAGACCGGAAAGCTGGCATCCAGCGTTGCGGTGCCGCTGAATCCCGACGTGAGCACAATCGGCGTATTCGGATAGCGCTTATGAAGCTCGCGCGCCAAATCCACGCCATTCATCGCACCCGGCATGACGATGTCGGAAAAAATGAGGTCGTAGGTGCAGCGTTCCTCGACGGCATTCAGCGCCGCTTGCGCGCTCGCCACCCGTGTCGGCGTGTATCCCATTTCCCGGAGCATCTCATCGACGGCATTGGCAACTGCGTCGTCATCCTCGACCACGAGCACCGATTTTCCGGCGATATGATTCAACAGCGGGTCATTCGCCGCGGCGGCTATCGGCTTCGCGGCGGGTTCGTTCGAGCGTGGCAAAAGAACGATGACGCTGGTGCCTTCATTCGTCACGCTCTCGATGCGGATATTGCCGCCGCTTTGCGAAACAATGCCGTAGAATTGGCTGAGGCCCAGCCCAGTGCCTTGGCCAATTTGCTTGGTGGTGAAATAGGGTTCGAATACACGGAGCAAAACATCGGCCGGCATGCCCAGCCCAGTGTCGCTCACCCTAATCTCGACGAACTCACCATCGGGGCGTGTTTCATTTTTCGCGCTGACCGTGAGCACGCCACCTTTCGGCATAGCGTCACGCGCATTGACCGCCAGGTTTAGGATGGCGACTTCAAACTGCGTGGGGTCCGTCTTCACCGGCCACAGATCCCGCGCGGTGTTGATGTCGACCAATATATCCGCGCGCAAGGACCGCGCGAGAAGCTCGCGCATACCGCGCAAATGCATGGCCAGATCGATGGCTTCCAGTTTGAGCGTCTGACGGCGGGCCAATGCCAATAATTGGCGGGTCAGCCCCGCCCCACGTTCAAGGGCTTGGCGCATGGCTTCGACGGTAGCCGCGCGGCGCACGGGATCGGAATGGCGTTCCATCAAGCGCAAGCCGCTTTGCACCACCATGAGAAGATTGTTGAAATCATGCGCCACACCGCCGGTCAATTGGCCGATGGCTTCCATCTTTTGACTCTGCAGCAGCGCTTCTTCGGCGCGTTTGCGTTGCTCGATTTCCTGCTGCAATTGCTGCGCGCGTGCCGCGAGTTCGGAATTGACCTGCGAGAGCGCCCCCCTGTGCAAGGCCGAGAACCGTAAGCACCAGCGCCGCCAGCAGAATGAGCACGCCCACGCCCGCATAACGTGAAAAGCGCCGCAGCGGCGTCTCCGCATCCGTGCGCAAATAGACAGCGCCGAAGACCTGACCGTCTCGATAGACCGGTGTCACGGCGACGATCGACGAATTTTCGAAGTATGGAGCATGCACGGCGGCAGTGGCAGGCGGCTGCGGCTCGTCGCGCCGGTTATAGGTCGCGATGCGGGCGCCGCGGGAATCATAAACCGCCGCTGCGGACACGCCGGGATTTGCGCTGAGCGCCTGCAGATATTGCGCCGCGCTTCCATTGTCCGAGAACATCAATGCGGGCGCCACGCTCGCTGAAATGATCTGCGCCTGAACACCGATTTCGCGGGCTTTTTGGTCGTTATACGTGCGCTCATTGAAAGCGACCATGACAAGGCCGAGCAGCATCAGCGCAATGGCCGCTATCATCGCGATGGCGCGCCCGGATCCTAGCAGTGCGGTTGTCCATAAAGGCGTCATGACGCCGTCCGCCGCCGCACCGAGAGCGCCAGGCTCAGCAATCTCGGATCAATGAGAAGACGGCTCTCCGCCGCGCGCGCATCGTCGATATGAAAGCGCACGCGATCATCAACAGTAACGAAGTGAACAATGCCGCGCGTGACGCTATTGCCCAGCGCGCCGTCGGTCACCGTCAGGATCGGCGCCCCATGGGTCGCTTTCAGCACCGCGTCCGCGCGGTCTCCCACAGCGTAGACAGCGTGACACTCAGTGACTGCCTCAAGTTCTGAAATTCGGCGGATTTCAAATGCTCGTCCGGCGACACGTTGTCCTGTCGTCGTTCGCGTCAGAACATCCGCAAATGGCGCTGCGCCAAGAACGCATATCCGGATGGGCGCCTGCGCATCGGCGAACACCCCCTCCGGCCAAGAGACAAACGAGACGAAGCGATAGAGGAACGTCGCCTTGACTTGATCTTCCGAGGTTTGCGCGCGCGACTGCGAAGCTGCAGCAGCAAAAGCTGACAGCATCACCGCAAGAATGACGCGCTTGAATCGCACGCTATGACCTCCAGCGGGCACTTAAGAAAAACGAGCGCGATGAAGGGCGCGGTGGCAAGGATGGATTGATGAATTCGAGATGCTTGCCATCAAGATTGTAACCGGAGACCGACAGCTCCAGCTGATCCGACAATCGATAGCCGAGCCGGGCGTCCACCGCGACATAAGACGGGATCTGCGGGCTTGGCAGTTCATCGACATAGCGCATGGAAAGATCGAGCGTTGTACGCTCTCCCACATCCATCAACGAGCGCAGCCTGCCCTGCACGCCGGGATCGTTGCCGGCAAAGCCCACGCCCGTGATGTCCGCGCTGTCGGCGTCGAGCTTAAGATCCTTATGCAGCAGAGACACACCGGCGTTCAGCCGCCACCAATTGGTGAGCGCGTAGCTGCCCCAGGCCTCCATGCCGTATGTTTCGCCGTGCATGCCGTTGCGCACTTCAAGCGGAAACACGGCGGGGCCAGTTGCTTCCACCGTGCGCAGATCGTCATAGACATTGAAATAGGTGGACACGGAATACCAAAAGCGGGCGCTCGGCTGCGCGCGATAGCCGAGCTCGTAGGCGACCAGTTTTTCCGAGGTGAAATCCGGCCCGCCGGTGAGAATACCTGTATTGACCAGTTCCGTATCGACCCGCGACGGCGTGCGCACGGCGCGCGAAATCGCGCCCCACACCAGCGCGTTGGCGCTTGCTCTCCATGCCAGGCGTGCGGATGGCAAATATTCCAACCCGGAATAGGAATTGTCTTCCAGCTTCAGCCCGGCGATCAGCGAGAGCGTTGGCGTAAGCGCCAAAGTGTCTTGGGCGAAAGCGTAATAGGTGTGGAGTGTTTTTCGCGCCGGGTCGAGGAATGACGTTCCCGGTCCCGGCTTGAATGTGTCGCGCGTCATGCGCGCGCCGGCACCCAACACCACGTCATGCGCAGGCACGGGCGAAATATTGAATTGAGCGTCTATAGCCCCGGCGTCGACATCTGCTGAGATGCCGCTCGAAAGACTCCGCCGCGTGCGATCGAGATAGGTTTGAACTTGCACGTCGGCATCGTTGGAAAACCGCCTGCTCCAGCGCCCGAGCACATTCGCGCCGCTGATCGTCGTGTCGGAGTTTTGTCCGGCGAGCTTGTCCGATTCACCGCCATAGATGTCGCCCTGCAGCGTCAGCGTATCTTGTGCGTCGCCCCAGTCCGCGCGGAATCCGCCTTGTATGTTACGCCACTCATTGGGCTCGTTGACGGCGCGGCGAAGGCCCAGACCATAGACCCGAAACGCGCCTGAATCGCCGAAGCGGGCGCCGTAGCGAAGCGCAAGCGCTTGAGACTGGTCACTCAATCCGCCGGTCGCGAGCACGCCGGTGGTTTCATGCGCATCGCGCGAAACGATGTTGATCACGCCGTTGACAGCGTTCGATCCCCACAGCGTGCCGCCGGGGCCGCTGACGACTTCAATGCGGTCGAGATCTTCTATGAGCGCGTTCTGTTCATCCCAAAACACGCCGGAATAAAGCGGGGTGTAAACCACACGCCCATCCATCAAAACGAGCAGCTTATTGGCCGTGCCATTCGATTGATTGAAGCCGCGCGCCGAGATGCCGTAGCTCGCCGCGTCCAACCGCGCGATTTGAAGATTGGGTGCCAGCCGCAAGGCGCCGGGAATGCTGCGCGCACCGGCGCGCAACATATCGTCGGCGGTGATCACGTAGATCGCGGCCGGGGCTTCGCCGACCGATTGGGCGCTGCGCGACACCGAGGTCACTTGCACGTCGCTCAGCTGTTCAAGGGAAAGGTCTGTTAGCCCGACGGCCGGTTGCTGGCTAACCGCCTCCTGCGACCGGGCGGACAAGGAAAACACGGCGGTGCAAATGAATGCCGAGGCGGCAATCAGCCCACGCCGTTTCGCCAAATACATAGGCCCGCCCCGCAACAACCGCCAAATCCGAACGCGCGATTTTAGAAAAGGTTCCCAGGAGGACCGGAAAAGCTTCAGCGCGCGTACCAGAGCCGGATAATTACCGTTCGGGGCTCTTTTAGCCTAACGCAATCAACCAATTAAGGGACGCGGACGGGAGACGCCCCCCCCCGTGTGAAGGGAGTGCTCTTTTAGGCCGATACCGAAAACCACTTGAACGCGAGGTCTCGCGTGCGGAAACAAGTGGTGGGCGCGACAGGGATCGAACCTGTGACCCCTACCATGTCAAGGTAGTGCTCTCCCGCTGAGCTACGCGCCCGGTCAAGGTTCTATAGCCGTGCCCGAACCGGGCTGGCAAGGCTGGTCCCGCCCCTAAGGCCGCCCGTTAATTATTGTCCGAGGACGGTCGTCGTGGCGCCGGGCAACACGGCGGCAATAGCCGCCTTGGCGCAATCGTCTCCGCCGCCGCCCCCGATTCCCATGCCGCCCACCACCACGCCGCCAACGACGATGGGGACGGCGCCGCGCTGTGGAAAATCGCCTATCCAAACTGGCGCCACGTTCTGTTCGCCGAGCACGCGCGCGTTCAGCTCTTCGGTAGAGCGCCACCAGCGCACGGCGGTCTTGGCTTTCAGGATGGCGGACTCGCCGGCAATCACATTGGTACCGGACATCGTGTGGTAGTCGATCAGATTGCCATAGGGATCGACGACGGCGATTCCGACGGCCTGATTGTTCCGCTGCGCGTAGGCCAAACAGGAATCGACCAATGCGCGAGCGCCCGTGCTGGTGATGGTCTTTTGCTCGCCTAGCGCGCCTTCAGCAGCGCGCAATGGCTGCGCTGCAACCGCCGCGCACGCTGCGGCGAATACGAGAATGCGCGCCCTCAAGGAATCGCCGCGCGGCCGACGACGCTTTCAATGGCCGCCTTGGCACAGGCATCGCCATCGGCGCTGGATACGCCCATGGCGCCGGCCACCTGCCCGCCCGCCATGATCGGCACGCCGCCCGCCATGGGAAAATCGCCGATCCAGAGCGGCGCCAGGTTTTCGCCGGAGGCCACGGTTTTGTTCACGTCAATGGTCGCCCGCCGCCAGCGCAAAGCCGTCTTGGCTTTCAGGGGCGCGGTGGCAATGGCGCTTTCGGTTGCGCCCTCCATGGCGTGGAATTCCAGCATGTTGCCCGACGCGTCATAGACCACCATGGCGAGAGCCAGGTTCTTGCCTTCGGCCCAGGTGGAGCAAACATCCACCATCCGCCGCGCGGCAGCGCTGCTGACGGTCTTTATGTCTTTGATCATCGGCGGCGCACCGGCCGCCAAGGCCATGCTCGCGCTGCACACGAACATGAGCGTAAAAGCTGCAATACGGATCATGATATCCTCCCCAGTCGCGGCGACGGTCGCGCCGCTATCGACGACAGCTTCGCGCCCCTTCTCACAAGCAGCAAGACCCCGCCTGGGACACTCCAAAAGCCTCTGGCTTAGGACGCGAAAAGCGATGAAAATGATCTCAAACAAGGGAGGACGGGGATGCAACGGACAATAGGCTTTGCCGTAATAGCGGCATTGGGAATAGCGAGCGCGGCCGACGCGCAGGTTCTAACCCGGCGGGACGTATCGCTGGCCATGGCAGAAAGGGCCGGCAAGGCGTCCATGGCGGCATGCAACGCCAAGGGCTTCAGCACCTCGGTGGTGGTGGTGGACCGCGCGGGCCAAACCATTCTGATGATGCGCGGCGACGGCGGCACGGCGCAGCAGCCCGAAATGGCGCGGCGCAAGGCCTATACGGCGCGCATGTTCCGGCGCACCACGGTGGATTGGGCGAAGCGCACGCTGGATGATCCTGTGACCTATCCGCAGCGCGACCTCGAAGACGTCATCGCGCTCTCGGGCGGCGTGCCGATCAATATGGGCGACGACACGATCGGGGGCATCGGCAGCGCGGGCTCTACCCAGGTGCAGGACGATCTGTGCGCCCAAGCCGGCCTCGCCGCGATCGCCGATCAGTTGCGCTGAAATAGCGGCCTATGAGGGCGCGCGCGTCCGGCTATGATTACATCATCGTCGGCGCGGGCTCCTCGGGCTGCGTGCTGGCCAATCGCCTCAGCGAAGATGCAAACGCGTGCGTGCTGCTTCTGGAAGCGGGCGGGCGCGACATACATCCTTATATTCATGTGCCGCTCGGCCTCGGCGGCATGCATAGAAAACGCATGTTCGATTGGGGTTACGAGAGCGAGCCCGAGCCGGAGCTGAACAATCGCCGAATCGAGGCGGCGCGCGGCAAGGTGCTGGGCGGCTCGTCGTCCATCAATGTCATGGCGTTCACGCGCGGACATGCGGGCGATTACGATCGCTGGGCCAATGAACGCGGCGCCGCCGGCTGGGCATATCGCGATGTGCTTCCCTATTTCAAACGCATCGAAACATGGGAGGACGGGGAGAGCGAATATCGCGGCGGCTCCGGACCGATGGGCGTGGAATGGGCGAAGACGAAAGACCCGCTGTTCGATGCGTGGCGCGAGGCCGGCAAGGCGGCGGGATTTCCCACGACCGACGATTACAACGGCGCCAGTGCCGAAGGCTTCGGGCGCGGGCAATATTCCATTCATCACGGACACCGCGCCTCGTCATCCAACGCCTATCTGAAACCGATACGGCACCGCGCCAATCTGACGATTGCGACGAACGCGTATGCAACGCGTGTTCTTTTCACAGGAAGCCGCGCTACTGCCGTCGAATATCGGCGTGGAGGCGAAACAGTCACCGCGACAGCGGACAAGGAAATTCTTCTCGCCGGCGGCACGTACAACACACCGCAATTGCTGATGCTGTCAGGCATCGGCCCCGCGGAGGATTTGCGCCGACTCGGCGTCGCTGCGGTTGCCGACCTTCCGGTAGGAAAAAATCTGCAAGAGCATGTCGCCGCGCAAATGTGGTTCGCGCGCAAAACACCGGGGCCCTTCCGCGATGTGATGCGTTTCGATCGCATGGCGCTTGCCATGCCACTTGCGTATTTTTTCGGCATCGGCGCCGCCACTGTCGTACCCGGCGGGCTGCACGCCTTCGTCAAAACTGAACCTGCGCTTGCCGTGCCCGACATCGAATTCATGTTTCGCGGCGCGCCGGCGGGCGTGCATTTGTGGTTTCCATTTTTGAAGCCTTCTTATGCGGACGGATTCGGATTGCGGCCTGCGCTGCTTCATCCCGAAAGCCGAGGCGTTGTGAAACTGCACTCGGCAGATCCGGCGGCGCCGCCACGCATATTCCTGAATTTGCTTTCGCACCCAAGCGATTTGCCGCGCCTGCGCGAAGGTTTTTTCCGCGCCCGCGAGATTGCCTATCAGAAAGCGATCGACCCATTCCGCGGTAAGGAATTGGCGCCGGGGGACGACGTCAAAAATTCAGCGCAGGTCGATGCCTGGATTCGCAAAGTCGCCAACACCGCGCATCACCCGGTCGGCACCTGCGCCATAGGCAGCGTGCTTGATTCCGATTTGCGCGTGTGGGGGTTCGAGAATTTGCGCGTGGTGGACGCGTCCGCCATGCCGGATATTGTTTCCGGCCACACCAACGCGTGTGTTCTCATGATCGCCGAAAAAGCCGCCGACATGATCCGCGGGCGGGCAGCTTAAACTGAGGCTTTGTCGGTTGGAGCGCAGAGCGCCACAAGCTCGGATTTTATCCGTTCCGCCGAATGCCCGTTCGCACCAAAGAGGTGGCGCTCAAGCCAAGCACGTGTCGGTTCGCGGCCGCTCGAAGGCTCGGCCAGCGCGCGGCGAATTTCAGCAACCGCTTGTTCGGCAGTGTCCACAATAGGGCCGCCTGTGTCGTTAAGGCTGAGCATCCAGGCCCCGCGCTCTGCCGATGTGCGGCGAAACACCAAATGTCCCAGCGCCATCATCGCGTAGCGAAAGCGCATGTTCTCATCCGTAACAGGACGGATGTGAATCGCCGGCCGGCCCAGCAAATAATAATGCGTGAGGTAGGACGAGTAGTTGGAGATCATCGCGTCGGCCACAACGAGATCGGCGAGATTGTCCGGATGCTCGTCTTTGAATTTCATCCGCACATGGTTGAACGGCCGAATGATGCGCTCCAGCTCGGCCACGAAATCCGCTTGAAAACGCCGGCGCTCATGCATGCAGATCAGAAGATTGGCGCCCATCGCGCCGAGTTCGCGCGCAAGCTGTTCGACAAAAGCAAAGTCTCGCGCACGCGGCGATTGCCGCTTCCACAAACGCTCGAACGCCGCACGCCAGCCGGCGAGCAATGCGAAGAGCCCGCCATAGTGCCAAGTGATGCAGAAGAGAATTGTCTTACGGTGCAAGACATCGATCGCGTAATTGGGCGCCAGATCTTCGCGCGTGTAAGGCGGGGCCAATAGGAGATCCGAAAATGCCTTGCCAGTGATACGCAAACAATCGGGATGCAGCCCCCATTCATGCAAGCGCCAATCGCGATCGGGAACGCCGTAGCACAGCGCACGGAAATTCGGATTGGCCTTGCGCGGATCGGCGCCGGTGAGCTGCTCGACTCCGTGAAACAAGGTCCAGAGATCGACCTTGCCGCGATCCTTCCAGCCGTGCCCGTGGAAAATATACGCGAGCCTCGGCGCGGCACCGCGCGGCGGAAGGTGATTGTCCGCCACCGCAACATCGGCGTGAAATTCATCCAGCCGCGCACGCAAAGTGGGATCGGCGCGGTCCAGAATGGGGCAGCGCAGCGGACGAACTTTGGCAAAGGAATCGCTCAGAAAAGCGTCGATTTCGACGGTGACGATGAGAAGCTCGATATCGGGTTCGGTATCGAGAAAACTGGACAGCGCCAGAATGTCGGCCTGCAGGTGCGTGGCCCAGATCAGCACACGAAGCCGCGTAGGCGGTGTGCGGTGCATCTCTGCGTGCGGCGTGATGTCGAGGTTCAAATTGCGTTACTGATGGGCGCGGCATCAGAGTTGTTGCGTGCCTCGCCGTCTCTAGCACCGCATAGGAGGTGGAGCAATTCTCATCTTCGGGAACGGCTAAATGCGTCTTATGGTTCGAGACGGCCGCTTCGCGGCCTCCTCACCATGAGGATTGACTACACTCCTCATCCTGAAGAGCGCCGAAGGCGCGTCTCGAAGGATGAGTTCAGCGTGCGCCGCTGCCGGGCCAGATCACCACGCGCAAAGTCTGGATGAGGATCAGAAGATCGAACACGGGGTTGCAGTTCTTCACGTAGTAAAGATCGTAACTCAGTTTCGAGCGCGCATCGTCCAGCGATGCGCCGTAGGGATAATTGACTTGCGCCCACCCGGTGAGCCCGGCTTTGACCGCATGGCGTTCCTGATAGAGCGGCAATTGGGTCGTCAGTTCGGCGACAAACTCAGGGCGTTCGGGACGCGGGCCAACCAGCGACATGTCGCCCGATAGAACATTGAAGAGTTGCGGCAGCTCGTCCAAGCGGCTTTGACGCAGGAAAGAGCCCACCCGGGCGATGCGATTGTCATTGGTCGCGGCCCACACAGCGCCGCCGGATTCGGCGTTCATGCGCATGGTGCGCAATTTTAGAATCTGAAATGTGCGCCCTTCGAGCGTGACGCGCTTCTGCCGATAAAACACCGAGCCGCGATCGCCCAACCAGATGAGCAGCATCGCGATAAGCAGGAATGGAAAGGTGAGCACAAGAATAAACAGGCTGAGTGTGATGTCGAGGCCGCGCTTCACGACGCGGTCGATGGGGCGCGAGTAAAATCCTTCGGAAAACAACAGCCAGGTGAGATCAAGTCGCTTGATGTCGATGCGGCGCACTTCATTTTCCAAGAAGCTCATATATTGCAGCACCGGGTAGCCGGCGGTCTTGCAAGTAATAAGGGCTTCCAGCGCCATGCCGCGGCGTTCATCCGGCGCGACCACGATTTCATCGCTACGGAAGCGGTCGGCGATATCGATCAGCTTGCCGGAATAGGGCACGATGTGAATGGCGGGATCGGACGACAGACGTGAATCGACCGGCCCGAAGGATTCATCGTGCACGAATGTCACGTCGTAATGGAGATTGCGGCCCTGACTGCGCAGAATCCACAAAAGGTCCCAAGCGCGCGCGCCGGCGCCAATGACAAGCAGGCGCGTGTGGAACATGGGATGGCGGCGCAAAACGCGGAATATGATGCGCGCGATCAGGGCGCAGATCGTGAAGCAACCCATGGCAGCTGCGAATATGCGTCCAAGTTGCGGGCCCACCAGTTCCAGCGACAAAATCTTGCTGAGAACGCCGATCACCAGGCTGGACACGATGATACTGATCGCAACCGTTACCGGAATGCGGCCGAGCGATTTTCCCGTGTCGATAATGGCGTCGCGGCGATAAAGCCCGAGCGCGTAAAGAAACGCCAGATTCGAAATCACCAGAATGACGGCTTGCGGAACCCATGCTTCCGGCGGCACGCCATTCATGCTGAGCCAGGCGGTCAGCGGCCAGAACAGCGCGACCAACAGCGCATCGAGGAGAAACAACGCCGAGCTAGCGGTCATGGCGTTTGATCGGATTTGTCACGCGACACAGAACCCGTGAATGAGCGAACTGAACCGCGCGGCGCCGCCGGAGTTTTCCCCGGACAGTTCCGCTTTTGGTGCACCTTTGTTGGGGCAGCAACCATCCCTTCGGTAATACGGGAGCTGCTCTTAGCAAAGGGTTAACAAGCCGGTAACCAATTAGATTTTCTGTGGATTTCGGCGCCGAGGCCCTATTTTTGAGACCACTTGCCGCGCTCCATCCGCCGCCTAAGATCGGCGCCATGGATGCTGCCACAAAGACGCGGTTGGACGTGGTTCCGCTGACCAAACATATCGGCGCCGAGATTCGCGGCATCGATTTGCGCATTCGTCCCGATGACGAAACCATTCGCGCCATCTATCAGGCCTGGCTCGACCATCTGGTCATCGTTTTTCCAGGGCAGGATCTCAGCCAGGAGGACCTCGTCCGCGCTACCGGGTTTTTCGGCCCTATGGGAAAAGTCCACCGGCCACCGCAATACGCGCCGCCCGGCTTTTCTCGCATGCTGCCGGGCATCATGCTGATTTCGAATATTCGCGAAAACGGCGAACCCATCGGCGCTTTGCCCGACGGCGAGATGATGTTCCATCACGATCTCATCCATAAGGACATTCCGAGCCGCGCCACGATGCTCTACGCGGTGGAGATTCCCAGCCACGGTGGCGACACGCTGTTCGCCAGCGGTTACGCCGCCTATGAGACGCTCGATCCCCGCACTCGCGAAAAGTTGGAAGGCAAAAACGCTTTTCACCATTACAATTACGGCTCAACCATCAAAGGCGATGCGCGCGGCACCGAAGCTTTCAGCGAATGCATGCATCCGGTGTTTCGCACGCATGAAGAGACGGGGCGCAAAGCGGTCTATGTGAACCGGCTGATGACTGAACGCATTGACGGGCTTGCCGCTGATGAGAGCGGCCAACTTTTGAATATTCTCTTCGATCACGCCGAGAGGCCCGAATTCGTCTACACTCATGTGTGGAAAAAGGGGGACCTGCTTCTGTGGGACAATCGCTGCTCCTCGCACGCGCGCACCGATTTTCCCGCAACCGAGCGGCGCCTCTTACTGCGCACCACCATCGAAGGCGACACGCGGCCATATTGAACGGGGGGGCATGACCATGCGTGGGCTTGCATTCGTATTTTTGATCGCCGTCATAACACCGGCCATTGCTGCCGAAGCGCTGAGCCCACAGACTCAAGCACTCGTCGCGCCCATTCACGCCGCGTATCAAGAGATCGAAAAACGCCACGCGGCGCTGCCGCCGCCGAAGGACGATACGGAACGGTTGATCCGCATGGGCGAGATCGACCAAGCTGTTCGAGGCGGAATTTTTCAGAAGATCGATCTCTCCAGCATTCCCCTTTCGGAGCGCCAAGGCGCAAGCGATGAAATTTGGGCGGAGATCGGCGCGCATGATGAGGCAAATCAAAACGCGCTGAAATCCATACTTCCCTCGGACGGTTGGTTCTTGAAAAGTGTTTATGGACAGGATGCCGTCCAGGCTGCGTGGAACATTGTGCAGCACGCCGTTTACGACAGGCCTTGGCGGCATAACATTCTCGCCTCCATGGAGCCGTTGGTTTCAAAAGGCGAAATAAGCGCGCAGGCCTATGGGATGCTTTACGACTCCGTCGCGTTCCACGATGGAAAACCGCAGCGTTACGGAAGTCTTCTTATATGTGAAGAGCACAAATGGATGGTGGCACCATTGGAAGATCCCGCGCATGTCGACCCCTGGCGTCGCACAATGGGATTTCCGCAGACCGTCGAAGAGAATTTCAAACGGATCACCCAGGGGCGTCCAGACTACTGCTGAGCCAAACCGGACATCGAAAACTTCTGGCCTACCCGCCCACGATATCCTAGCTTGCACACAACAAAGCGGCGGGAAGCCGCATGATTTTCGGGAGATGTGCCTTGCGAAAGACAATTCAGCATTTGACCTTGGCGTCCGTCGGTTTCGCGTGCCTCGCGCTCTACGCCGATGGCCCCGCTTCGGCGCAAGGCCAAGAGCAAGTCCTTGCCATTCGCGGCGGTACGCTGCTGGACGGCAATGGCGGCGCGCCGATTGCGAACTCCGTAATCGTTATTCGCGGCAATCGCATCGCGGCCGTGGGACGCGTCGGCCGCGTGCAGATCCCAGCGAATGCGACGGTGATCAACGCCACCGGCAAATGGATTACGCCGGGGCTGATCGACGCCAAAGCAAATTGGAATTGGATGTATGGCGAGGCGTTTCTCTATTACGGCGTCACCTCGGCCATGGTGAGCGGCGCGCGCAATGACGGTGGCATCGCCGAACGCGACGCTATCAATCACGGCATCTATGCGGGCCCGCGCCTCTATCAAGTTGTGCTCAACGCCAAAGGCGGCGGCGCGGACCGTAACGACCCGGCCTATCAACGCCAATACGGCATGGCGCGTGACAATTATTTGCCGGGCGCCGGACAGAAGACCATCACCACACCGGAAGAAGCGCGCGCATTGGTGCGCGCCAATATCGCAGGCGGCGCCGATTTTCTCGGCACCAATGACGGCGCTGCGCCGCCTGAGGTTTGGGCGGCCTATGCGGACGAAGCGCACAAGGCCGGCAAAGCCGTCGTTATGCGCTGCGTTGGGCCGCAGACGCGCGGCAAAGAATGCGTGCTGGCGGGGGCCGACGTGATGATTCACACCGGCGAAATCGGCAATCAGATCGCGAAAAATCCCGAGATCTGGAAGGACTGGGTGGGCGAGCCGTCCGAGCCTTATTGCGATATGGACGAGGCCAAAGAACGCGAGATGATCGCGTTCCTCGTGCAGCACGACACGGCCTTAGAGCCGGATTTCGTGGCGATGGACCGCGGCCTCACGTCCACTTGGGCGCGCGTGCAGCAGGAAGACCGCGACGTTTTCAACGATCCCAATTTGCGCGCCTACTACCCGCAATTCACGATGGAAGATTTGTGGGACAATGCGAAATCGCCGGAGGAATACATGCCGGCGGGCCGCGTTTCGTTACGCCGCTGCGGCTTCTTGAATCACGCGAAGCTCATCGGCGATCTGATCAAGGCCGGCGGCCACGCCGTTGTGGCGAGCGACATCACGCAAGCCGCGCCGGGCCTCGGCGTGCATCAGGAAATGGCCGTGTTCCAGGAAGACGCGCATGTGGCGCCGATGAAAATTCTGGAAGCGGCGACAAGCTGGACCGCGCATCATTTCAAGATCAACGACATCGGCAGCATCGAGGTCGGCAAGCTGGCCGACATTCTGATCGTGAATGCCGATCCCGCTGTCGATATTCTCAACATGCGCAAGATCGACACCGTCATCAAAGATGGCAAGGTGCATGAGCGCGCCTATCACGCCGATTACAAAGGCGGCATGTTCGCCAACAGCATGACCTCCTTCGACAATCTGGTCGTCAGCAATCTGGAGTGGGTGGAAGCGGTGAAGCGCATCACCAACCTGCCGGAGGCGAAGGTGATCGCCGTTTACACCGCGCCGAACGGTGACAAGGTGGACATCCAATCCGGGCTTTCCGATTTCCGCCGCATGCCGGGCATGGGACCCGTGCCCAATCCGACCATGTCACTGACGCCGGGCATCGAGACGATGCACCCGCACACTATCATTCAGGGCGCGACGGATACGGAGTTCAAACTCACGGGCATCAATTTCAACACGCGCTCCATCGTCTATGTGAACGACAAGCCGGTGCCGACCACCGTGAAAAGCGGCACCGAGCTGACCTTCGTGGTGAGCGCAGCGATGCTTGCCGACGCTGGAAAGCTTCATCTGGTGGTGAAAAATCCGAAGCCGCTTTTCCTAGGCATGACGATCTGGGGTGACACGTCGAACCAGGCACACATATTGGTGCCGTTCACCTTCACCACCGCGTGGTCGCATAACAATTATTGAGCGAGTATCTCGCGCGCGGCGAACGCGCGCGAGACCTCCTTACGGCTTGCGGAAGCGGAAGACGAATTGCGACGTCGCGAAAGTGGAGTGCGCCGTCAAATCATCGCCGGCGACATTCAGAACATCGCTCTCGCCCTCGAAAACAAAACCAGCCGCCAGGATTTCCGCCTTGACCGCTTCGGGGTCGATGCGATGCAGCGTGCGCGTATGGGTGAGGCCTGAACCCGCCGCGGCGCGATGATCGACCACGAAATAGAGGCCACCACGTTTCAACGCGTTGAAAATGCTTTTGTTCAGCGCGGCCATCGCCGCCGGATCGTTGGCGTTCTTCATGTCGTGGTAATTGTCGGACGTCCAGACGATGTCCACAGGTTCCGGCGCGGTGAACGCGGCCATCGCAGGATTGATCACCGACACATTGGCGTAGCCCGCTGCTGCCAGCGCTTTGACGGCTGCGTCGGCATCGGCGCGGCGCGCGACATTTTCCGCCGGCACGGCGGCGTAGATGTGACCGTTAGCTCCGACGACCTTCGAGAAGATGCGCGTGTAATAACCGCCGCCCGGAAGGAAATCGACCACCTTGTCGCCCGCCTTCATGCCGGAGAAGGCAACGACCGCCGCTGGCTTGCGAACCGCGTCATTGGTGCGCTGCTCGGCATTGCGCCCGGCATCGTTCACCGCCGCGGTTACATAGGCAGGAACGGGAGGCGCGGCGGCGGCGCCGAGAAACAATGACGCGGAGCAAATCAAAGCGGTGCCGATAACGGCCGAAAACCGGATCATGCGCGTAGCCCTCCAAATGCCTCGGGTGATCCCGAATGGCTGTTGTGCTGCAACTTAGACGAGAAAATGCGCAGCGTCACGCGAGGTGCGCAGTACACAACGGAATGGAACGCGCTTATGGCGCCGGCGGCGCCGGACGTTCGGCAGTGATCTGCGTGAGAACGCTTACGGTGGCGAAGCCATCGGCGGGTAGGCCGCGCATCTTTTGATAAGCGCGCAAAGCGGAACGTGTCTGGCGTCCGATCACACCATCGGGCATGCCGACATCGTAGCCCAGCGCGTTCAAGCCGGTTTGCAGTGTCATACGTTCTTCGCGATTGAGCTGGCGTTCATCGCGCGGCCACGATCCGATCACGCCGTCCCGCCCACGCATGCGATCGGCCAACAGCCCGATGGCGAGCGCATAGGACGTTGCGTTGTTGTAACGCAAAATGGCATTGAAATTGTTGCGGATGAGGAAGGCCGGTCCGCGCGCGCCTGACGGCAGAAAAATAGAAACCGGCGTTTCGTCGTCGCGTAAATCTTGGCCGGTGGCGGTGCGCACACCGAGCATGGCCCATTCGCGTTCCGGTTTCTTGACCGTTTCGTCGGCTTGATCGAAGGCAAAGCCTTCCGGCAGCCGTACCTCTTCGCCCCAAGACTCGCCGGCGCGCCAGCCGGACTCTTTCAAGTAAGACGCGGCCGAGGCCAATGCGTCGGCCGGGTTGTTCCAGAGATCGCGATTGCCGTCACCGTCGCCGTCGACCGCATGCTCCAAAAACGTGGAAGGGACGAATTGCGTTTGGCCGAAGGCGCCGGCCCATGAGCCTTCCATGGTGCGCGGGTCCAGTTTTTCCGCATCGGCGATTTTCAGCGCGGCGATAAATTCGCGGCGGCCATAGGCCTGGCGCGAACCGTCATAGGCGAGCGTCGCCAAAGACTGAAACAGGTTGAAGCGCCCTATATTGCGGCCAAACCCCGATTCCAGACCCCAGACAGCGGTGAGGATTTGGCGCGGCACGCCGTAAGTCGGCTCTAAACGGTCGAAAAGCTGCGCCTGCTCGGCCAGTTTCTCGCGTCCTTGACTAACGCGAAGATCGGATACGGCGCCGGCGAGGTAGTCCCAAACGGGGCGCACGAATTCCGGCTGGGCTGCATTCTGCTCGCCGACCCGCCGATCCAGCGTGAGGCCCATAATGGCGCGGTCATAGGTTTCGGGGCGGACGCCCTGGCGAATGGCCTCGTCGCGGAAGACTGCCAGAAAGGCCTCGAATTTGAGCTCGTCATCGGGGCGGGGCTGCGGTTCGGGCACATTGGCAGGTGCATTGGCCGCCATTTGGCCGGCGGGCTCCGCGATCACCGAGGCCGGCGCGCTATTGCCGGCCGTATTGGCGCAGCCCGAAACCCCAAGCAAAGCCACGGCCAGCCCGCCCAAAACGGCGCGCGGGACGGGGTGCGCCCTCATGGGAGCTGCGCGCCCCTGATTTGACCGCCCAGGAGCGTCACCAGATGGGCCAGGAAGACCAGTGCCACCACAATGGTCAGGATCTGCACCACGTTATAGTTCAGCATTCGCACTTTCAGGGGTTGTGGGGGCTGGCGGGCGCGCCAATTGGCATAGACAAACACCGCGCCGATAACGGCCAAAATCGCGAGAGTCGTAGGCAAATCAAGGGTCATAGCGAATCATGTAACACAGGAGCCCGAGCCGGCGCGACGCGAGGAGCGAAAAAGGCCCTGAGCGTGACTTTTCAGCCCACTTCGCGCCATTGACAGGTTCAAGTCGCCTGAATAGTTTCCGCCCTCCCGCGGGGGTACCACCCCGGGGCAGGACGCCGGAGAGTTACAATGAAAGTACGCAATTCGCTTCGCTCGCTGAAAAAGCGCGACAAGGATTGTCGTATTATCCGGCGCAAAGGGCGCGTCTATATCATCAATAAGAAGAACCCCCGCTTCAAAGCGCGCCAGGGTTAACACCTCTTCACGGCTGAGTTATGCTGTCCCCTGGCCTCGATTGCGCTAGGATAGACAGATGCGCCTTGTCATAGCGCCGTTCGCGCTCGCTTTGATTATGTCGTCGTCGGTTGTGGGTTTAGCCGCGCCCGCGCCGGAAGATCCGCATCCTATTCCCAACATGCCGCGCACGGCGCCACTGCCTGCGCCAAACGCAGCACCCGACAAGGCACCGGCGGCGCCCGGCGCGCGCGCTGCTGCGCGTACCGCGCCGGCGCCGGTTACAGTCGATCAATTGCTGGACCGGCTGAAAGTGGCGGAAGACGAACGCACGGCGCGTGGCATCGAACGTCAGATCCAAGAAATTTGGGCGCGCTCGGGAAGCGCCACCGCCGAGCTTCTGATGGAGCGCGGCGCCAAAGCATTGGCCGATGAAGATTTCGAAACCGCCGACGCGCTGATGGTGAAGGTGACGGAGCTTGTGCCGGCTTACGCTGAGGGCTGGCACCGGCGCGCCGCCGTCGCGATGCATAAAGAAGATTTCGAAGCGGCGGTGACATCGCTTCGCCAAGTGCTGGTGCTGCAGCCTAAGCATTATGTCGCGATGGCGGAGCTTGGCGGCATCCTTCAGGATTTCGGTGACAAAGAGCACGCGCTTGCGGCCTATCGCCAAGCCTTCGAGCTCAATCCGCATATCGAAGGCATTGAAGATCGCATCCGGGAATTGACCCGCTCTGTCGAAGGCCAAGGAATCTAAACGTGTCGCAATTCTTTTCGCTGCGCTCGCGCATAGCGGCGATTTTGCTCGTCCTTGGCGGTTTCACGCTTGCCGGCTGCGGCGGCGAAGACGTTACGACCAAAACGCGCGCAGGACTGCTCGGCATATGGCTCGGACACGGACAGCCGGGTGAAATAAACAACATCGTCTATCTGATCAATTTCCGCGACGACGGCACGTTCACCAGCGATTTTCGCGAATATGAGGGCTGCAATGTTTCGCAGAACCATATTGAAAGCGGCACCTGGAGCGTGAAGGAGAATGTCCAGGACATCGTCACCACGGTGGTGGACGGGCAGAAGGTGAATTTCACCAATGTCTATACGATCGAACGTCTGACGCCGACCGAGCACGATGCGCGGCTCAAGACCGACAATTATCTCTTCAGCGTCACGCGCGCGGACAAGTTTGAATTTCCGCCCTGCCGCGAGGGCACCTGAGGCGCCCATATGCGCCGGCGTTATTCCGCTTTCCTGCAAGCATTGATCGGCGGCTTTGCGCTGTTGCTGGGTGGCGCCGCGCCGGCCAATAATTTTGTAGGCAGTGGACTGGTCGGTATTTGGCGCAATGCTGCGCATGCGCGCGATCCCAACGTGATGTCGTTGACCGAGATACGCAGCGACGGAAGTTTCACGGCTGAATTTCGGCACTACGAAAATTGCACCGTGTCGTGGACGCAGCGCGAAACCGGAACCTGGTCGGTGGAACGCAACATCTATCTCGTGACCACACAGAAGGTGGATGGGAAGGCAGTGAGTTTCACGCACCAATATGGGCTCGAAGCGGTGACGACGCGGCAATATCGCGCGCGCGATCTCAGCACCGCGGAATTGCTTGTCGAAACCCGCGTGGATGCGTTCGCTTTCCCGCGCTGCTTTCGCGGTGGCGTTTGATGCGCGCCGCACTTCTCGGACTATTGCTTTCGTTCGCGGCCGGCATTGCCAACGCGGCCGATACGCCGCAATCGGTTGTCGGCATCTGGTATGGCCGCGGTCAGCCGGTCGACGAGCGCGAGGATTTTATTGACCATTTCCGCGCCGACGGAAGCTTCGTCAGCTTTTTTCGCAAATACGAGAAATGCGAATTGCAATGGCAATTCTCGCAGACGGGCCATTGGCGCCTGGAAGGCTTAACGCTGATCACCAATGTAAAAACCGCCGCCGGCAAACCCGTTGCCCGGATGGAACGCTACGGGGTGGAATTCACGGCGCCGCGCGAACTGCATGTCCGCCATATCGAAACGAATTATCTCTTTCGCATGCGGCGGCAGGAGAATTACCGCTTCCCGCTTTGCGAACCCGGCGTGTGACGACGGCGAATCGCCTCTAATCCTTCGTCCTGTACAGCACGTCCTTGTCATGGCCCAACTTGACCGGGCCACCCAGCGCTCACGCGTCCGCGTGAGCAACAGACTCTATGATCACCTGAATGGCCCGCTTTCGCGGGCCATAACACTTAGGAACGCGCATCTCGAAGGATGGACCAATATAGGTTTCTGTTCTGAGAAGCATGCGTAGACCTGGATCCCGGGTCTGCGTTGCAGCGCTGACGCGCTACGCCGCGCCCGGGATGACAGGGGCTAAATGTGCGGCTGAGCGCAAAAATAATTAGCTCTGGATCGCCTTGCGCGTGACAATGGCGACGCGCAGCAGATTGGTGGCGCCCGGCGTACCCAGCGGCAGCCCCGCCGTTACCACAACACGATCCCCCAATTTGGCGAATTCGTGCTGATAGGCGATGCGGCAGGCGCGGTCGGCGACGTCATCGACGTCATGCGCGTCTTCGGTTTCCACGCAATGCAGACCCCAGACAATTGTCAAACGGCGAGCCATGGCGCGAATTGGCGTTAGCGCCAGGATCGGCGCTTGTGGCCGCTCCCGCGCACCGCGGAGGCCCGTGGACCCGGACTTGGTCCAGCAGACAATGGCCGACGCGTTGATCGTGTTGGAGACGTCATGCACGGCGAACAGAATCGCGTCGGGCATAGTGGGCTCGGGCGGCATACGCTGCGCTTCGATGATCGGGCGATAGAGCGGGCCCCGCTCCACCGACTTGGCAATACGGTCCATGACGCTGACGGCTTCCGCCGGAAAGGCGCCCGAGGCGGTTTCGGCCGAGAGCATCACCGCGTCCGAGCCTTCGAACACGGCGGTCGCGACGTCGGACACTTCAGCGCGCGTCGGCACCGGATTGGTGATCATCGATTCCAGCATCTGCGTGGCGACCACAACCGGCTTGCCGGCACGGCGCGCCGCACGGGTGATCTGCTTTTGCCAGCCGGGGACGTCTTCGAGCGGCAATTCCACGCCCAAATCGCCGCGCGCCACCATCACCGCATCGGCCAGTTCGAGAATTTCATCGAGGCATAACAGTGCCGACGGCTTTTCGATCTTGGCCAGAACGCCGGCGCGGCCCGCTACGGCTTTGCGCAATTCCGCCACGTCGTCGGGGCGCTGCACGAAGGACAACGCAATCCAGTCGATGTCCAGCGACAGCGCATAGTCGAGGTCGCTGCGGTCCTTGGCGGTGAGGGCCGGAATCGGCAGCAGCGTGTCGGGCAGGTTGACGCCCTTATGGTTCTTGACCATTCCGCCTTGCACGATGGTCGCGCTCATGTTTTGCGCGGAAATCTCATCGATCTTCAGGCGCACCTTGCCGTCGTCGATCAGAATGAAGGCGCCGGGCTTCAACGCCGCGAAAATTTCGGCGTGGGGAATCGGCAGAATATCCGGATCGTCCGAAGTCTCGCTGCGTACCAAGGCGATCCTGCCGCCGGTCTCCAGCATGCGCTCGCCGCCGGGCAATTTGCCCAAACGGAGTTTCGGCCCCTGAAGATCGACCAGAATTCCGATGGGACGGCCGACTTCCGTTTCCACCCGGCGCACCACGCCGACCAGGCGGGCTAAGGTTTCGTGCGGGGTGTGGCTCATATTGATGCGGAACATGTCCGCGCCGGCCATGAACAGAGTGCGAATGTGCTCGTGCGTGTTGCTGGCAGGGCCGAGCGTGGCGAGAATCTTGGTTTTTCGGTTTCGGCGCATCCGGAAGTTCCTAATCCGGTTGCACCCAGGCGACAATGTCCCCGAGGCAATTTCCGGTCTTTCATGGCCGCGCGAGGGGCGCGACTCACTGCCGCTCAGGGTGGTGTGTTGTGCAAAACTGTCAATGGAGCCCCTATCATGGCGCGCGTCGTGAAATAGTGCGCCATGTCTGCCGACACCGATCCGCCATATGAAATTTGCAATAGCGAGGCGCCGCCTCGGATTCTGTTCCTGTGCGATCACGCCTCGAACCGCATTCCGCTGGAGCTGAACACGCTTGGCCTTTCGGAGGATGACCTCTCTTCTCATATTGCCAGCGATATAGGCGCCGGCGCATTGACGCGCGCGCTGGCGAAAGCCTTCGAGGCGCCGGCGCTGCTGGGCATTTGGTCGCGGCTTCTGGTCGATCTCAATCGCGGCGCCGACGATCCGACTGCGGCGATGAAGCTTTCGGACGGACGTATCGTGCCGGGAAACGCGCGCCTCACCCACGACGGACTCATGGAGCGCGTTGCCCGTTATCACGCGCCCTATCATGCCGCCATCGCGGAAATATTGGACGCAGCCATGGCGAAAGGCGGCGTTCCCATCATCGTCTCCATGCATAGTTTCACGCCGGTGTGGCGCGGCTGGGCGCGGCCCTGGCATGTCGGCATATTGTGGGACCGCGATTACCGCTTGGCGTGCGCGCTGTTGAAGCGCTTCGAACACGAGAGCGACCTGACGATCGGCGACAACGAGCCTTATGACGGCGAGTTGGAGAACGATACGCTTTATCGGCACGGCACCATGAACGGCCTGCCGCATGTGCTGATCGAGATCAGGCAGGATCTCATCGCCGATGAAGCTGGTGTCGCGGCGATGGCAAAGCGGCTTGAGAGCGTGCTGCGCGACGCATTTGTCGCCATGGGGCCGTTACGTATCGAATATAGCCGGCCGTTGGTGCGCGCGGCCGAAATTACCGGAGGATCGAGTATGGATGAAAAAAGGCGCACCGAGTTGGAGGCCGCAGCCTTTCGCCGCCTGGTCGCCCATTTGCGCAGCCGCACCGACGTGCAGAACATCGACCTGATGAATCTCGCCGGGTTTTGCCGCAATTGCCTGGGCGATTGGTACCGCGAAGCCGCCGCTCAAAAAGGCATCACGCTCGACAAGGACGCCGCGCGCGAGATCGTCTACGGCATGCCGCCGGCCGAGTGGAAGAAGCGCTACCAGAAAGAAGCGGCCCCCGATGCGCTGGCCGCCTTCGCGAAAAACGACAAGACTCACAGCTAGACGCAGCCGGGCGATTGCCTGGCCGAGAACCCATCGCTAGGGTCCGCGCCCATCTAAATTTAGGCGGGGTGCCCGATGGCGCCCCGCGCAAGGAGAATTCTGTATGGCGAAGAGTGGCTTCGCGGAAGGCAAACTGCGCTCGCTGATCGAGCGCATCGAACGTCTGGAAGAAGAGAAGGCCGCCCTCGCCGCCGATATTCGCGAGGTCTATTCCGAAGCCAAAGGCGAAGGCTTCGACGTCAAGATCATGCGCCAGGTGGTTCGCATCCGCCGGCTCGAAGCCGCCGACCGCCAGGAGCAGGAAGCGATTCTCGATCTCTACCTCACCGCGCTAGGCGTGAAGTAAGACCGCTTCTCCTCTCTTGTCCTGGCCCGGCTTGACCGGGCCATCCAGCGCTCACGCGTCCGCGTGAGCAGTAGAGCTCATGATCGCCTGGATGGCCCGCTTTTGCGGGCCATGACATTGCTGGAAAGATCCGGGCGATATTCAACGAGTGAGTTGAAGTATTCCCCCCTCATCCTGAGGAGCGCGGAGCGCGTCTCGAAGGATGAGGGGGTTGTCCGTTTAGAATCAGTACTTCGCGCGCAGCGCCAGCGAGAAGCTGCGTCCCGCTTCCGGGAAGCCATCGACAAACTGATAATTGTTGTCGAACAAATTACGCGAGGTGGCGGAGATCGTCACGTTCGGCAGCACGTCATAGCTGATGCCCAGATTCGCAATCGCGTAGTCGCCTGTCCGGTAATACGCCGTAATCGCCGTGTTGGATGTCCAGCGCGATGACGCGATTTCGACACTCGGCGTGACTTCAAGCCCCGGCAACAGACGCGCTGTGGCGTATAAAAAGGCGGTGTGATCCGGCGTGCCGGTGGGACGGATCAGGCTGTTGTTCGGGTCGTTAATGTCGCGGTCGAGATAGGTGTAGTTGCCGCCGACTTCAATTGTGTCCGACAGGGCCGCCGTCAGCTTCACTTCAAAACCCATATATTCGCCATCGGCGAGATTCTGATTTTGGGTAATGAATGTTCCGGCTGCGCCGCCGAACGGCCCAGCGGGAAGGCTGACAGGCGCGATGACGTCGTCGAGGCTGCTGTAAAAAATCGCACCCTCGGCATGGATGTTTTCCATGAGCGGGCCAGCATAGCCTACTTCCACATTGGTCGCGCGTTCCGCATCCAATGCCGGGTTCGACGTGGCACCGCCAAAGCGTGTGCTGAAGCGGTCGGCAATGGTTGGGAAGCGTGAACGCGAGGAGATGCTGGCATGCAGCGTCGACTGGCCGAGATCATAAATAGCGGCGCCCTGCCAATTGAAGGCAGCCCCGTCATCGATCGGATAATGCACAAAGCCGCTCGATGTAACGCGCGGCGGCGGCGGATTGTTCGCCACTGTGCGTGTCCAATCATCGGCGATCATGAGATTGCGCCAGTCATAGCTGATTCCGGCGACCAGTTCGAGTGCCTCCGTGGCGCGGAAGTGGTTCTCGAGCGCGAGCGAATAGGTGTCTTCGCGGTTGGTCTGTTTCGGCTCGGTTTGCGGCGGCGCGAACAGATCCTGCCATTCGACATGGTTGTCGCGCCGATAATGTCCCGCGACTGCCACGGTATCGTTCGGCGCCAATTCGGCGCTCAGCGTGATGCTGCCGCCATAGGCGTAGTCGTCGTAATAGCTACGGAACGCCCGCGACGCAGACTGCGTGGTCAGAGTGGCGTTGTCGTAAGCATAGAGGCCGTTCGAGAAATTGTTGTAATAAGCACGCGTTTTGAGCTCGATGCCATCGGCAAGAGGCGTGCGTGTAAGCGCGTAGACGTAATCAAAGTCCCAATAGGGCCAGGTCCAATTGCGCTGTGAGCCGATCGCATCGGTCACGTGGAGCGGCGCGCTTTTGGCGCCGTGCTGCGAGGTGTAGCTGATCGAATATTCTTCATTTTCGCCCGGCTGCCATCCCGCTTTGACATTGACGCGCCAATCGCGCGTCTGTGAATTTTCGCGCTTGCCGCCGTCTTCGTTCACCGTCGGTTCAAAATCGTCGGACAGCGTAAAGTATTCGCGGCGGCTCAGCGTGCCGCTGGCTTGAAAGTAAAATTCGCCGGTGCGCGCGCCCGCGAGCGCAAACAATTCATGGCTGGCGGCTTTGAGATCGCCATCGAAGCCAACGCGCGCCGAAGCTTCGGCCTCGAATTCCCGAACGGGCTTGCGCGTCACCATATTGATGGCACCACCAATGGCGCCGGGCCCGTTCAATACCGAGACGTAGCCCTTGGCGACCTGAATTTCGGCGAGGTCTCCGGTGAGGTAGCGGCCGTAATCCAGCCGATTGTCGGCCGGCAGATAGATGCGAATGCCATCGATGGAGATGGGAACCTGGAAGCGGTCGAAACCACGGACGAAGATCAACCTCTCATTGCGGCTGCCGCCGCTGCTCGTCGCCACCGTGCCCGGAATCAGCGCCATGGCTTCATCGAGATGCGTGCGCTCGAAGGTGTAGATCTCATCCGCTGTGACGCGCGACGACGAGATCGGCATTTCCACATCTTGAATGATGCTGCGCGTGATGAAAATTTCTTCGATACGGCCGAGATCGAAAGCGTTTTCAGCGTCTTGGGCCGGTTGCTGCGCCATAGCGGCGCTGCACGAGATACTCATCAGCAATGCGGCTTTTATCGCCCGTTTCATGTTTCACCCCCTCGGCCTAGTACGTATCGTTGATCCCCGTAATTGGCCGTGATACTTATTCAAGTATAACGAGGCAAAGGGGACTTCGATGACCATTGGACGCATGCTGGCGACCGTCCTGGCGGCTTCTATCTCGTTGGGATTCGTGAGTTCAGCAGCCGCGCGCGAAGCGGAAAATTGCGCCAATCCGGAGTCGGGTTTGACCGGCACACTCACCGCATGGGCCGGCGAAAGGGCGAAGGCTGTCACCGCGCATAATGCCGGAGATGTGAACCGCACCGTGATCGCGGTGGGAAAGCGCACGAGCCTGACAATGGTCGCACGCGGTGGCATGCAATTCATCATGCCGCCGGAACAGAAAGACATGCCGGCGCAATATGTCTATTCCGCCATGGCATCATTCAAAGTGCCGAAGGCCGGCATCTATAGCGTTGTGCTGAGTGAAGGCATGTGGATCGACATCGTTCAGAACGGCGCTTTGGCGAAATCCACCACGTTCGGCCGTGGACCCGCCTGCACCACCATTGGCAAGAAGGTCGAGTTTCCGTTGCCTGCGGGCGACGCGGTGCTACAGCTCTTCGGCGCGCCTTACGCGACCGTCGATGTTCTTATCGTGAAAGCGAATTAAGCGCTGGCGCGTTTCGGCTCGTCGGGACTCTCGGACTTCTCCACGACTTCACCGGTATCCAAGCCCAGATCTTTCAGCTTGCGATACAGCGTCGAGCGGCCAATGCCGAGGCGGCGCGCCACTTCCGACATATGCCCGTCGTAACGCGAGATGGCCATGCGGATGAGTTCGGATTCCAATTCCTCAAGCTTGCGCAAGTGACCGGACATATCCGTCGCCATCACCATATAAGCGGATGACCGTGCAGGCGTTGCCGCTTGCGCCGGCGTCGTGGTGGACGGAACAGTCGCACCCGCCACTGGCCTCTGCACGGCAACGACGCCCATGGCGCTCGCGATCTGCGGGAAGTCGACGATATCGAGCACGTCGGACTCGCAAAGAACCACGGCGCGGAAAACCGTGTTCTCGAGCTGGCGCACATTGCCCGGCCAATTGTAGGCATCGAGCATCGTTTCGGCTTGCGGTGTGAAACCGGAAATCGGTTTGTTCTCTTCGGCCGAAAAGCGTGCCGCAAAATAGGCAGCCAAGGCCGGAATATCTTCGCGGCGATCGCGCAAAGGCGGAATCTGCATCGGGAAAACATTCAGGCGATAATAGAGATCCTCGCGAAAGCGCCCTTCACGCGTGAGCTCGCTAAGGTCGTGATTGGTGGCCGAGATGATGCGCACATCGACTTTCACGGGGCGCTTGGCACCAACCGGATCGATCTCGCCTTCCTGCAACGCGCGCAGGAGCTTCACCTGCATGTCCAGGCGCAGTTCACCGATCTCATCGAGAAACAACGTACCGCCGTCTGCCTCCTGGAACTTGCCGAGATGCTTGTCGGTGGCGCCGGTGAAGGCTCCCTTCTCATGGCCGAACAGAATGCTTTCGATCAAATTCTCTGGGATGGCACCACAATTCACCGCGACGAAGGCGCGGCCGGCGCGGTCGGAAGATCCTTGAATGGCGCGCGCGATCAGTTCCTTGCCGACGCCCGATTCCCCTTCAATGAGAATAGGAATGGTCGATTGCGCGGCGCGCTGGCCGATCTTGATGACCTGACGCATGATGGCGCTCTTGGCGATCAGATCGTCGAACGCGAGGAGGTTCTGCGTCTTCTTCTTCAGGCGCGAAACTTCGCCCGTCAGGGCGCCGAGCTTCAACGCATTCTGAATCGAAACGCGGATTCGTTCGGGGCTGGCCGGCTTGACCAGAAAATCGGTGGCGCCGGCACGCATGGCTTCGACGGCTGAATCGATGCCGCCTTTTGCGGTCAGCACAATGACCGGCGTGCCTTGATTGACGGCGCGCAATTTGCTGAGAACCTCGGTGCCGTCGATATCGGGCATCACCAGATCGAGCAGCACCAGAGATATAGACTCGCCGCGCGGTCCGAAGAGAAGGTCGAGTGCGGGCCCGCCACCCGGCGCCGTTACGACCGTCAGACCAAGCCGCACAATGGCGGCTTCCAAGACGCGCCGCTGTACGGGATCGTCGTCGACAACAAGGATCGTTTGGCTCATAGGGCGCTGAAACCTTTTTTTGCGATGTCCCGGTTTCGTGCAGTTTCACCTATGAGAGGTAAAAGTGGCTTTAAGCATCCCAAAACGTGTCAGCTGAGTTACGAAAGAATTGCGCGAGGCACGACACCTCAATGTAACATCGTCATTCGCGCTACGCGGGCGTGAATGCCGCGTCATTGGCCGGCGTTTATAGTTTCCAATTCCTTTCGTTCTTCATCACCGCATTGTTCCGCGCCATCACACGTCGTTATGAATCTGGAACTCACTGCGGCGCCTGACGGGCAAAAAGCAAAATTGTTCTCCGACCAACGTCAGACTTGATCCGAGGGAGAACCGGGACCCGAGTCCGAACGCGATCAAGATTTTCGAATTCTTTGCTGCGTCTCTACCTGGGTCCGGGTCTGCGGCGCATCGGCCGAGCTTAGAAACTCTCATTGTCATGGCCCCGCTTGACGGGGCCATCCAGCGCTCACGCGTCCGCGTGAGCGGGAGAGCCTGCAATCGCCATGACATTTTAGGGAGGCGCAGCCCAGATGCGGCGACTCGCCGCGCCGCGCCCTTTCCATAAACATCTGGAATTGCTCGTGATTTTTGGGTTTCAGGTAGTACGCTGGGGCCACGTGGTATCGGCGGAACGCTTGCCTGGCGAGGGCCGATGCTTTACCTCGCGATGAACGCCTATTCGCGCAGACAATTGCCCAAATACTTATATCGGGAGCAAAGCCAGCCATGGCCGACGGATCGCACCACAACCACGACCATTATGTCCCTGGCACCATGGACATCAGCCACCATGAAAAGACCTGGCTGGCCTTTTGGGCCGGCACCAAATGGGCGGCGATCGTCATCATCTTCCTCGTGGTCATCTTGGCGATTTTTCGGACGAACGGCTGAGGGCTACGTTCCCCTTTCCTTTCGTGTCAGTCTCGGTAATCGTAGCGCCATCGTTTAGCGTACACAGTACTGCGTAAGCTCACGCGAATACGCCTTCGTCCTGCCGCTCCAAAATCCGAAGACACCGCCTCATGGCTATAACAATCGCGATCCCGAAAGAGCGGCGCGCCGCCGAGACGCGCGTTGCCGCAACGCCGGAAACCGTCAAGAAGTTCAAGACTCTTGGCCTGGACGTCGTGGTTGAGACCGGCGCCGGCGACGCTACCAAGATTTCCGATGCTGATTACACCGCCGCAGGCGCGACTATCGCCGCCTCCGCAGCCGAGGCGCTGAAGAACGCCGATATCGTTCTGAAAGTGCGCGGCCCCGACGCCAATGAAATCGGGCTTCTCAAGCGCGGCGCGATTCTCGCGGCCCTACTCGCACCGGCGACTGAAAAAGACCTCATCGCCAAATTGGCGGAAGCCGGTGTGGTGGCGTTCTCGATGGAATTGCTGCCGCGCATCAGCCGTGCCCAGGCCATGGACGTGCTGTCGTCGCAGGCCAATCTTGCCGGCTATAAAGCGGTGATCGATGCCGCCGCGCAGTTCGGCCGCGCTATGCCGATGATGATGACGGCAGCCGGCACCATTGCCCCCGCCCGCGTGCTGGTGATGGGCGTTGGTGTCGCCGGTCTTCAGGCCATCGCCACCGCGAAACGCCTCGGCGCCATTGTTTCGGCCACCGACGTGCGGCCCGCCACCAAAGAGCAATGCGAATCCCTGGGCGCCACTTTCGTGGCCGTCATCGACGACGAGTTCAAACAAGCGCAGACGGCGACCGGCTATGCCAAGGAAATGTCCAAGGACTATCAGGCGAAGCAGCAGGCGCTGATTTCCGAGACCATCAAAAAGCAGGACATCGTCATCACCACCGCGTTGATCCCTGGCCGCAAGGCGCCGGTGCTGGTCACCGAAGAGATGGTCAAAACGATGAAGCCGGGTTCGATCATCGTCGATCTGGCGGCAGAGCAAGGTGGCAATTGCCCGCTGACAGTGGCCAACGAAGTGGTCGAGCGCCACGGCGTGACGCTGATGGGCTACACCAACCTTCCCGGCCGCCTGGCCGTGGATACGTCCAGCCTTTATGCACGCAACCTCTTCAATTTCGTCAGCCTGTTTGTCGATAAGAAAACGGCAGATGTGGTGCTCAACTGGGACGACGAAATCATCAAAGGGGCCGGCGTGACCCGCGACGGCGCCGTCACTCACCCCGCCGCCAAACAGGCCTGATGCCGATGCGGCCACACACCTCAAAATTCATCCGTTTGCGGAGGATTTGATGGAAGCCATCGATCCGTTTATTTTTCGCCTCTCCATTTTCGTGCTGGCCTGTTTTGTCGGCTATTACGTGGTGTGGAGCGTCACGCCCGCTCTCCACACGCCGCTGATGAGCGTGACCAACGCCATCTCCTCGGTGATCGTGGTCGGCGCGCTGATCGCGGTTTCGGTGACGGCGTTGAATGACTCAGCCTGGATTTCGAAGATCCTCGGCTTTTTCGCGTTGATCCTGGCCTCGGTGAATATTTTCGGCGGCTTCCTGGTCACCCAGCGCATGCTCGCGATGTATAAGAAAAAAGAGAAGAAGTGAGGCGGGGTCCCAGATGAACGCCAATCTCGCCGCCATTCTCTATCTCGTCGCAGGGGTACTGTTCATTCAGGCGCTGCGCGGCCTCTCGAATCCGGAAATGTCGCGCAGCGGCAATCGCAACGGCATGATCGGCATGGCGATCGCGATCGTCACCACGCTGTTTGCGACTGGGCTCAAGGACCCACTGACCTGGGGCATGATCTTCGCAGGCCTTGCCATTGGCGGCGGCCTCGGCGCGGTGACGGCACGGCGCATTGCCATGACGGCGATGCCGCAGCTTGTCGCCTTCTTTCACTCGCTGGTGGGTCTTGCCGCCGTCCTGGTCGCGGCCGCCGCGCTCTATAGCCCGGAAGCTTACAATATCGGCCTACCGGGCGAGATCCACACCTTCAGCATCATCGAGATGAGCCTTGGCGTCGCCGTGGGCGCCATCACCTTCACGGGCTCGATCATCGCCTTTGCCAAATTGAATGGCAACATGTCGGGCGCGCCCATTCTTCTGCCCGCACGGCACATCATCAATCTTCTGCTGCTCGGCAGCATTGTCGGTCTGACGATCTATTTCATCAGCGCTCAAGAGCCGTGGATTTTCTGGGCCATTACGGTTCTGTCGCTGATCCTCGGCTTCACGCTCATCATTCCCATCGGCGGCGCCGACATGCCCGTGGTGGTGTCGATGCTGAATTCCTATTCCGGCTGGGCGGCCGCGTTGATCGGCTTCACGCTGGAGAACACCGCGCTGATCATCACCGGCGCGCTGGTCGGTTCGTCGGGCGCGATCCTTTCCTACATTATGTGCAAAGGGATGAACCGCTCCTTCATCTCGGTCATCGCGGGCGGCTTCGGCGGCGAAGTAGCGGCCGGCGGCGGCGTGGTGGAAACGCGCCCCGTGAAGCAAGGTTCGGCCGAAGACGCCGCCTTCATCATGAAGAACGCGGCCTCCGTCATCATCGTGCCGGGATACGGCATGGCGGTGGCCCAGGCACAGCATGCGTTGCGCGAAATGGCCGACCTTCTGAAGAAGGAAGGCGTGAAGGTTTCCTACGCCATTCATCCGGTGGCCGGACGCATGCCGGGGCATATGAACGTGCTGCTGGCTGAAGCCAGCGTTCCCTACGACGAAGTATTCGAGCTGGAAGACATCAACTCGCAATTTGCGCAGGCCGACGTCGCCTATGTCATCGGCGCCAATGACGTGACCAATCCGTCGGCCAAAACCAATCCGCAATCGCCGATCTACGGTATGCCGGTGCTGGATGTCGAAAAGGCCAAAACGGTTCTCTTCATCAAGCGCGGCATGGGTTCGGGTTATGCCGGCATCGAGAACGAGCTGTTCTTCCGCGACAACACCATGATGCTGTTCGCCGACGCCAAGAAGATGACCGAAGGCATCGTCAAAGCGCTCGGATAATTTTCGTCCGGGCAGCGCGCACCGGGAGAGTCCGCATGGACATCTATCACGTCTGGTGTGATCTCAAGCCCGGAGTGAAGGACACCGAATTCACCCGCGCGCTGGACGCCTATATGGGACATCTTAAAGCGCGCGGCGCCATCGAGGGCTGGCGTCTGACGCGCCGCAAGCTCGGCCTCGACCCCAAAGAGCTCGGCGATTTTCATATCATGATCGAGGTTCGCGATCTGGCTCAGCTCGACGCAGCCTTCGGCCTCGCCGCCGAACGCCGCGAACCCACCGAAAGCGTGCATCACGGCGTCAACGCGCTGGCCTACAATCTGACTTTCGCGCTCTATCGCGACTTCCCCGACGCCCACCGCCACGAAGGCGAAGAGCGGTTTTAATGGACGCGTTCCGCGGCCGCGATGCGTCCGAAGTTCATTTGTCATCCCCTTCCCTTCGCGATGCGTAGGCATCGCGAAGGGAAGGGGATCCAGGTGTTAAAATACGCGCGCTTGACTGAGACCTGGATCCCGGGTCGCGCGGCGTATTCACGCCGCTTGCCCGGGATGACAGAGAGGGGCAAATGCCGCAACGTAATCATCTAGGCATTTGAGCGGCGATCACCACCTCTCGCACGACACCCCGGTTTCGCGCACAATGGAAACGATGGGCGGATTTCTCACCGGGGCGGAATTGGAAGCATTGGCGCTGTCCTTTCGGATAGCGAGCATTTCCGTTTTGATCACCCTGCCCTTCGCCTTCGCTGCCGGGCTGTTGCTGGCGCGCGCACAATTCCCCGGTAAATCTTTGGTCGATGGCATTGTGCATCTGCCCCTGGTGCTGCCGCCGGTCGCGATGGGTTATTTGCTGCTGGTTATCTTCGGCACGCGCGCGCCGCTCGGCGCCTGGCTGTTGGAGAATTTGGGGATTCGCTTCGTGTTCAGTTGGACCGGAGCTGTGCTGGCTTCCGCCATTCTCACCTTTCCGTTTCAGGTGCGCGCGATCCGGCTTTCGCTGGAAGCGGAAGATCCGCGCCTGTCGCAAGCAGCCGAGACATTGGGCGCCAGCGCCCTCGACCGTCTGATGAGTTTGCATATCCCCCTCGCCCTACCCGGCATACTCGCCGGCGCAGTCACAGCCTTCGCAGCCTGCCTCGGAGAGTTCGGCGCCATCATCACCTTCGTATCGAACATTCCAGGCGAAACGCGCACCATTCCGCTGGCGATCTACACCGCCATCCAATCTCCCGGCGGTGAGGCAGCGGCGGCGCGGCTTTCGGCCCTTTCCATCGCGCTTGCGCTTTTGGGATTGATCCTCGCGGAATTCTTGGCGCGGCGCGCGCGGATCGCCACCGGACGCGCATGACCGGACATATCGCCATCTCCACGCAGCTTGGCGCGTTCGCGCTCGACGCCGCATTCGAGCTGCCGGATTCCGACGTGACCGCTCTGTTCGGCCCGTCCGGCGCGGGCAAATCCACCATCGTGCACGCCATCGCGGGACTTATGATGCCCGCGAAAGGGCAGATCACTATTGGTGGCGAGACACTGCTCGATACGGAGCGCAATATCTCAGTCCCAGCCCGTCAGCGGCGCCTCGGCGTGGTGTTTCAGGATTCGCGCCTGTTTCCGCATCTCTCGGTGCGTGGCAATCTTCTCTATGGCTGGCGGCGCGCTGCAGCGCCTTGCGGCGCCGATGAAGTAGACCGTGTTACACGCCTTCTCGGACTCGAAAATTTTCTGGAGCGCAAACCGCGCACGCTCTCCGGAGGTGAACGTAGCCGTGTTGCATTGGGACGCGCGCTTCTGATGGGCCCGCGTGCGCTTCTGCTCGACGAACCGCTGACCGGGCTCGACGCCACGCGCAAAGGCGAAATTCTTCCCTATCTCGAACGCATCCGTGACGAGGAAAAGTTGCCCATTCTTTATGTGAGCCACGCAATAGACGAGATCACGCGGTTTGCCGATCGCATCGTCGTTCTGAATGCGGGGCGCGTAGTGGCCGAAGGCTCATTGTTCGACGTCACGGCGCGGCTCGATCTTGCGAGCGGACAGGCGATGTTTCCCGGAACCATCTTGGACGCCACAGTCGCGGCGCATGACCGCCCGTTCGGTCTGACCGAGCTTGCCATTGGCGGCGAACGCTTGGTCGTTCCCGCCATGACGCGGAATATCGGCGATAAAATCCGTATACGGATCGATGCGCAGGACGTCATGCTGGCGCTGTCGCGCCCCTCAGACGTCAGCGCTAATAATATCTTGCCTGCCATCATTGAAGAGATGCGTGCCCATGACGAGACGGCGATGGATGTAAAATTGCGGCTTGGAGAAACGCGATTGCTGGCGCGCGTCACGCGGCGCTCGGCGGAACGCCTCGGCCTTGCCGTGGAGGGGGATGTCTTCGCCATCATTAAAGCCGTGACCGTCGGCGGGCGCGACGGCGCTTAGACGCTCACGATATTGTCAGTCCCAGGTGGGGCGCGCGATCATGGTTTGAAAGACGCTTTCCAGCGCGCCCTCCAATTCGGCGACGGGGGCCGATTTCTCGGTCTGCCAGTTCGGCGCCGCGCCATGCACGGTAAAGCGCCCTTCCGAATCCGGGCCGTCCAGCCAGATATGGCCGGCGCTCTCGTGCCGGCTTCCGCGCCAGTAATATGCAATGATGGACCGTAAGGGCCCGCTGCGGTCGCGCGCATAGACATGCAACTCATGGCGGGCCGCCCAAGGCATCAAAATCGCATCGACCGCCGCGTAATCCATCGTTAGACCCTCATCTCACACCGGGGCTTACTCCCGCGCAGGCAATATCGGCAAGCCGGCTCCGCTTTTCCAACGCCCAACGGGTCAAAATTGGGGGCGGCCGGCCTAGCCCTCCCCGGCGAAGCGGCTAGAATGCCCAAAAATAACGACAAAAAACGGAGGATGTCTTATGAGCCATTTCGCAACGCGTATCGCTCGAGCCGCCGGTCTTGGCGCTCTCTTGCTCGCCGGCAGCGCCGCCGCCCAGACCATGGATTGGGCGCCGGAAGCGCCGGTGCCGGTAGCGCGCTCTGAAGCCACCGCCGTGGGCGCTGACGGACGGGTCTATATCATCGCCGGCAAATCGCCCGGCAACGAATCCAGCGGGCTGGTGCATCAGCTCGAAACAATGAACAGCGAGTGGAGCGAAAAGGCGAAGATGCCGAATGTCGCTTCGCACGCCGGCGGCGCCACGTTGGGCGGCAAGATTTACATCGTGGGCGGCTTTATCGGCGACGTTCACGTCGGCGCTATGGACCGTGTGTTCGAATATGACGTGAAGGCCGACACCTGGCGCGCTATGGCGCCGCTGCCGACGCCGCGCGGATCACCCATCGTGGTGGCGGCCGCAGGCAAGCTGCATGTCATCGGTGGACGTGACGCCAATAAGAAGACATTGACCGCGCACGAAGTGTTCACGCCCGCCACCAATAGCTGGACAACGGCAGCGCCGTTGCCACTGGCGCGCGATCACGCCGGCTCCGCGGTTGTCGCGGGAAAGATTCATGTTTTCGGCGGGCGCACCGATGGGGCAGCCGATAATGTCGGCCAGCATGATGTCTACGATCCGCGCACCGATACATGGACCCAAGCTGCACCGTTGACTGTCCCACGCAGCGCCGGCGCTTCCGGCTTCATCAATGGGCGTATCATCTATGCCGGTGGCGAATGCAAAGATGCCGCCGCTCACACGACCTATGATGAAGTCGAGGCCTACGATCCCATGACCGACAAATGGACGTTGATCGGAAAAATGCCGTCGGGACGGCATGCCGCCGCCTCGGTCGCATTGGGACCAGTGCTCTATATCATCGGCGGCAATAGCGGCTGCGGTGGCGACGGCCCGCTCACGGATGCGCAAACCTTACGTATCACGCGCTGATTCTCGTGCGCACGCCGAATGACATTGGCGGCTTGGATGAAGGCCCGGTGGATGTTGCCATCCACGATCTGACGTTCTGGGAAAAGCAGATCGATGCATTGAACATGCTGCTCGGCGCCAAGGGCATCAGGCGCACCGATGAAAACCGGCGTTACATCGAGATGCTCGGACACGACGCTTATAACACGCTTTCCTATTACGAGCGCTGGACGGCGTCGATGTCACGGCTTCTGATCGACAAAGGTTACATCACTCAGGAAGAGATCGACGCCAAAGTAGCGGAGATTCGTGGACGGCTTGCAAAGGACGCAGGATGATGGGCGCGCTGTCGCCCGGCGACCGCGTGCGTGTGCGTGACGATTATCCCGTCGGCCACATTCGTACGCCGGTCTATGTGCGCGGGCACGAAGGCATTGTCGCGCGGGCTTTTGGAAAATTCCGCAATCCGGAAACCCTCGCCATCGGGCGCGACGGCATGCCGATGAAGGTCTTGTTCGAGGTACGTTTCCGCCAGAAGGATCTGTGGCCTAATTACAGCGGATCGGACAACGACACGCTGCTGATCGATCTCTACGAACATTGGCTGGTCAAGGTTTGACGCACCATGCATGACCACGATCACCATGACCATCACCACGAAAACGATCACGCACCGGTGGCGAAAGACGAGAAGATCCACTCCTACTACCAAATACTCGGTCTGGCGCTGAAGGAACTTCTGATCGAGAAAGGCGTGATCACCGCCGACGAGGTGCGCAAGGCAATAGAGTACCGCGACTCCATAACGCCGGCGAACGGCGCACGGATGGTCGTCAAAGCGTGGACCGAACCGGCTTACAAAGTGCGGCTGCTCGCCGACGGCGTTGCCGCCAGCAAGGAACTCGGCCTCGATCCCGGCGCGCTTAATCTGGTGGTGGTGGAAAACACTCCAGACATTCACAACGTGATCGTCTGCACGCTGTGCTCCTGCTACCCGCGCAATATTCTGGGCTTGCCGCCCCCCTGGTATAAAAGCCGCGAATACCGCGCCCGTGTGGTGCGCGAGCCGCGCGCCGTTTTGGCGGAATTCGGCACGCGACTGCCCGAGACCGTCGAGGTACGGGTGCACGATTCGACCGCCGACATGCGCTATCTGGTGCTGCCCATGCGCCCCGCTGGTGCTGAGAACCTGGACGAAGCAACGCTGGCAGCTCTCGTTACGCGCGATTGCATGATCGGCGTCAGTCTGCCGCAAGCCTGACTTTTTCGTTAGCATCGAATGGCGGTTTCGAGTTGACGAAGCCGGTCCCTTTTCGTCACGGTCGTTGCGGAATCACCTATGAGGGGCTCTTGCCCATAGCTATGCCTAAATTCCCGGGATCAAGCAGCCTTGTGCTGGCAGCCGCACTGCTCTGTTTAGCGCCGGTATTTTCTACCATCGCGCACGCGGCGGAAGCCCAGGCAACAACCGCCATTCCAACCGGCGCACGCGATTTGAGCGGCGTGTGGTGGACCAAGAGTTTCAATCCCAGAATTCTTCCAGCGCGCGGCGCTTCGCCCCCTTTCACGCCGGTGGGTGCAGCGCGCTACGCCGACAATGTCGCGAAGCTACGCGACGGTTCCTTGGAAGACCATTCGCGCGTCTGGTGCTCGCCTGATGGGTTACCGCGCGCGTGGGCTCAGCCTTATCCGTTCCGCATCGCACAAACCGCGGACAAAGCGGTCATCATCTATGAAAGCAATGCTGCGTTCCGCGTTGTCGAGATGAACAAAGACGTTCCGCCCGAGAGCGATTGGCTGCCCTATTTCATGGGCAATTCCTACGGCAAGTGGGACGGCAATACGCTCGTCGTCAATGTTGTGGGTTTCAAAACGACGACAACGTTTCTTGACGATAGCGGCGTGCCGCAAAGCGAGCGCTTACGCCTCACCGAACGCCTGCGCAAAATCGGCAATGATGAGTTGGAAGTAATTGTTACTGTCGACGATCCGGTGATGTTCACCGAGGCCTGGGACGCACGCTTCGTGTTTCAGCGTCGCGATGACATTCAGCATTTCGATTTCTGGGTTTGCGGCGAGCCGCACCGCGACACGCGCTCAGTTCAGGGAGCTCCGCGATGAGCCATTTGCGAACATTGCTAATGGGATGCGCGCTTGCGCTGGTGACGAATACGGTTGCGGCGCAGACGCCGAATTTCGGCGGTGCATTGTGGAATCGAGGGCTCGGTCCTTACGATCCGCCGTCAACAGGCGCAGGCCCAGTGCAGAACCCACCGGATATGCCCTTCGTGTTCCGCAACAATCGCAGCAACTATATCGGCGATACGACCAATCCCATCCTGCAGCCTTGGGCGGCCGAGCGCATACGCGCGCAAACGCAAAAGGAATTGGACGGCCATCAAGCCGGCACCTCACAGCAGACCTGCCGCCCCTCCGGCGTGCCGGGAATTCTTTATCTCAATGACCTCGTGCAAATCGTGCAGCGCCCGGATCTTGTTATTTTCCTCTACGCGCGCGGCCATCAATGGCGCATCGTTCACCTCGATGCGCAGCATCCAACTAATCTCACGCCGTCCTGGTATGGAAATTCCACGGGCCGCTACGAAGGCGACACGTTGGTGGTCGACACGATCGGGCTGAACGACAAGCCGTGGGCCGATCGCTACGGCACGCCGCAAACAAATCTGATGCATGTCGTGGAGCGTTATCGCCTAACGCCGGATCCGCACCCACCGCAGGGACAAGAACCGAAAGAGGTGCTCGAAGTACAGTTCACCATCACCGATCCCGGCGCGTTTACGATGCCCTGGTCGGCTCTCACGCGTTACCGGCAAGCCGGCGGCACCGAGCTCGACGAACAAATTTGCCAGGAGAATAATCGCGAACTGGGCGAAGAGATTAGACCTCTAGTGCCCCACGCGGATTACAAATACCCGTATTGAATTTCAGAAATCCGGCCAATCGTCTTTCGGGATCGGATATTCGCTGCCATCGGAATCTTTGGGATTCTCGGCGCAGCGAACTTCTTCCCAATTGTCGGCGCGCACGCGCCGATAGCGTTGAATGCCCGACCATGGCGTGGTGAATGTCGCCGGATCTTCGACGGTGAATCGCACTTCCAATGTTTGGCCATTGTCGATCAGGCGATAGCGCTCGATCACATGCATCGCCTCCGTTGCCGGCGTGCCGAAATAATCGATCATGCCTTCGGCCGTCATGCCGACGGTATCGATCACCAATGTGTCGCCGTCATAGCGGCCGACGGAATGGCCGTAAGGCGTCGGCGCCAAATCTTTCGGATGCTGCTCGCCGAGATAAACACGCCGCGTTTGCTGATCGCGCTGATAGATCATGGTGACCATCTTCGCTTCTTGAAGAAGAAACACCGGCTCGCGCAGCAGCAGCACGTGCGGTGTTCCCACCAGTTCGCACAATTGCAGCGGCTGCCACGGCGACTCTTCGCGGCCAATCTCTTCGGCTGCGCGCGTGCGCACCGCATTCGCGGCCCAAGGCTTCAAAATGGAAGAGGTCGGATCGCCGATCCAAAGGCGCGTTCCGGGAAGCCCTTTGCCGGCATCTTGTCCGTAAAGATGCGGCAGGCCGGGCATGTTGGTGACGGGACCAGGGCCCGACTCCGGCGGCCAGAAATGGGAAATGTTGTGCGCGAAGGTACCAGAAAGATCGGGAATCTTTGCCTGCTCGGCAGACAGCGCGGAACCGCATACCAACACAAAGGCAGCGCAGAGTCCGGCCACCGACATACCACTCGCACTATGGCGCATGTGAATTCCCCGCTTTTTCCTGGGCAATATTAGCATGGCGGATCGGGCGGGGGCGACGCCGTTGGGGGACGGCCATAGTGCCCTCCACAGGGGAAGCGCTCCCGGCGGCGTGATCACGCGGTTTTCACCAAAACCCGCGAAGGGGCTGTTACAGCCGGCGAAAAATCCATTATTCTAGGTCTAACACCGGCCCATGAGCCGGAACGGGAGACGATTATGAAATTCAGAATTCTGGCACTTGCAGCGGCAGCTTCGGCTTTTGTGGCCGGCTCAGCTTTGGCCCATCATTCCTTCGCCATGTTCGATGCCAACAAGACCACCAAGCTGGCGGGCACCGTGAAGGAATATGAGTGGATCAACCCGCATGCCTGGATTCACCTATCGGTGACAGCGGCCGACGGCAAGGCTCAGGAATGGTCTTTTGAAGGTGGCTCGACCGGCCAGCTCGCGCAGACCGGATGGACGCGGGAAACGTTGAAGCCCGGCGACAAGATCACAGTTGGCTTTCATCCGCTGAAAGACGGTTCCTACGGCGGGCAGTTGTTGGATATCGCGTTCCCTGACGGACGCACACTTTGCCAGGGCGCCGCATGCCGCGCGGCACGCCCCGCACAATAAAAACTGGCCAGTAAAAATTCGCTCAATAAGAACTGGCCAATAAAAATTCACCCAGGAAATGACGCGAAAGCCGCCGTAAGGCGGCTTTCGTTTTATGCATCAAGAGGATTGGTTTTTCTCCTCATCCTGAGGAGCGCCGAAGGCGCGTCTCGAAGGATGAGGACGTCTACGCTTCGGGCGATGATGGAGGATCCCAGGGCACGAGATCAACGGCAATCTCCGCGCCTTCCAGCGCCACGGCCGCCGCATAATCACTCGCGACATCGAGCGCCGTCAAAATCCATCCGCCGGTTTGCAAAGATTCGCCTTCTCGCCCTAGCCCAACCTCTACCTCTTTGGGCGATCGGCTTAGCCCCGTTCCTTGCGCTTTAAGAAGAGCTTCTTTCCGTGTCCAGCACGCGAAAAACGCAGGGAACCGATCGTCCGGGCTCACGCGTGACAAGGCCGACAATTCCTTCGGGGTGAAGGCGCTAGGCGCAATCGTGTCGACAGGAATGTCCCGCCGTATGCGTTCAATATCGATGCCGACCTCAAGTCCATTCGCCACGGCAATAATTGTCATCGCGTCGGAGTGCGACACGTTGAACCGAATGGTTGGCGCCGCTTCAGGCGCAATAACAAAGGGCTTGCCATAGCGGCTGCGATCGAACGCGATGGCGGAGGTGGGCGCGCCAAGATATTCGCCAAGCACCGACAGCACCATGACGCGCGCCACCGCGTGGCGGCGGCGCAAAGCCTCGTCGCGAAACCGATCAATGGAAGCGCGCTCTTCCGGACCAAGCGTGCGGGACAGCTTTTCGACATCCGGTGCCGACAGCGTCTTGCTGTCGAAATACCAAACGTCAATCGCACCCATGCGCGGCAGCGCGCGGCGAAGCTCGGTCACGACAGCGCCGCCTTCTATTTCTTGTCACCACTCACCGAGCGATAGGTGACGCCTCCGAGAACGGCGCCCACAATTGGCGCCACCCAGAACAGCCACAATTGCTGGATCGCCCATCCCCCCACGAATAAAGCGGGGCCGGTGCTGCGCGCCGGGTTCACGCTGGTGTTGGTGACGGGAATGCTGATGAGATGGATGAGCGTCAGGCAGAGGCCGATAGCGATGGGTGCGAAGCCTTTCGGCGCCCGCGCATCCGTGGCGCCCATGATGACGAAGAGAAAGACGAAGGTCATCGCAATTTCGGTAACGAAGGCAGAGATCAAGGAATATCCGCCTGGCGAATGTGCGTCATAACCGTTGGACGCGAAGCCGCCCGCGACATCGAAACCGGGCGCGCCGGACGCGATGACGAACAACACGGCGGCGCCGAAAATCCCGCCCAGAACTTGCGCGCCGATATAGGGCACCAGATCGCTGGCCGGAAACCGTCCGCCGACAAACAGGCCGACCGAGACCGCCGGATTCAAATGACAGCCCGAAATATGTCCGATGGCAAAGGCCATCGTCAGCACGGTGAGACCGAAGGCGAAGCTGACACCGAGGAGGCCGATGCCGACATCCGGAAAGCCCGCAGCCAGAACGGCGCTGCCGCAACCGCCAAGCACCAACCACGCCGTGCCGATGAACTCGGCAACCAGGCGATTTGCCATTCCCGTACGCCCCTCCCCCATTTTTTGTCTTGTGCAATTTGACGCCTGAAAGCGGGGCGGAGGCAAGTGGCGGCTATGGTGATCGCAAATATTTCGCGGCGAGCCTATTCGCGGCGAATTTATTTGGCAGGGGCATGCATTTCGCAAGCACCCTATCCGTCATTCCGGGCGCGGTGCCGCGCGTTAACGTTGCGCCACAGACCCGTGAACCAGCATCTGTGGCGGATAATAAAAATTACTTCGCGGTCGGATCGAACTCCATGTGACAGCCGCTGCAAATCTCCAGCAGCGTGTCGCCCGCCGTCGCCAATGCCATCTGATTTTTGCCGTCGACGGCCCCCTTGGCGTCATTGACGGCGGCGGCCATTTTTTTCGTCCACTCCTGCCAGGCGGGGGTCTTGCCCCGCGCCTGTTCTGCTCCCGAGAAACCGCCCTTCCTTATTGTCGGTATCGCACCCACCAAGTCTGCCGACGCCTTCTTGAGGCGGTCCCAATCGGCATCGGTCACCTTCTCAGCGTACCCAAGATCCCAAATCGGTTGCGTTGCGGGACCGACGACATTCGCCATATAGGCGCGGAAAGTACCTGGCGCGGGTGCATCGGCGGCCTGGGCCGACACGGATAAAATCCCGCTAATTCCCGCGAAGCTCGCCAATAGGAGCGCCGAAATTTGGAGGTTGGTCGTTAATACATGTTTCATAGCGAACTCCCGGGCGGACTATTGTCTATACGCAGCTTGTGTTTACCGCCCTCACGACGCAGCCATTACGGTTCTATCAACCCACGCTAAAATACGCTCTTGCGCCCGCCTACCTATGGCGCGGATTATAGGTTCTCGTTCTGTTTTCAACCGCCAGAAACGCGTTCCGGAGGACATAGTGGGCACGCGACTTTGGTCCGAATTGAAGACGAGCGATTTTGCCGGCGAGAGCCACGCGCGCATCGCCGTGCTTCCCGTTGCGGCCACTGAACAACACGGGCCGCATCTTCCGCTCGGAACCGACGCCTATATTCTGGAAGCCATCCTCGCGCGCGTCGAGACCGAGGAGGACATTCTCATTCTGCCGCTGCAGACGATCGGCGACAGTCTGGAACATAGTGATTTTCCCGGCACGCTTTCGCAGCGCGCCGAAACTTTGATTACGTCGTGGCTTGCGGTGGGGCACGCGGTTGCGGAAACCGGCATTCGCAAACTCGCAATTCTCAATAGCCATGGCGGGCAGCCGCAGATCGTCGACATCGTGGCCAAGCGCCTGCGCGCCGAACGCGGCATGGCGGTGGCGCGCATCAATACGTTTCTGCTGGGCGTGCCCGAAGGTCTTTTCGCGAGCGACGAGCTTGCCTTCGGCTATCACGGCGGCGAGGTTGAAACCTCGATGATGCTGGCGGCGCGGCCTGATCTGGTGGACATGAAAGCTGCCCAGAGTTTTTCTAGCAGCGCGGCGAAGATGGCGCGCGAGAATATTGCGCTTTATGCCGAGGGTGCAGCCGCTCTTGCCTGGCAGGCGCAGGATTTGAATCCACAAGGTGTCACCGGCAACGCCGCGGGAGCCGATGCGATGCAGGGCGTGCAAGTTCTGTCGTATATCGCACGGCGTGTGTCGGACGCGTTGTCTGATTTAGCCGCGCTGGATTTGTCGGATTTGCGCGAAGGTCCTGGCTGAATTGTTCGCGGCGACAGATACACCCGACATCGCAGCGTTATGGGACGCGCTGCGCGCGCACACGCGCGGTGCCGCGATGCCCGCAGTTCCGCCGCACCTCGCCGATTTCGCCGCCCTCTATCTTCCTATCGCCGCGCCTTCGCGCACGCCGTTTGTCATGGCCCAGCTTGGGCAAAGTCTCGATGGCTATATCGCGACGTACAGCGGCGCGTCGCATTATGTCACGGGGCCAGAAAGCCTCGTCCATCTCCACCGTTTGCGCGCGTTGTGCGACGCCGTTGTTGTCGGCTGGCGCACCATCGCGGCTGACGATCCGCTTCTCACTGTGCGCCGCGTGACGGGAGAAAATCCCTTGCGCGTCATAATTGACATCGCAGGAAGATTGCCCGCCAGGCATCGCGCCTTTGCGAATAGCGCGCCCGGCGCGCTTCGCCTTACGGGACCCAATATTCCACCACTTGATGGTGTCGAGAGTGTTGGTTTACCACTGGACGGAAACCGCTACCGTCCCGAAGATGTCGTAGCCGTGTTGGCAGCGCGCGGGTGCCGACGCATTCTTGTCGAGGGCGGTGGCATCACCGTATCGAATTTTCTAGCCGCGGGCGCTCTGACACGACTCCATGTTGTGGTGGCGCCGCTCATCATCGGCGAAGGAAAACGCGGACTTGCGTTGCCCGGCGTGAATTCACTGAACGACGCTTTGCGCCCGCCAAACCGGCATTACGCCATGGGCGCGGACATACTCTTCGATCTTGATCTCGGCGGGCGTTGATGGCGACGTTTCGCCTCGCCACCTACAATATTCACAAATTCGTCGGCGCCGACGGAAAATGGAATCCGGATCGGGTCGTTTCCGTTATTCACGCCATCGATGCCGGTGTGGTCGCGATCCAGGAATTCACGATCGATGCGTCGCAAAGCAATCCACCGAGCCCAAAGGATTTCGCCGATGCCTCCGGCTATCGCGTCGTGGAACAGAAAATGCGTCGGCGGGGCGGGCAGACTCAGTACAATCTTCTTCTCACCCGCGCCGAGATTCGTGGCGCTGAGCTTCTCCCTTTGCGCGTCGCCGGTGTAGAGGAACGAGGCGCCATTGTTGCGGAAATTGATGGGCTTCGTATCGCGGCGACGCATCTGGGACTGACGCCCGGTGCGCGGCGGCGCCAGCTTGCGATGCTGTTGAATGGCATGAAATACGACAACACGCCGCTCGTGCTGATGGGCGATACGAATATGTGACTTCCGTTCGAAGCTGCGCGGCGGCGCCTGGCGCAAGAATTTCCTGGACCGCCTACGCCGGCCACATTTCCGGCGTCATTTCCATTACTGGCACTTGATCGCATCGTCGCGCGTCCCGCCGGCCTTATCAGCGCGCTTCATAGGTTCGACGGTGCTGGCGCGCAAACGGCCTCGGACCATTTACCTTTGGTGGCGGAAATCGTCCTTCCTTAAACTGCGCAACGCAATCGCAATGCCCGGCAGCGCCGAAACAAGAACCACCAAACCATAAGCGATGGACGCGGTTACGCCCTCATGCGCATCCAGCCCCGCGAGAACCCATATGGTGCCTGCGGCGCCTTCGCGAATACCCCAGCCACCAATGGTGAACGGCACAACCATCGCGAATAAAACTACGGGTACCAAGGTGACAACTTGCGTGAGAGTCATCTCTACGCCGGCTGCTCGGCCCGCGCAATAATACGTAACCAGATAGGTCGCCAATATGGCGAGTGAATACGCGGTTTGAATGCCAACGACATCCGGCGCCAAAACAGCATGTCGCATGTCGCGCAGAAAATCGCGCGCACGAATTGCAATCGCGGTAGAAGCAAACGGCCCGATATAGGTTAGAAGCACAACCACACTCGGCAATCCGGCGGCAATAAAAGCCACCGTCGCTATACCGCGCGTCGCGGCGTCCGCACCGTAAAGAAGAGGCCGGGCAGCGAGCCCCAGCAACATTACAATAAATAGCGCTAGCTGGCCGGAGAGGCGCTCGCACAGCACTGCATGCAATGCCGGTCCATAGCCATTTTCGGTCTGCATTGTTTTGCCATGCCTGTAGACGCGGCCGGCATCGCCGAGCACGCCACCGGGCAGAAGAAGATTTCCCAGAACCGCAAGATAATATTCGCTAAGCGCCGTCTTGAAGGAAATATCGGCGCCGAGTCGGGATGCGGTCAGCTTCCAGCGGGCGGCAGACAATACATATTGCGGTACCGAGATAAGAAGCGCGGCGGCAAACCACCACAGATCGAGCATGGCAATGCGCGTGAGCACGGCGCGCATATCCACAAATAGGGCCACGATTGCGAGGAACGCGAGAGTGACGACGAGGCGCCAAAAGCCGCTCACAGCATTTCGTTCCGCAACACCAGCACATCGCGATGACCAACCATAAGATGACTGAGGCCTTGATCGATGTGCTGCGCGCGCCGCGCCGACCAATCGGCAATGGCGGCCGCACGATCAGGCGCCATTTCAGTGGACGCCATGCGATAGAATTTTAGTAGCGCATGCTGCATGTCGGTTTGCGCTGGCGAGATATGCCAAGCGCTGTCGGCCATATGCGTGTCATAACCAATTGCGCGAAAGACACGCGTCAGTGCATTTGGACTTTCCGGTCCAAGGCCGACACCAAAGCCTTTGTCGCGCTGCATATGGTGATGAAACAGATCGGCAATCTCATCATCCAAATCATCGCCGGGCTGCCAATGAATGCGCCCATCGACATTGAGGGCGAACAGGCCTGCCGGCACGCGCGCCTCGGCGCAAGCCACAGCGAAGCGTGTGAGCCAGGCTTCTGAAACAAGATCGAAGAAGGCCGAAGCGGTGACGAGATCGTATGATTGGAAAGACGGAAGCTCGTGCGAGAGATCGAGGTGTAAGGTTTGGGTTTCCAACGCCGCATGTTGCGCTGGCGATTCTAAGACCTCAAGCAGTGCATCGTCGTCATCGACCAATGTCCAATCTTGCGGGACTTTCAGTCGAGATGCGAGATAGCGCAGATTGCTGCCCGTTCCCGCACCGAGATCAATCACGCAAAACGGCTTTCCGGTCCCGACAGGAAGGCGCGCGAGAAGCGATCCATCGCGCGCCGCCGCGTCCGCGCTTTCGCGCAACGCCAACCATGCAGCGTTAAAGCCGCTCACGGACGCGCACCTTTCAGCGCGCGTGCGAAGGTCTCTGCGGCCCGATTCCAATCCGCCAAATGGGCGCGTGCTTCGCGCGAACCTTCAGCAAGCTTCACGCGCAAAGCGGAGTCGGAAATGACGAGACGCAGCACTTCCCGCAAACCCGCCACATCGCCGGGCGGAACGATGAGCGCGGCTGCCCGCGGCACCGTATCAACAAGCGCGCCGCCGCTTGTGGTAACGATGGGCAGTCCACGCGCTACCGCTTCGGTCACCACCATTCCATAGCCTTCATAGTGTGAGGCAAGCACGAAAAGATCGGCGCCCGCATAAAGCGCGTGCATCTCCGTTTCGCTCGCTTCGCCGCGCATCTCGATGCGGGTTTCGAGGCCGAGACGCGCGATCATACGGGTGAGCGATACGGCGTGAGCGGGATCAAGAGTTGGATTTCCGGCGCAGATCAGCCGCCAGTTCAGATGCAACAAATCGGCAAGCGCAGCAAAGAGGTCCGCGTGTCCCTTTCGCGGCGTCAGCGAAGCCGGGCAGAGAAGCACCAAGGTGTCGCTGCCACTGCCGCGCGCAAGCGCGGCGGCGTCAACACCCGGTACGCAAACGGAGATGCGTTCGGGCGGCACGTTGCACGCGGCAAGACGGCGGCGCGTGAACGCGCTGGTCACGATCACATGAGGGGCGTGCGTTAGCGCCCGCGTTTCGCTGCGCATCAGGGCGTCGCGATGATCGTTGGAAAGTCCGGTTTCATCGGCCAGCGGATGATGGACCAACGCCACCAAATCGAGCCGGTGCGCGTGACGCTCTGCGATGTCCGGCAGCGCGCCGAGCGCCAGACCATCAATAACAACAAGACTGTTGTTAGGGATGGCGGCGAATGCCGCATTGGCGCGCGCGATGTCAGCCGCGAACGGAAATGGATAGGCGCCGGAAAGTTCGACGACATCTATTTTCTGCCCCAGCGCGCGCAGTCCTTCGATCATGCGGCGGTCGTAAATATACCCGCCGGTTCGCGTGGAAAGCGGCCCGGGGACGATAAAATAAAGGCGCGTCTTCACGCCGTCAGAAGCCCGTCGGGTTGACGCCCATCAAGTGCGCCTTCGAAGGCGGCCCAGGCGGCGTGCGATTCATGCAAAATCACTTTCATGGACGAAAGACCCGATGCCGCCGGACCTAGCGCACCTTCCACAATCTTCGTGGCGATGGCGTCGAACACGACGCGTGCCATGAACTCGGTGGTGGTGTTCGTGCCCTTGAAGGCCGGCACGTCGTCGAGGTTTTTGAAATTCCACGCCGCGAGCACCGTCTTCACCACCTCCCCGGCACGCCCGATATCGACCACGACATTGTCGGAATCGAGGGCTGCGCGGCGAAATTCGACATCCACCACGTAGGTGGCGCCGTGCAATGCTTGCGCAGGACCGAATGTTTCGCCCTTAAAACTGTGCGCGATCATAAAGTGGTCGCGTACCGTAACGGAATACATGAAAAACCCTCAACTATCGTAGACGATGCGGTGACAGAGAACCGCATTGTTGGCGGCGATGCGCGGCAGGACAAGCGGCAGAGCGGAAAAATCATCTTCCCCGGTAATGAGTGCATCGAAAACCGGATCGCGCAGCAATTCCAGCGCCAGTCTCATCCGCTCGGCATGACTCCGGCGCCCGCGCATAGCGCCGCCAATATGACCGACTTGCGACGAAATCAGACGCAGGCGACGCGAATGAAACGCCGCACCGAGCGCGATGTTGGCGCGCTTTGTTCCGTACCAAGACAATTCGACAATGCGCCCCTCAAACCCCGCGAGCGCAAGCGCCGTTTCCAACCCCAGCGGATTGCCGCTGGCATGGATCACAAGGTCGACATCCCCCGCGGCGACGTCCGGCGTCGCGAAGGTCAATCCGAATGCATTCGCGATGGCCGCCTTAGTGCTGTCGGTATCGATCAATTGCAGCGCCACGCCCGGCACGCGTGCCGCCAAAGCAGCGACCAACGTTCCGACAACGCCCGCACCGATCACGGCAATGCGCTCGCCCGCCAAAGGCGCGGCATCCCACAGCGCGTTCACCGCCGTTTCCATATTGGCGGCCAACACGGCGCGCGAAGGCGGCAGATCGCGGGGCAAAGTCGTCAGCGCGGTTTCCGGCACCACGAAGCGGGTTTGATGCGGATGGAGGCAGAACACGTTCTGGCCGCGCAGGGACTCCGGCCCCTCCTCAACAATGCCGACAGCGCTGTAGCCATATTTCACCGGCCAGGGAAAATCGCCCTCCTGAAACGGCGCGCGCATGTTTTGCGCTTCGCTTTCCGGCACGTCGCCGCGCAGCACCAGACACTCGGTGCCGCGGCTGACCGCCGAGTAAAGCGTGCGCACGCGCGCCTCGCCCGCCCCGGGCTCGCGTAGCGTTTCTGCGCGCAATTCGCCTTTGCCTGCGCCGGTGATCCAGAAGGCTTTAGCGGTGGTTGCAGTCATTGTTTCTCGGTCTGGAGGTCGCTGCCGAATAGTTGCAGACTTGCCATTGAAGATATCGTGTCCGTTGCCGGAACCCAGAATGTCCGCGCGTTTGGAAGATAGGCCACTCATCAAGGATTTGAAACGCGACGCCATTCTCAGCGGCGGCGCCGGCCTCGTCTTCACCGCCATTTTCGGTCTGGCGCTCGGCAACGCGCTGGGGCTCGGCCTGAGCCACGCTTCGGCGGCCACAGCGTTCTACGCCGCCTATATGGCGGCGGCCTGGCCGTGGCTGATGGATAACAAGCCCGCGCTCCATTCGCTGGGGCCCGCCAATCGCGTCACCATTTTTCGTGCGGCGCTGGTCGCCAATGTGGGGGCGCTCTGTCTCGCGCCGGGCGCAGCAGCCGGCTGGGCGATAACGCTTCTCGCGCTTGCAACATTTTCCCTCGACGCCGTCGATGGTGCCGTTGCGCGGCGCTACGGCGTTTCCAGCCGCTTCGGGGCCGGTTTCGATGCCGAGCTCGATGCGCTGTTCACGCTGATCCTAGCGGTGCTGGTATTCCGGATGGAGCGCGCTGGCGCATTCGTTCTGGTGGCGGGCGCTTGGCGTTACGTGTTTTTGCTTCTGATGTGGTTCTGGCCGCTGTTCGGGGCCGACCTTCCTTACTCTTCGCGGCGGCGGGTCGTCTGCGGCGTCCAGGTGGGCGCGCTGGTGCTGAGCATGTCGCCATTGGTGGCGCAGCCGCTTTCGGGCTGGATAGCCGCGGCTTCTGTATCTCTGCTGTCGCTATCCTTCGCCATCGACATTGCGTGGCTGGTGCGACAACACGCGCCTCGAGGTCCCCGGTCCTGAGGACATGTTATTGGTCCTCCTCAACATGAGGGTGGGTGTCAAAGGCAGCCCAGAATTTGAACTTCTTCCAGGCCGATGCCATGCTCGCCCTGGGGAAGGCCTAGCAACCCCTGACAAAACGCAGCACGGACAGACCTCGATATGGATCGCCAGATCGCACGCCAAGTCCCCGACGAAGAATGGGATAATCTCCTCGGCATACGCACACCCAACCGCGAACAAGCGATGGCTTGTGTCCGGACCTTGCTCAGTTTCATCGGCGACAATCCGGACCGAGAAGGCTTGCGCGACACGCCGGACCGTGTGCTGCGCGCCTGGGAAGAATTGTTCGGCGGCTATGGCGCCGATGCCGACATCGTTCTCGACCGCACCTTCGAAGAAATCGACGGCTACGAAGACATGATCCTTTTGCGTGATGTCGATTTCGTCAGCCATTGCGAGCACCACATGCTGCCCATTCACGGCAAGGCGCATATCGCCTATCGCCCGAAAAGCCGCGTGGTCGGCATTTCCAAATTGGCCCGCGTGGTCGACATTTTCGCCAAGCGTTTGCAAACGCAAGAAACCTTTACCGCACAAATCGCCAACACCATCGAGAAGGTTCTGGCGCCGGAAGGCCTGGCCGTTCTGGTCGAGGCGAGCCACCAATGCATGGTGACGCGCGGCATCCAAAAGCGTGACGCAACGACGATCACCACCGCCTTTCGCGGCTGCTTCCTCGAAAGCGAGCGCCTGGAAAAACGATTTCTTTCGCTGGTGCATGCGCGCGAAAAGTAATGGCGCCTTGTATCTAGGTTGATTGGGCATGTTGCTGGAACATTTCCTCAACCGTGTCATCACCACCGGCCGCCTTGTGGTTCACCTGCCAGGCGGCAGCATCACGTCCTTCGGCACGTCCGCGCCGGGTGCGCCCAGTGTCACGGTGCGACTGGAAGATAAAGCAACCGCGCGGCGCATTGCGCTCAATCCGGTGCTGGGCGCCGGCGAAGCCTTCATGGATGGAAGGCTCGAAATTCTCGACGGCGATATTCTCGCGCTTCTCGATCTGGTGGCGGGAAGTCTACGTTGGGATTGGACGAATAAAAACCGCGTTGCCCTGTGGCGCTCGACGCGGTTTCTGGCGCGGTTTCAGCAGCTCAATGACCGCGTGCGCGCCAAGCGTAACGTCGCCCATCACTATGATTTGGGGAATCGGCTATACGATCTCTTTCTCGACAAGGATCGGCAATATAGCTGCGCCCATTTCACTGATCCCACCAACGATCTCGACGTCGCGCAAAACGACAAGCTGGCGCATATCGCGGCGAAGCTCTGTTTAAAGCCCGGCCAGCGCGTGCTCGATATTGGCTGCGGCTGGGGCGGTCTCGCGCTCTATCTGCATCGCGCCTGCGGCGGGGTCTCGGTCACCGGAATCACGCTCTCGGAAGAACAGCTCGCCACCGCGCGCAAACGCGCCGCCGAATTGGGCGTGGGGCAGCACGTCGATTTTCAATTGCTGGATTACCGCGCCGTGACAGGCGAATTCGACCGCATCGTTTCAGTCGGCATGTTCGAACATGTGGGACGGCCGAACTACCAGACATTTTTTGAAACCATTCGCGACCGCTTGAAGCCCGACGGCATCGCGCTTGTGCATACGATCATGCGCGCCGACGGACCCGGCGTCACCAACCCCTTTACCGCCAAATACATTTTCCCCGGCGGCTACGCGCCTGCTTTGTCCGAGATTATTCCCGCCATCGAGCGCAGCTGGCTTTGGATCTCGGACATTGAGGTGCTGCGCCTGCATTACGCTTATACGATCGAGCAATGGTATAAGCGCGTGGTGGCGCATCGCGCCGAGATTGAATCTCTTTATGATTCGCGTTTCTTCCGCATGTGGACTTTCTATCTGGCGTCGGCAATTGTAGCCTTCCGCCATGACGGGCATTGCAACGCGCAAATTCAACTGACGCGCCGGCGCGACGCGGCGCCGATCACGCGCGATTACATGGCGCAAGCGGAAAGCGAATTACGGAAACTATAAGGCTTTCCGCGCTTTGCGCCTCTTCCACCAGACGGTGAGGCCGGTGGTTGCAAGGAGGGCCGGAAGAAGCCCCGAAAGAAACACAAGCGCCGTCCAAACCCAGCCCAGTCCGATGCCGAAATGGAAGAGGGGTTGGAGATTCAATATGCGCTCGCGCAAGGGATAGGCGCGCGGGTCTTCGATATATTGGACATCCGCGGTTTTCGGATCGAGCAAAACAATAGCCAGCGGTGACGATGGCACCCAGCCTTGCGGTTCCAGATCGACAACGAAGGGCTCGCCTTCCCCACCGAACTGAATGCCGGTCGGCCGGACATTGGGAATGGCCGAGGCGGCAACTTCCAGCGCTTCGTCTGGACCCACCGGATGATTGCGCGGAACGAAGCCCGCCTGCGGCGTCGGTGTTACTTCCTCAGCCGGAAACGCATCGCGAATGGCGCCGCCGATCGCTTCGGGGAAGGTCATATAGATGCCGCTGACACAGACGAGGAGGAACACGACCAGCCCCCAAATGCCCGCGGCCTTATGCAGTTCGAAATGAAAGGCTAGCCCGCGCGCGCCGCGCCGAATCAGAAAGCCTTCTTTCCATTTGCCTTTGCGCGGCCACCACAACACCAAGCCGCTAAGGCCCATGAACGTCATGATGACGCCATTGAAGCCGACGAAGGGTAGGCCGATTTGAGTGGGCATTTGCAAAAACGCGTGGGTTTCGATCAGCAGCGCCAATATGGGCCCGCGCTCGATCACGTCCTGCGCACCCAGAATTTGCAGCGATACGGGATCGACGAAGACCTCACGTTCATTCGCGTTCTCGCTGGCTTGGGAGAAGCGCACGATTGAGGCGTAACCCGGATGTCGCGGTAGATCGAAACGAACAGGATTGGTGCCCGCCAAAGCAACGCGCTTGGCCGCCTCGATGATGATGGGAATGGGCTTCGATTCCCCGGGCGTGTGGGCGCGCGGAATGGAATAGGCCAGGAATTCGCGTTGCAAAAGAAGCGCGCTTCCCGTCAGTCCGATGACCACGATAGGCAGCGAAAGCACCAGCGCCAGCCACAAATGGGCCGTCTGCAGGAAACTGCGAACTCCACCCCGTCGCATAGGCATCATCCTCAACTCGGTTGCAGCCGCGGACACCAGCCGACACGCGACGAACGGACGGTATACGCCGGCATCCGCGTCGAACCCTCGAATTGGCCGTCCCGGGTGGGAATTCGAGGCGAGCGTTGCCTCCCGCGCCGATGTGATAGACTGGTTCGGATGGGAATATGAACTGAATTTCGAGGCGTCTTATGGTCGGTGCAATGGTGTTCTGTCGCGGTTGCGGCAAGGAAATTCATGAATCGGCCATCACCTGCCCACATTGCGGGGCGCCGCAGCACCTGCCGGGCGGCGGAAAGAATAAGCTGGCTGCCGCCCTCCTCGCCATTTTTGTCGGCTGGGCCGGCATTCACCGCTTCTATCTCGGACAATGGTGGGGGATTTTCTACTTTCTGTTCTGCTGGACCTTCGTTCCGATGGTGGTCTCGTTTATCGAGGGCATCGTTTTTCTCCTCACCCCCGACGCGATCTGGGAAGCAAAATACGGCGCGGGCACGCGCGCCAATTCGGGCTGCGCGGCCGTAACCATCGGCTGCGTCGCCGCCGTGATCATGCTGGTCCTGCTGTCGACCGCTGCGGGTTATCTGATTCTCGGCCACCACGATTTCTATTTCCCGCCACGGATCATGGATGGCGATCGCGGAATTTAGGCGCTCAAGCCTCTAGGCTTTCTGCGCACTTCGCTTGCGCGCGACCGAGTCGCGCAAAGCATTGAGCAGAAGCGCGCTGTTCTTAAGATCATTCAGCGACGCGTTGGTCGAATGGACGCGTTTACGCGCGAGTGTCTCCGGCAACATTTCAGACGGAACGCGCAGATCGCGCGCCCGCGCGAACCAATCCGTATCTTCGCCAATGGGAAATTTCGGATCGAACAGACCGACGATCTCGAAAACCTTTTTGCGCGCCATAAAGGTTTCCATGATGTAGCCGGGGCGCGGACCATCGAGCAGTTCGCAACGGAAGCCGGGCGGCGGCGTATCGCCGTCGAGGAAATGTTCGACCATTCCCACCGTGAACAGCAGTTCGGGGCGCGCGCGCATGAACGACAATTGCCGATCGAGCTTGCCATCGACCCACATGTCGTCATGCGAAAGGAAGGCAACAATGGGCGCGCGCGCGATAGCAATGCCCTGGTTGTAGGCGTTGGGAATGCCGCGCTTAATCTCGGGAACGACGCGCACCAAGGGGTGCGCGGTGGCTATTTCTGCCGTGCGGTCGGAGGAATGTCCGTCAATAACAAGAGTTTCGAGCGGCTTGATCTCGGAGCGATACACGCTGGCGAGTGCCTCGGCGATTGTACTCTCACCGTTGCGGACAATCATAATGACGCTTACGGCGTCAACAGCGGGGTGAATCGAGGCGCTCATCACATCACTCCGAAGGTGTCCGTACGCCCGCCGCAGCCGCAGGTGTGCCACCGGAAAGGCGCCGCCAAGCTTGGCGGGCCAACACTTCGACCGGATACCAATGCTGCACAATCGGCATCCATAGAATCCGGATCGACAGGCGCTTCTCCTCCAGCGGAAAATTGCGATCGTCGATGCCCGTGGCTGGATAGACATCCCAGTCTTTGACTTGCGTGCCGAACACCCAATCCCACAACGTCAAATAGCGCCCGAAATTCCTGTCCGCGTATTTTGGGTCGTTGGTGTGATGCATACGGTGCGATTGCGGCGTCACCATGAAATATTTGAGCGGCCCGTAATGGGTTTTGAGATTGCTGTGGTAGAAGCGCGAATACCAACGATCGAAAATCGTGTACGCGACAATCAGTGGCAGATCGATATGAAGCGCGGCCATGGGAACCGCTACAATGGTAGCCCGCCATAGATGCTCCACGAGGTGAATCCGGAAATCGCTGAAGAAGCTCAGTTCCGTCTGCGAATGATGCACAGCGTGAAACTGCCAGAGGATCGGTATTTTGTGCAGGGCGCAGTGCTCCGACCAAACGAGAAGTTCAAGAAGCAGCAGAACGAGCACAAAGCGTATGGGGACGGGAATCGCGTCCAGTGCCGCCGGATGAAAGGAGGCAAAATACGGCTCCAAAAATCCGACCAGCCAAACGACATAAACCGTCGTTGTGAAGGCATAGATGACCGACGAATATACGAACCACATGAGGTCGTTCAGCACATGCGAGGAAAAGAAGCTTTCGCCCCGGCGCACTGGAATACATAATTGCATGGCGAGAGCCACGGCCAGCACCGCGCCGAATTCCAAAGTCAGCAACCAGTAGAACGTGATGCCGTACATCGGCCGAAAGACGCGAAAGTCGAGCTGTGCAATCAATTCGGCGAAAAGCGCGTTTTCGTGCAGGAATGCCGGCGGCATGGTGTAGAGCACCCAGCCCAACCCCACGACCGTGAGAACAGCAAGCCAGCGCAGCGCCTCGGCGCGGCGTTCGGAAAGCCCCCCAAACACGTCCCAAACCCTCACTCTTCAGCGTCGAAGCCTAACACCCGCAATTTCACCGCCCAACGGCGTTTTTCGTCGCAAGCGGCTTCTCAGCGGCCCGAAATAGATCGAATGGCAACCATAGCTCCAAGAGGAGATTGGGCGTTGCCCGTTTTCCCGGCACGGTTAACCGGCACCGGGAAGGCGCGAGGTGGCGGAGGCAATATCGATTCCGTTTCACCCTCTGCTATAGTGAGCGGACCTAAGGGGAGATGCGGAATGCGTGCTTTTGTTTCGTCGCGGATGGCTACCACGACCGTTTTGGCGTTGCTTGTAACCACATTGGTCCATTTCGCCTCAGCGGCCCCCGCTCCTAAGGAGCCAGCGCCTAAAGAGGAAGAATCCGCCACGGTGCAGGAATCGGACGAGATTGAAGCCGGCGAAGAATTGCGGGCTGTGCTGACGCAGCCTTTGGACGATTTCAACCTCACCCGCAAAGAGATACCGCCGGAGCTGGTGCGCATCCGGGTCAATCCCTATGTGGCGCCAAGCGCCATGACCTGCGCAGCCTTCGCGCAAGAGATCGTGGCCATCGACAAGCTTGTCGGGCCCGATCTCGAAATACTTTCGCCGGCCGCAGAGAAGGAAATCTTCAGCAAAGAGAACGCCACCAATGCCGCGCGCAACGTGGCGCGGTCGGCCGCATCGAGCTGGATTCCCTTTCGTGGCCTGGTCCGCGAAGTCACCGGCGCCGAGCGTCACGCGCGTGCGTTGCGGGAAGCCGTGCTCGCGGGCTTTGTGCGCCGGTCTTACATGAAGGGCCTAAGCCAAGCCCGCCGCTGCCCGGCGGTAAAAACGGCGGTGGCGGCAATGCCGGCGAAGTAAGTCCTTCGAGATAGTGCGTTTGGATTACACCTCCTTCCCGTGTTGAGGAGGTGGCGAAGCCGCCGTTTCAAACTACGAAAACGCCTAAGCCATAGGCACAACCGGAAATTGAAGTTTCCCCGCCTGTCCCTATAGTTCCCTTATCGGGTGGGGGATTTCCATGATCAGACTTATTACGTCTTTTCTGCTGTTCATCGCCGCGGCGCCCGCCTTTGCGGCCGACATGAGCCATTTGCGCGAGATGCCCAGCGTGGACCGCGTGATGGGCGAAATCACCGCCGATGATCGCCTTGGAGCTGCCGCACGTCGCATGGGCGCCTTCGCGCTGCTGCAAGAGATGGTCGAAGATCTTTCCGAAGGACGCACTGCGGTAGGGACGGAGACGCCGGACGAAAAACGCATCCTGCAGGGCTATCGCGACGCGTACTACGCGGTGCAGATGGCAGCCCTAGGCAATCCGCCAAACGAAACACTGCTTCCGCAACTGCGCCGCTACGACACCGACGACATGCTACTCACCGGCAAGGCGCATTCATTGAAGGACATCGCCACGAGTGCCGAACTTGATCGCAGTGACGTGGGACGTATCTTTGCGCTGGCGTTCTTAAGTCCATCGGTCACCCGCGACATCGTTAGCGATCGTCAGCATGCCAACCTAAACCTAAAGCAGTTGATCGAAGTTTCGGCTCAGATTTCTTGGCAACAGCAACATGCCGCAATTTCTCGTGCGGCGAGTGCCGCGTTGCTCTAACTCGATTTCGTAGGCTGTGCGTTTGCCGTTGGCTCAGTGCATATGGGATTGGTCCTGCCCCAACACTGGCAGGACGCCTGCGAATAGACCCCGCACAGAGCAGGATTTGGGATCGGACGATATGCTTCGATTCCGCGAATCCCACACACTGGCCCCAATGCGTGGGGTCGCACTCCCCTAACGGAGACTGGCGCGCGACTTTGAAAGTTTTTTGGCGAAGCCTCTCGTCTCCTTCCACACATGCGAGGATAGAGAGAGCGAAAGTGCCCGGTTTGGCGCCCCTCGCCAGTCACCCAAACGGTTGGGCGTGCAAGGTTGGACTGGGTGGTGCAGTGCGCGGTCCGACCCTCACTTTGCTCGCGTAAGCTTGCCAATTCGAGAGCAAATATCGGCCGACTGCGCGGTCGCCTCACTGATTATCAGGGAAAATACAAGGAATTTTGCAAAAATTGGTGGTCAAAAACCAAACCGGATTCAAAATAGCCGCGTAATGTCAGCGACTTGCGCTGAAGCTCTCTGGAAAAATAACAGGGAATTTTCACGACGGATCTGGGACAACTTTTTTCGAAACAGCGAATTGTCGCGGGGCCCGCCGCGAAAAGCCACTTGGGGCGATGCGTTTTGAACGGAAGTGGCGTGACAATATCCGTTACTCCCGCGAATTAGGTCCCTTAAAACTTGAGTTGCCCCTCTTCGGTCCGTTCCCACCCCTTGCCACGCTGGACGAATCCCGCAGTCGCCAACATGGCTTGCAAAGACGGCTTCACGGCAATGATCAGCATATCCAGCCGGTATTGCCCGTCGGCTCGGATTCTCACTGTCATGGCGATCTCGACATTTTCGCTCTTGCCGGCGAGGCGCGCCACGCCCTGCCCGCCGGCGCAGGAAAGCCGGCCGGTCAGCGCGGGCCCCGCAAACCCTCGCTGGAACATGTCGGTCGCGACGGAACCGCTTGCCGTCCGGCAATTTTCGCCGGCGAACACGAGGGAGGCATCGTTGAACGAAAGCTGGCCCTCCATCGGCAGCGCGAACCCGACCTGATTCAAAGACACGGTCGCTGTGACCGCTTCGAATCCATGAAGGCGGCCCTCAATAAGCGTTGCGGCACCATTATTCGATTGCAGACGCAGGCGGCTGACGCCGGTGACAAGTGAGACCGGATTGAGACTCGCGCGGACATCCCCCAATCGATCCCCGCCCAAGGACGCGTTGTCGATTTGGCCATTCCACACGGAACCTGAGACGTTGGCGGCGCCAAAACCCATGTCGCCGGCATCCGTTAGTCGCAGCGCAAAAGCCAGCGGCGCGGTGGCGATGGCCGCAAGGGCGAAGGCGACAACAAAAATCACGATAGACAGGCGCGTCATATGCCGCTCCGCGCCAGCACCATCTCCACTACAACCCTGCCGTCGCCAGCCGACGTCACGGCCATGTTGGAAACGACGACGCCGTAGTCCTTTTGCAGCAACGCGATCCAAGCAAACACCGCGGCGGGATCGGCATTCTCAGCCGCGACTGTGATTTCGCGCGCGCTATCGATTTCGTGACGATCGAGCGTGAGCCCGAAATTTTCGGCACTGCGCAGAATCGCCTCGGGCGCTGCCGGGGCGGCGCTACGCCCTTCACTACCGGAGAATTCCGCTGCCGCATCGCGGAGTTCTGAATAGTCCTGGCTCGCGCGCGCATGATGGGCAGCCGCATCTTCGACCGCGCGCGACAACGGCCGCGCCGCGCCATACCAAAGCGCGAACCCCACGATGGCAATGGCCATAATGCCGAGGAGAACACGCTCACGCGGTGTGCGTTGCTGGAAAAGATCGGCAGCAGCGATCACGGCCTCGCCTCCACGGCGATGGCGGTCGAAAGCCGTCCATCCTTTTCCACGGAAGAATCCTGCTGCAGGGTCAAGCCGCTGCCCGCCAAAGTATCGGCCAGAACCGCGACATCTTCGGCGCGCGCGTGCAGAAGCGTGGCGCGGATGCTGCCTTCCTGTAGGTACGAAAAATTTTCCAGCCCTGCTCCCTCCAGTTTCGCCACACCGGCAAAGAGCGTTTCGGCTGCATTCAGGAAACGCGTGTTGGCGTCGACATCGCGCATGCGACCGCGCAAATAACGCGCGGGATCGCCGGTGATATCGGCCGCGGGAACCTGCTGAGCTATGGCCGCGGCCTGCGCTTCCAGCGCACGAGCAGAGCCTTCATGGCGCAAATATCCCGCTGTCCACAGCACGATGGGAGAAAGAAGCAGCACGGCGGCGAGAACGGCAACCCGGCGAAGATCTCGCGGGCCGAGCCGTGCCTCGTGGCTCCGCGAAAAATCCTGCTGCAAAAGATCGACCGGATAGGCTTTCGCGCCGGCAGCAAAAGCACGCGCGGTTTCGGCCTCACCTTCGATGCGTTGCACCGTTTTTCCTGCAAGAATTTGTGCGGCGAGATCGGGTTCAGCAGAGAAAGCCAAGCGCCGGCCACTCACGATCTGAACGCCGTTCCGTTCGACAAGCGCCAGCGCGTCGCCTTCTGGCACCGGCAGCATCAGATGATCAGGCACCATGGCGTACGGTTTCACACCAAGTAATTTCACTCGCTCCACATAGGATTGCATACGGGCGCGCTCGATCACGCAGACGGGCCGGAAACCATCTCTATCGGTGCTGCCGACCGCGATGTGCAGAGATTCACGTAGGCCTGCGATATCATCCTTGAGAAGAAGGCTTGCGGCATTGACGGCTTGCACCTCTGTTGCGGTGGCAAGCTCGATCCAGCGCACGGATATGTCTTCGCCCGCAACGATAGCAATCGTGGGCATAGGTGCTGGAATTGCAGAGCCTCCAGCACGCAATGTCTCACGTCCGACCAGCGCGCCGGCTTCATTGACAATCAAACATTGCGCGTCAGCTTCGCGCGCGCGTGATAGAAAAAGAAGCCGCGTGTGGGTCATTCGTCGCGCCCCCAGCGTCTTGCAGCCAGGCGCGCCGGGCCGGAACCGGCTTGCTCAAACAATGTCGTCAGAAACGCATCGGCACCGGCATAGGTGATTTCCGCATGGAGGCGAAAATAGCGGGTGCGCACCGCGACTTGATTGAGCGCCGCATCCGACGGCACGGCATTCGCCAAAGCCGGCTCCTGCCAGAAATCGTCCACGCTGGCCCACCCCTCCCGCGGGCGCGCGGCCAGCACGCGGCGCGCTGTTTCAACGGGCAACGCGCCTTCCGTCAGCGCCGAGAGGAGAACCGCATTGTCGGGGCTGAGCGTATTGATGTTGATCGGCGAAAGCTCTGCCGTGGGCAAAGCGCACACGAAAGGCCGCAGCCGCGCATAGGAAGATGATGTGAACCCGCGCACGGCGCGCAATTCGCTGACTTCGCTGAGCAGCGTCCCAGACGTGCGATAAGACGGCACCACACCCATATAAGCATCATCTTCCGCACCCAACGTGTTGCGCGTGTTGTCGCTGTCGATCCAATCGGCCAACGTTTCTGCGAGGCTGGCGGAATCCCGCTGCGAGAATCCGATTCCGCGCAGCAATGCGGAGAACTGCCTGAGACCAATATCGCGCCGCTGCCATTGCTCGCTGGCGCCCTGAACGACGCTATTCAGATTGAAGCAGCCGGTGGCGTCGGATACGCGGGCGTGAATGCCGCCGTTCTCGATAGGGAAATCCTGCCAGCGCCCGTTCCAATCGCCTTCCAAACTTGTGCGGTTCGCATTCGCATCGGACAGCCGCGCAATGCGCGCACGCGCTAGACTTTCCGCACCCAGTGCGTACCATTGTGCTTGACCGGTGCTTTCGGCATTGGCGCTGCGCCGCAGGTCAAAGCGAATGTCGTCCAGCACCGCGACGGCCAAAGCCGAGAGCACCGCGACCAGCAGCAGCACCGAAAGCAGCGCGACGCCCTTCTCGTTTTTCATGGCGGCGAAACGGTGACAGCGAAAAGCTGCGAAATGGCACCGATGCCGTCGACGTCCATGTCCAGACGAACCGCTTGCGGCAGTGGATTCTCCGGCCCGCCGGGCAGGGTTTCTATCCATTGGCCGCGCCAGAGAAAGCGAAAATCGAGGGCGCGCACGCCGGCCACGAGCACTTGCGCAGTGCCAAGCGCGCCGCCATCGAGCGCGGCGCCGGCAAGGCGCTCAAGCCGTCCTTCTTGCAGGCGATATTCCACATATTGCAGCGAAGCGCGGGGCGCGGCGTCAGGATTGTCCCAGCCCGCCCGCGTGAAGCGCAGCAAAGGCTGATTCGTTACATCGCCGCCATAAAACGCCTCGCGCCGTGCACGCCCGCTTTGATCCCGCGTACGCCGTGCGGTGACTTGAACGAGATCGGCTTTCAGAATGGCGCGCGTGCGCTGCAATTCGCCCAATCGATCGGCGCGGCCGCGCACCACGGCCTGATTGTCGACGGCAAAGCGCATAACGGTGATGCCAGCCGCAGCAATGAGCGCGAAGATGAACAGCGCCACCAGCATCTCGACAAGGGTAAATCCCTTCATCGTGGCCCCCGGAATACACTGACGGCGCTTAGGACTTGGTTCTCACCCGCGGCGGCGACCTCGATATCGACCCGGAGAATCCCAGGTTCCGGAGTCGCCATCACATTGCGTGTCCAACGCCAGTTTCTGCCGGCTTCTTCCTCAGTCCCAGCGCTTTCGCCGAGCGGCGGCGCCGCCGCATCGGTTAACGCTTCCACCGCGCGGTTTTCAGCAACGATGGCAGCGTAGAAGCGCGCCTCGAGAAGCCCTTCGGTGCGCGTGTTTTCACCCGTGAGATTGACCAGCGCCAGCACGGCGAGGCTAAGCACCGACAGCGCCACCAGCATTTCCAGGAGCGTGAAACCCTCAGCGCGCATCGATGGTCACGTTTCCAGAGTCATCGACACGAATGCGCGCGCGGCCCTCATTGCGAAACAGATCGATGGCAGCCGGCGTGGCGAGACCGGTGGGATCGAAAATGATGCGCGTGCCGTGATCGGCCGACGCGAAATTGACGGTGGTGTCTTCTATCCATGGCACAGGCGTGAACGGCGCCTCGGAAAGATTTTGCCGTGCGCCCCCACGCAACGTTCCGAAGGAATAACCTGAACTTGTAACCACGACCTCTACAACATGATTGGTCAGCAGCGCCTCTTCTTTGGCGCGCAGAAGTCGGCCGGCGACGCGCTCCGCCTCGGCGGTGAGGCTCAATTGCATCACGGGTGCCGTGGCCAGCACCACGCTTGCCGTCAAGCCCATGATGACGACCACCACCAGCATTTCAGTCAGCGTGAAGCCGCGCTCACCAATTTCCGATGTCGGAATCATTGCCCTCTCCACCCTCGCGGCCATCGGCGCCGAAGGAATAGATGTCGTAAGGCCCATGCGCGCCGGGATAGGCATAGGCGTATGCATTGCCCCACGGATCCTGCGGCAGGCGTCTTATGTAGCCGCCGGGGCGATAGCGTTCCGGCCGCGCCAGGCCGCGCGGCGCGGTGACAAGAGCCTGCAGACCGTCTTCGGTGCGCGGGAACGACAGATTCTCCAACCGGTAGGTTTCGACCGCCTGTTCCAAAACGGCGATATCGGCGCGTGTTTTCTCCGTCATGGCGCGGTCTTGCGCGGGCAACACATTGATCATCACGACGGTGGCCAGAAGTCCGATGATGACGATCACCACCATCAGTTCCACCAGCGTGAAGCCGGCTTGCGCACGGCAGCTTCGCGTATCTGTGGTCATGGCCGGATAGTCCTTCATCGCAGAGTCAGCGTGTTGATCTGCAGGATCGGCAGCAAAATCGAGAGCACGATTGTCGCCACCAGCGCGCCCATGAGCAGGATGATCGCGGGCTCCAAAAGGCTCAGCGCCGCCGAGGTGAATGTGTTGAATTCGCGCTCCAGATAATCGGCAGCAGTGGAGAGCATGGATTCCAGTTGTCCGCTGCTTTCGCCGCTTGCGGCCATGTAAATAAGGATCGGCGGGAAAACAGCGGTGCGGCGCATGGCGGCCGAAAGACTGCCGCCTTCATGAATGGAAGCGGCCATGGATTCCGTGGCCTGGCGCAAGACGCGGTTGTTGACGGTGCGCGCAGTCAATTGAAGACCGTCCATCACCGGAAGGCCGCTGGCGATCATGGTGGACAGCGTGCGCGCCAGCCGCGCGGCGTTGAGATCGCGAATGAGGCGGCCGATGACCGGCAGACGCAACAGCGCGCCATCGAATTTGAGACGAAACGCCGGGCGGCGCAACGCGCGCACGAAGGCGAACCCAAAGCCGATTGCAAGTAATGCAAGCAGCCAGCCCCAATTGCGCATCATGTCGGATATAAAAATAACGATGCGCGTCAGCAGCGGCAGGGTTTGCCCCATGGATTCGAACTGATCGACAACGCGCGGCACCACGAAAATCATCAGCGCCATCACCACCAATGTGGCGGTGATAGCGAGCGCGGTAGGATAGGCGAGCGTGGCGGTGAGCTTGCTGCGTGTTTCCTGTTCGCGCTCCAGAAGCGCGGCGAGACGTTCGAGAATGTTGGGCAATGCGCCGGAGCGCTCGCCGGCGGCGATCATGGCGCGGTAGAGCGGCGGAAAGGCGGACCCTTGGCGCGCCATCGCATCCGAAAGCCGGTGCCCGCCGAGAAGGCTGGCATGCGTCGCCATGAGAATGCGTTTTGCGGCAGGCTGATCGGTCTGCATCGCGATGGTGCGTAAGGCTTCTTCCAGCGGCACCACCCGCACCAGCGTGCCGAGCTGTCGCGTGATGCGCGCGAGCGTGGCGGTACCCATGCGGTTTCCAAGAACGCGGCGGACTGCCGGCACGCGTGGCGCACCTTCGACAAGGCGCACCGGAACGAGCCGGCGCCGATCTAAAGATTGTCGGGCTGCGCTTTCGCTGGCGGCGGAGAGAACGCCGTTTTGGGTGCGGCCGCGCCGGTCAAGGGCGGAATATTCAAACGTCGCCATGGTCCGACATGTCCTGACGGCTGACGCGAACGGCCTCTTCCACCGTTGTCGTGCCGTCGAGCACGCAGGCCCTGGCGGCTTTGCCCAAAGGCAGCGTGCCGGCAAAGGCCACACGCACGATATCGTCTTCAGGCGCGCTTTCGCCGATCAGCTTGCGAATAGTGTCGTCGATGCGCACGGCTTCGTAGATGCCGATGCGGCCGACATAGCCGCTCTGTCCGCATGCGGCGCAGCCCATGGCGCGGAAAATCTTGGTGCCGGGCACGATACCAAGGCGCTTGGCGGCGCCCGCATCGGCACCTTCCGCTTTGCGGCAATTTGGGCAGAGCCTGCGCACAAGGCGCTGCGCCACGACGAGGCGCAAGGTGGACGCGAGAAGAAACGGTTCGATTCCCATATCACGCAACCGCGTGATGGCACCGACCGCGTCATTGGTATGCACGGTGGACAATACCAGATGGCCGGTGAGGCTGGCTTGCACGGCGATCTGCGCCGTTTCGGCATCACGAATTTCGCCGACCATAACGACGTCGGGGTCCTGCCGCAGTATTGCGCGCAAGCCGGCGGCGAAACTCATGCCGACCTTTGTGTTCACCTGCGTCTGGCCGACGCCGTCCACCGCATATTCGACCGGATCTTCGATGGTCAGAATATTGCGGCTGCCGTCGTTGAGGAGCGCGAGACCGGCATAGAGCGTGGTGGTTTTACCCGAGCCTGTGGGACCGGTGACCAATACGATGCCGTTAGGATCGTGCAGCGCCGTCTCGAACGCGTCTTCGATTGCCGGCGGCATGCCAAGTTCGTCCAATTTATGCCCGGCCTGCTCTTTGTCGAGGATACGCATGACGACGCGCTCGCCGCCGCGCGACGGCAGCGTCGAAACGCGTACGTCCAATGTCTTGCCACCGAGAGTCAGCGAGATGCGGCCGTCCTGCGGCACGCGTTTCTCGGCGATATCGAGGCGCGCCATCACCTTGATGCGCGAGCCGATGAGGGAAGCCAGACGCACCGGCAGGCTGACGGCCTCTCGCAGCACGCCGTCGATGCGAAAACGCACAATCAGAGCGAGTTCGAATGGTTCGACATGAATATCGGAAGCGCCGACGCGAACCGCCTCGGCGATCAAGCCATTGATCAGCCGGATGATCGGGGCGTCGTCCTGCGTTTCGAGAAGATCGGCCGCCGCTGGAATCTCGTCCAAAAGATCGTCGAGCCCTTCCGAGAGCTCGAGCGCATTGGCACCCGAATTCGCCGACAGACCTTCGCCGGCATAGACTTCAGATAATTTCCGTTCGAAATCGTTGCGCGCCAGTATTTGCACCGCCAAAGGCCGGCCCAAAGCGCGGCGCGCTTCGATCAGCGCTATGGGATCAGCGCCTTCACGCAGAGCAACAAGGGGCTTTTCTGCGTCGACAAGAAGAACGACGCCGCTCTTCTTGGCGAAGCCGTAGCTCAAACGGGCCGCGTGTTCCGTCATGGTGCGGGCGCCGGTGCAGTACTTGGCGCGGTCTGCGTAGGCGCAACCGGAGGCTCTGCACGCAGATAGTTACGCACCGCATCTTCCAGCGCGCTGATACCGTCGCCGCGCGCGTCAATCTCTTGCCGGCGCATATAATCATAGCGCGGCGCGGTCACGGCCTGAGCATCCACCGGATTGCGTATGATCGTCGGGCGGATGAAGACCATTAGATTGCGCTTGTTGCGCTCGATGGCATTGCTGCGGAAGAGATGGCCGAGCACCGGTAGATCGCCGAGACCAGGAACTTTCTCTACCGAGGCGCGCTCGTTTTGATCCAGTAGACCGCCAAGCACGACGATGTCGCCATCATCGATAAGCACGGTCGTGGTGATTTCGCGCTTGTTCAGCACCAGCTCGTTGAACCCTGCGCTGACCGGGCCGGCGATACTGGAAACCTCCTGCCGCAACAACAGCGTGATGGCACCGCCGGCATTGATCTGCGGTTTCACCTCAAGCTGAACGCCGACATCCTGACGCTGCACAGTGCGGAACGGATTGGTGTTGGAATCGGCGAGAACTTCCCCGGTGGTGACTGGAATCTCCTGTCCCACCAGCAATTTCGCGGGCTCGTTATCCAGCGTCAGCACCGAAGGCGTGGAAAGAATATTCGATGACGCGTCGCTTTTCACCGCATTGAGGATGACGCCGAAAAGCGCGTTGCCTTGTTCGCCGCCGAGGCCGAGAAGAACGCCATTGGCGCCGAGTAGAGACGACACTGCGGTGTTGCGCAAAGCATCCAGGGCGTCGCTGTCTTTAGGGAGAAGTTTCTCGCCGCCTAAAGCACCCGCGAGCGCGAGTGCGTTGGGAGCGGCGTTAGAATAATTCGTAGCAATGAAGGGCACATTGCTACGCTTCTCGCCCGCGAGAAGAAACTGCACGCCCAGATTCTTGGCAGTGTCATCGGAGATTTCGACAACAATGGCTTCCACCAGGACTTGCTCCCGACGCGTATCCAACTGCCGAATGACGTCGGCGAGGACGCGCTGCGTTTCCGGATCGGCACTGATCACCAGCGCATTGGCGCCTTCGAACCAGGCAATATTGGCGCGGCGGTTTCCCGGCTGTGCCGGCGAAGGCGGAATGGGGGCCGCAACGGCTGCAGGGGCAACACCTTGCGCGGCCCCTTGAGATGCCGGCGCGGACGGCGCCTGTCCGACCAATTGCTGCAGAACGGGAAGAAGCTTTTCTGCATTCGCGTGTTGTAGCCGAACGACGCGGACGTCATCGTTGGAGGCAGCACGGCGGTCGAGATCTTCAATCATTTCAACCGTACTGCGCACCAGCACGGCATCGCCGCGCAGCACCACCGAATTGCTGCTGTCCACGGGCGCCATGGTCAGGCGGCTATTGCGCGCGGCAACGCCGGGCGCGCCGGGGACCGCCAGCACCTGATTGACGACACCGATAATTTCACGGGCTGAAGAGTTGCGTAACGACACGGTTTGGGTGGTCGCGCGGTCTTGGTCGATCTGCGTGATCAGCCCGCGAATGCGGCGGAGATTGTCGGCATAATCGGCAATGACCAGCGTATTGCCCTGCGGTGTTGCCAGAATGGCGCCTTGCCGGCCGACGAGCGGCCGCAAGACTTCTGCGGCGGCGGCGGCATCGAGACTGCCAAGACGGAAAACTTCCGTGCCGAAACCGGCGCCGAGATCATTGGCATCCGGTTGCTGCGCAGCGCCTTCATCGGGAACGACACGATAGGTGTTCTCCCCGGCTGGAATCGCGATCAAGCCATTGGCGCGTAAAGTGGATAGCAGCACATCGAGCAGTTCCGGCGGCATCAGCGGTGTGTTGCTGGCAATCGTCACCGTGCCTTGCACACGCGGGTCGATGATGAAGGTGCGTCCGGTGACGCGCGCTACATCCTGAATGAAAGCGCGGATATCGGCGTTCTGCAGATTCAAAGTTTGTTGCGACAACGCCGGAGGCGCTGCGCAGAGAAGCAACGCGGCGGTAAGCAGCAAGGAAAGCGCGCGTTTCACAAGATCACTGCCCGGCCGTGCGTAAGACGATGGTTCGGGTCTCGCTGCCCCGTTCGACGGTAAGGCTGACCTCGGCAGAGCCGGTCAGTTCCTGCGCCAACTCGCTGTAGCGCTCCGGTGTCATGCGGTTGCCGTTTACGGCGACCAGCACGTCTCCAGATTGCAGTCCGGCGCGGGCAAGCGCATCGCCATCGCCGCGCGTCAAAAGCGTATAGCCGGTCACCTGCCCGTTTTGGTTGCGCGGACGCAGGCCCGCCTGTTCGAGAAACTCCTTGGGGTTGATCGCAACGGGTGCCACCGCTTGGGCTTTCGCGGGTTGCGTTGCGGGCGACAGATAGGAAGGCACCGGCAATGACGCGACGCCTTGCGGAGACGGCGCGGTGCTGAGCGGCAAGATTGTTTCGCTGGCTCCCCGCGCGAGAACGACATGATCGGCGGCAACCAACCTCAGCCGCACGCCCGGCGCGATTTCATCGCCCACCGCAAAAGAGGACTGCGGAATATTTTCACCGGAAATGATGGCGGCGCCGCCGCCGGCACCATCGGTCCGGACGCCAAAGAGATGAAATCCCGAGGAAGCGGTTGCATTCGTCGCAGCAGACTTGCCCGATTCAAACGGGTTGAAGCGCGTCAGCGCGGAGAAATCGAATTCGGGGCGCGTCGTCGTCGCTATTTTTGACTCGAAAGGTCCATCGGGCGCGACCGTGATCCATAACAAACGCGCTGCCTGCACCGCGACGAGGACAAGAAGTGTCATCTCCACGGCGGCAAGAACGGCACGCGGCCTTATGCGCGCAAAAGCCTGGTTTCCTGGCAGATTCAAAACGGCCTCTCCGACTGCCGGTCCGCTTGCAGCGAATGACTTCGTTCCCGGCGACACCCTCATATAAAGTTTGGATGACGGTACGATGACGAAAACAAAGACGCCCCGCGCTGAAGCGAGGCGTCTATGTCACAGTCGTGCTCGAAAATTGCTCAGTAACGATGTTTCAGGCTGAACGAGAAGCTGCGGCCTATGTCGTAGCTGTTGTTGACGACCGTACCGGTGCCAAGCTTCTGAAACTCCATATAGTCTTCATTCAGAAGATTGCGGGCCTCGAAGCCGAATTCGGTTTCGCCGCCCATATCGCTCACCCAGGTTTTGCGGAAGGTGAAATCGAGCGTGAAACCGGGCTCCACCATAAGATCGGGGAAGCCGGGTCGGCCGCGGGTAGAGATGCGGTCGCTGGCATAGTTGAGAAGGAACGTGGCCTGAATGCCCATGGCCTCGTCTTCCATGCCGAGCTGCACATTCACCAGGTGTTCCGACTGGCCCTGCAGCCGGTCGCCGTCCTGTACATAGATTTCCGCCGGCTGTCCGACGCCGCCGGTGGTGAGCGGGAAGACTAGATCGCCCGGCTTCACGACAACCGAAGAATGCGTGTAGGTGTAGTTGGCGGCGGTGAACCAGGACACGCCGTCCAGATATTCATCTCCGAACGGAATTTGGAAATAGCGGCGCGCTTCAAACTCTGCGCCGTACAGCCGCGCCTTCGGTGCATTGATGAAGGTCGTCTGCTGTGTCGATCCGGCCTCGTTCACGATCAATTCGACCGGCTTGTCCATGTCCTTGTAGAAGCCGCCAAGCGCCACAAATTGCTGCGGTGCGAAATACCATTCGTAACGCGCATCGGCGTTGATCAGCTTGGTGTCCACCAGATAGGGATTGCCGGTGTAGATGCGGTCGGTATCGGGATCGAGATAGGTCTGCGGCGCCAATTCGCGGAATTGCGGTCGGGCAATGGTCATGGATGCGCCCACACGCAACTGCATGTCTTCGTAGAAATTCCATGTCACCGAACCGGCCGGCAGAACATAGGACTTGTCCCGCGGCGGCGCAGAGGCCGGCGGCGTGCCGCCGAACAGATCCAACACGGTCACGCTCTGCTCGGCTTTTTCATAGCGAGCGCCCAGATTGACACGAACAAGAGGAATAACCTCAATGTCGCCTTGTGCGTAAAGCCCGTGAATTTTCAGGCCGGCTTTATATGCGGCGGCACCATCGGAGCCGGTTGTTTCGCGAATGACCAAACGGTCGGGACGAATGTTGAAGTCCGCGAGCAGAAAATCGACGCGTTCGCGCTGAATTTCAGCCGGCAACGACGTATTGGTCGCGAGGAAGCGGAATTCGCGCTGTTCGGCGTTGCGGTCATTGTCGGAATAGGCGTAGCCGGCACTCAGCCGCGCATCGCGCACCGTCGACAACGGTATCGAGTAGGTGAAATCGATGCCGCCGCTGATCAGCGAGTCGTCCACCGTGCCGAAGCGGGTGTAGTTCTGCTCCTGCGAGGCGCTGTGACGATATTCGCCGTTCACCAGGCGATAGCGAATACCCTTTTCATACGGAGCTTCGCGTTTTGTCTTGGCATAGGCGATACGCCCTTCGACTTCCAAGGGACCAAAGGCGGCAAGACCGGTGCCCTGGGTATTGATGAGTTCGCGCGCGAACCATTCGCTGTAATCGTCGCGAACATCAGCACCGGCGGCGCCGTCATGTCCGGCGCGGGTCCGCGCCTCCTTGGTGACGCTACGGATATAGAGCGATGTCCAGCGCAGTTGATATTCGTCCCAGTCGACGCCGATGCCGACCAAGCCGTTCAATGAGATGTCGTTTTGCGTCGACATGTAGTCGTAATGCGTATCCGGCGAAATATCGCCATTGACGGTCAGGACGCCTTCTTCCTGAATGCCTTTGCGCGTCTGCCAGGAATTGTCGTAGCCCGCGACGACAACAGCGCCGATCGTGCCCCAACCGAGATCGATGGAGTCACCACCGCTGAGATCGATTCCGAAGTTCGGCAGAACCGAATCGGTGAACTGAAGAAGATTGAGCGGGGCGTTGACGAAATCCTGCCCGATGTCCTGCAATTCTCCGGCGGTAAATGCCGCGCCTTCCGAGATCCGGCCCCTGCCCGATGCAATGGCGGCGGCAACTTTGTCCGGCAGATCGCGCGTACCGTTGTCGAACGTGGTCCAGTCGGTGTCCGAGCCGTAATAGGTCAGCCCCTTGGTGAACGTCGTTCCCACGCGGCCGCTGCCGCTGATGCCGACGGTGAGAAAGGGCTCGTTCGGAATGCCGACCGTTTGCAGATTGATGACACCGCCGCCGAACTCGCCGGGATATTTCGCCGAGTAGGATTTCTGTACGTCCGCGCCGGCAAGAATGTTCGACGGGAAAAGGTCGAGCGGCACCACGCGTTGCAGCGGTTCAGGGCTGGGAAGCGGCGAACCGTTCAGCAATGCCGAGGAATAACGTTCGCCGAGGCCGCGAACATATACATAACGGCCGGAGACAAGGCTGAGGCCGGAGAGGCGCGTCAGCGCTGCGGCGGCGGTGGAGTCGCCTTGCCGGGCCAAATCCTCGGGAACGAGAACGCTTGCCACTTCGGCGGTTTCGCGCATGACGTCCGGAATGAACAATCCGCGGACGACAATTTCTTCAGCTTCTGGTTCTGGCGGTGGCGGTGCCGGCGCTGGCGCCGGTTGTGCTGCAGCAGCAACTTGAACGGGAGCTTGCGCCTCTGCCGCGTCGGCAGGCGACAAAGCGAGCGGCATCGCGGCGATCGCCGATGTCACCAGCAGACGACCCTTAAACCGGGTCAGAGAGCACTTCTTCATGTATGGCACCCTGAGAATAACAATTGAGAAATGTCGGGCGGCGTTAAGCCGCCCGACCACGTCATCAGCAAGCGGGGCGACCCGGCAGCCCGCATGTCCATCCGGCATACCAAGTGTCGGAAGAATTGCGCACCGCGCCGATCCAGGTGACCGGCGTGAGGAAGTCGCGTTGCGCGGGCGGCAATTCGGCCGCCGCAATCGTCGAATAGTTCACAGCGGTCACGGCCGTTTCATTGGCACCGTTGACGAAGATATTCGTGAGTGTCGAAACGCCACCGGCGGTGTTGTTGGTGCCGGCACCAAACGTGACCGATTCTTCGATCGTGTCCGCGTCGGGCGCGAAGGACACTGCGCATGACAGATAGACGGAACGGAAGATGGCGGTGGAGTCCTGCGTATGGTCGATATCGAGACACGGGGCGGTGGGGTGCGCTCCCGTTGCGACGCCGTTGTAGAGACGGTAGCGCGAACCGGTGTTGATAGTGATCCCGTCAGCCGCCGACGAAGAAGGGCTGTGGACGAAGGTGAAGTTCGCAACCAAAGGATTGGTGCGGCGTTCGGGCCGATCGGCGCCGGAGACGGCGAGCGTCGTCGCGCCCAGCGCGGCCATGCTCGATTCGATCGAACGATTGCCGCCCGCAGCGCGCTGCACAAGGATCACGAATTGGATGGCGCCGTTATAGCCCTGGTCGGTATCCAGATTGTCGTCGTCATTGCCAGTCAGAACGATGTGCTTGGCGTTCACCGTGCCGCCGAAGAACTCGATGCCGTCATCGGAGCTGTTGTGAACCTGCACGAAATCGACCGTCGTGCCGCTGCCGACGCCGGCGAGCGTGATCCCGTTTAATTCCTGATTGGGCAGAACTTCGAAACCCGAATGCTGCACGCGGACATAGCGAAGAGCACCGCTATTATCGGCGTTCTGATTGCCGCCGTAGAGAGCGTTGGTGCCTTCAACCGTCGCTTGGCAAGCCGGCGTGCCGTAAATCGCGGCTTGCGCCGTTCCGTTGGCGCCAGGGCAATTGGTGATGTTGGCGCGGCCGAGAATGACGAGCCCGCCCCACTGACCGATGGAGTCGATTCCGGTGGTGCCTTCAACGCTTTGACGGCTGGTGAAGACGACCGGGTTTGTTTCCGTGCCGACCGCGAAGATCTGCGAGCCGCGATTGACCACTATGTAATCAAGACCGGCTGAACCGAAGATGCGAACCCCGGGTTCCACCGTCAGGCTGCCGAAGGTTCCGACCGGGTTCGCGGCATCACCGCCACGATCCACGCCGATATCGACACGGCCGCTGACGGAATAAACCGTGCCAGCGCGCAACGGAACGGTGAGATTTCCGGAGACCAGCGAGGGAAGCTGGCAATTGCGCAACGTGTTGTTGGCTGCGGTTCCGACATTGGAAAAGCCGGCCGGGCAATCGGCCGCAGGTGTGCCGGGGGGAAGCGTTTCGCCACCGCCATTGCTGCCGCCGCCATTCGGGTTGTTAAAAACCCCTTCGCCCGGAGAAGCGACTTCGTCGGCTCCCCAACATCCGGCCAGCGCAAAGGCTGCGCCAAGAACCAACAGAGTCTTCTTCATCTTCAGGCTAAGCATGCCGTCCTCCACATTCATCCAGGATTCACGATTGCGGTGGGGTTCGGTGCGCCCGTGCAGTGAACATTCGGCTCACCGCATCTCGGCTACATGCTTCGCCCCACCGCGAATTCGTTGTGCGCGGGTAACCTAGGGACGGGGATTGCACCTTTTGTGACAGTGCCGCGTGATGAGAGGGGGAATCCGGCGCCGTTGCACAGACGCATCTGTTTTTGCGTTTGCACACAGCGAAAACGACACTTCTGTGACAGCGACATTGCATCGTCGGTCAACTTTGTTATCTTTGTGATCAGAAGGACACAGCTTCGGATGAATCGCGCGCGGGCGTGGGTGCATCTGCTAAGCGCACGAAAGCGCGATTCAGAAAACCGATTTTGCGCGACTCAGTGGTGGCTGAGAAACATCGAGACGGCTACATCGAGTCGCCGCAAGCCTTCGCGCATCGTGTCATCGGAGATCGTGACTGGCGGCTGGATAAGCAGAACTTCGTCGCGTAGCCGTGCTGTCTCCACCACAAGTCCGGCTTCCAGCGCCCAGCCCGAAATGACGGCGGCCGACGCAGCCGCGCCGAAATCCAGGCCCCACAACATGCCGTCACCGCGCAAAGCGGCGCGTTGCGGCGGGAATTTTGCCAGCATGGCGGTGAGCGCGGATTCCAGCATCTGCCCGCGCACGGCGATGTCGGCGGCAAGAGTGTCGTCGTTCCACAGCTTAAGAAGCTCGGTCGCCGCAACAAAGGCAAGGGAATCGCCTTGGAAAATGCCGACCTGCTCGCCCGGCCACCAATGATCCAACTCCGGCTTCATTAAGAGAAGCGACATCGGCAATCCGCCGGCGATGGCATGCGAAACCAGCACCATATCGGGCACGATCCCGGAGCGCTCAAAGCTGAAAAATGAGCCGCAACGGCCGCAGCCCGTCTGTGTTTCATCGAGTATCAGAAGAATATCGAACTCGCGGCAGAGGCCTTCGAGGGATTTCAGCCAGGCATTGGTGGCGACGTGAACGCCGCCCTCGTCCTGCACTGTGGCAACAATGACGGCCGCCGGCCGCTCGACGCCGCTGGCCGTATCTTCGAGGTAGCGGCGTAAATACGGGATCGTATCGGTGTCCGGTCCAAAATAGCCGCAATAGGGCATGAAGACGGTGTGGCTTCGTAAGTCCACGCTTTCATGCTTGAGCGCCATGCGGCTTGTCACAGTGGCTGCACCGGCGGTGAGACCGTGGCTGCCATTGGTGAATGCCAGAACATTCGAGCGCTTGCGGTCCCGCCGCGCCAGGCGGAGTGCGATTTCAGTGGCGGTGCCGCTGCCCGGATCAGTGAACAACAGTTTGTAATTGAGGTTCCTCGGCTCGAGGATGGTCTGCACGAAACTGCGAATGAACTCACGTTTGGCGACGCTGCTTTTATCGCGAGTTTGAACAATGCCGTCCTGGCACAAATAGTCGATCAGCGCCGTGCATACGCTGAGATGGTTGTGGCCATAGTTGAGGGTTCCGCCGCCAGAGTAAAAGTCTATGAAGAGACTTCCTTTGTCGTCAAAGAGTTCGGCTCCGCGGGCTTGGCGGAACACGACTGGTGCGGCGCGCACATAGCTCTGTGCGGCAGATTCGTAACGCTCGATGACGTTCATGACACGATGCGCGCACCCTTTGCGACGCCTATGACGAAGATCCGGCGCCGACGCGAGAAAACAACGAGAAATTGGGTGGATTACGAAGCAAAACCCCAGATTCAGCGATGAAGCCGCGTTCTCGTGAAGGAAAATTGTGGGTCGCGTGACAGATATATGACTTTTGCATCTCGAGTTTCCGATTGCACGAGCGCGCGGCGGCGAGAGCGATGCATTTTGGAGTACCTAACCGACGCAGAAAACTGCCGAGAGCAATGTGACAAATTTCGTCACTTCTGTGTCGTGTGACTGTCACACTCGAACGTGGATTTGCCCTCTCCAAGCATCAGGCATTCCCGCGATTTGGAGTTGCGCACAGATGTCGCAGGGCGCGCGATTGAAAAGCGACGAAGAGGTCGCTTTAATTTTTCTCAGCTTGGGACATAAGGGGGCTTCATGCCGGAAACGCAGCGCACCGAGTCGGCGCGGTCGCTCTTGTGGCACGACTCATTCGAGACCGTGCACGTCTGCCAACGAATCGACGTGAGGCAGGCCTTTATGCTGGTGACCACATTGTGCGGACGCAATGTTCCGCCCAATGCGAAGTGGCCGCGCGGTCACGACAGCAAAGTGACCCGCCCTGATTGCAGCCGCCAAACGAATTGAGGCGTTTCCCGATTTGCCGGAAAACGCCTCAAAAGCGCACGTAAGTCTGATTAATTGGCTATTGCGAGGCGCTCGAGGCCCTTTTCAGCCAGAGCTTTTACCGACGCACTCTCGCGCGACGCGAGAGCTGCTACGGAACCCTGATCGGCCATAATGATGCGTTGATAGATGGCGGCAGCTTCCGCTTTGCGGCCGGTCTGCGCATAGACCCACGCCAGATTGAGCTGACGGAAAACATTTTCCGGATTCTTTTCCAGCCCGGCGAGCAATTGCTTTTCCGCAGCCGGCCAATCGCGACTCTGAATGGCGCGAAACGCAACATCGTCGCTGGCAAAAGCCGGGAATGCCAAACCGATAACAAGCGCGGCGGACGAAAGCAGAACGACCTTCCTCATGACGCTACCTCCAAATGCGGGGGCATACCCCGACGTTGCAAAGAATTTAGCACCGGGCGGCAAAAAAGCACGCGCTTTGTCATCTAGGTGTAACAAACCGCGCGTAAGGGGTGGTCGGATGACTGTCACAATATGACAGCGCAGCGTTTCTAAAGAGCCTCGGCCGACAACGGAGTTGCCTGCGAATGACGCGTTTTCTGGCCTTGTTTGTGACGGCTGTCACAATTGCCCTGCCGGCGGTCGCCTCTGCCAAGGTGGTCACGGTGTGCGGCGGCAATCTTCCCGCCTTGAGCCAGAATGTGACGCCCCGCCCATTTGCCGCATTGGCTTACGCCGCGCCGGGCACGCTCATTCGCAGCCCGCGCACTGCACTGACAAAGGACGAAGCCGGCTACGACATTCACCTGAATTGGGGCGACGCGGACGAGACCAGTCTGCGCGGGTTCGGCGCCGAGATTCTGGACGCCGGATTCGACGACACGATCGTCCACCTCATGGTCGCGCGCACCGGATCGGACGACGTGCAGCATTTCTTATTCTCGCTGGACAATGGCGGCAGCGGCGAGATGCTCTTCGGAACCGGCGATGAAGAGTCCGACCAGGAACTTTCGCGCACGTCCTGCACTGCGCCGTAGTACTTAACTTCTGAAGCTAAAGGCATTTGCGAGACGGGTGAATCCGCGCTGCTACATCCGCAGCATTTGGCCGTTGCAGCACCGGCCGAAGGTCGCTCCATCTTCATCCGACGCCGCTGTGACTATCGAGCGTTTGGCCTGACGGATTTTTTGTACCAGCGGGATAGAGAGATTATTGCATTGGCGCGGCATGATCTAGCGGTGGCGGAGACGGGTTGAACGCCTGTGGCGCTGGCGGCCGATATCCCAGCGATGAGTGCGGTCGAACCGTGTTGTAG
>CANIHD010000005.1 GCA_947467345.1 Alphaproteobacteria bacterium
CCGTCGTCCCGCCTTGCGCTAGAATAATCTCGGCCTCGCGCAGCTTACCGATAATCTCCTCAGGCCCGTGCTTCTTGCCCATTTGTCTTCTCCTTCAGGGTCCAGACTAAAATAGTCGATGGACCACTCTGAAGGGGGCAGATCAACGCTTGAATTCGACCTTTGCATCATCGGCGCCGGACCCGCCGGAATCACCATCGCCCGCGAATTTGCCAACGCCAATGTGCGCGTCTGCCTGCTTGATGCAGGCGGTCTTACCATTGAGCGCGAGGTAAAAGATCTTTCCCGCGCCGAAGATGTGGGGCGGCTCCCAGGCAGCGAAGATCGGCATCGTGTCAGGGCTTTCGGCGGATCGAGCAATCATTGGGGAGGGCATTGCGCGCCGCTGGAGCCGGATGATTTCGAGAAGCTGGATTGGATTCACCATTCCGGCTGGCCGCATGGTTTCGATGAACTGCGCCCCTTTCACGTCCGCGCGCATGACGTACTTGGCCTCGGCGAGTTCGATTATGATCCCGAAAGCGTAGGTGCAAAGCTCGGATATAAAACATTTCCATTCGACCCAACCAAAATCAAATCCACGGTTTCGCGTTACAATCGCGTGCGCTTTGCTCCCACGTATGGGGACGAGCTCAACAACGCGCCCAATATAAAAGTCATCCTGCACGCCGATGTTTCGGACATCCAGCTTGAGGAGGCCGCCAGCGATAAGGTTGCCCATGTTCTCGTCAAAACCATCGCGGGGAATGAATTTCACGTCGCGGCAAAATGTTTTGTGGTCTCATCAGGAGCCATGGAGAACGCACGCATTTTGCTGATGTCGAACCAGCAACGTCCGGCAGGTCTTGGAAACCACTCCGACCTTGTCGGCCGGTTTTACCAGGAGCATCTCTGGCATTCGAGCGGCTGCATCGTCCCGCGCACCGAAAGACCCGACCTCAAATTTTATTTCAACGAGTGGCCTTTGGGCGATATCGGTGTGCGCGCGCACATCGCGATGCCGGCGAATATGGTGCGCGAATTGCGCATCCCCAAATACCGTTCGGAAATTTCGGCCGTGTCCGTTGCTTTCCGGACAGCCGAAGCAATCCAGCTTGGTGTCACGATGAGCGACGTTGTCGCGTTGATATCCGATCCGGTCGGGCTCGGCACGGTTCTCGCCTGTCGGTCGGAATCCATTCCCACGGCCTACCTTTTGATGAATCACGTCGAGCAGATTCCCAATCCAGATAGCCGCGTGACTCTGTCGAACCAAAAGGATGCGTTCGGTCGGCCGCAACCGCGATTGAATTGGCAATTGTCTCGTCTCGATCATGAAGGTGTCGTCCGCTCTCAGCGCGCGATTGCGCAGGAGGTCGGGCGTTCGGGATTTGGGCGCGTGCGCATTGAGCTCGGCGAAGACGACGACACTTTTCTGCAGAGAGCGTTTGGCGTGGGGCACCAAATGGGAACGACGCGCATGGACAATGATCCGGCGCTGGGCGTAACCGACGGAAACGCGAAGGTGCATCACACCGACAATTTATATGTTGCCGGAAGTTCGCTTTTCCCCCGATGCGGATGGCCGAATCCCACGCTGACAATCGTCGCGACCTCGATCCGGCTTGCCGATCATTTGAAGACGCAATTTCGCGCGGATGGTTTGCTATGAGCGAAAAAAGCCCATTGATGAATCGGCGTCTCTTTGTTGGTGGCGGTATCGTCTTGGCCGTCGCTACGCTTTATATGGGCGCTGTCGGACGCGGTGCTCTCAAAGCCTGCGGCGAGGTTCGCGGCAATGCCGAGTTGCCGCCGGATGTGCAACCGCTGATCCAGATTGGAAAAGCTCACCTGAAGGATTTGGCGCGGAAGGGCGAACCGGCCATGTTGAATGACGTGTTTCTCGACGCGCGCGTTTTAAATTCAGACGATATTGTGGGAGCGGTTCAGCGGCGTCTATTGGCTCTGGATCGTGAATCGCAAGACGAGTTTGAACGCGGCGAAACTGTTATTGTTGATGGCTGGGTGCTGGCAAAATCAGAGGCGCGGTTTTGTGCCGCTCTCGCACTGCGTGCCGAACGCTACAACCCTCTCATCGCCTAGGCAGCCAAAAACGCGAGAAGCGGCGGAATCGTCACGACCGAGAGTACGGTCGAGACCACGACCAGGCTGGCAATGTCTTCCGGCGCATTATTGTAAAGCTGTGCGTACATGTAGCTGTAGATCGCCACCGGCATGGCCGATTGCAGCACAAAGGCGCCGCGCTCCGCGCCGGTGAATCCGAAGAGAGCAGAAATCAGAAACCCCACGCCGGTTCCCATGCCGATGCGAAGGATGGAAAGCCCGGTGGCGCGAGGAAAACTGGTCACCGGAATTTTCGCCAGCGAGGTTCCCAGCATCAGCAACATCAGCGGGATGGTGAGCCCCGTCATCAGCGTCAGCGTATTGTCCAGCCAGATGGGCAAGGGGATGCGAACCGTGCCGAACACAATGCCCAGAAGCGCCGCCGGCACGATGAAGCTCTGCAAAACCGTGCGCCACTGGCCACGTCCCGCTGCAATGGATTGCCCAAGTGTGTGGTTGCATACCGAATTGACGGCGAAGATCGCCACCGCGTAGTTCAATCCGTCCTGTCCGAAGGCATAAAACGCCAGCGGCAAACCCAAATTGCCGGTGTTCGGAAATGACAACGACGGCAAATAGGTCCGGAGCGGCAGGCCGGACAAAGTCAGCACGGTCGCCGAGATCACCAAATAGCTTGCGATGGCACAGAGCGTGGCCAGCATGATCGTGCCGAGGATCACTGGCTCGACGGTGGTTTTCGCCAGGCTGGTAAAAACCAATACCGGCGTCCCGATCGTGCCCACTAGAAAGCCGATGGTCTTGCCGTCAAAGGGCTGCTTGGCCTTCGCCAAAGCGTAGCCGATCAGAATTGTGATCAGGACGGGGACGACGGCGGCGAGAATCACCTGCATGACGGCAAGCTTTTGGTCCACACGCCGCCTTCTCACAAGGCCTAAAAGCACGGTTTTTTGCGTGGTTTGACTAGGCGGCGGCCTTGGCGTTCTCTCCCGCCATGACCCGCGATCCGGAATCTCCGGCCCCAAGGCCGGCGCGCCTTGACGTGCGCCTTGGCGTCGTCGCGGAGAATTATCTCCGCATGATCGCCGTGGCCGGAAACGCGCGCGTCGCCCCTGTCGTGAAGGCGGACGCTTATGGCGTCGGTCTAGTGACGGTGGTGCGGCGTTTGGCGGACGAGGGCGCCGATGTCTTTTTCGTCGCCCGACTTGCGGAAGGTATTGCTCTGCGGGCGCTCGTGCCAGCCGCCCGTATCTTCGTGTTTGATGGACTTGCTCTAGGGCAGGCGCCGGTTTTCGCGGCGCATGGGTTGATCCCCGCCCTCAACACACCAAGCGAGATTGCCGCTTGGCAGAGTTTTGCCCGTGAATCGCGTGTCGCTCTCGATGCCGCGCTTCAGGTCGACACCGGTATGAACCGCTCCGGGCTTTCGAGCGCCGATGTGGCCGAGCTCTCGCGAACCTCGCGCGATGCCCTTGCCGATCTCAATCTCGTTCTGGTGATGAGCCATCTCGCTTGCGACAGTGATGCCGCGCATGCCGCGAACCGCCGCCAATTGGAGCGCTTTCGGACCGCCCTTGCGATGCTGCCGCCGGCGCCCGCGAGCATCGCAGCAACCGGCGGACTCCATCTTGGCCGCGATTATTTGTTCGATCTGGTTCGCCCAGGCATCGGCCTTTATGGTGGCCATCCGGGCGGCTCGGGCGCATCGCCTTACGCCATGGCGGTTCGCCTCACGGCGCCGGTGATCCAGCTTCGCCATATTGAGAAAGGTGCAACGGTCGGTTACGGGGCGACATTCACAGCCGCGCGCGCGACGCGCTTGGCTATTGTGGCTATGGGCTATGCCGATGGACTCATGCGCTCCGCTGGCCCGCGTGGGTACGCAGTGGTGGCGGGCCAGCGCGTGAAATTTGCGGGGCGGATTTCGATGGATTTATGCGCCCTGGATGTGACGGACTTGCCGGAAAATGCGGTGATGCCGGGCACAGAGGTGGAGTTTCTCGGCGACGCCATATCACTGGAAGAAGCGGGCGAGGCATGGGGCACCAACCATCACGAGGTGCTGACCTCGATTTCGCCCCGAGTTGTTCGTAACTTCGTCATTCATAACGATGTCGTTCGTAACCATGTGGAGAGCTGATTGAGCGCGAACGAGAATATCTTATCGTCGAACTGGAACATTTTTGCCGCGATAGGACGGGTTGTTCTCGCCTTTCTCGCAGGCACGGGGCGGCTTGCTGTCTTCGCGGGCATAGCCATCAGCCACATCGTCCGCCCGCCCATCTATTGGCAGTTGGTGCTGCACCAGATGCTGCGCATCGGCTATTTCTCGTTGCCCGTTGTCGGCCTCACCGCCTTTTTCACCGGCGCCGTGCTTTGCCTGCAGATCTATATCGGCGGTAATCGTTATGGCGCCGAAGCCTTCGTGCCGCAGATCGTAGTGCTGGGTATCACCCGCGAGCTTGGTCCCGTCATCGCCGGGTTGATGATGGCGGGCCGCGTCAGCGCCGCCATCGCGGCTGAAATCGGTACCATGCGTGTGACCGAACAAATCGACGCGTTGACGACGCTCGCTACCAATCCCTTCAAATATCTGGTGGTGCCGCGCATTGTGGCGGCCGTCGTCACCTTGCCGATCCTGGTCGCCGTCGCCGACTCCATCGGCGTGTTCGGCGGCTATATTGTCGGCACGCGCAGCCTCGGCTTCAACGGCGCGGTCTACATCAACAACACGATGAATTTCGTGACCGCGGGCGACGTGCGTTCCGGACTGATCAAAGCGTCAGTGTTCGGTTTCATCATCGCGTTGATGGGCTGCTATAGCGGTTTTCATTCCAAAGGCGGCGCGCAAGGCGTAGGCGCGGCCACAACGCAGGCGGTGGTTTCCGCATCGATCCTGATATTGGCAGCGAACTACCTCATGACCTCTTTTTTCTTTTCGGAATGATTGGATGAATGACACACCCCACATTCAGCTCAAAGGCGTCAAGAAGCGCTTCGGGTCGAAGCTCGTTTTGGACGGCGTCGATCTCACCATCCGTCGCGGCGAGTCCGTGGTCATCATCGGCGGCTCAGGCACCGGCAAATCCGTAACGCTGAAATGTGTGCTCGGCATTTTGCGCGCCGATGAAGGCAGCATTCATGTTGCCGGCGAAGACGTGACTCGCGCCTCCGGTTCGAAGCGCGATGCGTATTTGCGCAAATTCGGCATGTTGTTTCAGGGTGGCGCGTTGTTCGACTCCCTCTCTATTTGGGAGAACGTGGCGTTCGGGCTCATTCAGGGCCGGGGCCTGCCGCGCAAGCAAGCGCGCGAGACCGCCATAGAGAAGCTCGCAATGGTGGGCCTCAGTGCCGACATTGCCAATCTTTCGCCCGCGGAGCTTTCGGGCGGCATGCAGAAGCGCGTGGGCCTCGCACGGGCCATCGCCGCCAATCCCGAAATCCTCTTTTTCGATGAGCCTACTACCGGTCTCGATCCCATCATGGCTGACGTCATCAACAAATTGATCGCCTCGACGGTGCGCGACCTTGGCGTCACCGCCGTTTCGATCACCCATGACATGGTCAGTGCACGGAGAATATCGAGCCGTATCGCGATGCTTTATAAAGGGCGCATCATCTGGGACGGTCCTACCGATTCCATCGACAATTCCGGCAATCCCTATGTCGATCAATTCATCCGCGGTTCCGCCGAAGGGCCCATTCGCATGGAAGTGCGGAGCTGATGGCGCGGTCGACGCTCGGTTTTGTTTGCCAGGCTTGCGGCGCATTGCATCCGAAATGGGCCGGCAAATGCGACGAATGCGGCGCGTGGAATACGCTGGTTGAAGAGGCAGCGGCTCCGCCCACTGGCGGTGCTGCGCGCCGGGTAGGGAAGGGGCGTGTATTCCCGCTTGAAGGCCTTGCCAGTGAAGAGAAGGAACCGCCGCGCCGCGTCACCGGCGTGGAGGAGTTCGACCGCGTTGCGGGGGGCGGACTTGTTCCCGGCTCGGCGCTTCTGATCGGCGGCGATCCCGGTGTCGGCAAGTCCACTCTGCTGCTGCAGGTGGTGGCGTCTTACGCCTCGCGCGGCGGACGCGCTGTCTATATTTCCGGCGAAGAGGCACCGGCACAGCTACGTATGCGCGCCAACCGCATGGGGCTTTCGGGTTCGCCGCTTCAACTCGGCTCGGCCACCGGCGTAGAAGATATTCTGGCGACCTTGTCGGGCGCGTCGCCGCCTGGCGTTCTCGTCATCGATTCTATCCAAACCATCTGGACGCAATCGCTGGATGCGCCGCCGGGTACCATCGGTCAGCTCAGAACCGCGACGCAGGATCTCGTGCGCTATGCCAAAGGCTCGGGCACGACCCTGCTCCTGGTCGGCCATGTGACCAAAGAAGGCCAGATCGCTGGACCAAAGGCCGTGGAACATCTGGTCGACGCGGTTCTCTATTTCGAGGGCGAGCGGGCGCACCAATTCCGTATCCTACGCGCCGTAAAAAACCGCTTCGGCGCCACCGATGAGATTGGCGTGTTTGAAATGACCGGGGCGGGTCTTGCCGAGGTGCCCAACCCTTCGGCCCTATTCCTCGGCGATCGCTCGGGCCTGGCGCCGGGAACGGCGGTTTTCGCCGGCATCGAAGGAACTCGGCCGCTTTTGGTGGAAATCCAGGCTTTGGTGGCCCCGACCTCGTTCGGCAGTGCCCGCCGCGCCGTGGTCGGCTGGGACAGTGGACGACTTTCCATGATTCTTGCCGTTCTTGACGCACGCGCGGGCCTTGGAATCGCGAGCCAAGATGTCTATTTGAACGTTGCGGGCGGATTGAAGGTGAGCGAGCCAGCGGCCGATTTGGCGGCAGCTGCGGCGTTGATTAGCTCCTTAACCGGCCAGCCCGTGCCCGGAGACTGCGTGGTGTTCGGCGAAATAAGTCTTTCGGGCGATGTGCGGTTGGCCAACCAGGGCGAATTACGCCTGAAAGAGGCCGCCAAGCTCGGCTTCAAAAGCGCCATTGTTCCTGCGGGAACAAAGGTTGATGGCACCAATCTTGAGCTTAAACCGGTAGCAGACGTTAGGGATCTCGCTGCTATTTTGGGTCTCGAACGCAATGAGAAACGCAAGAAGGTGATACACTTCACCAAAGGTGAGGCGAATCATGAGTGAGCTCTCCTTCACCGCCGTAGATGTTCTGTTTGCGTTGTTTCTTCTCGCTTCGGCGGCGTATGCGGCGTGGCGCGGTCTTATCCGCGAAACATTGTCCATCTTCTCATGGGCTGTGTCTGCATACGTAACGTTGCGGTTTTTCCCCACTTTCCGGCCGATGTTGCGCGGCCTTATCTCCCCTGACTGGCTGTCCGAGGCGGTGGTTTTTATCGGCATGCTGGTCGTCATGCTGGTGCCGCTCTCCTTCCTTGCCTATCGCATCTCGGAAGTGGTGAAGAATTCCCCGGTAAGCGCCGTGGACCGCTTGCTCGGTTTCGTCTTTGGCATTGTTCGCGGCGCCGTGGTGATCGGCATCGCCTACATCACCTTCGCCACGATGACGGGCAGCAGCGATCCGCAATGGCTCACCCGGACAAAATCCTACCCGCTTGTTCTCGATACAAGCGATCTGCTTCTGAGCCTTGTGCCCGAAACGGGCGAGCTGACGAACGAGCAACTGGGAATCAATCAGGTGCCGCGTCCGCAACCGCAACCGGCGCGTAGGCAGGCAGCTGGCCAAAATAGGCCGGCAGCCGCGCCGAACGCGCCCGCGCAAGAGCAGAGCGGCTACGACGCCGGAGACCGTACCGAGCTCGATCGGCTCATACAGGCAACGGGTGGAAACTAGCGCCGCATGACCACACCATTCGACGACGACAAATTGCATGAAGAATGCGGCGTATTCGGTGTTTTCGGACACGAGGCAGCGCCGGCGCTGACGGCGCTCGGTCTGCACGCATTGCAGCACCGAGGGCAGGAAGCGGCGGGCATCGTTGCCTTCGACGGAACGCAGTTTACCTCTGAACGCCATGTCGGCTTGGTCGGCGACGTTTTCGGCGATAACGGCCACACGGCGAATTTGCGCGGATCTTACGCCATTGGACATGTGCGCTATTCCACCACCGGCGGATCTTTGGTGCGCAATGTGCAGCCGATGTTCGCAGATCTCGCAGGCGGCGGGCTTGCCATCGCGCATAACGGCAATCTTACCAATGCGCGCGCCTTGCGCGCCGACCTCGTTCGCGCAGGCGCGATCTTCCAATCGACTTCGGACACTGAAGCCATCATCCATTTGGCGGCACGTTCGAGCTACAGCCCGGTCGTTGAACGGCTGATCGACGCGCTCAAGCGTGTCGAAGGCGCCTATTCGCTGGTGGCGCTGACTTCGAAGAAGATGATCGGCGTGCGCGATCCCGTCGGGGTGCGCCCGCTTGTGCTCGGCAAACTTGACGACGCTTACATTCTCTCATCGGAAACCTGCGCCCTCGACATTATTGGCGCCGAATTCGTGCGCGATGTGGAGCCGGGTGAGATGGTGGTGATCACACGCGAAGGCGTGGAATCGCTGAAACCGTTTGCGGTCAAGCCGCGCCGCTTTTGCATTTTTGAATATGTCTATTTCGCGCGGCCCGATTCCAACGTCGAAGGCCGCAATGTCTATGACGTGCGCAAACATATCGGCATGGAATTGGCACGCGAAGCGCCGGCCGCCGCCGACATCGTGGTGCCGGTGCCGGATTCCGGCGTTCCCGCTGCGCTCGGTTATGCGCAGGCGTCGGGGCTGCCTTTCGAACTCGGCATTATTCGCAATCATTATGTCGGCCGTACCTTTATCGAACCGTCCGATCGCATCCGCCATCTCGGCGTGAAGCTGAAGCACAACGCCAACCGCGCCAAGATCAAGGGCCAGCGGCTGGTGCTGGTCGACGATTCCATCGTTCGCGGAACGACGTCCAAAAAGATCGTCGACATGATGCGCGACGCGGGCGCGCGCGAGGTTCATTTCCGTATCGCCAGCCCGCCGACCACGCATTCCTGTTTCTACGGCGTTGACACGCCGAACAAAGAAGACCTTCTGGCGCATAAGCTGGATACGGAAGGCATGCGCCAATTCATCAATGCCGACAGCCTGTCGTTCATCAGCATGGATGGGCTTTATCGGGCGTTAGGCGAGACGAAGCGCAACAGCGCGGCGCCGCAATTCTGCGACGCGTGTTTCTCCGGCGAATATCCAATTAAGCCATCTGATGTCGAAGATACGCGCCGCCAGCTTTCGTTGCTGGTCGAAGCGTCCTGACAGGCGTGTGAAGGTGACACCCTGGCAGATGACTTCCTGACCCCGTTCGTCTAATTCCTTCCCGATGACAGAAACTTCTCCTTTGGCCGGGCGCGTTGCGCTGGTGACAGGCGCCTCGCGCGGCCTCGGCCGAGCTGTGGCGCTCGAAATTGCCCGTCGCGGCGCCCATGTCGTGGCAATCGCCCGCACCGTTGGCGGGCTCGAAGAACTTGACGACGAGATCAAGACGCTCGGCGGCGCCGCGACTCTGGTCCCAATGGATTTGAAAGATTCCGGCGCCATTGACCGGGTTGGTGCTGCTTTATTCGAACGTTGGGGCCGGTTGGACGCTTTGGTCGGCAATGCCGGCGTGCTGGGCGCGCTGACGCCGATAACGCATCTGCAACCCAAAGTTTGGGATGAATTGCTTCAGGTCAATCTGACCGCCAATTGGCGCCTGATCCGTTCGATGGATCCGCTGCTGCTGGCGTCCGAAGCGGGGCGCGTTGTCCTCATCAGTTCCGGCGCCGCACGCAAACACACACCCTTCTGGGGCGGCTACGCCGTCACCAAAGCGGCGCTGGAATCGCTTGCGCTGACCTATGCAGCGGAACGCGAGACAACGAAAATTCGGGTGAATATTTTCAATCCGGGGCCGGTGCGTACCGTTATGCGTGCCAAAGCGTTTCCGGGCGAAGATCCGTTGACGCTGCCGCCGACAGATATCGTCGCGCCGAAAATTGTCGACATGTTGATGCCGAGCTTCACGCAAAACGGCGCGTTGATGAATTTCAAGGCGAACTGAACCATGCCCGGACCCATCATATTTCGGTTTAGCCCAGGATCGGGGCGGTTTGGCTGGTTCAGACTCCTGATCATTCTCGTATTGACCATCGGAACGTTGCTCGTCATTGCGTTTGTCGCCTTCAGCCTTCTGATCATCCTTGCGCCGTTGATGTTGCTCGCGGCGGTCATCTCTTATCTGTTCCCGGGATGGAGAAATCGTGTTCGGTACCCCGCCGCCCAGCCTTCAGCCGGTGACGTTATTGATGCGGATTTTCGGATTGTGGAAAATGCCGATGATGCTTCTGCGAAAGAAGATCATCTGCGTCTTAAATAGCTAGGTCCTGACGGACAAAGCGGCGATCGGCACGCCTTCCATTCCGTTTAATTTGACGTCCAAAAACGCAGCGATCGTCGGCGCCAAATCCACAATGGTCGCTGCATTGTTGTTGGGGTTTGGCGCCAGGCCTTCGCCGGCCGCCACGAACCATCCGCCGTGACGATGATTGCCCGTTCTGTCTATTGGCGGCGTGTCATCGATAATTCCTGTAGCTAGAGACGAAGCCCCACGAATGGGCGCGTCGTTGCGCCAAACGATCAAGAGATCGGCATAAGCGGTCGCATGCGGACCCCTGTGCCTGTCGGCGACGGGAATGACGTGGGAAACGATCGGGCGCCCGTCGTCGGGATCGGTCAATGCGAGAAAAGACTCGGCAATGAATTTGGAGCAAACGGCATAGTCGCTGGGGGCGATTGTGCCGTTTGGTTCGCGTCCGACCAAATTGAGACGAATGGCCGTATTCGGTCCATCGCTATGTAGCACAAATGCGCGTCTGCTCGCGTGCTCATCCAGTGGAGCCGGCGCCTTCCGGTGCAGAAGCCGATCCGCATAACGTCTCGCCGATGCGGCCAGATGGCTTAAACCGGGCGGCGACATCGGCAGATGCGCTTCAAGTTTTTTCAGCACGGAATTGGCAAGCCAATTGCCCGAGAAATTCGCGCCCATACCGAGAAGCGAGAACACAATTACAATCGCGTCGTCGCCGCAGGCGCTGACAATCCGCCCGAGCGACGTATCGAGCGCCTGGTGAATTTCCAGAACCGGATCGCCGATGAAGCGCGACGCATCTTTATCGTGTTCGGGATGGCGAGGGTCGTGCAGATGCCAGCAATGATGTCCGATGCAATGGCTTTCCGCGAACACCGCCAGGAGCAGGTCCCAATCTTCGCGGCCCATCCAATCGAGGATGAGTTCACTTCTGAGTGCGAGATGCTCGCGCACATGCGCGCGGCAATCGGCAAGATCATTGATACCGCTGCGCAAGCGGTCGCAATCGAATTCTTCGCTCACATGAAAACGGGCAGGGAGTTCGCTTGCGAGCGAAGGTGGCCAACTCACAGGCACCGGGCCATCCGCACCATGTGAGAGCCAATCGGCGAGTTGAATACCGTTGAGATCTTTGGCGAGCGGTGATTTCGGCACGTCGAGAATAGCGACTCTTCGTCCCGCGTCCCCGACCTGTGACCAGAACGCGGTGCCCGCCATGCGGTCGCGAAAGAAATTGTCTTCGCGATAGGTGGTAGGAACAATTTGACGGTGATGAAACCTGCCATGTGTCCCGGGACCTGTGCCGGTGGCGAAGGATCCCCAGCACGTGTCATCGCCAAGGCCGGGATAGCCGGTGAGCGTGCCGTGAACACCGCGTCCGCGCAGCGAGGCCAGATGAGGCAGCATGCCGTCCCGCGTCCACCCCTCGACGGTGGCGTGGTCAGCGCCGTCCCAGCCGATCATGACGACACGCTTGCGGCGGATATAGGCCCCTTGTTTGCGACATTCGCATTCTAGGGTCTGGTCTACGCCCGGAATAGTTCAAATTACCTTCATGATTGGGCAGAATCTACGCGGACGGAACTTACTCGTCCTTATACGGATTCTTGGACGACCGCAGAGTGAAGCGGATGGGCGTGCCGTAAAGCTTGAAAGCGGCCCGCAGCGCATTGGTCAGATAGCGCAGATAGCTCTCCGGAATCTGATCCAGCTGATTGCCGAAAACCACGAAGGTCGGCGGCCTGCCTTTGGGCTGGGTCATGTAACGAATCTTGATGCGCCGGCCACGCACGGCGGGTGGCGGGTGACGTTGCAACGCCTCTTCGACGAAGCGGTTCAGCTCGCCGGTGGCCACACGGAGATTCCAAACACGGTCGGCCTCCATGACGGCCGGCATCAGTTTGTCCATTCCTTCGCCGGTCAGCGCCGAAACGCCCACCATCGGCGCGCCGGTGACTTGCGGCACCATCGTATCGATGCCTTCGCGCAAATGTTTCGTCGCCGCGCGCTGATCCGTCACCAAGTCCCATTTGTTGATCACAAAGACGATGGCACGCCCCTCGCGCGCGATCAGGTCCGCGATGGTGAGGTCTTGTTTTTCCAGCGGCTGCGTGGCGTCGATGACGAGCAGCACCGCTTCCGCGAATTTAATCGCGTTCAGCGTCGAACCGGTCGACATTTTTTCGAGGCCCGCTTCGACCTTCGCTTTTTTGCGTAAGCCTGCGGTGTCGTGGAGATGGATCGCGCGCCCGTGGAAATTCAGTTCTGCGAGCACCGCATCGCGCGTGATGCCGGCTTCAGGCCCGGTCAAAGAACGCTCTTCGCCGACAATACGGTTGAGCAGGCTCGACTTGCCGACATTCGGCCGGCCGACAATCGCCAGCCGCAAAGGCTTGGCGGGCTCGTCTTCGGGTTCGGCAATGTCTTCGTTCTTCGGCGCCAAGCGCGACAACGACAAATGCAGATCGGATAAACCGATCCCGTGCTCGGCCGACAGCGTGATCGGATCGCCAAATCCAAGGCCGTAGGCTTCTGCATTACCGCTTGCGGCCGCCCTGGCGCTCTCGCTTTTGTTTGCGACAAGGACCACGGGTTTGCCGCTGCGCCGCAGCGCGTCAGCTACAATTTCGTCGCCTGGCGTAACCCCTGCGCGCGCGTCCACCATGAAAATGCAGACATCCGCGCGTGAGATAGCAACCTGCGTCTGGCGCAGCATGCGCGCCTGCAGGCTTTCAGCCGGACCTTTTTCGAAACCCGCTGTATCGACGATGTTGAGTGCGAGCCCTGCGAAGTCGGTGGGCACAATTGTCCAGTCGCGCGTAACACCCGGCGTGTCGTCAACGATCGCCAGCTTCTTACCGGCGAGGCGATTGAACAGAGTCGACTTCCCGACATTCGGGCGCCCGACGATAGCGACGGTGAGGGGCATGATGCCGTCGCCTCCCGACTCTAACGCAACGCGACGAGTTGGGCCTTATTGGTCAGCACATACATCGTTCCGTTCGCCATGATGGGGGGCAGGAACGTGCCGGAGGGTATGCTGATCTGATTGACGACTTGGCCCGTGCCCGGCAGCAGCGACACCGCGCGCCCGTCGGATGAAAACAGCAGCACGCGATTGTTCACAACCAGAGGACCGGTCCACACAATGGGGTCTTCGCGCGCGGCGGGATCTTGGAAGGCCGGCAATTGTGTCAACCACTTCACGCGTCCATCGGCGCGCGTAAGGCACAAAACGGCGCCCTCGGTCGAAACGAGAAAGACATAATCCCCGATCACCAGCGGCGATTGGATGCTGCCGACATTGCGCGTCCAGGCGCGGCCGCCGGTGCGTAAGTTTATCGCCACCAGGCTGCCGGAATGGCTGACGGCAAACACCATGTCGCGGTCGATGACGGGACGCCCGGCAATGTCGTTGATGACGGTCAGCGCTGTTACGTTGCCGCTGCGCGTCAATTGCTCGGTCCAATAGGGAACACCGTTATCCACGCGCAGCGCGAATAACTCGCCCGAGCTGTAGGGAACGATCACCGTGTCAGCGGTCACAGCGACATTCGAACTCGCGGCAATGCCGGCGCTTTCGACAATGCCCTGATGATCCCACATGACGCGGCCGTCCGTCACGCTCAGGACCAGGAGCCGGTTTTCCTGCGTGATGACATAGATGCGGCCGCCATCGACGACAGGCGCACTGCGCACCGGCGAACCTGTGCCGACGCTCCAAATCTGACGGCCCGTCTTTGCGTCCAGCGCTTTCACTTCCGCAAAACCGGTGCCAGCAAAAATGCGGCCATTGTCGTAGGCGATACCGCCGCCGAAATTCAGTTCAGGCTCGTCTTCGTCCTCGGTGGCGAGGTCGAGATCCCAAAGCTCCGCGCCGTTCGCGGCGTTGAAGGCGAAGACATGGCCTTCGGCGTCGAGGACATAGATCGCTCCATCGGCAACGATCGGCGACGCGGTCAGAAGCGAGGAACTATCGGTGCCTTTGCCGGCATTTACAGACCACAGCGTACGCAAAGGGCCGGCTGCCTGTAGATGGTCGATCTTGTTGCTCGGCGTATCGCCGGGCTGCGGCCAAGCCGCATTGCCGATAGCGGGCGGGAGTTCGACCGTCGCGGCGGTCAATGTCGGATCGGGCGTCAAATCCTGATCGGCGGCGATAATGGAAACGCGCTCGCCTTCGACCGTCACGTCGTCGTCTTTGTCGAACCAGCGTTCAACCGTTTGACATCCGGCCAACGGGAAGGCGCCAAGCGTGAGCAACGCAACAACTGGAAATAGACGCGATTTCATTGCGGGACGGCCCCTTGGGCTGGGGTAGCAGGAGCGGGCGCAGCTTGCGCGGGAGCAGCCGATGTGGGGGCAGGGGCGGCGCCTGGAGGCGCATTGGCTTTCAAGAAGCCTGCAATCGCGCGGGCGCGGTCACGCAGTCCTTGCGGCGCCATCGCCTCGTTCGCCAGCCGTTCATAAGAGGCTTTTGCGTCTTCGCGTCTGCCGCCTTGAAGATCGAGATAGGCGCGAAGCTCGGTAGCCGCGAAACGCCACGGCGAATTGGTTTCCGATACCGGCTGCAGCAGCGCGTCCACTTCGGCGCGCGGTGCCGTGTCGGCCAAGGTCCAAGCGAGCCGAATGCGCGCGGCCGCCGACAGAATCGGATCGTCGTGGTTGGCCAATTCGCGCAAGGTGGCGATCGCCGCGTCGCGTTTGTCCTGTGCCAATTGCGAGGTGGCCTCGCGGAATTTCGCGAGATCCTGATAGCCGGCCGGCGCGTCAGTCGCGAGCGCGCGAAATTCGGTCTCGGCTTGCGGCATGTTGTTGTTGGCGAAGGTGAGTGCGGCGGCATCGAAGCGGGCCGAAGCTTGTTCGCGCTGCGTAAGCGAATAGGCCTGCCAGGCCTGGAACGCCGCGACACCGATGATGATCGCGGCAGCGCCGGCGATGATCAGCGTGCCGTATTTATTCCAGATCTCGATGTACCGCTCTTTGCGGACTTCTTCTTCGACTTCGTGGAAGATATCGCTCACGGAGAATTCCTTTGCCACGCCGCTTAAATTAGCGGGCGCCGTCGACCCTATTGCATTCGTGGCCCTGAGGGCCCATCCGGGGCCAAGCTGGAAATGCTCGTGGCAACCCGTTGAACCGGTAGGGGTTTAACCGGATCGGAGGGCCGTGGCAAAGCCTATCGAGCGCGGCAGCCTATCCGCCCGATGAACCCTTCTTCATCGGATAGATGTTTTCCCGTCCCGGGAACGCCCGCGATTTGACGTCCGCCGCATAGGCTTTGACGGCTTCTTCGATTTCGCCGCCCAAATGGGCGTATTCGCGCACGAAGCGCGGCGGCTTCGGGTTGAGGCCCAGCATGTCTTCCATGACCAGAATCTGGCCGTCGCATTCAGGCGAGGCGCCGATGCCAATGGTGGGAATGGGAATGCTGTGGGTAATCCGGGATGCCAGCGGCTCCGCCATGCCTTCCAGCACGACCGCAAAAGCGCCGGCATCGGCGATGGCTTTGGCGTCTTCTTCCAATGCGGGCCACTCGGACGGATCGCGCCCTTTGGTTTTGAAGCCGCCGGTGATCTGAACCATTTGCGGCGTCAGGCCGATATGGGCCATCACCGGAATGCCGCGCTCGGTCAAATATTTGATGGTCGCGGCCGTGCGGGCGCCGCCTTCGACCTTCACCGCTGTGCAGCCGGTTTCCTGCATCACACGGGCGGCGTTGCGAAAGGCGATCTCCGGGCTTTCCTCGTAGCTGCCGAAAGGCATGTCGACGACCACAAGGGCGCGGGAAGCGCCGCGCATCACCGCCTTGGCATGAAGGATCATCATGTCGAGCGTGACGCCCAGCGTCGTTTCCATGCCGTGCATGACCATGCCGAGGGAATCGCCGACGAGGAGAAGGTCTACGTATTTGTCGAGCAGGCGCGCGGTGTGGGCGTGGTAGCAGGTCAGGCACACAATTGGCGTGCCGCCTTTGCGGGCCCTGATCTCGGGAACAGTGGTGCGGCGAAACTCAACACTAGCAGACATAGGCGCCTCCGGTAGGGGGAACCCTAGCACAAATCCTTTGCCGATGTGTGCACCGCAATAGGGGAGGGATTAGCCGCCGAAATGTGCCAGCCGGGCGTCCAAATTGGCCCGCACTTCGGGCCATTCGCTCTCCAAAATGGAGAACTGGGCGGTATCACGGACATGGCCGGTCCAGGTTTGGCGCTCGCGCCGCCAAACGCCTTCCTTAGTGGCGCCAAGCTTGAGCACCGCTGCCTGGCTGCGGGCATTGCGAGTATCCACCTTGAATCCCACCCGCCTCGCGCCGCTCGTGAAGGCATGCGCCAGCATCAGTCTTTTCATGTCCGGATTTACCGCACAGGCGCGTGCATCCGCATGGAGAAACGTGGCGCCAATTTCCACGTTCGATTGGCCGGACGCATCGGGGAAGTAGCTCGACATGCCAACCACGCGCATGTCGGCGTTGCGTATGACAATATAAGCGAACTGCTTCACCAAAGTTTGCCACAGAGATTCAAAGGCTTCGCCGCGTCCGTTGACGGGATAGATCAACCAGGTTTCGGGATCGCAATCCAACGCCGCGCGCAGACCTTCTTTGTGGTCGGCGTTCAGAGGTTCAAGCCGCACGAACCGGCCAATAAGCGGGATAGGGGCGATGTTCATCGCGTCCAGCATAGCGCGTTCGCCCTGCCACAAAAACAAAGGCCCCACACACAGGGGACCATTCACCCCTCACCCTGCTCGCGCCGTTCGGACGCTCGCTTCCCTCTCCCGCAAGGGGAGAGGGAAATGGGGTGCGCGCTGTCTTGTCCCTCTCCCCTTGTGGGAGAGGGTGCCGAGGAGCCTTTGCTCCGAGGTGGGTGAGGGGTGTTTGCCGTTCACAAACTAAGGTGCAGCCCACAAAAACAAAGGCCCCGCTTTGGGGCGGGGCCTTCGATATTCGTAAATCGAGCGAGCGATTAGGCGTCCGCTTCTTCGTCCTTGGGGGCTGCGCCCTCTTCGAACAAAGCTTCGGCGTCGATCTCGGGTTCTTCCTCGTCCGGCGTTTTGGCCAGAACGTCTTCGCCGCGAGCCTGGCGTTCCGCTTCGTCTTCGGTACGCGCGACGTTGATGGTCACCTTCACGCGCACTTCCGGGTGGAGGACGACGTAGACCGGGTGCAACCCGATATCCTTGATCGCCTTGTCCAACGGCACCTGCGTGCGGGCGACGTCGAAGCCGCCAGCCGAGATGGCATCGGAAATATCACGCGGGGAAACCGAGCCATAAAGCTGGCCGCGATCGCCGGCCTGACGCAGCAACATGAAGACCTTGCCTTCGAGCTTCGACGAAATCACTTGCGCGTCCGACTTGCGCTCGAGGTTGCGCGCTTCCAATTGCACGCGCTGGGTTTGGAAGTAAGCGAGGTTCGCCTTGGTGGCGCGCAGCGCTTTCTTTTTCGGCAGAAGGAAATTGCGGGCGAAGCCGTCTTTCACCTTCACCACGTCGCCCATTTGACCGAGCTTTTCGACTCTTTCGAGTAGAACTACTTGCATAGCGATCCTCCTATTTCACGACGTAGGGGAGAAGCGCCATGAAGCGTGCGCGCTTGATCGCCTTGGCGAGCTCGCGTTGCTTCTTGGTGCAGACGGCAGTGATGCGCGACGGAACGATCTTGCCGCGCTCGGAAATGTAGCGCTGCAGAAGTTTCACGTCCTTGTAGTCGATCTTCGGCGCGTTATCGCCGGAGAACGGGCAGGTCTTGCGGCGGCGAAAGAAGGGCCGGCGTGCGAGAGGGGGCTGCGTGCTCATTCTACGGCTCCTTCGCTGACAACGGTCTCGCCAGAAGCGCGGCGTTCATCTTCACGCTCGCGCTCGCGCTTGCGGCTGGAATTGGATTGCTCGAACGCTTCCACGCGCACGGTGAGGTAGCGCAGGACGTCTTCGTTGATCTTGAGCTGGCGCTCGAGTTCGAAGATTGCGTTCGCGGGCGCGTTCAGATTCAAGAGAACGTAGTGGCCCTTGCGGTTTTTCTTGATGCGGTAAGAGAGGCTTCTTAAGCCCCAGTATTCCTGCTTCTCGACCTTGCCGCCTTCAGTCTCGACAATGGTCTTGAGGTGGGTCGCAAGTGCGTCCACCTGCTGCGCGCTGATATCCTGACGCGCAATCAGCATGTGCTCGTATAGAGCCATGTGGCTTCGTCCTTCGTTATAGGTGCGGCACGGCTCGCGGGAAGGTAGGACCTGCGAGATCCGCGTCGGTTCACGAGAGCACCGGACATCCGGCATTCCGGCCCTAGAGCCGTCCCCGTGACCGCACCCGGTCAGAGCCGGGCGATATAGCGGGGGGAGGGGGCGGGCGCAAGGCGGCTAGCCTGGCAAAGGGCCTTGAAACGGGGTTTTGGGCCCATTTTGGCTGTTTGGGCCTTCAGAACGGTCGGTCGCCTGCCACTACGGTCCGGTGCATGGTCCGTACGTCGGGGTAGGTATAGCCGCCGGTGCCCCGGTGCATGACGCAGCGATTGTCCCAGATCACCAGATCGCCGTCTTTCCATTTGTGGGCATAAACGAACTCGGGACGAATCTGATGTTCGAATAGCGGATCGAGAATCGCATCCGCTTCTTCTTCGCTCATGCCTTCGATGCCGATGGTGAAGCGAGCTGAAAGATAGAGTGCCTTCTTGCCGGTAACCGGGTGCGTTCGGACGAGAGGCCAGGCCTGATCCGGAATCGATTTCTGCATCTCGTAATGATCTTTGGCGTCAGGGCGGCGCGCCGAAATGGTGACGCGCTTGTTCTTCGCTTTGGAGACCGCGTGAATGCCTTTGAGTCCCGCGATGCGTTTCTTCATCTCGTCCGGCAATGTTTCATAAGCGCGATACATGTCGGCAAATTCGGTATCGCCGCCGTGACGCGGATTCTGCCGCGCATGCAGAATGGTCGCGAGGCTTGGCTTCTCGCGATGCGATGAATCGGAATGCCAAAAATCGCCCCCATCGATGAGCCCGACTGGCTTGCCATCTTTCATATCGTTGGAAAGAACGAGAACCTCGGGATGCTCGACAAGGGCATAGCGGGCGTTGAGCTGGTCTTCGAGCGGGCCGAAGCGCCGGCTGAAGTCCACCAGCTCTCCCGGCTCCAAATCCTGATCGCGAATGGCGATCACGCTGTTGCCGTGAAAGGCGTCTAAGATTCCCTGGAATTCCTGCGGGCCAAGATTTTCCAGATCGACGCCGGTGATTTCGGCGCCGATCGACCGGCCGATCCTGTTGACCTTCATGCTACGCTCCTGGGCACATTCGCGCGAGTTTTCCCCGCTTTAATGCCCCCTTATACAAGACCAAGCGCCTACTGCCAGAGCCGCTCTTGACCGGCCTTAAGGCGGTATGAGCAGGCTCTCGCCGCCGGGGGGGCACGGAAAGCGGGGCGGGGTGCAAACAATTCAGGCTGCGGAAGACGACATTCTCTTCGCGAAAATCGCGTGGCGGATCATTCCGTTCATGGGGCTGCTCTATTTCATCAGCTTCCTCGACCGGGTGAATGTCAGTTTTGCCGCGCTCACGATGAATGAGGATCTCGGCTTCTCCAACGCGGTTTTTGGATTCGGCGCGGGCATTTTCTTTCTTGGCTATTTCCTTTTCGAAGTGCCGTCGAATGTCATCCTCGCCCGCGTCGGTGCGCGCATCTGGATATGCCGCATCATGCTGACCTGGGGCTTGGTCTCCATGGCGATGGCGTTCGTGTGGGACCCGATGAGCTTTTACGTCATGCGGTTCCTGCTCGGCCTCGCTGAAGCCGGATTCGCGCCGGCGATGATTTATTATCTGACCTTCTGGTTTCCCGCCGCGATCCGCACGCGTTATATGGCGGCGTATTTTCTAGCGATACCGCTCGCCAGCGTTGTTGGGGCGCCGGTGTCGAGCCTCATTCTTGAAATGAACGGGCTTGGTGGTCTTCGCGGTTGGCAATGGCTTTTCCTCATCGAAGGACTGCCGGCCTGCATCATCGCATTCGTCGTTCTCTTCTATTTGCCGGATGGCCCGAAAGTGGCTCGCTGGTTGAATGAAGCTGAAAAGGTGCGCGTTGCCGCGCGCCTCGCGGCGGAGGAAAAGCCCAGCAAACACAAATTGTGGCTGGCCTTAACCGACATGCGCGTGCTCGCACTCTGCGCGGTCTACTTTGGTATCGTGATCGGTCTTTACGGATGCACGCTCTGGCTGCCGCAGATTGTGCGCGCTATGGGGTATAGCAATCTCGAAACCGGTTTTGTTGTTTGTGGAATCTATCTCGTCGTCGTGGTGGTGATGATGGCGGTGGCGCGCTCAAGCGAAGTCAGAGGCGAGCGTGTTTGGCATGTGATTGCGTTGGCGTTGACAGCAGCGGCAGCACTTGTCGCTGCTGCTGTGGCGCCGTCCGATTATGTCGTTCTTGCCATGCTGACCATCGCAACCGCAGCGATCTACGCTACGCTCTCGCCGTTCTGGGTGATACCGCCGAGCTTTTTGGCGGGAGCGGGTGCCGCCGCCGGTATCGCTCTTATTAACGCGACGGGAAATCTTGGCGGCTATGTCGGGCCTATGATGATCGGCGCCTTACGTGAGCGCACCGGCGCATTTGGGCCCGGTCTAATGGCGCTGGCCGCTTCCGCCGTCTTTGCAGCTGCAGTGATCGCGATTGTCGCGCGTACGGTGCAACCGCGGCATTCTTAATGCGTGTCGTCTTCTGACTCGAAAAAGAAGCTGACCGATTCTGCGAATTGCAGAAAGAACGGAGAGAGATTCCAACTAACCGCCAGCATCAAAACGCCGCCGCTCGGCGCGAAAGGATAGCCGATCGCATTCAGTAGAAGCACGATGTTGATGAGGAGGCCGGACGCGACGTGAATCTTCAGTCGCGTTGGCACTTTCATTGCCGTCACGCTCTGCCACTGCTTAGGCGCCAACACAATCAGCGCGACCGCTTGCGCGGCAATGATCGCGCTGGCCACGCGCCACGTCATGTCGAGCGAAAGACCGAGCGCATAGAGCAATGGCGCCGTCATCGCGTTCATCGCCGTCACCATCCCGGACTGAATGTAATAGCGCGCGACCCAGAGATGGAATTTCGACATCGCCGCGCCGCGCATCTGGCGCAGCGCCATCAAAAGCGCCGCGAAGCCCGAGAACGTGATTCCGATCTGAGCGAGCGTGTAGAAGTAACTCGCGCCCGGCAGGTCCATGCCTGGCTGGTCCATAAAACTCTCCCCATCCGCCTTGTGGCGAATTGGGCCACGGAATGCGCGTTCCGAACAGAGGGAGTTACCGCTTGCCCTCAGGCGGGACCCGTTCTAGAGCGGGCACATGAACAGAGCATTCATTTTTTCGGGTCAGGGCAGCCAGGCCATTGGCATGGGCAAGGCCTTCGCCGACGCCTTCGCGCCAGCTCGCGAAGTGTTCGAAGAGGTCGATGAGGCTTTAGGCCAGAATCTGTCCCGCCTGATGTGGGAAGGCCCGGAAGCCGACCTCACCCTCACCGAGAATGCGCAGCCAGCGATCATGGCCGCCTCGATGGCGATCATACGGGTGCTGCAAAAAGAATCGGGCCTCGATTTCGGGCGTCACGCTGGTCTCGTAGCCGGGCATTCGCTGGGTGAATATTCCGCGCTGTGCGCTGCCGGTGCTTTCACCCTGGCTGACACGGCGAGGCTCTTGCGCTTGCGCGGCCAGGCCATGCAGGCGGCGGTGCCTACGGGCGAGGGCGCCATGGCGGCCTTGCTGGGCATCGAGATCGCCGACGCCGAAGCTGCCTGTGCCGAAGCGAAGGATGTCGGCCTCGTCGTTGTCGCCAACGACAACGCGCCGGGTCAGATTGTTATTTCCGGCAAAAAGGCGGCGGTCGAAAAGGCCGGCGAAATCGCCAAGTCCAAGGGCGCCAAGCGCGTGATTTTGCTCAATGTCAGCGCGCCGTTCCATTCGCCGCTGCTGCAGCCCGCTGCCGACGCGATGCAAGAAGCCTTGCAAGCGGTGACGATCCGCCCGCCAGCAGCTTCTCTCATGGCCAATGTCACCGCCGAGACCACCATCATCCCCGAAATGATTCGCTGCCTTCTCGTTGAACAAGTGACGGCCCGCGTGCGCTGGCGCGAATCGGTGGCGAAATTTCGCGAAACGGGTGTGACCTCCACGGTCGAAGCCGGCGGCAACAAAGTTCTCACCGGCATGGTGAAGCGCATCGACAAAGACCTGACGCCCATCACAATCGATACGCCTGCCGACCTCGAAGCCTTCGCAAAGTCGTTGTGAAAGGGAATTGATGTTCGATCTTTCGGGAAAGACTGCCCTTGTCACCGGCGCCTCCGGCGGCATCGGGCGCGACATTGCGCGGGCCCTTCATGCGCAAGGCGCGAATCTTGTTCTGCACGGCACGCGCCAGGACGCGCTTGAGGCGCTGAAGAGCGAGCTTGGCGCTTGTTCCGCCATCGCCGCGTGTAATCTTTCGGTGCCCGCCGATGTCGATGGGCTGCTCAAAAAGGCCGAAGAAGCCGGCGGCGCGCCGATCGATATATTGGTCAATAATGCTGGCATCACGCGGGACAATCTCTTCATCCGCATGAAGGACGAGGAGTGGGATCAGGTGCTGGCGGTGAATCTGACTGCCGCCTTCCGTCTCTCGCGTTCCGCTTTGCGCAACATGATGAAGAAGCGCTGGGGCCGCATCATCGCTATCACCTCTATTGTGGGCGTGACCGGCAATCCGGGGCAGGGCAATTACGCCGCGGCCAAGGCCGGCCTCATCGGCATGTCTAAATCCCTGGCGGCAGAAGTTGCCAGCCGAAACGTCACGGTGAACTGCGTGGCGCCTGGGTTCATCGCCACACCGATGACCGACGAGCTGACCGCCGAGCAGAAAACCGGCCTCCTGGGGCGTATCCCTGCCGGTCGTCTGGGTGAGGGCAAGGACGTCGCCAGCGCCGTCGTCTATCTCGCCAGCGACGAAGCAAGTTACGTCACCGGGCAGACAATCCACGTCAATGGCGGTATGGCGATGATCTAAGCCATTGCGCGAGAAAGAACATTTCTAAGTTTGGCGAAGCCGATAAAGTTGTGTTACCAAGCGCGACCTTCGGCCAGGAATTTGGCGGCGAGAGGGCTGTCGCTCCTGAATTCGCAAAAAAGTGGTAGAAGACACGCATTACAAATCAAGAGGCTGATCGAATATGAGCGACGTCGCTGAACGGGTGAAGAAGATTGTTGTCGAGCACCTGAACGTGGACGCGGAGAAAGTGGCCGACAACGCGAGCTTCATCGAAGATTTGGGCGCGGATAGCTTGGACACAGTTGAACTCGTCATGGCGTTCGAAGAGGAATTCGGTATCGAAATTCCGGACGACGCGGCCGAATCCATCGTGACGGTGGGCGATGCCGTCAAATTCATCGAAAAAGCGCAAAGCTGATTTCGGAACGGAAAGCGTGACGAGGCCAGGGCATATGCCCAGGCCTCGCGCGTTATAGATCGATGCGCCGGGTCGTTATCACAGGACTTGGTCTGGTCACGCCGCTGGCATGCGGCGTTGAAGAGACATGGTCGCGAATCCTTGCCGGTAAATCGGCGGGGCGTCCCATCATGCGTTTTAAGGTTGACGATCTGCCGTGCCGGATTGCGTGCGATGTTCCGCGCGGCGATGGCAGCGACGGCACGTTCAATCCTGACCAATGGGTCGATCCCAAAGAACAGCGCCGTGTCGATGATTTCATCATCTACGCGTTGGCGGCCGCGCAACAGGCGGTCACCGATTCGGGCTATGAGCCGAAGACGGCGGACGAGCGTGAACGCTCAGGCGTCCTGATCGGCTCCGGCATTGGCGGTCTCGACGGAATCGAGCAGGCGTCGATTCTAGTGCACGAGAAGGGACCGCGAAAACTCTCGCCCTTCTTTATTCCGGGTCGGCTGATCAATCTGACGTCGGGCTACACCAGCATTCGTTTCGGCTATCAGGGCCCGAATCATTCGGTGGTAACGGCGTGCTCCACCGGCTCGCATGCGATCGGCGATGCGGCGCGTTTGATCGCGCTCGACGATGCCGACGTCATGCTCGCGGGCGGCGCGGAGTCGGCCATTTGCCGGATCGGCATTGCTGGGTTCGTTGCGTGCCGCGCTCTCTCGACCGGCTTCAACGACACGCCGGAAAAAGCATCGCGCCCGTACGACAAAGACCGCGACGGATTCGTCATGGGTGCCGGCGCCGGCATCGTGATGCTGGAAGAATACGAACACGCCAAAGCGCGCGGCGCGAAAATCTACGCCGAGGTCAGAGGTTACGGCCTGTCGGGCGATGCGCATCACATCACGGCGCCGCCGGAAGACGGCAATGGTGGCTTCCGCGCCATGCGCATGGCGCTGAAGCGGGCGGGGCTGATCGGCGCCGATATCGATTACGTCAACGCGCACGGAACTTCGACGCCGGTAGGCGACGAGATCGAACTTCGCGCCGTCGAGCGCCTATTCGGCAATGCGGCCGGCAAGCTCTCCATGTCGTCGACCAAGTCATCGATCGGCCATCTTCTTGGCGCGGCCGGTGCGGTGGAGGCCATCTTCTCAGTGCTCGCGCTGCGCGACCAAATCGCGCCGCCGACCATCAATCTCGACAACCCCTCTATCGATACCGAAATCGACCTGGTGCCGCATACGCCGCGCAAGCGCAGCATTGAAGCTGTCATGTCAAATTCGTTTGGCTTTGGCGGCACCAATGCCACCCTCATCATGACCCCCGCCGCGTAGACGAAACGTCACGTTTCGCGTACCCATTCGGGCATGCGGTTTCTCAAAACCCTCTTCGTTCTGGCCGTTCTTGTCGCTGCGGCGGGCGCCGCCGCTTTATGGTGGGAAGCCAAGAATTTTGCCGCGTCCGGACCATCTACAGCGGACACAAAGGTGTTCGTTCGCCCCGGTATGGGGCTGGGCGTGATCGCCAATATTTTGGAGGGCAGAGGCGTGGTCGACAACGCGCTTCTGTTTCGGGCCGGCGTGATGCGTCGCGATGCCGCCACCAAGTTGAAGGCCGGTGAATACGTGTTCCCCGTGCAAGCAAGCATGGCCAAAATTCTCGACATGCTCGTTCACCACGAAATCGTTCAGCATCGCATCACGATTGCCGAGGGGCTGACCACCGACATGGTGGTGTCGTTGGTGAACACGCATCCCGATTTGGAAGGCGCGGTTTCGGAAGTTCCGCCTGAGGGCAGCCTTCTGCCCGAAACCTATTTGTTCGAACTCGGCACGACACGCGAACAAATCTTGCGTGACATGCATGCGGCGCAGGAAAAGCTCCTGGCCGAGTTGTGGCCGAAACGAAAAATGGGACTGCCGTACACGACGCAACAGGAAGCGCTTACGCTGGCGTCTATCGTCGAAAAAGAAACCGGCATTGCCGCCGAGCGTCCGCGCATCGCCGCCGTGTTTGTGAATAGGCTGCGCACACCTATGCGGCTCGAATCCGACCCCACAATCATTTACGGGCTGACCAAAGGCGTGCCGTTGGGACGGGGCTTGCGACAATCCGAGCTTGAGCGTCCCAATCCCTACAGCACCTATCAGATCGACGGATTGCCGCCGACGCCGATTGCCAATCCGGGCCGCGATGCGATTGCAGCCGTGCTTGATCCGCCCGATACCAAAGAGCTTTATTTTGTGGCCGACGGCAGCGGCGGGCATGCTTTCGCCGAGACCTACGCGGATCATCAGCGCAATGTCGCCAATTGGCGTCGAATCGAACAGACGGACGGACAATAGACATGGCGCTTATCAGCATGACCGGATTTGCCGAAGCGCGTGGCCAGCAGGGCGCGCTGCGTTGGCGATGGGAAGTGCGCAGCGTCAACGGCCGCAGCCTCGACATTCGCGTGCGTGTGCCGTCGGGTTTCGAGAGCCTTGAAGCTGCCGCGCGCACGCTTGCGACGGAACGGTTCAAGCGCGGCTCCTTGCAGGCCGTTCTCGGCATAACGACCGATGATTCCGAGCGCGGCTTTCGAGTCGATCCCGCGGCGCTCGCCAATGCCGTGGCCATTGCGAAGCGGCTGGCGGAAGAAACCGGCCTGCCGCCGGCGCGTGTGGACGGGCTTCTCGCACTTCGCGGAATCGTGGTGCAGGAAGAAAATCTGGCGCTCGATGAAGAGGCGCGGATGAAGCGCGATGCTGCCGTGCTGGAAAGTCTTGCGTCGGCCTATGATCAACTCGCTGTGGCGCGAGCTTCCGAGGGCGCGAAGCTGGAAAAGATTCTTGCGGCGCAGGTCAAGGAAATTGAGGCGCGTACTGCCGAAGCGCGAGCCATCGCGGCGACACAGCCGCAAATGTTGCGCGATCGCATGATGACGCAGCTTAGCGAACTCTTGGGACCAAGCTCCACAATCCCGCCGGAGCGGCTGGCGCAAGAGGTGGCCATGTTGGCGACACGCGCCGATTTGCGCGAAGAGCTTGATCGTCTCTCCGCGCATTGCCAGCAGGCCCGCAGCCTGATGGCGGCGGCTGAGCCTGTTGGCCGCAAGCTCGATTTTCTCTCCCAGGAATTCAACCGTGAAGCCAACACGCTCTGTTCGAAATCCTCCGACATCGCGTTGACGCGCGTGGGCTTGGAGTTGAAGTCCGTAATCGATCAGGTCCGTGAGCAGGTGCAGAACGTCGAATGAGCGCCATTGCACGCCGTGGTCTGATGCTCGTGTTGTCGTCGCCCTCTGGCGCAGGCAAGTCGACGCTTTCGCGAAAGCTTCTGCAGGTCGATTCGAATGTCGCCATGTCGGTCTCGGCGACCACGCGGCCCAAACGGCGCAACGAAGTGGATGGGCAGGACTATTTTTTCGTCTCACCGGAGAAGTTCGCCGGCATGTTGCGCGAGGACGCGTTTCTCGAACACGCCACCGTTTTCGGAAATCAATACGGCACGCCGAAAGCGCCGGTAGAAGCGGCATTGTCGGCGGGACGCGACGTGCTCTTCGATATTGATTGGCAGGGCACGCAGCAGCTTTCGCAAAGCGCGAAGGACGATTTGGTCCGCGTCTTTATCCTGCCGCCGTCAAAGCTGGAATTGGAGCGCCGCCTGCACACACGCGCCGAAGACAGCGAAGAGGTTGTTGCGGGCCGCATGGCCAAAGCCAATGACGAAATCAGCCACTGGGCTGAATATGACTACATCATCCTCAACGAGGATATCGACCAGGCAGAGAAGCACCTCTATTCCATTCTCGCGGCTGAGCGCCTCAAGCGTCAGCGCCAGACCGGTCTCGTCGATTTCGTGAAGATCCTGACCGGGGGGCTGATTTAGTCCACTGCTTTGCGCGTGCGCTGAATCCCTCTCCCCGTTGTGGGAGAGGGTCCCGAGGAGCATTGGCTCCGAGGCGGGTGAGGGGGCGGCTTCTGTCAGCGCGTGGCAATACGGCTTACACTCAATGTTTCACCCCTCACCCTGCTCACGTCCTTCAGACGTTCGCTTCCCTCTCCCGCAAGGGGAGAGGGAATGAAGGCGTAGGCGCGCTAATTCGCGGCGTGGCGCGGACGCAAATTGGATTAGGACGCGATTACCAATCGGTATCCGAGATCCAATTCGGTTTTTTCAAGTAGGTGCCCATGCCGGCTCAGCCATGTTCCGTCGTCGAGGTCACGGCGTAGCTGGGCGAGACCTGAACCAGCGTCAAAGCGCGCAAAACTTGAGATGGCGGATCGCGCGCCGGGATCGAAATAGGTCTCCGGACGGCGCCAATAGGCTTCCAGAAATCCGTCGCTGCAATCGTGTGGAATCGGAACGGCGCGGATTTCCACGCGGGTGAAAATATTGCGATACGACTCCGCCGGCGAAAATATCGCGCGGTCGTGAACCGCGATTTCCGGGAAATAATCGGACGTCAGCCATGACGCGCTCGATGATGGCTCGTACGTTAGCATCACGCAGTATTTGGCCACGCGCGCCATCTCGCGCAATCCGCGTGTTTGATCGGGCCAATGATGGACGGTCAGAGGCGCCAATGCCGCGTCAAAGGATTTGTCTGGAAACGGCAATGCCATGGCGGAAGCGCAGACGACGGGTGCGCTGCCGTTCGCCCGCTGATGGATCATGATTTCGGATGGTTCGACCGCGATGACGGCGCGGTCTGTTGGTTCGTAGGAACCCGTGCCGGCGCCGACATTCAGAACTCTACGGGCGTTGCCCAAGGCATCAGCAATGGTGGCGGCAATACGCGGATCGGGACGCCGGTAGTAGGCGTAGCGCGTTCCGATTTGATCGTAGAGCTGCTTCGCGCTCGCCTCTATTTGCTGACCGTCCGTAGCTTCGCGAATTCTCGCGCCAGCGCGCAGAATTCCGCCACGCTCAATTCTTCCGCCCGCGCGGTCGGGTTGATCCCAGCACTTTGCAGCAGCGCGTCCGCCTCCGGGGTCAGGGCTTTCAAGCTCCGGCGGAGCATTTTGCGGCGTTGGCCGAACGCGCCTGCGGTCACGGCTTCCAGACATTTAAGCTCAGCGGGGTAGGCGGGTTCGGCTAGCGGAACCAGATTTATCACCGCCGAATCTACATTGGGCGCCGGCACAAAGGCCTGCCGCGTCACGTCGAACAATATGCGCGGGCTAGCGCGCCATTGCGCCAACACGGACAAGCGGCCGTAACCGTCTTCGCCGGGCTTGGCGACGATGCGCATCGCCACTTCGCGCTGGAACATCAATGTCAGGCTCGACCACCAGGGCGGCCAGGAGTCTGTCGTTAGCCATTTCACCAGTAAAGCGGTGCCGACATTGAACGGCAGATTGGCCACCACCGCGGTGGGCAGCGTGATGTTGTGCGACGCAAGAATTGAACGCTCGTCCACCTTCAGTGCATCTGCCCCAACGACTTCGAGTGTGCCTTTCACGGCGGCTGCGATCTCGACCAAGGCAGGCAGGCAGCGGCTGTCTTGCTCGACCGCTACCACATGCGTGGCGCCTTCAAGGAACAGCGCGCGCGTCAGTCCGCCGGGGCCGGGGCCGACTTCGTACACAGTGCCGTTCGCGAACGGACCCGCCTCGCGCGCGATGCGGCGCGTCAAATTCAGGTCCAGAATGAAATTCTGTCCCAGCCCTTTGCGCGCCGAAAGCTGATGCGCGGCAATAATTTCGCGCAAAGGCGGCAAACCGTCCGGCGTGCTCATAACCCGCGCCGATCCGCAATCTCGGCGGCGGTTTCGATGGCGGCGATCATGCTGGCGGCGTTGGCGATCCCGCGTCCCGCGATGGAAATCGCCGTTCCGTGATCGGGCGAGGTGCGCACGATGGGAAGCCCAAGCGTCACGTTCACGCCGGTCCAGAACGCCAGCGTCTTGATCGGGATCAGCGCTTGATCGTGATACATGCAGAGCGCTGCATCATAGGCTTTGCGCGCGTCATCGTGGAACAGCGTGTCGGCGGAGAGCGGGCCGACAACGTCATGTCCGTGGGCGCAAAGTTCAGCCACCGCCGGCGCAATGATGTCGCGATCTTCAATTCCCATTGTGCCGTCTTCGCCTGCATGCGGATTGAGCCCAGCTATCGCAAGGCGTGGGCTCGCGATTCCAAAATCGGAGGCGAGTCTCTGCAGCACGATTTTGGAGGTGGCCAAGATCGCGGGCGCGTTGAGTTGAGCGAACACGTCCCGAAGCGGTATGTGAATGGTCAGCGGAATGACGCGCAAAGGCGGTTCGACGTCGCGCGAGGCGAGCATCATCACGGCGAGCGGGGCGCCTGTTAGCGCCGCCAAATATTCAGTGTGCCCTGGAAAGCCGAAGCCGGCGCCCGTCAACGCGGATTTATGGATGGGCGCTGTTACGAGGCCCGCGCCTTCGCCGCGCTGGAGCATGGCGACGGATTCTGCAATCGCGCCGGTTACCCCTTTCGCGGTTGCCGCACTCGGCTGGCCAGGCGTAACCGTGCCCGCACGGCCAAGATCGATGCAGGCATCGCTCAAAGCCGCGGAATCAAGGCCGCAGGAAACGGCGGTGGCGCGGAAGATTTCGGCATCGCCGATCAGGCGTAAGGGGCGGCCACGAATGGCGCCGCCCAAAGCTGCGAAAGCCTTAACGGCCACCTCCGGCCCGATTCCGGCCGGCTCTCCCATGCTGACAAGGAGAGCGCGCGCTTGTTCAGCGCGTTTCGACAACGGCGTCTCGCCTCAGATCGCGCATCAGGCTGCGTGCGAGCACGGTGAGGCGCTGAACGAAAAGCTGCTGCTGAATCTCTTCGCGTGTCGGCATCACGAACGGTTTGACCTCGCGAACGGCGGGATCGCAACGCACCAGAAGTTCGACGCCGGCGCCGGACACAACAGGCTCTGTGACTCCGCCGGGCCCAGTCTTTCGCACCGCGTCGCCGAGCTCCATGGAAAGGTCGGCGGCGCGCATTTCGCCGAGGCGGAAATATTGGGCGCCTGGCGCGCGGGCCGCAACTGCGGGAAGATCGGCGCAGCTGCGAATGCCGGCGCGCAATGACTGCGCGAAGGCGATGGCCTGCTGCATGACTTCGGGCGGTGTCTCAGGAGCGAGGGGCAAGAGCAAGCGATCGAGCGGCAGCGGACCATCGGGGTCCAGCGCCGGTGCGGCAACCGGTGCGGCGCCCGCAGGTTCGCGGCGGTCGATCACCAGCATGATGTAATAGCCGCCCTCGGCCTTGATCGGCGTGGAAACCTGGCCGGGCTGCAAAACGCCCAGCACCTTGTCGATATCGGGCGCCAGCTGTCCTTGCTGAACCCAACCGATATTGCCGCCGCTAGCGGCCGAAGCGGAGCGGCTGAATTGGCGCGCAACGTTCGGAAAGCTCGCGCCCAGGCTCAATTGCTGCAAAATCTGGTCGGCTTCCGCCTTTACCTTCTCGTCGTCTTGCGGATTGTCGACGGCAAGGAAAATTTCGGCGACTTGGAATTGCGGTTTGTCGGCACCGTCTTTCAAGCGGCTCAGCGCTGCGTTGATCTGTTCGTCGCTGACCTGCACGCTACGTGCGAGCGGGTGGGATTCGACAACACGCTGCCAGGCGATTTGCGCCGCGATCTGTTTGCGGAATGTGATCATGGAGACGCCGCCTTGCCGTAAAGTCCCGGTCAATTGCTCGGGCGTCATATTGTTGTCGTTCGAAACCTGCTGAACGGCGCGATCGATGTCGTCCTTGCTGATCGCCAATTTGTGCTTGGCGGCTTCCGCGAGCTGCAAGGTTTCATCTTCGAGAGCGTGCAAAACCTGCTGACGAATTTGCACCATCGCTTCGCCGGTCGGCGCCTCGCGAATGCCGGACGTGGCAATGAACAGTGCCACGCGTTGGCTCACGTCATATTCGGAAATCAAATAGTCATTGACGACCGAGGCCACACCTTGCGCGTTCTGATTGCCGATAGTTGTGGGCGGCGGCGCGGCGGGTGCCGCAGCTGCAGGCGGGGGCGCTAAGGGCTGCTCAGCCGGAACGTCCTGCGCGCGCGAGATCGCCGCGAATCCAGCGACAGCGGCGCAGGTAATAAGTAACGACGATTTGCAGCTCAGCACGTTTTGCACTCCGTAGGCTCACAAAGGCACGAACCGCCATGGGGCGATCCGCATTCTATCCGGTTCGCCCGCGTCAATCCGGCGAAATCTACGCATTTTACGTAATGCTTCAAGCAGTTAACGCTGGAAGTTCACGTTTGGGTCAAGCCGGCGTCACAGGCCGCCACCGCCCGTTAGTCCGGTTTTCAGCCCGATTTTCAAGACCACAGAGGTGCTTGGCCGCAAATCCCGGTCGATCGTCTCGCGCCGAAGAAGGCCGAATTGTATCATGAAGCACTCGTCTTCGTAACGCAGCCCGCCGCCGCCCTCGAGTGTGCGGTCATTGCGCAAATCGTAGCGAATGTCGGCAAAAACCGTCCAATAGGTCTCGACAGCTAAATTCGCGGCAACGTTGATTTGCTCACGCGGTCCCAGGCCCGGATCCGTGGTTTCCGGGGACAGCTTTAAATAACTCAGATCCAGAGTGGAGCGGGCATACTTCGCCGTGAGATAAATTTCATTGCGCCGCAAGGTGCTTGTAATTGGATCGATGCGGAACCGGTGCACCAAGTCTATGTGCGGCGCCACCTGAAGCTTAAGCCGCCCGACAATGTCCGAGCGCTCGTCGCCCACGCCGGAGCCAGGCGCGAAATTAGGGTCGCGACGTGTGCGGAATTCCTGGCCCAGAATCGCCTCTACCGACGCACCATTGGGGAAGAACGCTGTTCCCCGCACGCCGGCATTGGAACGCGAGCCGCCCGTCCAGAGGTCGAGTCCAGGAAACTCGTTCGGAATAAAAAGATTCGTTTCGTCGAATTCGAACGTGGTCGAATCCTCATTCGGTATGCCGGCGGGATTGCCGCCGCCGGTGGCGGCGACCACCTGCGCGATCGGTTCGATCACCAATGTCGCATCGGCGAAGCCGGCCTTGCGGACGAACGGCCAGCGCCATTCCGCTGCGCCAAAGCCGACGGCGCGTCCGATGGATTGCGAATCGGCCGCCGCGCCGCCGGGCGTGTCGGGGCGATTGACGTGATAGAAATCGCCACGCCCGAAAGCGTCGATGGCGACGATCTGACCGCTTCGCATAATAAATTGCCGCGTCCAGTCGCTGGAGAGCGATCCGCGCAACATGTCGGTGCCTTCGCGGCGCGCCAACACCAGCGCGCTGGTATCGACGCGCAAGCGCCCGCCATAAATCTGGTCTTCCGGAATATAGGTGAGTTCCGCAAGCGGCAGGACGATCGGAATATCACCTGCGTTTTCGCCGGAGCGTAGGCTTTGGAAAAAATACGAGTTCACTGAGGCCCGGCTACGTCCCCACACGCCATCGACAAAAACGTCAGAGGTCAGACGGTCGAGATAGGAAATGTCGTAGCGGCGCAAATAGGTTTCATTGGAGGTGAGCTGCACGTCGAAGCCGGCACGCCAGATATCGTCGATAGGCATGCGACCTGAGCCGAAGAGGTGGCTCATCCAGCCGCTTTCACCCGGTGCCAGTGACGATTTTTTTTCGTAGCCGAGGCTGCCTTGCAGCCACATACCGCCGCGATCCCAACGCTGCCGATATTCTGTCCGGAGTCCGTCGCCCGCATGCGTCGTGAGATAAGGTTCGATTGTCAGATCGTGTGAAGGCGACAGCGAAAAATAATACGGCGCTTGCACGAACGTTCCGAGATAGGTGGAACTGCCGATCACGGGAACAAGCAGGCCGGTTTTGTGTTGGACGGTCGGGTCGGCTTGCGTGAAATACGGCAAATACAGCACCGGCACGCCGAGAATCTCGAGCCGTGCCGATTCGAACATGAGTTCGCGTTCGACCTGATCGTGGATCACGCGCGCGGCTTTGATCTGCCACACAGGCGTTGTGTTGCCTGTTTCCGCGCAAAGCGCGCAGGGCGTGAAGATGGCATTTCTGGCTTCGGTGTAGCGTCCTTCGGTGCGCGTTCCCGACGCCGCCGCGAGCCGCCCATTATCCCCCACCAATGCCGAAAAGCCTTGCAACGCGCCCGCGCGTAAATCGCCGGTCAGTTCAACGTGGTCGGCAAAGGCGACAATGCCACCGGTTTCGATGACGCTGACATGTCCGTCGGCGGCGATGATGCCGGTGGCCTGATTATAGGTAACGCTATCGGCGCGCAGCGTACGGGATTCGTCGCTGATTTCCACATTGCCGCGCGCCGTTACGATCGCGCGCACGTAATCGTAGTCGATCTGTTCCGCTTGCAGCAGCACAGGCGTTTGCTGCTCGGCGGCTGCGGATTTTCCCCCGAGGACGAATGCAGAAGCGAGCACCAATGCAGATGCCGCCGCGGCTATGAGAAAGGGCCGCGCGCGCGGCGGAAGAACCCGCGTCACCCGTCTTCCTCGTGAAAGAGCATTGTCATGCCGAGGAGGATTGCCGCGAGTGAGGGCGCGGCGGCGGCGAGGGGGGCGGGAACGATGCCGGTCTGTCCCATCGCGCGCGTGACGTCCTGAAGAAAATAGACCGCGAGCCCTGCGATCAATCCGGTGAGAAGCAATCGCGTGGTGCCGCCAAGACGTACCAGGCGGAATGAAAAACTCGCAGCCATGAACACCATGGCTGACAGCAAAATCGGCAAGGTCAGAAGCGAATACCAATACACGCGGTGGCGAAGCGCCGAGAAGCCGGCATTTTCCGCATTGCTGATGAAGCGCGGCAATTCCCAGAATGAAATCGTCGCAGGCGAGGCGAAGCTTTCCTCGATCTGTGCCGGTGTCAGATCGGTCGGCAGATCGATGGCGTCTCGGTAAACCGGCTGTCCACCATCGCCGCTGACATAGGCCTTTTCGATGTGCCAGGAGCCGGCGCCCAGTTGCGCTGAGGCCGCGTCGATCCGTCCAATGTAATGATCCTGCGCGCCGTAGCGAAAGACAATGACGTCTTCCAGGCGTTCACCCTGCTGCGCCACACGCAACGCGTGAATGACCGACTGATTGTCGGCGGTTCCTTGCCGTAGCCACAGACCCGACGCCGACACCGCCAATTGCGAAGCCTCACCGCGGATGTAGCGTGATTCCAAGCGCGAATATTCCCCGAGCAAGGAAGCCGATATCGGGCTGAAAATCGTGGTCGCCACAACACCGAGACCGACGGCGACAAGCAGCGGCATGGCCAGGAATTGCCACGCCGACAATCCGGCAGCGCGGGCGGCCACGAGTTCTTGGCTACGTGACATGCGCGCGAAGGCAACAATGGCGCCGAACAGCACCGCGAAGGGCAGGACCTTCAGCCCGAGGTCCGGAAATTTGAACAGGCTCATGCTGAAAACAATGGCGGTGGGAATGTCTTTGCCGGTGGTGCGGCGAAAGAGTTCTGCCAAATCGATGGAAATCGCCAGAACGGCAAACACCGCGAACACCATCAGCACCGCGCTTGCAAAACGGCGCGCGAGATATCCCATCAGCGTGAGCGACCAATTCATGCGGGTGCATCTCCCGCCGGCTTGCGGAATAGGTTTTTAAGTCCTGCCGGAAATAGCGGCACACCTGCCAAAACGGCGATGGCTACGCCGGCGCCGATTGCAGGGAGAAGATAGAGGACACCGATATAGACGGGATTGCGCGCGGCGGCGCCCTGAATGGCATAGCCGGCCATCCGCAAAGCCGTCGCCGCAATGGCTGTCCCCACCAATCGGAGAGCGAAATTGGAGCGCGCGAGATGGGCGGTTGCGGTCGCTGCCAACGCCATCAACCCAAAGGCGAAACAATAGAGTGCCGACGACAGGCGATTGTGCGCCTCAGCAACATAGACGCGGCGCTGCGATTCCTGATCGGGCCCCTGCAGCACCGGATTGAACAACTCGCCCAGATAACGTTCGCTGGTTTCAAGTTCTGTCGAGCGCTGCGGGCCGGTGAATTGATCGAGGTCAAAAACGTAACGGTCGAATTTCAGCACCGAAAGCCGGGCGCCGCGCTGACCCGATTGCTGGATATTGCCGTTGATCATGATGAGGCGCGCGCCGGCAGGTGTCTGCGCCAGCATGCCGCGTTCAGCCAGGTAGGTGAGCGGGCGCGCAAGGTTGCGGTTGTCGTGCACCAGAATGCCGCGAACTTCGCCCGCCTGCCGCAATTCGCGGATGAATACAGTCAGGCCCTCTGTGGGTGTGGTGAAAGCGCCTTCCTTCAAAATCGCGGCGCCGATATCGGCACGGATGTCGAAGACTTTGTCGCGCATGGCACGCTGGCCCATCGGCATCAGATAGAGGCTGCAGGCATAGGTGATTGCCATCGCCAGAAAGGCGGCCGCCATGACAGGGATGGCCATCTGCGCCCGGCTCATACCAGCCGCCCACATCACCACCAATTCGCTGTCATTGTTCAGCTTATGCAACGCGTAAATCGCGGCGCCGAAAAACGCCACCGGAACGATGATGGCAAGAAGGCCCGGCAGCGCCAGCAATGTCAGATAAGCGAAGATACCGGCCGAAGCACCCTGATTGATGACGAGATCCAGGAGTCTCAGGGACTGCGTCAGCCATACCACGGCCGTCAGCAGCGCCGCGAACAGCAGGAACGGGCCGACGATCTGGCCAAGAATATAAAAGCTAAGCCGGCGCATGAACTTCCGGGGCGCGGATCACCCTGATTGAGGTATCAGAAACCAAGGATGAAAGGCCAGAACTGAGGTTAAAAGGCGGGTTCCAGTGTACCGGCGCTAGGGGACCTGCTACCTCATCGCCGCGCGTCGGCAGGCTGGAGAGGTTTTCATGAAGATTGCTTTCGGGAATGTCCGTGGATTTGGGCCTGGCGCCTCGGTTGTTGGCATTCTGGAAAACGGCGTTCTGACCCCGGCCGCCGCTGCACTCGACACGCTCACCCAAGGGTTGATTAACCGCGCGCTGAAGACGTCCCGCGCCCCCGGCAAGGCCGGACAGATTCTCGAAATTCTGGCCCCGGTCGGCGCCGAGGCTTCGCGCATTCTTCTCGTGGGAATCGGCAAACCGGAGGCTTTCGACAGCGCCGCGGCTGAGCGGCTGGGCGCTGCGGTCGTCGCCCGGCTTTCCACTAGCGGCGAGCGAAAGGTGACATTCGCGCTGGATCTGCCCAAGGACGCCAAGCTTACGAACGCCGAAATGTCTGCCCATGCGGCGCTCGGCGCCATGCTGCGCGCCTATCGATTCGACCTCTACCGCAAGGTCAACAAGGACGAGCAGCCGACTCTCACGGAAGCGCAGTTCCAGACCGCCGATCTGACCGGCGCCCGCAAATTGTGGATCGCGCTCGAAGCGGTCGCCGAGGGCATTTATATCGCCCGCGACCTGACCAATGAACCGGCCAATGTTCTGTATCCGGATGAATTCGCCAAACGCACGCGCACGCTTCTCACCAAGCTTGGCGTGAAGGTGGAGATCCTTGGCGTTTCCGAGATGACGAAACTCGGCATGAATACGCTTCTCGCGGTCGGGCAAGGCAGCGCGCATGACAGCCGGCTTGTGGTGATGCGTTGGAACGGCGCCCCCAAGGGCAAAGCGAAGGGTGCGGATGCGCCGCTCGCCTTTGTCGGCAAGGGTGTGTGCTTCGATACCGGCGGATTGTCACTGAAACCGGCGGCCTCAATGATGGGCATGAAGGGCGATATGGCCGGCGCTGCGGCTGTTGTCGGTGTGATGCATGCACTCGCACGCCGCAAGGCGCGCACCGATGTCATCGGCATTATCGGTCTGGTCGAGAACATGCCGGATGGAAAGGCGGTGCGGCCTAACGACATTGTCACGTCCATGTCCGGCCAAACGGTGGAGATTCTGAATACCGATGCCGAGGGTCGGCTCGTGCTGGCTGACTGTCTTTGGTACGCGCAGTCGAAATTCAAACCGAAATTCATGGTCAATCTCGCCACGCTGACGGGTGCGATTTTGGTCGCGCTTGGCACTGAACATGCCGGCCTCTTCAGCAATGACGACAAATTGGCCGAACGGCTCAGCAAAGCCGGCCAGGTTGAAGGCGAAACTCTTTGGCGCATGCCGCTGGGCGAGAACTACGACAAATTGATTAAGTCGAAATTCGCCGACATGAAGAATATTGGTGGGTCCAATGCCGGTTCGGTCACGGCGGCGCAGTTCCTGCAGCGTTTCGTCAATAAACAACCTTGGGCGCATCTCGATATTGCCGGCGTCGCTTGGCAGGACGGCGAGCAAAAACCGCTGATCCCGTCATGGGGCACAGGTTGGGGCGTGCGCTTGCTGAACCGCTTGGTCGCGGACAATTACGAGGCGTAGCAGTGATGTCCGAGGTCCTTTTTTACCACCTCGAACGACGCGGTTTGGAAGATATCCTGCCTGGGCTCTTGGAGCGTACGCGCGAGCGCGGATGGCGCGCGCTTGTCCGCACCGGCAGTGCTGAACGTTTGGCTGCGCTCGACACGCATTTGTGGACGTACACCGAGCAAGGTTTTCTGGCGCATGGTACCGCCGCCGACGGTCACGCATCGCGCCAACCTGTATTTCTCACCACCGAAGATGAGAATCCGAACCGCGCGGAGGTTCTGTTTCTGGTGGACGGCGCGATGGACGCGTCGTGGGAAAAGCCGGAAACCAAATCTCTGACGCGCATCGCGCTATTGTTCGACGGCGGCGATCCCAACATGGTGACCAAGGCGCGCGAGGCCTGGAAGGCCGCGAAAGGCGCGGGTCACGAAGTGACCTATTGGAAAGAATCGCCAAGCGGGAAATTTGAGAAGCAGGGCTGAACGGCCAACATGGAGGTGCGCGCATGCCGATCAAGATAACGCTGACAAGCATCATAGTGGACGATCAAGAAAAGGCGCTGCGCTTTTACCGTGACATCCTAGGTTTCGAGCCCAAGCTGGATATTCCCATGGGCGCGCATCGCTGGCTGACTTTGGTGTCGCCGGGCGATCCGAACGGCGTACAGCTGGTGCTGGAGCCAGACGAGCATCCGGCTGCGAAGCCTTTCAAGTCGGCGCTCACCGCCGACGGCATCCCGTATACGTCTTTCGGCGTGGACGATATTCGTGCCGAACATGCAAGGCTTGAGAAATTGGGCGTGAAGTTTACCCAGCCGCCGGTTTCCATGGGGCCGGTAACAATCGCGGTGTTCGACGACACTTGTGGAAATCTCATTCAAATCGCTCAAATGAACTAAACGGTCACTTCAGCGCGCGCCAAATATTGCTGTAATCGTCGGTCCAGACGCGTTCACTTCCAACCATCCCGACAGGTACCGCTTCGCTTAGCGCCGGGCTATCGAAGAAGCCGGCGCGCGTGCTCACCAGAACCCACACGGATTCGCTGACGCCATTCGCAATGTCGGCGCGCGTGAAGATCGCCTGGGCGGTCTTGCCGCTCTCAGCAGCAGCAAGCGCGACGATCGGCGCCAAATTCACAAATGTGTTGCTGACATGCACAGCAAGCACGCCGTCCGGCTTCAAATGCCGCCAATAGAGCGCGAAAGCCTCCCGCGTCAGGAGATGAACGGGAATGGCATCACTGGTGAAGGCATCGACAGCCAGGACATCATATTGCGCCAGCGCTTCGCGCTCGAGAGATAGCCGCGCATCGCCCATTGCGATGCTCCAATCCTCCGCACAGGAGAGATACTGAAATTGCTCCATCGCCACTTTTCGAACCAGCGGATTGATTTCGTAGAAGCGAAGCACATCGCCACGCTTTCCATAGGCGGCAATTGTTCCTGCGCCCAATCCAATAACGCCGATACGCAGCGGGCTATTTCCGCGCATGCCCTGGATCGCAGCGCCGATGCCTGAGGCTCGGGCGTAATAGCTGAGCGGCTCGCATTTTCCGCCCGCTGTGAATTGTTTTCCGTGAACGATGCTGCCGTTCCGGAGTTCGATAAGAGCGCCTTTCGCCGTGTGGGTCGGCGTCGAAATCACTTGCAGCGGACCGTAGAAATTGCGCGCCGCAAAGAGCCGTTCGCTGCCCGGCGCACCCAATGGAATGGCAAGCACCGCGAAGACCAATGCCCATGTGCCGACGCCGAGCATGATTGTATTCCAGCGAATCCAGGACGCGACTGCCGGCAAACGCCACGCCACCAAGGCGATGAGCGCAGCGAGAACCAAGAGAACAAAAGCTAAGTCCTGATCGTAGGCGAAGAGGGCGGGCGCCAGCACTGCAACCGCCAATCCGCCCGCCGCGCCGCCGCCTGCGATCGTCAAATAGTAGGATGTGAGATGGCGCGGAGCGGGCTTCAGTGCCGCCAACTCCCCATGACATACCATGCAGCATATGAAGAAGGCTGCCGCATAGAGCGCGAGTTGCGCTGTGTAATCGGCAAACAGAACCGGCGCAGCGATGGAAAGGATCAACGTGCCGACAGCGGCGGGCAGGATTCCATACCAAAGCGGCCGGTAGAACCAGCGCGGGCTGTCGAAACTGATGATGAAGCTTAAGAGATAAAGCGCGAGCGGAATAACCCAGAGCAGAGGGATGGCCGCAATGTTCTGCAGCATATGATGGGTGACGGCGAGCAACAGCGCCGACGGCACGGCGGCGAGCGCAAACCAAAGCGCGCTGTCGAGCGGCTTTACTCTCTCATTTCGACCTAGCGGGGTCTCTGGAGGTACCGCCGGAAGCTTGCGCGATTGCCACGCCAGCACGCCACTCAAGCCCGCGAAAATAAGATAACCGAATGACCAGATCCAGGATTGCACGCGCGTTGTCAGGAATGGTTCGAACAATACCGGATAGGCCAGCGGCGCCAGCAACGAGCCGACATTGGAGAGGGCGTAGAACCGATACACTGTAAGCGGGCTGTCGGCGTAGGGGCGACGCGAACGCCACGACTGCACCAAAGGACCGGTGGACGCCAGCAGGAGAAACGGCACGCCTATGGTTGCGCAAAGGAGAGCCAAAATGGCGGGAAGTGGTTCGCTTGTCTCGTGTGGCTTCCAATAGGCGCCGGGTCCAATCGGCAGAAGAAACAGGCTCAAGATCAGTAGGCCGACATGCACACGCCATTGCTGCGCAGGCGCAACGTGGTTGGTCAGAAGATGTGCGTAAAAATATCCGGCGAGGAGCGCAACCTGAAAGAACAACAGGCACGCAATCCACACGCCGGCCGAACCACCGAACCAGGGCAGAATCATTTTCGCGATCATGGGTTCGAGCGCGAATAACAGAAAAGCGCCGAGAAATATCGCGAGCGCCGCATTTGCGCGTTCACGGGCCTCTGCACTTTGCAATGAAGATGCGAAATTTCTTCTGCCGGGCATATTGTCCGAAGGACCGAGGTGGGAGCCGAACGATGACGGCTCTGCCGCGGCGCGACAATAGGTGGGCGGCTTCCGCCGCCTTTCCGAGCTAAGAAATTTCCATGCGTGTGGACGCATACGCCCTTAAACGAGAACGGATTTTCCCGAAGCCATGACATCGCGGGGCACGGAAGTGGTCGCAAAGGCGGCGACTTGGGGGAGGTAAAAGGGGGTTTTGGCATTGCGGCCCTGAGCGGCTATGGTCCTCCCAACTCGACAGAAATTTGGGAGGACTTAATGGTTGCGACGTTGTCGCGTTTCACTGTGGCTGCGCTGATCTGCGCTTTTGCCGCACCGGCGTCGGCGCAAGGGCTGATCGCACGGAAAGATTTGTCATTCGCCGTCGCTAAGGTCATCGCCGATAAGGCCCACGGCATGTGCGAGGCGGAGGGGCAGAAAGTCGCGACCCATGTGGTCGACCGCAACGGAAACACCATTATTTCCTATATGAGCGACGGCGCTGGTCCGCACACGTTTGAGAACAGCCGCCGTAAGGCCTACACGGCCATGACATTCCGCCGGCCGTCCAAGGAATTTGGCGAACGTCTGGCCATGAATGACAATACGGCTCGCCTGCAATTGATGCTGCCGAATATGAGCGGCCAGCAAGGCGGCCTGCCGATCAAGGTGGGCGACGATGTCATTGGCGGCGTCGGCATGTCGGGTTCAAATGGCGGCAGGGACGAGCCCTGCGTGCAGGCGGGTCTCGACGCCGTTGCAGCAATGTTGCGCTAGGAGCGGAGCGACGGCCCGCCGAAGTGCCTGCCGCACTTCGGCACAAGCCGCGCGACCATTTGGAGTATGACTATGAAAAAAATCGGAATCATCATCGTCGCCGCTGCGGCGGCCATCTTCGCCACTTCGGCCAACGCGCAGCTTCTTGAGCACCGCGACCTCAAATTCGCTACCGCGAAAGTGATCGCCGAAACCGCGATTGAAACCTGCCGCGCACGCAATTACTTCGTGTCGGTTCATGTCGTCGATCGTTACGGCGCTACCATCGTTTCCATGGTGGATGACGGCGCAGGTCCCCACACCTATGAGAACGCGCGCCGCAAGGCCTATACGGCCATGACATTCCGCCGTCCTTCGCAGGAATTCGGCGATCGTCTCGCGAAGGCCGATACCGGCGCGCAGCTGCAATTGATGCTGCCGGGCATGAGCGGCCAGCCCGGTGGTATTCAGGTGAAGGTGGGCAACGATACCATTGCAGGTATCGGCGTGTCGGGCGCCGGCATGGGATATGACCTCGTCTGCGCGCAAACCGGCCTTGATAAGGTGGCGGCGCAGCTTAAGTAGCGGCCCCTCTTAAATTGAGGACTCCCGCGCCGCTTCGTAAAGTTCGGCTGCTTCCAGCCATCTTGTCTCGGCGGCGCTGAAGGCGCGCGCGGTTTCCGCGCGTTCGCGGGAAAGCTTTTCGCCGCGCGCAGGGTCCTTAGCGAAGAGGTTTGGGGCGGCGAGCGCGGCGTCGATTTCCTCGATGCGCGTGTGGAGCTGCGCAACGTCGCGTTCGGCTTTGTCCATGGCGGATTTCAGCGGCTTTAGTTTTTCACGCGCTTCCGCCGCGCCGCGGCGCAAATCGGCCTTCGACACGGCCTTGTTCTCGCGCGCAGGCCCGTTGCTGTTGGACGCAGCCGACAGCACTAGGCGGCGGTAGTCTTCCATATCGCCGTCGAACACTTGCGCGCGTCCATCAGCCACCAGCATCAAGCGGTCGGCGCAGCCTTCGACCAAACGCCGGTCATGGCTGATGAGGATCACAGCACCTTCATATTCATTGAGCGCGCTCAGAAGTTCGTCGCGCGCGTCGATATCCAGATGGTTGGTCGGCTCGTCGAGAATGAGAAGGTTGGGCTTATCGAGCGTAGCCATTGCCAGCATCAGGCGTGCTTTCTCGCCGCCCGAAAGATTGACCACCGGCGTATCGGCTTTGTCGCCGGAAAAACCGAAGCCGCCGAGCCGCGTGCGTAATGTAGTTTCGTCGAATAGAGGCCGCGCCACAGCCAACGTCTGCACGGGCGTTTTCTTCGCGTCCAGCTCGTCCAATTGATGCTGTGCGAAGTAGCCGGTCACCAATTTGCGCGCGCGCACCATATCGCCGCCCGCGCGCTGAATGCGCCCGGCCAAAAGCTTTGCTAAGGTTGATTTACCGTTGCCGTTCTTGCCGAGAAGCGCAATGCGGTCGTCAGGATCGATGCGCGCGTAAAGCTGCGTCAGAACCGGCTTGCCCGTCACATAACCGACCGAAACATTTTCCATTGTGATCAATGGCGGCGCCGCGGGCTCGGGTTGCGGCAGACGGATTTCCGCCAGCCGCTCCGCCGTCGTCAGTGCAATCGGCTTCAGCCGCTCCAGCATTTTGATGCGGCTCTGCGCTTGCCGTGCCTTTGAAGCGGTGTAACGAAAACGGTCGACAAAAGACTGAAAGCGTTTGCGGTGCGCCTCCTGCTGCGCCCGCTGCGCGGCATCGAGGGCGCGCTTCATGTCGCGCGTTTCAACAAACGTATCATAGCCGCCGCTATAAAGCGTCAGCTTGCCGTGTTCGAGATGCAGGATGGAATCGACGGCGCGATTGAGCAAATCGCGGTCATGGCTGACCAGGACAACCGTTCCGCGATAGCGCTTGAGAAAATCTTCCAACCACAGCGCGCCCTCGAGATCGAGATAGTTGGTGGGTTCGTCCAACAGCAACAGATCGGGCGCCGCGAACAGCACGCCGGCGAGCGCCACGCGCATGCGCCAGCCGCCGGAAAATTCACGGCAGGGGCGGTTCTGCGCCTCGTCGGAAAACCCAAGCCCCGCCAAAATGCGCGCGGCGCGCGCTGGCGCCGCATAGGCGCCTATCGTATCCAACCGCGCATGCATTTCGGCGGCGCGCACCGGATCGCTTTCGCTTTCCACATCGGCGAGCAGCTGCGTGCGTTCCACATCCGCCGCCAGCACCGTATTCAAAAGAGTCTCGTCGGTTCCGGGCGCTTCCTGCGCCACCGCGCCAAGACGCCACATCTTGCTGTATTGAACTTGTCCGGTTTCGGTTTCGGTCTGACCCTGGATCAGACGCAGCAATGTGGTCTTGCCGGCACCGTTGCGCCCGATCAGACCGACTTTGCGCCCGTCCGAAATGGCGGCGCTGGCCCCGTCCAGAATGACGCGGCCGCCGATACGCACTGTCACATTTTCGATAATCAACATGAGGCGGCTTCTAACACAGAGAAGGCAAAAGATGAGGGCGATGAAGGTGGGTGAGGGCAGATGTTATAGTTTGAAAAGTTGACGCCCATAGACCTCAGCGTCAGTCGCATTTTCTGGAACTGGGTGCCAATTCTCATGGGCTAAGCCATGAGAAAACGTCGCCTGATCTTTGGCGTCGTCAAGGGTCCGGTGCCAAGTGTCGCCAATGAACCCATCCGGCCTGAACTCATAGAGGTAGGTGCCGTCCGGTAGTTCTTCGATCACCAGCAGGTTCTTGCCGCTTACGCCTACTAGCCGCATTGCCTCTCGTCCCTTGCCCCCGCCGAAAACTCAGCTATATAGCGCGCGCCGAATTCTGGAGAACCCCATGGCCGTCGAACGCACACTTTCCATCATCAAGCCGGACGCCACGCGGCGCAACCTGACGGGGCAGATCGCTGCGCGCTTTGAGCAGGCCGGTCTCCGGATCATCGCGTCGAAGCGTATGCGTCTGTCGAAGGCGCAGGCTGAATCCTTTTACGGCGTGCATAAAGCACGTCCGTTCTTCAACGGTCTCGTTGAATTCATGACCTCCGGCCCCGTGGTGGTGCAGGTTCTTGAAGGCGAGAACGCCGTTTTGAAGAACCGCGAAGTGATGGGCGCGACCGATCCGGCGAAGGCCGCGGCGGGTACGATCCGTAAGGATTTCGCCGAGAACATAGAAGCCAATTCGGTGCATGGTTCCGACGCGACCGATACGGCCGCGAACGAAATCAAATTCTTCTTCAGCGATCTCGAAATCGTCGGCTGATTATCTCGCGTGAAGCTGCGAAAGCGGCTTCACGCGAATATCGCGCGGTCTTGCTCCAGCCGCACGCGGCCTTCGGCAATCATTTTGAGTGCCGCCGGATAGATGCGGTGTTCCGCTTCCAACACGCGCGCGGCGAGCGTGTCCGCAGTGTCGCCCGGTTGCACCGGAACTTTTTCCTGCAGGATCGTCGGGCCGGAATCCAATTCCGGAATCACATAATGCACGGTGCAACCGGAAACCTTCACGCCGGCTGCAATCGCCTGCTCATGCACATGCATACCTTTGAAGGCGGGCAATAGCGACGGGTGAATGTTGACAATGCGCCCTTGCCATTTGCGCACGAAGGTAGCGCTTAAGAGGCGCATGAAGCCTGCGAGGCAAATAAACTCAGCCTTCGCTTCGGTCAGCTTTGCATCCATCGCCATATCGAAAGCGTCACGCGTCGCGAAATCGCGGTGAGAAATTGCGGCCGTAGGGATTCCCGCTTTCCGCGCGCGCTCTAAGCCGTAAGCATCCGCCACGTTGGAAAACACCAACACGATTTCGGCCGGAAAATCGGGCTGGCCGCAGGCGTCGATCAAGGCTTGGAGATTGCTGCCGCGCCCCGAAATGAGCACGGCGGTCTTCAGCTTCGTCATGCCTTCAGCGCTCCGCTCGTGCGCACCGTGGCTTCTTCGCCGGAACCGGCAATCAGCTTTCCGATAACAAACGCGCGGTCCCCGGCGCTCTGAAACGCTGCGATGACCTCATCGACGCGGGCCGGTTCGACCACAGCGACGAGGCCGATGCCACAATTGAAAGTGCGCAGCATCTCGACATCATCGAGGCCCGCTTCGCGTGCGAGCCATGCGAAGACTGAAGGCAATTTCCAGCTTCCGAGATCGACATCGGCATCCAGCGTGGCGGGCAATGCGCGCGGCAGATTGCCGGTCAATCCACCGCCCGTGATGTGCGCGAGGCCCTTAACGCCGCCGGTGCGGATGGCTGCGAGCGCGCCCTTTACGTAAAGCCGTGTTGGAGTCAGCAGCACGTCAGCAAAACTCGCGCCCGCTGCAAAGGGAGCCGGATGATCAAGCTCGGCGCCCGCAACGCTCAGCACGCGGCGCACCAAAGAATAGCCGTTGGAATGAACGCCCGAAGAAGCGACGCCGATCAGCACATCGCCTTCTTTCATTGTTTCTGTTTTAGGCAGCACGGCGTCGCGTTCCACCGCGCCGACCGAGAACCCTGCGAGATCGAAATCACCCGCGCGGTAAAGCCCCGGCATTTCCGCCGTCTCGCCGCCGATCAAAGCGCAGCCGGATTCTTTGCAGGCCCGCGCGATGCCTTCGATGACGCGCGCGGCTTCATCGATTTTGAGCGCGCCGGTTGCGTAGTAATCGAGAAAGAACAGCGGCTCGGCGCCCTGAACAACGATGTCGTTCACGCACATCGCCACCAGATCTTGCCCGATCGTGTCGAAGCGCTGCGCATCGATGGCGATTTTCAGCTTGGTGCCGACACCGTCCGTTGAAGCGACGAGCAGAGCGTCCTTGAAGCCGGCTGCCTTGAGATCGAACAGTCCGCCGAACCCGCCTAAGGCGACATCGGCGCCGCGGCGCGTCGTGGCTTTGGCGGCCGGGGCGATGCGATCGACCAGCGCGTCACCGGCATCGATATCGACGCCAGCATCCTTATACGTAATGGCATTGCGACCTTGGCTCATAGGCGTATCCGTAAGGACGCCGCCAAAGCTCCGCAAGCTTTCCGGCGCTGCCGACAGGGTTTGTTCACCATTACCCAACAGCATCTTGAAGAGGCCGGGTTTTTTCCTGGGAATGCTAGAATTCCGCCTGATTGCGGTCACGAAGTCGCGGTTTCTATTTTCCGGGGTCGTTAGCTATAGTCTGCTCCGACGAAGGACGCTTCGATGTACCGCATTATCGCCACCCTGATTGCCGCCACCCTGGCGCTCTTTGTGATGCTTGCCGCGCCCCCGGCCTTTGCCGCGGCAGCGGACCTCTATTCCATAACCGGGGTACAGGTAGACGCCACCGCCGAGTCGGCGACCGCGGCGCGCGAGCAGGCTTTGGCGCAAGGGCGCCCCCTCGCATGGCAGCGGCTTTTCCGCCGCCTAACCCCCCCGGCCGCCTGGCCGCGCCAGCCGAATTTGGACGACAACGCACTCCAGCGCGCCATCCGCAGTTTCGAAGTGTCCAATGAGCGGCGCTCGACCACGCGCTATCTCGGCGAGATGACCTATCATTTCAACCAGGGCGAGGTTGTCCGCCTCCTGCGCCAGAGCGGCATTCCCTTCGCCGAAACGCAATCCAAGCCTGTTCTTGTCGTTCCGCTGATCGGCGGGCGCTACGACCCGGCCGGAGCCTGGGCCAAAGCCTGGACGAGCCCGTCAATTGCGCAAGGGCTGGTTCCCGTCGTGTTGCCGACCGGCGATGCTGCCGACCAGATCATTCTCACCCGGCCCGATCTTGGGCAGCTCGATTGGGTGGCGCTGGCTCCGCTCGTGCGGCGCTACGGCGTGACCCAGATCGTGATCGCAACCGCAACACCGGATGGAAACGCGGCGCAGCTGATCGAGATTTCCCAAACCGGCCGGCAGACGGAATCCTTGGCTTTCGCGCGTTCGAACTTCCTCGCCACGGCCGATGCGGCGGCGGTGAAGATCGCTGAAGGATGGAAGAACCGCGTTGCGGTGGATTTCAGCCAACGCGGAAGCCTCAGCGTGGACGTGTCATTTTCGTCGCTGGGTGAGTGGTCGCGTATTCGCAGCCAATTGGTTGCGGTCCGTTCGGTTACAGGTGTCGAAGTCGTTGGACTTTCTGTCGCCGAGGCGCGGGTCGAGCTCGGCTATGTCGGCCGCCCCGAACAGTTGCGTGACACCCTGGCGGAGCAGGATCTCGATCTCCGGATGGCCGGCGGCAATTACACTCTGGCGATAGGCGTCCCCCAGCCCCAGCCTGTGCCTTTGGTCCCGCGCTGATGGCGCTTCTTCGCCACATCCCAAATGTTCTGACGGGGCTAAGACTTGTGGCGGCGCCGGCAACGGTGGGCCTTCTGACATCGGGACATTTTGGTGCGGCGCTGGGATTGTTTGCGGTGGCGGGAATTTCAGACGCGGCGGATGGCTATCTCGCCAAGCGCTTCAATCTGACCTCGCGCCTGGGCCGCTTTCTCGATCCCTTGGCCGACAAGGCGCTGATGGTGGCGGCATTCACCGCCCTTATTATCCTCGACGTCGTTCCGATGTGGCTCGCGGTCGTCGTGTTCGGCCGCGAGATTTTGCTTCTTTTGGGCATTCTGCTGGCCGTGGCGGTGCAGGCACCTATCCATGTGACGCCGTTGATCATCGGCAAGATCGGCACGGCGCTGCAGATTGGTTACATCGTCAGCCATCTCACTGCGCTGGCCTTCGGATTTGACATCGGCTTCATCGAGCCTGGCGCTTCTTACGTGCTAGCGGGTGTCGCGATCCTCTCGATCTTCCCTTACGGGCTGATCTGGCTTCGGGCCATGCGCATCGCGCTGAGCCCGGGGGGCGCGGGTCTCTGAATTTGAGTGGCCAGCTCGCGCTTCCTTTCGATCCGCGCTCCGCGTTCGGCCGTGCCGATTTCATCGCCGGGCCATCCAATGAAACGGCGCTTCGCTTCCTCGACGCTTGGCCGGAATGGCCGGCGCGCGCCGCCGCCATTCATGGGCCCGCCGGTTGCGGCAAGACCCACCTCGCCGAGCTCTGGCGCGCGGCATCTGGGGGCGTCCGGCTCCCGGTCTCGGCTCTCTCGCTGGACTTGGTGGGACGGCTTGCGCCGGATGAAAATGTCGCGATCGAAGACATTGACCGAGTGCAGCCCACCCGGACGCGCGATGACGCGTTGATCGCTCTGTTTGAACGGCGGGCTGGCGTGGTCCTTCTGACAGGCAGAACCAGCCCGGCCGCGTGGGGTGTCGTGCTTCCGGACATCGGATCGCGGTTCAAGGCCCTGCTGACATTCGAGATTCGGATGCCGGATGATGTGATGTTGTCAGCGCTCGCACATAAGCATTTCGCTGATCGCCAACTCGACGTTCCTGAGAGCGTGATTCAACGCATGCTGGTTGCCCTGGAGCGCAGCCCGGCCTCCATAGCAAACTTTATTGCTGACCTGGACCGGCGTGCCTTGGCGGACCGGCGGGCCATAACCGAGAGGCTGGTTCTGGAGCTTTTGACCCAGCGGGAATGTAGCCAGGCGTAAGCCATTCCCTAAAGGCTCTCCTGGCAATTCGTGTTTCTTTCATGGATAGCAGGCATTCTGGGCTCTAACGCCCCGGCTCCAAGCCATGACAGAGCCAAATTTGTCGTTTAGTCTCAATGCGAAAGAGCGCGGAATGGCCACAGTGACTCAAATGCCCCTGCGGGAAGTATCGGCGACGGTGCCGAACCTTGAGGAGGGCCAAGCGCCCGCCATCACGTCTGTTTTGCAAGCCGCGATCGCTGCCGATTCGCAGGCACGTTTCATCAACCGCGAACTCTCCTGGCTGTCATTCAACCGGCGCGTGCTGGAAGAGGCGCAGAATCCGCGGCACCCGCTTTTGGAGCGGCTGCGCTTTCTCTCGATTTCGGCATCGAACCTCGACGAATTCTACATGGTGCGCGTGGCCGGCCTGAAGGGCATGATCAATGCCGGTATCGGCGAAATGTCCGATGACGGCATGACGCCGGCGCAGCAGCTCGCCCGCGTCGATGCTATTTCCGGGGAACTTATCGCCGAGCAACAACAAACCTGGGTGGAGTTGCGCCGCGCATTGGCGGCGGTCGGAATCGCCGTCAATGAACCCGACAGCCTCGTGGCCGACGACCGCGCTTGGCTGGACGCCTATTTTCGCGAGCAGGTGTTTCCCGTTCTAACGCCGCTGGCGATCGATCCGGCGCATCCGTTTCCGTTCATACCCAATCTCGGCTTCGTCATGGCCATGCGCCTCACACGCGGCACCGATGCCAAAATTCTTACGGCGCTGCTTCCGATCCCGTCCCAGCTGCAACGGTTCGTGCGCTTGCCCGACCGCAACGGCAAAGCGCGCTTCGTTACGCTGGAAAACGTCATCCAGCTTTATCTCGACCGTCTGTTTCCGGGCCATAAGGTTCAGGCGAGCGGAATGTTCCAGATTCTTAGGGACTCGGACATTGAGATCGAAGAAGAGGCGGAAGATCTCGTCCGCTCATTCGAATCTCTGCTCAAGCGTCGGCGCCGCGGGTCGGTTATCCGTTTGATCTGCAGCCGTTCGATGCCGCCTGATTTGCGCAAATTTATTGCCGATCATTTGCAAATGGCAGGGCGCGAGCCCTTCGTTATCGACGGGCTCCTCGGCCTCGACGAAACCAAACAACTCATTCTCGACGACCGGCGCGATCTTCTGTTCTCGCCCTTTACGTCCCGCTTTCCAGAGCGCGTTCGCGATTTCGGCGGCGATTGTTTTGCGGCCATCAAGACCAAGGACATCATCGTTCACCATCCGTTCGAGAGCTTCGACGTCGTCGTGCAGTTCTTGCGTCAGGCGGCGGCCGACCCCGATGTCGTTGCGATTAAGCAGACGCTGTATCGCACCTCCAAGGACAGCCCGATCGTCAAAGCGCTGATCGAGGCTGCCGAGGCCGGAAAATCGGTCACTGCTCTGATCGAATTAAAAGCGCGCTTCGACGAGGCCGCCAACATCAAATGGGCGCGCGATCTTGAGCGTGCCGGCGCGCAAGTGGTGTACGGCTTTATCGAATTGAAAACGCACGCCAAGGTCAGCCTTGTCGTGCGGCGCGAAAACGGCGGCGTGCGCACCTACACGCATTTCGGCACCGGCAATTACCATCCGCAAACTGCGAAGATTTACACGGATCTTTCCTTGTTCTCAGCCGATCCGCGCTTGGGTCGCGATGCCGCGCAATTGTTCAACTACATCACCGGCTATTCCGAACCGGAAACTATGGAAGCCATCGCGATTTCACCGGTCAATCTCTACGAGACGATTATCGCCGGGATTGAGAACGAGATCGCTCATGTGCGTGCAGGGCGTCAGGGAGAAATCTGGGCGAAGATGAACGCGCTGGTCGACCCGCGTATTATCGATGCACTTTATCGTGCGAGCTGCGAAGGCGTGCACATCGAATTGGTTGTCCGCGGCGTCTGTTGCCTGCGCCCGGGTGTGGCCGGCCTCTCCGAGAAAATCCGCGTCAAAAGCATCATTGGTCGCTTCCTGGAGCACTCGCGAATCGTTTGTTTCGGTGACGGGCACGGGCTGCCGTCGCAACAGTCGAAGGTCTACATCACGTCGGCTGACTGGATGCCGCGCAATTTGGACCGCCGCGTGGAGACTCTGGTTCCCATCCTAAATCCGACCGTCCATCAGCAGATCGTGAATCAGATCATGGTCGCCAATCTCAAGGATCAGGCGCAGAGCTGGTATTTGCTGGGCGACGGTTCCTATGTGCGCGACCCCGAGCACGAAAATCCGAATGCGTTTTCCGCCCACAACTATTTCATGACCAATCCGTCCCTTTCCGGCCGCGGCAAGGCTTTGAAAGTGGATACTGCATCACAACCGTTGACGGTCCCTCCGCCTACCGGCAGAGAAGGGGCGTGAACGGAATTGTGAGGGCAGGTTGAGTCTCGCCGGCCGGTACGCGAATGCTGCCGAGAAGCGTGAAGCCGCGCGCGCTGCTCTTTCTGCTGAATCGCCGATCGCCATCGTCGATATCGGGTCCAATTCGGTTCGCCTTGTCATCTATGACGGTGCCTCGCGCCGTGCTGCAGCCTTGCACAATGAGAAAGCAATCTGCGCCATTGGCCGCAATATGGTGCGCACGGGCATGCTCCATGAATCTGGCTCGCAGCAAGCGTTGGAAACATTGGCGCGTTTTCGGCTTCTCGCGCGCGGCTTCGGCGTAACGACTATTGAAGCGGTCGCGACAGCAGCAGCGCGCGACGCGACCAACGGCCCGGAGTTCGTGCGTCAGGCGGAGAAGGCGCTCGGCGCTCCCATCAAAATTCTCTCCGGCGGCGATGAAGCGCGGATTGCCGCTGAAGGGGTTCTGGCCGGAATTCCCGAAGCTGATGGTCTGGTAGGCGATTTGGGCGGCGGTAGCCTGGACATGATCACGGTTTCGGATGGCAAGACGGGCACTCCCGCCACATTGCCGTTCGGCCCGTTGCGATTGATGGATCTATCAGACGGCAATTTGAACAAAGCGCGCGCGGCTGTCGCGAAGGGATTGGAGAAAACCAAACTCGGCGAACCGTTAAAGGGCAGGGCATTCTACGCGGTCGGCGGCATTTGGCGCGCGCTCGCGCGTGTCGACATGGATTACGAGCAATATCCGCTGCACGTTCTGCATTTCTATCGCATGCCGGCCGGACGGGCATTGAAGCTTTGTCGAGTGGTGTCGGGACTCTCGAAAAAATCGCTCGAAAAAATGTCGTCGGTGCCGAAGCGCCGCGCCGAAGCATTGCCATATGGCGCACTCGTGTTGGAGCAATTAATCTCCAATTACGGCTTGAAGGAAGTGGTGGTGTCGGCTTTCGGACTTCGCGAAGGTCTGCTGCAGCGTCTGCTGGGTGCGGGCGAAGGCGCGAAAGATCCGCTGATCGAATACGCCGTCGACATGAATGCGCGTGTCTCGCGTCTTCCGGTTCACGGCACGGAATTGTTCGCATGGATGACGCCTCTCTTTGCCAAAGAGACACCGTCCGAACGCCGCGTCCGTCGCGCCTTTTGTCTGATGGCCGATTGCGGCTGGCGGCGCCATCCGGACGACCGCGCCGCGGGTGCATTTCAGTTGGTGCTTAAGGGCAATTATGCCGGCGCGGATCACAACGAGCGTGTGCTCATGGCGACGGCGATTTATTACCGCTATGCCGGCGACGAGGACTTCCCCGAAGAAGCGCGAATCGGTGGGCTGTTAGGCCCGGAGCGTGCCGTCGTCGCATTGCGGCTCGGACTTGCGGCCCGCCTGGCTTTCGGGCTTTCCGGCTCGGTTCCCGGCGAGCTTACTGTGATGCCACTCCATATGACCAACCAGACCCTGTCGCTTGAGATTCCCAAGAAACGCGAGGCGCTGCTTGGCGAAACCGTTTCGAAGCGTCTGAGCGATCTGGCGCAAGCCTTTGGACGTAAGGCACAAATCGTAGTGGGTTGAATACGCGGAAGGCAGGCGGTCACTGCCGACCTTGCAGTTTTGCCCTGGTCTATTAGTACCCTGGCCTGATACGAGTTGAGAACTGCTCGCAAGATCTGAGGACGATTGCTTGAGCGCCGTCACCGAACCGGTCGATGGACTTTCCTTGCGGGGCATCACCCGCCGCTTTGGCGCGCGCCAAGCCGTTGCCGGTGTCGATTTGGATGTAAGGCGCGGGCAAGTGCTTTGCCTGCTTGGACCATCCGGCTGCGGTAAGAGCACCACGCTGCGTATTGCCGCCGGGCTTGAGCGGCCGGATACGGGTTTGGTCTTTGCAGCCGGACGACTGGTGGAAGGCAACGGACATCACGTCCCGCCGGAACAGCGCGGCGTCGGCCTGATGTTTCAGGACTACGCGTTGTTTCCGCATTTGAGCGTTCGCGCCAATGTCGCGTTCGGTCTCAACCGATTGCCGCGCGCCGAACAGATCGCGCGTGCTGACCGGGAATTGGCGCGCGTCGGCCTCGCGCGTCTCGCGGAGGCCTATCCGCATACTTTGTCGGGCGGCGAGCAGCAGCGCATTGCGCTGGCGCGCATGTTGGCACCCGAACCCGCCGTGATCCTTATGGACGAGCCGTTCTCGGGTCTCGATGCGTCTTTGCGCGAAACATTGCGAGGCACCACACTGGCGCGATTGCGTGAAGCTAATGTAGCCGTGTTGATCGTCACCCATGATCCCGACGAAGCGATGCGCGTCGGCGACCGCGTGGCGCTGATGGGCGCAGGCAAAATCATTCAGGAAGGGACGCCGCTGGAGCTCTACCGTGCCCCCAAAGTTCCGCAGGCTGTCGCGCTATTCGGCGGGGCCAATGTGTTTCACACGAAAGTTACGCCGGAAGGCGTGCGCTCGCCTTTTGGTCTTGTTCCGGCGAATGGCGTCGCAACCGGTAGCTGGGCCGAGATTTTATTTCGTCCCGGTAATGTTCGCCTGGCCGATCGGGGCATTCAGGCTGTCGTCGTCGGGGTGCGGCCGTTTGGCGGGGCCACAGAGGTGGAAGCACGCATAGTGCCTGATTTTTTGCCGGAAGGCGTTGAATCGCCCGCCACGGTCAGGGCCTCTGCGCCCCCGGGTGCGCTGCTCATTCCAGGTTTGGAAATCCGCCTTGAAGCTGACCCTAACGATGGCTTCGTCTTTCCTTGCTTCGACAAGGTTTGTTGGGCTTAAGTCGTGAAAGATTGACGGACGCCCCTAATAAACAAGGGCTTAAGCTGTTAAGTTAGATCGGAAATAGGGCAGCGCGCGCTCCCCGCGTTCGCTATTCTAACCGCGTTATAGGAGTTAATCCGATGGGCTCGTTTAGTATTTGGCACTGGATGATCGTGATCGTGCTGGTCGTGCTGATGTTCGGCGGCCGCGGCAAGATCTCCGGGATCATGGGCGACGTCGCCCACGGCATTCGCAATTTTCGCGAAGGCCTGAAAGATCCCAACGAACGCCGCACTCTGCCGGATGGCGAGCAGACCGCCGAGATCAAGAAAAAAGAAGAGATCCGGAGCTGAACCGGACGTCCCCAAACAGCCCGCGAATAATAAAGCGGGCAGGGGCCGTCGCGGCTGGGCGGCAGGTGCGTGATGTTTGATATCGGCTGGACAGAGCTGCTGGTGATCGCGGTTGTTGCCGTGGTCGTCGTAGGCCCGAAGGATTTGCCAAAGTTGATGCGCGTTGTCGGCCAGTGGGCCGGCCGCGCGCGCGCCATGGCCGATCAATTCAAGCGCAGCTTTGACGACATGGCGCGCCAGTCCGAATTGGAAGAGCTGCGCTCAGAAGTGATGAAGCTGCACGACGAGAGTTCGCTGGCTAAAATTCATCGCGAAACCGAAATCATGCTCGGCAATATCCCGGCCGATCCTATGGCCGCCGATCCCGCCGAAATCGCGCCGTCCCTGATCCGGAACGTCGAAACCGATCCGCGCCTATTGAACAACGCCGAGGCCTCGTCCGGCCCGGTGCAGCCCAAACTGCCTGGGCTGGAGCAAGAACAGCCGCCTCCGGCGCGCGTGGAGCCGTAAGAGATGGCCTCGCTTACGCCCGAAGACGAAGCCGAAATCGAAGCTTCGAAGGCACCGCTGCTCGATCATTTGACCGAATTGCGCAATCGCTTGGTCAAAGCGCTGCTCGCTTTCTTCATCGCTTTTCTCATTTGCTTCGCATTTGCCAAGCCGATCTACGGGTTTCTAACGCAGCCTCTGGCGGATGCATTCGCCGCCACCGCGACACCGGGCGCGCCGGCGCGGCACATGATCATGACTGCGCTGTACGAAACCTTCTTTACGTATGTGAAGGTCGGCATGTTTGGCGCTCTCTGTCTCGCATTCCCATTCATGGCGATTCAAATCTGGCTGTTCATTGCGCCCGGGCTTTACCGCCATGAGCGCGCGGCGTTTTGGCCGTTCCTGGCGGCGACGCCTGTCATGTTTATAGTCGGCGCGTCCTTCGTCTATTACGTGATGCTGCCTTACGCGATCCGGTTTTTTCTCGGCTATGAAACGACCGGCGGGAATGGCGAGTTGCCCATCCAGCTCGAAGCACGCGTCGGCGAATATCTCGGCTTCGTCATGACGCTGATCTTCGCCTTTGGCCTTTGCTTCGAATTGCCGGTTCTTCTGACGCTGCTCGGCCGCATCGGCATTGTCAGCAGCGCCGGACTTAAATCAGCGCGCCGCTATGCCATCGTCGGAGTGTTTGTGGTCGCCGCGATCGTTACGCCTCCGGATGTGTTCAGCCAGGTTTCGCTGGCCGTGCCCTTGGTGCTTTTGTACGAAATCTCGATCTGGCTGGTGCGTTGGATGGAAATCGGCCGCGCCAAGCGGGACAAAGAATCCGAATCGACTTCCGTCCAAACCCAATAGGCTCTCGACAACATGGGGGGCTGCGTCCCATGTATCGGTCGCCGAATCCTGACACGATCCCATTATGCACGACCTCAAATTCATCCGGGATGAACCCGCCGCCTTCGACCAGGGCTTGAAGCGCCGCAATATTGAGCCGGAGAGCGCTAAGATTTTGCGACGCGACAGTGAATTGCGCGCTCTGCAAACGCGTCTTCAACAGGCGCAGGCGCGCCGCAATGAAGCGTCCAAGCTGATCGGCCACGCCAAGGCCAAAAAGGATGAGGCGCAGGCTTCGGCGTTGATGGCCGAAGTCTCGGGTCTCAAACGGGAGATTCAAGAGGGCGAGGAACGGGAGCGACTAGACCAAGCCGTTCTGCAGGCGATCCTCGCGACCATCCCGAACCTGCCTGCGTCCGATGTGCCGGAGGGACGCGACGAGACCGGCAATGTCGAACTTCGCCGCGTGGGTCAGGCGCCTGGCATGAATTTCTCGCCCAAGGAACATTTCGACCTCGGCGAACAACTCGGGCTGATGGATTTCGAAGCCGCTGGGCGCATGTCCGGTTCCCGCTTTGTGGTTTTGAAAGGTCAGCTCGCCCGTCTTGAGCGCGCCATCGCGAGCTTCATGCTCGATCTGCACACCGGCACATTCGGCTATCAGGAAATCGCGCCGCCTTATTTGGTGCGCGACGATGCGATGTTCGGCACTGGGCAATTGCCGAAATTCGCCGACGATCTTTTTCGCACCACGCTGGCGCATTGGCTTATTCCGACCTCGGAAGTGCCTCTGACCAATCTCGTGCGCGAACAGATGCTGGAGGAAGCGCAGCTTCCGATCCGCGTCACCGCGCACACGCCGTGTTTCCGCGCTGAAGCTGGCGCCGCCGGTAAAGATACGCGGGGCATGATCCGCATGCACCAATTCTCCAAGGTGGAATTGGTGTCGATCACGACGCCAGAACAATCGCGCGACGAACACGAGCGGATGACGGCGGCGGCGGAAGAGGTGCTGAAGCGTCTCGGCCTCCATTTCCGCACCATGGTTTTATGCGCCGGCGACATGGGCTTCGCCGCCATCAAGACTTACGACATCGAAGTGTGGCTGCCGGGGCAGAAGGCGTTCCGCGAGATTTCGTCGTGCTCCGCTTGCGGCGATTTCCAAGCGCGTCGCATGAACGCCCGTTACCGTCCCGCCGATGGCCGCCCACGTTTTGTTCATACGCTCAATGGCTCCGGTCTTGCCGTCGGTCGTACGCTGGTCGCCGTTCTTGAGAATTATCAGGACGGCAATGGCCGCATCGCTATTCCGGACGCGTTGCAGCCTTACATGGGCGGCGCGACCCATATTGGGTCATGACGGCGCTTCGCATTCTGGTTTCCAATGATGACGGCATTCACGCGCCCGGTCTTGAGATCGCGGAACGCATTGCACGTTCGCTGTCCGACGATGTTTGGGTGGTGGCACCGGAGACCGAGCAATCGGGCGCCTCACATTCTTTAACGCTGACATTGCCATTGCGTATCCGGAAAATTTCCGAGAAGCGTTTCGCGGTGCAAGGCACGCCGACCGATTCCGTCATGATGGCGATCATTCATCTGATGAAGGACCATAAGCCTGACCTCGTTTTGTCCGGCGTCAATCGCGGGTTCAACATTGCCGACGACGTGACCTATTCGGGCACGGTGGCCGCCGCCATGGAAGGCACCGCCCTCGGTGTGAAATCGATTGCGCTCAGCCAATCCTTCGGTCAGCGCGAAGACCCGGGCGAGAATTGGGAATGCGCGGCGCAGCACGGGCCCGGCCTCGTGCGCCGCCTGGTCGAAATCGGGTGGCCCGATGGCGTGCTGATGAACATCAATTTTCCGGACCGTCCGCCGGGTGCCGTCGATAGCGTGCGCGTCACCGAGCAAGGCACGCGCGATCAGTCGATGCTGAAAGTCGACGAGCGGGTGGATGCGCGCGGGCAAACCTATTTCTGGGTTGGGTTCAAGCGTGTGTTCGGCGATCCGCCAGCTGGCACCGATCTCCACGCCATCGCCGAGGGCCGTATTTCGGTGACGCCGCTGCACCTCAACCTCACCGAGGTGCGCGAACGCGAGCGTCTGGCTAAGCTTCTCGACGGGCCGCTCGCCTCCCTCTAGGCGCTGCCCGCAACCGCTCGAAATTCCCTACCGAGAAGTTAACGCCGAACGGCCATTCGTTACCAAGCATGGTTATGAAACCATTTAGAAACGATTGTTGCCGATTGTAGGCCTCGCGGAGTTCTTCAGAACGAAGGGCTTCTGCTCGTGATGTTGGCTCCCCAGAACGGGGCTGATCACAAGAGGACGCGGAGACGATGACGACAGAGACACATTATCTGAAATGCGCGGCGATCGCGGTTTGCACCTTGGTGCTGACCAATTGCTCGACCACCGAACGCATCGTCACACCGAGCACCTCGTCAAATTATCGTCCGGCTTCCGGCAGCGCTGTGATGGTGCAAGTGACGCGCGGCGAAACCGTCGCCGCCGTCGCCAAGCGCTATCGCGTTTCCGAAGAAGACGTTTACGCCATGAACAATCTCAATCCGACGCAGCGTATTGCGACCGGCGACCGGCTTTACATTCCGGCCTACGGAACGGCGCCGCGCCGCACGGCGGCGGAATATGGAAAAGTGCCGCCCAAATTCGGGGCAAGCATTCCGGCGCGTTCAAACACATCGGGCAATGCTGCCAACGCAGTGCCGCGGCCGCGTCCGGCGCCGCGCGTGGCCACAAACCAAGTTGGCCAGCAAAATAACGCTGTTCAGCGCAGCTGGTGGAATCCGGTCTCGGCAAATTCCGCAACCACAACCACAGGCGCCTTTGTGTGGCCGGTGAACGGCCGCGTATTGAGCAATTTCGGCCAGGCGCCCGGCGGCGGACGCAATGACGGCATCAATATCGCGGCCCCGCAGGGGACGCCGTTTCGTGCGGCCGCTGATGGCACCGTCACCTATGTCGGCAACGAACTCAAAAATTACGGCAATCTGCTTCTGATCCGTCACGACAACGGCTTTGTCACCGCCTATGCCCACGCCGACCGCATCGCGGTGGCGCGCGGCGAACGCGTGCGCGCCGGCGAGGTTGTCGGCTTTGCAGGGGACTCCGGCGATGTCACGCAGCCGCAGCTGCATTTCGAGATTCGCCAGGGCGTGAAGCCGGTCAATCCGACCGCCTATCAGCAAGGCCGCACCACGACAGCCTCGCTTCCGACCTCGCGCTCCTAAGCTGAAATGCGCGGTGCAAGGAGGTGAGGCCAAGCCATCCCCTTGCTTCGGAATGCGATTTCCCAATTGTGGAACTCAGCCCGCGTGGGACGGCAGAGATTAACCAAACGATTTGTGCTCAGACCTGACACCGGTCTAAACTTTCGTCCATGTAACGCGCATGTCGTGCGGAGTCCTGGGGGAGTAAGCCATGAGCAACATCATCAAAAGTGAAGCTGAAACGGCTGAGGTCAAAGCCCGCCGCGAATTTCTGAAAACTGCCGCTAAGGCCGCGATTGCGGCTCCGGCTGTGGCGCTGATACTGAGCGCGTCCACGAAGCCGGCGGAAGCGACGATCTCGTATTGCGGCCGCACCTGCGCACCCTGATAGATCTGCAAAGTTGAAAAAAACGGCGGCTTTTTAGCCGCCGTTTTTATGTGTGATGCTGACTAACGGTTGAAATAGTTAAGTCTTCGACGGGAATCGGCTCAGCGTCATTTGTATGTTCGCCGACGCCTTGCGTTGCCATCAATTGTTCGGCAATCGCATCGGCATGCGCGGTAGCTGCGAAATCACCGCCGGCTTCGGCCATGGCGTACCATTTATAAGATTCCGCGAGCGACGCTTCCACGCCGAGGCCGCGTTCATACATCACGCCGAGATTGAACTGCGCATCCGTCAGTCCGCGTTCCGCGGCCATGTGGAACCAATGCAGTGCCTGCTCGAAACTCTGTCCGCCGGCGACGTCGTTGAGATAAAAAACGCCGAGATTGTTCATGGCTTTGACGTGGCCTTGATTTGCCGCGTCGGTATACAAACGGATCGCGTGGTCGGTATCGATAGCGACGCCAATACCGTGCTCGTAACGGGTCGCCATGCGGAACTGCGCCACGGCTTCGCCGCCTTTGGCCGCGCGTTCCAGCCAGGCCATCGCCTCGCTGTCATTTCTTTCGACGCCGATGCCATCGGAATAGGCAAGGCCTAGCGCCAGCATGATCTTGGTATCGGTGGTGCCAAGGCGTTTCTCAGCTGAATGCAGGCGTTCCGCCATGGTGTTCGTGGCTTCGCATGCGAGCAGGAAGTCATTTTCAAGCGTATCAACGCTATCAGAAACGTTCTGCAATTTGCTGTGCGTATCGCTGTGCCGCGTTCCGAGTTCCTCGACTACTTTCTCCAGTTTCTCGAAAGCCGTGACGCGCGTATTCAATGCGCTTATCGCGTCCGCGATTTTGGGAACCGATGCGAGCACGGCTTCGGTGGCACCAGCGCGGGCCGTAAGCGCACTGAATTGCTCGACGGACTTCTGCTCGAAACGCTTCGCATCTTCTTGGACGGTCGTGAATTGTAGCTTGGTGGCCATGGCGGCTTCGGCGGAACCGACGCGGGCCGTCAGCGCGCTCAAATTCTCTACGGTAGATTGCTGCGCGTGCAGCATATCTTCTTGAACTGCCGCGAATTGCGGCTGAGTCACCATAATGGCTTCGCCGGCATCGACGCGCGCGCCCAAATTATTCAATTTGTTCTCGACGCTGCCTTCAAACCGCTTGATATCGTCTTGAACGGCAGCGAATTGCGGCTGTGTCACCATGCTGAATTCGGCCGATTCCATGCGGGCAATCAGCGCCTGCAGCTTTTCGACGGTGGATTTCTCGAACTGCTTCGCTTCGCCTTGGATGGACGCATATTGCTGCTGCGTCGCCATAGTGGATTCGGTGGACTCCATCCGTTCCGCCAGCGTCTGCAGCTGGTCATGAAGCGAGCGTTCCAGGCTCTTCATATCCTCGCGCGCAGCCAAAACAGCATGCGCCAGGGTTTCGAACTGTTCGGCCTGGGTTTCGATCTTGGCGGAATTTTCCGCTTGCTGGCTGCCATGTTTGGCGATCGCTTGGGCGACATCGTCCAATTTGCCAAGTCGAGTGGCCAGCGTGTCGATACGGTTGTCGATTTGCACGCAACGGGTGGCGACGGCATCGGTGGCGCGCAATTTTTCAGTAACAGCGTTTAGCCGCTCGTCGACGAAACCTTCGCGCATTTCGCTGGCTTCGGAATTCTGTTCGAGATGGGCGATACGTTCCTTCAATTCCTCGAAGGCGTTGGCCTGCTCGTGCGATGCGGTGGTGATTTCAGACGTAAGGCTGGCCATCGCGTGATGGGCCTGCTGCTGCGCGGGCTCATTGGCCTCGAGCAAACGGCTCATGGCCTGTACGGCCTCGCTGATGCGATTTTTTGAGACGGGAGTCGGCTCTGCTTTGGACTCTGCTTTTGTACGTGGGCGGAGGGCTGGCCATGCGGCGCGCTTGAATTTTGTTCACGCAGGCGCCGTTGCAGCCATTCGTCGACGGCTAGACCATCTTGAGCGGCGGCAGCGCGTACGCGCTCCCAAGCCTCGGGAGCAATGCCGGCTAAATCCAAGTTTCTCTGTGGCTGCATTCTGCCCTCGCCGTAACGTCATCGGCGGCGCCTCAGCGCCGCAAAACGTCACCCCATGTCCCCCTAAAAACCCCATGGGACGGATCGGTCCTCCGGGCTCTAGGTCGACGCCTAATCTCGACGAGCAAAGTTAATGTGGACTTACCACCATTCTGAAAATTCGATCTGAGGCGCCGGCGCGGCGTAAAAAACCAGCTGAGCGGGGCATTTTCCTCCGCCCCTCCGTGGAGGGACTGTCATAAATCGAGGGGGGCGGGCAGGGCGACGGCTTAAGTCAGCTTCTTTCCCAATTCGCCGGCCAGGTCCTGAATGAATTGCCAAGCGACCCGGCCGCTGCGTGAACCGCGCGTGGCCGCCCAGGTGATGGCCCGTGCATCGCGCTCCTCTTTGGGCAAGCGCAATTGAAAATGCTGGGCGTACGCCTCGATCATCGCGAGATATTCGTCCTGGCTGCAATTGTGGAAGCCCAGCCACAGGCCGAAACGATCCGACAGCGAGACTTTTTCTTCCACGGTTTCGGAGGCGATGATCGCGGTGGAGCGTTCGTTCTCCATCATGTCGCGTGGCATCAGATGCCGCCTATTCGATGTCGCATAGAACACGACATTGGCCGGCCGTCCCTCGACGCCGCCTTCCAAGGCCGCCTTCAAAGATTTGTAGCTGGTGTCGTCGCGGTCGAAAGAAAGATCGTCGCAGAACAGCACCACGCGTCTTTTGGCTTTGCGTAAGCGCCGCAACAGCAAAGGCAGACTGGAAATATCTTCACGCGGGATCTCGATCAGCGCCAATCGGGCGACGCCTTTACGTGACCTGTTCACCTCGGCATGCAGCGCTTTGACAAGCGAACTCTTGCCCATGCCGCGCGCGCCCCACAGAAGCGCATTATTGGCGGGCAGGCCGTCAGCGAAGCGGCGGGTATTCTCGAGCAGCGTATCGCGTGAGGTGTCGACGCCCTTGAGAAGGGGCAGGGGCAAATGCGCCGTCTCCGTCACCGGTATCAGATGTGCCCCGTCGGCTTCCCAGATAAAAACATCGGCCCCTGTCAGGCCCAGTTCGGCCTCGGTACCGCTGTTTCCGAAACGCCGCTCCAGCACCGCGGCGATCCGCTTCAGGGCCTTTTCCGTGCCCGTCTCTTTTTTCATTTTTGCAACCATTGGTGGTGTTCCTGGGAAGGGCGTGCGTTCGCCAAAAGCCCGGCCGGCGGCGGCCAAATTGCTGTGCCTCGGGTCCGGTTGCAATGGGGGGCCGCCCGGCTATAGTCCGCGCCTTCTGACGCCGTTTTTCGCCCGAGAAGGCCTTGCAATGAACCAAGATTTTATCATGCAGATGGTGCCACTGGTCCTGCTCTTCGCCATCTTCTATTTCCTTTTGATCCGGCCTCAGCAGCAACGCGCCAAACAGCATCAGCAAATGATCGAAGCCGTGAAGCGGGGCGACACGGTGGTGACCGGCGGCGGCCTGGTCGGCAAGGTCACAAAGGTCAAGGATGACGGCGAGATCATGGTGGAGCTTGCTGACGGGGTGCAATTTCGCGTGGTGAAATCGACGCTCTCCGACGTGCGCGCCAAGAGCCCGGAAAAGGAATAGGGCCGAAAGTACCAGTGCCCCGTTGACCGCTCCGGTATGGAACCCGATGGAGGGTTCCGGCCACATGCTGTAGCTTCAATGGACTCAACGATGCTCAACGGGTCTGGGGAGGCTCTTCGATGACCGTCATTCTGACCAATCTGCGCTACGCGGTGATCACGGGTTTCGTGCTCGCGGCGCTCATGGCCGTAATCTACGTGTCCTACACCGATTTTGACGGCAACGTGTTTTGGCCGTTCCTGGTGCGCTGGCTGCATGTGCTGTCCAGCATCATGTGGATCGGGCTGCTCTATTATTTCAACTTCGTGCAGACCCCGACCATGCCCAAAATACCGGACGAGTTTAAGCCCGGTGTGTCGCGCTTCATCGCGCCCGAGGCTCTGTTCTGGTTTCGCTGGGCGGCGATGTCGACCATATTTTTCGGCATCATTCTCGCGCATCTCAATGGCTATCTGCTCGAAGCCTATACGCTGGGCGCCACGCAAGGCTTCGCCGATTTGCGCACGGTGCTGATCGGCTTCGGCATGTGGTTCGGCACCATCATGTGGTTCAACGTGTGGTTCGTCATCTGGCCGAACCAGCAGAAGGCCCTGAACATCGCCAATGCTTTCCCGACCCTCGCCGCCGATCAGAAGGCCAAAGCGGGAAGGACGGCCGGCCTGTTTTCACGCGTGAACATGATCCTGTCGGTGCCCATGCTCTTCTGCATGGTCGCCGCGACCCATATTTTCACTGGCTAGGCTGAACTCCAGCATAAGGAAGGCCGCTCGGAGACGATCCGGGCGGCCTTTTCGTTTCCGGGTATGAGCGAGATTTCTGCCTCCAGTGCGAGCGTGGTCCGTGCCGCGGATTATGACCGCTTCCTGTCGGGGCTGTTTGTGCCCGAGGCGCGCCGCAATCACCTCTTCGCGCTCTATGCCTTCAATCATGAGATCGCCAAGACGGCGGAAATCGTCACCCAGCCAGTGATGGGGCAGATACGTCTGCAATGGTGGCGCGAAACGATTGCCGGGATTTACACCGGCGGCGTCCGCCGGCACGAAACGGCGCTGGCCTTGGCTGACGCGATTGATGCCTATGGCCTGCCACAGGCGCTTTTCGACACGCTGATCGACGCGCGCGAACGCGATATTTTCCGCGACGAATTTGCCACGCTTGTGGACCTTGAGACCTATGCCGATGCAACATCGGGCGGTTTGATGCGACTTGCGGTTCGGATCTTAGGCGGCGGCGACACGCTGGAAGAGACTGCGAAGGAGGCCGGCATCGCCTATGCGCTGACCGGGCTTTTGCGCGCCATTCCGTTTCATGCAGCGCAGCAGCGGTTGATGCTGCCGGCGGACGTTATGCGCGGCGCGGGCCTTTCGGGTGAGGATGTTTTTGCCCATGACGGCGCGCGGCTTTCGCCGGTGATTTCGCATCTTTCCGCCGCTGTGCGCTCACACATGAAACTGGCGTCAGGCGCACCTATAGCGCGCAACCTTTTACCGGCTTTGCTGCCGGCCTCTCTGGTACAACCCTATTTGCGCCGGCTGATGCACGAAAATTTCGATGTTTTTCGAGATGCAGCGGATCTCTCGGTGCCACGGCGCCAGCTTGTCATGCTCGGCACGATGATACGCGGACGCTTGTAATTATTCCGCTGCAGCGCGGCGTCCGAGCCAGAGATCGAGATCGGCAAGGGCGCGGTGCGCCATGAATTTCTTGCGATCGCGCCCGCGCACCTTGGCATCGTCCACCGGCGGGAAGAGCCCGAAATTCACATTCATCGGCTGAAAGGTTTTTTCGTCGGCACCTTTGGTGATGTGATGGAGAAGCGCGCCCAAAGCGGTGGTTGTCGGCGGCGAAGAAATTGCAGTGCCGGCAGCGTCGGCGGCCGCGAAACGTCCGGCCAAAAGTCCGATGGCAGCGCTTTCGACATAGCCTTCCACGCCCGTAACCTGCCCGGCAAAGCGCAGGCGCGGCTGCACTTTCAAGCGCAGCGATTCATCCAGCAGGCGCGGCGAATTCAAAAACGTGTTGCGGTGAATGCCGCCGAGGCGCGCAAAGCGCGCATTATCCAAACCGGGAATGGCGCGGAAGATGCGCGTCTGTTCGCCGTGCTTCAGCTTGGTTTGAAAACCCACCATGTTCCACAGCGTGCCCAGCGCATTGTCCTGCCGCAATTGCACCACCGCATAAGGGCGTCGGTTATTGTGCGGATCAAACAGGCCGACCGGCTTCATGGGTCCGAAGCGCAATGTTTCTTCGCCGCGCACCGCCATCACTTCAATGGGAAGACAGCCTTCGAAATAGGGCGTGTTCTTTTCCCATTCTTTGAATGTCGTCGTGTCACCTTCGCGCAGCGCGGCTACGAAATCGCGATATTGCACATCGCTCATCGGGCAATTGATGTAGTCCGCGTCGCCGCCGCCAGGGCCCTTTTTGTCGTAACGCGATTGCAACCACGCGACCGACATATCGATGGAGTCGTGCTCGACAATCGGCGCGATGGCGTCGAAGAACGCCAGGGATTCTTCACCGCTAAGCGCGCGCAAAGACTCTGCAAGGGCAGGCGAAGTCAGCGGCCCCGTGGCGATGATGACATTTTCCCAATCGGCGGGCGGCAATCCGGCGATTTCTTCGCGAGAGATGCGGATGCGCGGATGCGCGACAATCGATGCTTCTACGGCACGGCTGAATCCATCGCGATCGACCGCTAAAGCGCCGCCTGCGGGCAGCTTGTGCGTATCCGCGGCGGAAAGAATAAGCGAACCGGCGCGGCGCATTTCTTCATGCAGCAGGCCGACGGCGTTGTTTTCCCAATCGTCCGATCGGAAGGAATTGGAGCAGACGAGTTCCGCCAGCCCCTCGCCGGAATGGGCCTCGGTCATGCGAACGGGACGCATTTCGTGCAGGACGACATCGAGCCCCGCTTCCGCCGCCTGCCAGGCAGCTTCGGAGCCGGCCAAGCCGCCGCCAATCACATGAATTGTCTGTGTCATGGCCGCCACTTAGCCTAGGAAGGCGGCTGGGTGCAATTACCTGGGACCGGACGCAATTTGACCCGGCAACATCCCTTCAATATCGGATAGAATCCCGGCTTCTACTTCGATTCAGGAGTGAGACATGAAGCGTCAGCGATTGGGTTTCTGTGCTCTGAGTGTTGCGACACTTGCGTCGATCGCCCAGGCGCAGGCCGCGGCCACTCCGGCACGTCCGGTTCCCATATTCGAGCTCGATCCGAATTGGCCAAAACTGCCCGAGAATTTCCGGGCGCCCTTCGTTTCCGGTGTGCTCATAGATTCTCAGGACAACGCCTGGCTGATTACGCGGCGACTTCGCTCGGTCGCGGACGGTGACAAGGTCAACGGTCCGGCGGTCATGATACTCGACCCAAACGGAAACTATATCCGCGGGTGGGGCGGGCCGGGTGAGGGCTATGAATGGCCGGCGTCGGAACACAACGCCTACATCGACCACAAGGGCTTCTTCTGGATTTCAGGTGACGGGTGCTCAGCGGAAGGACGCAACGAACCGGATGACGATCAAATTTTGAAGTTTGATCTGAACGGCAAATTCGTCATGCAGATCGGGCGCAGCAATGCCGGACAAGGCGATGGTGACACACTAAATTTCAGACGCCCGCCGAACGTTCAGGTAAATCCCAAAACCAACGAATTGTTCGTCGCGGATGGATATGGCAATCACCGGATCGTCGTGCTGGACGCCGACACCGGAAAATTCAAGCGCATGTGGGGCGCGTTCGGCAATACGCCTACTTTTACGGGTGAGATGCCGTGCTTCGCTCCGGAAGCGAAAACATTCGACGGCGTGGGCGCGATGAACTTCAGCATCCCGCACGTGCTTCTGCTGAGCCACGACGGCCTTTTATATGTTGCTGACCGCAACAACAGGCGTATCCAGGTTTTTACCCCCGAAGGAAAATTTGTCCGTCAGGTGGTAAGATACGAAGCGGAGTTTGCACGCAATCTCGCTTTTTCTCCGGACCCCGAACAGACCTATTTGTACACGGGTACTGGCGATGGCATCGCCATGTACGACCGCAAGTCGCTGGAGTTTATCGGGTTGGTGGAGGTCCATGGAGTCGTGACTGGACCGGGTCATCAGATTTCGATGGATTCCAAGGGCAATTTGTATGTCACCGGCGGCGCTATGGGCACTCTTCCCAAGCATCTGACCGCAGGAAGGCTCATCTTTAAAGGGATGAGCACTCCGCAATAGGTGATTAGTGGGATAGATCTCGGTCGATGCGAAAAACCAACAAACTTCCTATCGGCCAAACCATTGCGCGCGCCTATGGCTTTGTATTCGGCCATGTCGGCACGCTCGTCCGGATCACCTGGGTGCCGGCGCTATTGAGCGCCGTTTTGGGGTTCGTCATGGACCGCAACAGCCTGCGCTTACAGGACGCCGCGGCGGGGGGGCGAAGATGCTGGGCTCTATGTGCTGATGGGCTCGCTCAGTCTGACAACGTCGCTGTTCCTAAGCGCGGTTGCAGCATCCGGAATCATTCGCGAAGTGCTGGAGCCCGGCACGGCGCGGGGCATTTTCTATTTTCCCACCGGAAAGACGGAACTACGCCTTTTCATGGCCAATCTGCGCATGACATTGGCCATCACCGCGTTGTTCGTTCTGGCGTTCCTTGTGACCATTGCCGCGCTGGCGCTTGCGGGCGTCAATATTATGGATGCTGAAGAGCCACCTGCGACTCTCGCCACTTTCGCTGCCGGAATGGTCACAATTGCCGCATTTGTTTACGTCCTCGTCAGCGCGCTGCGGCTGGCGTTCTTCCTGCCGGCGGCCGTCGTGGTGGAAATCGGCGCGGGGCTTCGCCGCGCGCACGCTCTCAGTGAGGGAAATTTCTTCCGTGCATTGACGGTGTTGGTTGCGATCCTATTCCCGATCGTCATGGTTGTGGTGATGGGACAGTTCGCTTTGCTTCTTCTTGTCGACGGTTCGGCAGCGCTGCAGCAACCGGTTGACGTCGTGAGAGCGAGCATACAGGCCGCAATCCAACAGAATTTGCTGTTGTGGGAAATCTTCGGCGCTTTTGTGTTCATCCTGACGTCGGGTTTGCTCTACAGCGCATCCGCCTATGGCTATGCCGCCATTGTGCCGCCGGCAGCATCGTTGCCGGGCTCGCCCTCTACATCAGTTCCCGAGGTTACGCCGACGCCCTAATCTACTCGGCGGCGTTCGCCTGTTTCGGCGCTGGGCGCTGTTTCAGCATCGGCTTCAGATATTGGCCCGTGTAGGAGCGCGCGCTCTTGGCCATAGTTTCGGGCGTTCCAGCGGCAATGATTTCGCCGCCGCCTTCGCCGCCCTCGGGGCCGAGATCGATGATCCAATCGGCGGTCTTGATGACCTCCAAATTGTGCTCGATCACCACCACGGTGTTTCCTGAATCGACCAGCTCGTGCAGCACTTCCAGAAGTTTGCGCACGTCCTCGAAATGCAGACCCGTCGTCGGCTCATCCAGAATATACAACGTGCGGCCGGTGGCGCGGCGCGACAATTCCTTGGCCAGTTTCACGCGCTGTGCTTCGCCGCCCGAGAGGGTGGGCGCCTGCTGGCCCACTTTGACGTAGCCGAGCCCGACGCGCGTCAGCGTTTCCATTTTTTCGCGCACGCTGGGCACAGCCTTGAAGAGTTCGCCCGCCGCTTCGACGGTCATGTCCAGCACTTCGGCGATGGAGTGGCCGCGGAATTTCACGTCCAAAGTTTCGCGGTTGTAGCGTTTGCCCTGACAGACATCGCATTGCACATAGACGTCGGGCAGAAAATGCATCTCGATCTTGAGGACGCCGTCGCCCTGGCAGGCTTCGCAGCGCCCGCCTTTGACGTTGAATGAGAAACGCCCCGGGCCGTAACCGCGCGCTTTGGCTTCGGGCAATCCGGCAAACCATTCGCGGATCGGCGTGAAGGCGCCGGTATAGGTCGCCGGATTGGAACGCGGCGTGCGCCCGATCGGCGACTGATCGATATCGATGACCTTGTCGAGGAATTCGAGGCCGAGAATTTTTTCGTGCGGCGCGGGATGTTCGCGCGCGTCGTTCAGCCGCCGTGCCACCGCTTTGTAGAGCGTCTCAATGGTGAGCGTGGATTTGCCGCCGCCGGAAACGCCGGTAACGCAGGTGAAGGTGCCGAGCGGCACCTCTGCCGTCACATGCTTCAAATTATTGCCGCTGGCGCCCACAACTTTCAGCCAACGATTATGCGTGGCTGTGCGCCGTTTCGCCGGAATGGGAATTTGCCGCGTGCCGACCAGATATTGTCCGGTGATGCTGTCCGGATGGCGCATGATGTCGTCGGGCGTTCCTTCGGCAATGACGACCCCGCCGTGAAGCCCGGCGCCTGGTCCCATATCAATGACGTAATCGGCAATGCGAATGGCTTCGTCGTCGTGCTCGACCACGATCACCGTGTTGCCGAGATCGCGCAGGCCCTTCAACGATTCCAAAAGCTTGGCGTTGTCGCGCTGGTGCAGGCCGATCGAAGGTTCGTCCAGCACATACAACACACCCGAAAGGCCGGACCCGATCTGCGATGCCAGCCGAATGCGCTGGCTTTCGCCACCCGAGAGCGTGCCCGACGAGCGGGCGAGGGTGAGATATTCCAGCCCGACATCGTTGAGAAATTTCAGACGGGCGCGAATTTCTTTGAGGATGCGCGCGGCGATCTCACGCTGTTTGGGGTTGAGCTTGGAATCCAATTCCTTAAACCAGACATCGGCGGCGCGGATCGATTGCTCACACACCTGGCCGATATGCATGCCAGCCATACGCACGCACAAAGCCTCCGGCTTCAGGCGATAGCCGTTGCAAACTTCGCATGGGCTTTCCGATTGGTAGCGCTCAAGCTCCTCGCGCATCCAGGCGGATTCGGTTTCCTTGTAGCGCCGCTCCATATTGGCGACGACGCCTTCGAAGGGCTTCTTGATGTCGTAGCGCTTCAGCCCGTCATCATAGGAAAATTTGATCTCATCCTCGCCGGAGCCGTGCAGGATTACGTCCTTGACCTTTTTCGGCAAATCTTCCCACGGGGCGGTCAGGCTGAATTTGTAGTGACGCGCCAAAGCGTCCAGCGTTTGCAGGTAATAGGGCGACGAGGATTTCGACCACGGCGCGATGGCGCCTTTGCGCAACGGCAAGGCGGTGTTGGGCACGACAAGATCGGCATCGAAATAGAGCTTCATGCCCAATCCGTCGCATTCGGGACAGGCGCCGTGCGGATTGTTGAACGAGAAAAGCCGTGGCTCGATTTCGGGAATGGTGAAATCCGAAACAGGGCAGGCGAATTTGGATGACATGACCAGCCGCTTGGGTTCGGTCTTGTTGCCGATCTTTTCGGTCTCGTCGGCGAATTCGACCACCACCAAGCCGTCGGCCAATTGCAGCGCCGTCTCGATAGAGTCCGGCAAGCGGTTGCCGATGTCTGGCTTCACGACGATGCGGTCCACCACCACGTCGAGATCATGCTTCAGCTTTTTATCCAGCGTGGGCGCTTGGCCGATATCGTAGAAAGCGCCATCCACTTTGACGCGCTGAAAGCCTTTCTTCTGCAATTCGGCCAGTTCTTTGCGGTATTCGCCTTTGCGTCCGCGCACGATCGGCGCCAGCAGGAACAGGCGCGTGCCTTCCGGCAGCGTCAAAATCCGGTCCGCCATCTGGCTGACGGTCTGGCTTTCGATCGGAAGCCCCGTCGCAGGCGAATAGGGAATGCCGGCGCGCGCATAGAGCAGGCGCAAATAATCGTAGATCTCGGTAACGGTGCCGACCGTCGAACGCGGATTGCGCGAGGTGGTGCGCTGCTCGATGGAGATGGCCGGCGACAGCCCGTCGATATGATCGACGTCGGGCTTTTGCATCATCTCCAAAAATTGGCGGGCATAGGCCGAGAGGCTTTCGACATAGCGCCTCTGGCCCTCGGCATAGATCGTATCGAACGCCAGCGACGATTTGCCCGAGCCGGACAGACCGGTGATCACTACCAGCTTGTCGCGTGGGATATCGACATCAACATTGCGGAGATTGTGCTCGCGGGCGCCGCGAACGGAGATGGTCTTGTGCATCGCAAAACGGCTTTCCGCCGGGGGGCTAATGGTTACCTATGGCGGTTTTCCGGCACACCCCGCAAGCGCCGGCTGGCGAGAATCGCATCTGGAACAAAAAGAGAACACATGCTACCAAGCCTGTCCACGTATCGTGAATTCGTACGTGGACAACCGGGTTTGGCGCATGGCGTCGCTGAGGCCCGGAGGATAGTTTCGGCCTCCAAGACGGCCGCGCGAGAAGGAGAAGTGGTTATGGCAGGTAGCGTCAACAAGGTGGTCCTGATCGGCAATCTCGGCCGCGATCCGGAAACACGCCGGCTCACCAGCGGCGATCCGGTGGTCAATCTGTCCATTGCGACGTCGGAAACCTGGCGCGACAAGGCCTCGGGTGAACGCAAAGAGCGCACCGAGTGGCACCGCGTGGTGATCTTCAACGAGAACCTCGCCAAGGTGGCGGAGCAATATTTGCGCAAGGGTTCCAAGGTCTACCTCGAAGGGGCTCTTCAGACCCGCAAATGGACCGATAAGGACGGCGCCGAGAAATACTCGACCGAAATCGTCCTACAGAAGTTCCGCGGCGAGCTGGTGATGCTGGATGGCCGTGGCGAAGGCGGCGGTAGCGGCGAACGCGAGCGTCCAGCCCTTGCCGGCGCGGCCGAAGGCTCTCGCAGTTTCCAGCGCGACGATCTGGACGACGAAATCCCGTTCTAAGCAGCAATTTTCGTAGCTTGAATAGCCAGCGAGCGGGCCATTTGGCCCTCTCGCAGTGCTCCTGTGCGTGCCTCGCTTGGGGCTTGCGCCGGCTGTCGATTTAGCGGGTGCTCGAATCACTTAGTGAGCCGCGTGCAACCCGCTGAAAAATAGACGAAAAAAGGACGCTTCGGGGCGCGGAAAGACTCGCTGAAACAGCGAGAAAATGTTAGAAATTTTTCCCTCGCGGCATGAGGCTCGAATTAGGCTTCTGCCGCTTCTTTTTAGGGGCCTGCTTGAGCACCGAAGACGACATTCCTCCAGGCAATACCAAAGACGCCGCCATCGTGCCGATTGCGATCGAGACAGAGCTGAAACGCTCTTATCTCGACTACGCGATGAGCGTGATTGTTTCGCGCGCTCTTCCCGATGCGCGCGACGGCCTCAAGCCCGTTCATCGACGCATTCTTTTTTCGATGCACGAGGGCGGCTACGACTGGAACAAGGCCTATCGCAAGTCTGCCCGCGTGGTCGGCGATGTCATCGGTAAATATCACCCACACGGCGACCAGGCGGTCTATGACGCGCTGGTTCGGTTGGCGCAGGATTTCTCGATGCGCGTGCCCCTCATCGACGGGCAGGGCAATTTTGGCTCGGTCGACGGCGATCCCCCGGCGGCCATGCGGTACACCGAAATTCGGCGCGCCAAGGTTGCGCACGCGCTCACCGAAGATCTCGAAAAAGAAACGGTCGACTTCCGGCCGAACTATGACGGCTCGGAACGCGAGCCCGTAGTGTTGCCGGCGCGCTTTCCCAATCTTCTGGCCAACGGTGCGGGTGGCATTGCCGTCGGCATGGCGACCAACATCCCGCCTCATAATTTGGGCGAAGTCATCGATGCGTGCCTCGCCTATATCGAAGACCCGAGCATTGGTCTCGATGCGCTGACCGAAATTGTGCCCGGGCCCGATTTTCCGACCGGCGCTCTGATCATCGGCAAGATGGCGGCGCGCGCTGCTTTGGTGCGGGGCCGCGGCTCTGTCTTGATGCGCGCGCGCGTGAGCATCGAACCGTTCCGCAAAGACCGCGAAGCCATCATCGTCACCGAGATTCCGTATCAGGTGAACAAGGCGCGCATGCTCGAGAAAATCGCCGAGCTGGTGCGCGACAAGCGTGTCGAAGGTATCAGCGATCTGCGCGATGAATCGGACCGTCACGGCATGCGGGTCGTCATCGAACTCAAGCGCGATGCCTCGGCCCAGGTCGTTCTGAACCAGCTTTATCGCTACTCGGAATTGCAGACGAGTTTCGGCGTGAACATGCTGGCTTTGAACGCCGGCCGCCCGGAGCTGATGAATCTGAAGGACCTCATCGCGGCCTTCGTGCTGTTTCGTGAGGAAGTCATCACGCGGCGCACGCGCTTCGAACTCACCAAGGCGCGCGATCGCGCCCATGTCTTGGTCGGTCTTGCGATCGCCGTTGCCAATATCGATGAGGTGATACGGCTCATTCGCGCCGCGCCGGACGCCGCCACTGCACGCAGCCAACTTATGGAGCGCGCCTGGCCGGCTAAGGACATGGCGCCGCTGGTCGCTTTGATTGCCGATCCGCGCCACAAAATGGAAACCGACGGCATGGTGCGCCTGTCGGAAGAGCAGGCCAAGGCCATTCTGGATTTGCGCCTGCAGCGTTTGACTGGGCTGGGACGCGACGAAATCGGCGGTGAGCTGACCAAGCTTGGCATCGCCATTGCCGACTATCTCGACATTCTGCGCTCGCGCGGCCGTGTGCTCACCATCATCAAAGACGAACTTGCCGAGATCCGCACTGAATTCGCGACGCCGCGCAAAACCGAGATCGTCGAAGCCGAAATTGAAGTCGAAGACGAAGATCTGATCGAGCGCGAAGAGGTGGCCGTCACGGTCACCCACGCCGGCTATATCAAGCGCACGCCGATTTCCGAATATCGCGTTCAGGGTCGCGGCGGCAAAGGCCGCAGTGGCATGAACACGCGCGACGAAGATTTCGTCACGCATATTTTCGTCGCCAGCACCCATGTGCCGCTGCTGTTCTTTTCCTCAACCGGCATGGTCTATCGCTTGAAAGTGTGGCGCCTTCCGGATTCACCGGTGGCGGGCCGCGGTAAGGCGATGGTCAATCTTTTGCCGCTGCAGGCGGGTGAGCGCATCACCACCATATTGCCGCTGCCCGAGGACGAAGCTGCCTGGGAGAAATCCCAAGTCATCTTCGCCACCAAATCGGGCAATGTGCGCCGCAACGAATTGTCGGATTTCAGCAACATCAATCGCAACGGCAAGATTGCGATGAAGCTGGACGAGGGCGATGGCATTATCGGTGTCCAGCTCTGCACCGAACGCGACGATGTGCTGCTCACCAATCGCGGCGGCAAATGCATACGGTTTGCGGTCACCGATATCCGCGTCTTCAAGGGCCGAGAATCCACCGGTGTGCGCGGGATCAAGCTGGTGGAGGGCGACGAGGTCGTAAGTCTCACGCTGTTGTCGCATTCGGAAGCGAGCGTTGCCGAAGCGCGCGCTTATTTGCGCCAGGCCAGCTCCAATCGCCGTGCTTCGGGCGAGAATGTCATCGACGAGACCGAGCCGCAGATTGTCGAAGAAGAGAGCGAAGAAAACGTCGAGGAAGCCGCACTCAGCACCGAGTTGTTCGCCACGCTGGGCGCGCGCGAACAATTCGTGCTCGCCGTCTCCGAACAAGGCTTCGGCAAGCGCACAAGCTCTTATGAATATCGCGTCACCGGCCGCGGCGGTTCAGGCATTGTCGCCATGGCCTTGGGCGCTAAGAACAGCGCGCTTCTCGCCGCCTTCCCGGTCGAAGGCAGCGATCATCTGATGATGATCACCAATCAGGGCCAAACCATTCGCGTGCCGGTTGCTTCGGTCAGCATCATGGGCCGTTCCACCCAGGGCGTGCGCCTGTTCCGCACCGACGATGCCGAGCGTGTTGTCTCTATCGAGCGTATTGCCGAAAGCTCCGAACAGAGCGGAACGGAGTAGGCAATGACTGTGCGCCGCGTCGGTCTCTATCCCGGAACCTTCGATCCCGTGACGCTCGGCCATACGGACATTATCAAGCGCGCGGTGAAACTGGTCGATCATCTCGTCATTGGCGTGGCCGAGAACCCTTCCAAGTCGCAGGTGTTTTCGCGCGACGAACGCATCGCCTTTCTCAAACACGAGACCGCATCGCTAGCGGGCGAGGGGCGGGCGTCGATTGAAGTCACCGGCTTCGATACGCTGCTGGTACATTTCGCGCGGGATATCGGTGCCACGGTTATTATTCGTGGCCTGCGCGCCGTCTCCGATTTCGAGTACGAGTTCCAGATGGTGGGCATGAATCAGCGCCTGGCCCCCAAAATCGAAACCGTGTTTCTGATGGCCGATCCTCGCCACCAGGCCATCGCGTCACGCCTCGTGAAAGAAATCGCCTCCCTCGGGGGCGATATTTCCCACTTCACCAGCCCTTATATCGCTGAAGCGCTGCGCACGCGGTTCCCTCAAGGCAAGCCCGGGAATTAACGGCCGATCAGCGTAATCCCCTAGGTCCGGGGTGCTTCCGGCCTTCTCGAATTCATGCCAAACAGGCTTGCACACATAGGAAAGCGACGATGGCCGACCAGATTTATTTGGACCTGAAGGATGGCCGTGTGGTCATCGAACTCCGCCCCGATCTTGCGCCCAAGCATATCGAGCGCATCAAGGAATTGACCGCCGCCGGGTTTTACGACGGCATAGTCTTCCATCGCGTGATCCCCGATTTCATGGCGCAGACCGGCGATCCGACCGGCACCGGCGGCGGCCGCTCCGAGAAGCCGAATTTGAAAGCTGAGTTTTCCAAGGAGCCGCATGTGCGCGGCACCGTGTCGATGGCCCGCTCTTCGTCGCCGGACAGCGCCAACAGCCAGTTCTTCATCTGCTTCGCCGACGCGCCGTGGCTCAACAATCAATACACCGTCTGGGGCCAAGTCGTTGAAGGCATGGAGCATGTCGACTCGATCAAAAAGGGCGGCGCTCATAACAACGGCGAAATCTCCGGCACGCCCGACAAGATCGTGAAAATGAGCCTGGCGTGACGGCTGCCTTGCGGCGCGGGCGACAAGGTTCGACAAGAACCGTCACATCGCGTGACTTGCCGGCGCTCCTCTGCCGGTGATATCGCCGGCCGAAAGCAAGAGTGCCCAATTTTGAGCCAGGCGATTCCGTTTATTGACCTGCAGGCCCAGCGCAAGCGCCTTGGCGCTTCGCTGGAGCGCGCCATCGCGGAAGCGGTCGAGGGCGGGCAATGGATTCTGGGGCCGCAAGTCGCGGAGCTTGAGAAACAATTGGCGTCCTTTGTAGGCGTGAAGCATGCGGTGACGTGCGCCAACGGCACCGACGCGCTGCTGTTGATTTTGCGCGCCTGGAATATCGGGCCCGGCGATGCCGTGTTTGTTCCGGCGTTCACCTTCGTTGCCACCGCAGAAGTGGTGGTTCTTGCGGGTGCCACGCCGGTCTTCGTCGATGTCTTGCCGGACAGCTACAATATCGATCCCGCCAGCCTCGAAGCCGCGATAGCCATGGTGAAGAAGGACGGCGGCTTGCGTCCCCGCGCCATCATTCCGGTCGATCTCTTCGGACAGCCTGCGGATTACCGCCGCCTTCTGCCCATTGCTGCGCGCGAAAAGCTGCTTGTCTTGTGCGATACCGCGCAAGGTTTCGGCGGTATGCTGGACAACACGCGCATGGGCGCCTTCGGCGACGCCACGGGCACCAGTTTCTTTCCCGCCAAACCGCTCGGATGCTATGGCGACGGCGGCGCCTGTTTTACCGATGACGATGCTTTGGCGGAGACGTTGCGGTCCTTACGCATGCACGGCCAGGGCAGCGAACGCTACCAGCATGTGCATGTGGGTATGAATTCGCGCCTCGATACGATCCAGGCTGCGATCCTTATCGAAAAGCTCGGTATTTTCCTGGACGAGATCGAACATCGCGAACGGGTGGCGCAGCGCTACACCAACGTATTTTCGGCCAGCGATCGCGTGACGGTGCCAGCAATCATTCCGGGCGCGCGTTCGGTATGGGCGCAATACACGCTTTTGGTGGACGACCGCGCGAAACTTCAGGCGGCTTTAGCGGCAGACGGGATTCCAACCGCGGTTTACTATCCGCTGCCGCTGAACGCGCAGCCGGCCTATCGCGGATTTCCCGGCGTGCCGGCGCCGGTGAGCGCGCAGCTTGCCTCCCGCGTGATGAGCCTGCCGATGCACCCTTATCTCGACGAGGCCACGCAAGATCGCATCATCGCGTCGGTCTTGAAGAACGTCGCGTGACGGCGTCGCCCGAGCCGGTTCCCGATGCGCGTTGATCTGTTCGATTTCGAACTGCCCGATGAGCGGATCGCGTTGCGACCTGCCGTGCCTCGCGATGCGTCGCGACTGCTGGTCGTGGATAATGCTGGCGCGCTAACTCAAGCGCATATGACCGATTTGCCGCGCCTTTTGCGCGAAGGCGACGTGCTCGTTGTCAATGACACCAAAGTATTTCCGGCGCGGCTACGGGGCGTAAGAGAACCTCGCGCGGGGGCAGAGAGCGGCGCGAATATCGAAGCTTTGCTGTGCCGTCGCTTGAGCGAAAATTCCTATCGCGCGTTGACGCGCCCCGCGAAGCGTCTGCGCCCCGGCGATCATGTTCGCTTCGGACCCAGTTTGAATGCGCGCGTCACGAAGCGAGACGGCGGCGAAGCGGATCTGGTATTCGACCAATCGGGACCGATGCTTGATGCAGCGGTCGCGCTGGCGGGCGAAATGCCGCTGCCGCCTTACATTGCCGGCAAGCGTAAGGCCGATGCGCGCGACACACTGGACTATCAAACTGTCTATGCCGCCGAAGCGGGCGCTGTGGCCGCGCCGACCGCCGGGCTTCATTTCACGCGGCAATTGCTGGAACAACTGAAAGAGGCAGGTGTTTCACGCGAAACCATCACTTTGCATGTCGGCGTCGGGACTTTTCTTCCTGTTACGGCGGACACCACCGAACAACATATTATGCATGGCGAGTGGGCGCGGCTCTCGGCCGAAACGGCCGCGCGGTTGAACGATGTTCGAAAAGTGGGCGGACGCATCATCGCGGTGGGATCAACGGCGCTTCGCACACTGGAAACAGCGTCGGACGAAGACGGCGTGCTTCACGCATTCGAAGGCGAGACGGATCTGTTCATTTCGCCCGGTTACCGCTTCAAATGCATCGACGCGATGGTGACGAATTTCCATTTGCCGCGCTCGACGCTGTTTATGCTCGTCTGCGCCCTTTGCGGCATCGAAACGATGACGAACGCCTATAAGACCGCCATCGCGATGGAGTATCGCTTTTACTCCTATGGTGATGCGTGTTTGCTGTTTCCATCGAATGAAGCAAAGGCCCGTTCATGATCCCCTTTCGTTTCGGGAAATTGGGACAAGACGGGGCGGCGCGGCACGGGATTGTGCATACGGCGCGTGGGCAAATTCGCACGCCCGCCTTCATGCCGGTTGGCACCGCGGCGACGGTGAAAGCCATGCTGCCGGCCAGTGTCGCGTCCACCGGCGCCGACATCGTGCTCGGCAACACCTATCATTTGATGCTGCGTCCCGGTGCCGAGCGGATCGCTGGCCTCGGCGGTCTGCATCGTTTCATGGATTGGCAAAAGCCGATCCTCACCGATTCCGGCGGCTTTCAGGTGATGTCGCTCTCGAAATTGCGCAAGCTCAGTGAGGACGGCGTCAAATTCCGCTCGCACATCGACGGCTCCGAACATTTTCTCAGCCCCGAACGCGCGATGGAAATCCAACGTCTTCTGGGCTCCGACATTCAGATGGTTCTGGATGAATGCCCGGCATTTCCCGCCACCGAAGCGGAGATCGAAAAATCCCTCGCGCTGTCGATGCGATGGGCGGCGCGTTCGAAGGCGGCATTCGGCATGCAGCCGGAGCGCGCCTGTTTCGGCATTGTGCAAGGCGGTATCTATCCGCATCTTCGTGCCCGCTCGGCGGAAGAGCTTCAGCGAATCGGTTTTGACGGTTACGCGGTGGGCGGCCTTGCGGTGGGGGAGGGGCAGGAGCGCATGTTCGATACGCTCGACGCCACGGTGCCGCACCTACCCACAGATCGCCCGCGCTATCTGATGGGTGTTGGCAAGCCGAGCGACATTGTCGGCGCGGTGCTGCGCGGCATCGATATGTTCGATTGCGTCCTGCCGACGCGTTCGGGGCGTAATGGTCAGGCCTTCACCGGGCGCGGTGCGGTGAACTTGCGCAATGCGCGTTTCGCCGACGATCCCGAACCCCTCGATAGTGCCTGCAGTTGCCCCGCCTGCATCGGCTATTCGCGGGCCTATCTGCACCACGTGGTCAAGGCCGGCGAGATCATCGCCTCGATGCTCCTGACCTGGCACAATTTACAGTTCTTTCAGGACCTGATGGCGGGATTGCGGGTGGCCATCGCAGCCGGCGAAGTCCAGGCTTTCGCCCGCAATTTTGCCGCGAGGCAGGGGGCCGAAAAGGATGCTGCCGAAAGCGTTGACCCGTCCCCTTCGGCGTCCTAAAGCTGCGCCCCTGGCGAGCCCGTAGCTCAGGGGTAGAGCATCTGACTTTTAATCAGAGGGCCGATGGTTCGATCCCATCCGGGCTCACCAGTAATCACTTGAAATATGTGAGAACACCCAACACCGCTGGCGCGAAGCCTGGCGGTGGACGATGAAGCTGCGACGCGTCTGCCCTTGAAGCTCGGCCCTCTGATTAAAAGTCAGAAGCGTTCGGCCCGCGACAAATACCACGCATAGGTGCGGGCGAGGCCTTCGTCGAGCGAGACACGCGGTGACCAGCCGGTGGCGGTTAGCTTGCTGATGTCGAGCAATTTGCTTGGCGTGCCGTCGGGCTTGCTGGGATCGGTCACTAGCTTCGCGGTTAGCCCGACTGTCGTCATGACTTTGCGCGCCACCTCGGCGATTGTCAGATCCTCGCCGCAGCCGACATTGACGTGACTCTCGCCGCTATAGTGCTTCATTAAATGCACGATGGCGTCGGCGCAATCATCGACATAGAGAAATTCGCGCTTGTGTGTTCCGCTGCCCCAGATCATCATTTCGCTCGCGCCCGCCGCTTTCGCGTCATGGGCTTTGCGGATCAAAGCGGGAAGGACATGCGATGATTTCAGATCGAAATTATCGCCCGGTCCGTAAAGATTTGTCGGCATCGCGGAAATGAAATCGTTGCCATGCTGGCGCCGATAGGCTTGGCAAAGCTTGATGCCCGCGATCTTGGCAATCGCATACCATTCGTTCGTGGGCTCCAGCGGGCCGGTGAGAAGCGCATCCTCGCGAATGGGTTGGTCCGCGAATTTCGGATAGATGCAGGATGAGCCAAGAAACAACAGCTTGCGCACGCCGGCCTGATGACTGCCGTGGATGACGTTGGAAGTCATCATGACATTCTCGTAGAGAAAATTTGCCGGGTAGGTGTCGTTGGCAAGAATGCCACCGACCTTAGCTGCCGCCATGATGACGCCGTCGGGTTTTGTGTCGGCAAGAAAACGCGAAACCTGGTCCTGATTGAGCAGATCCACTTCATCGCGGCCGGCCGTCAGGACTTCGCAATTCTCTGTCGAGAGGCGGCGCACGACCGCCTGGCCCACCATGCCGCGATGGCCTGCAACCCAAAGCCGTTTGCCGGCAAGCGGAAAGAGAATTCCAGGAGCCATGGCGCGCGCGCGTTCCGTCGATGATTTCAGTCGTGGCGATTTTCGCGCGTTTCAAGCGCAACTTCTTTCAAGTCCGCATCCACCATTTCGGCGACGAGTTCTTGGAATCCGATTTCGTGTTTCCAGCCCAGTTTTTGTTGGGCCTTGCGCGGATCGCCGAGCAGTTGCTCGACTTCGGTCGGGCGGAAATAGCGTGAATCCACACGCACCAGAACGTTGCCGCTCTTGGCGTCTTTTCCGACTTCGTCGACACCGGTGCCGGTCCAGATAATTTTTCGACCGACGCGTCCGAATGCAAGCTCCGCGAATTCGCGCACAGAATGCATTTCGCCCGTGGCCAAAATGTAATCGTCGGGTTCGGGTTGCTGCAACATCATCCACATGCCTTTGACGTAGTCGCGGGCGTGGCCCCAATCGCGCAGCACATCGAGATTGCCGAGAAAGAGTGTGTTCTGCAGGCCGAGTTCGATTCCTGCCACCGCGCGCGAGATTTTACGCGTGACAAAGGTCTCGCCGCGAACGGGGCTCTCATGATTGAACAGAATGCCGTTCGAAGCGTGAATGCCGTAAGCCTCGCGATAATTCACCGTCACCCAATAGGCGTAGAGCTTAGCGGCAGCATAGGGCGAACGCGGATAGAACGGCGTCGTTTCGCGTTGGGGAACTTCCTGCACCTTGCCGTAAAGTTCGGAGGTCGAGGCCTGATAAAAACGCGTCTTCTCTACGAGGCCGAGAAGCCGAATGGCTTCGAGAATGCGCAACGGCCCAATCGCGTCGGCATTGGCGGTATATTCCGCGGTTTCAAAACTCACCTGCACATGGGATTGCGCCGCGAGATTGTAAATTTCTGTCGGCTGAACCTCCTGAACGATCCGCGTCAGATTCGTGCCATCGGTCAAATCGCCATAATGTAAAAAAAACGCGCTGTCCGTGTCATGCGGGTCTTTATAAAATTGATCGATGCGCTTTGTGTTGAACGAGGACGACCGGCGCTTGACGCCATGAACCTCATAACCTTTCGCGAGCAGCAACTCGACAAGGTAGCTGCCGTCCTGCCCGGTAACACCCGTAATGAGTGCCCGATCCTTACGCCTCGCCATTGACGCTGTCTCCATAGGGGTTCGGCTGGGTGCCGCGCTCAGCCAACTGATACGCCGGCCAATTGATAGCCGTGTATGTTAAAAGTGATGTGTCCCGCACCAGGAACTTGGCAGGAACAATAGATTGACCTGCCATTTACCTTGGTTGGAATAAACTATCCAGGGCAAGAAATGTGGCCCTTCGCGCGATTCCTTCTTGTATTGTAAGCAGGGGAGCGGGGACTGGTTGTTTTACCGCCTCAGGCCCGCGTGGCCATTCGATCATAGGGGTACGCGTGCAAGGAGAAATAATGCGTCTGGTTGTGTTGTGCGGGGGAGCGGGGACGAGGCTTTGGCCTTTGTCGCGTTGCTTGGAACCGAAGCAATTTCTCGCTTTGCCGAGCGACATTACGCTGCTCGAACAGACGGTGCGCCGTGTGGCGGCCTATGGCATCAACCATAAGCCCATTCTGGTCTGCGGCGCGGAGCATGCGGCTCTCGTCGAAGCGCATATGAAGCGCGCCGGCATTGACGCCCGGCTGGTCTTGGAACCTGGCAGGCGCAACACCGCAGCCGCCATTGCTGCTGTGGCCGAGATTCTTCTGGCCGAAGACCCCGACGCACAGATGCTCGTCACCCCGGCCGATCATTTCATCTCAGATCCTACGCCGCTCGCGCGCACCCTCTCGGTCGCGAGTGAACTGGTCGCGAAGGGTGGGATCGTCACGTTCGGCATCACGCCGCGTGGCCCTTCGACGAGCTACGGCTATATCGAAATGGGCGAGGCAGCTACGCCGCCGGCGCGGCGCGTGAAACGCTTTGTCGAAAAACCGTCGCGCGATGTGGCGGAAAAGTTTCTTCGCTCCGGCGGCTTCACCTGGAACAGCGGAATATTTCTGTTCCGTGCCGATACTTTCCTTTCGGAACTGAAAACGTTTGAGCCTTCTATTGCCAGGGCGATTGCGAAATCCGCTAGGGAAGCGGTCGTATCGGGCGCGCAAATTCGCCTAGGCGCAGAGGCATTTCTTTCGTCGCCGGACAAATCCATCGACTACGCCGTGATGGAACGTACGCAAAAAGCATTCGTTGTTCCGGTAGAACTCAGCTGGAGCGATTTGGGTACCTGGGACGCGATCTGGGAAGTGCTGGACAAAGACAAAGCCGGCAATGTTCTCCAAGGCGATGTTGTCGCGCTTGATAGCCACAATTCCTTATTCCGGAGTGGCGGTCGTCTTGTTGCTGCGGTCGGCGTCGAGAATCTGGTGGTGATCGATACACAAGACGCCGTGATGGTTGCGCCGCGCGAGCGCGCGCATGAGGTGAAAGCGGTGGTTGACGAATTGCGTCGCAAGGGCCGCGTCGAAGCCGACACACCAGCCATCGTCGAACGCCCGTGGGGCACATACCAAACGCTGTTCGAGACGCCGGGCTACAAGGTGAAGCGCATTCGCATCTATCCGGGTGCGGCCATCTCGCTGCAATTCCACAATCAACGCGAAGAGCATTGGACCATCACGTCCGGCACTGGCGTGTTCACGCTGGATGCGGACGAGCAGAAGGTTGTCCGCGGTAACACGGTCCATATTCCTGTGCGCGCGCATCACCGCCTTCGTAATGACGGCGCCGAGGTGCTGGAATTTATCGAAGTCCAGCTTGGGCCCTATCTCGGCGAGGACGATATCGTTCGGATCACCGACGATTACGGCCGCGCTTGAGGAGCATTTTCCGAGTATTTCGGCTGTTTTTCGCCCTCATAAAACTGCAACCAGTTGGCTGTATCCTACGGCCGGCATTCGGAAATTCTTTTACCTGGGGTTGCGCCTGAGGGCCGCTTGAAGCTATCAAGCCGCAAATAGACGTGTTGTTTGTGTAATTAGTTTCATACCACATTTATTATACTATGAATTGTGCATCTATCCGTCGATTGAAAGTGGCTTGGTCTGATGACTGTGAACACCGTGCTTGCCGCGTCCCGCCTGTCGCATCTGCAACGTCTCGAAGCAGAGAGCATTCATATCATGCGCGAGGTTGCGGCGGAGTTCGCCAATCCAGTGATGATGTATTCCATCGGCAAAGACTCGTCGGTGATGCTGCATCTGGCGATGAAGGCATTCCATCCGTCGAAGCCGCCATTTCCGCTTCTGCATGTCGATACGACATGGAAGTTCCGCGACATGATTTCCTTCCGCGATGAAACGGCTTGGCCTCGATCTCATCGTTCATATCAATGAAGACGGCGTGCAGCGCGGGATCAATCCGTTCGATTCCGGCTCGAATCTTCATACGCAGGTGATGAAGACTGACGGTCTGAAACAGGCCCTGGACAAATACGGTTTCGACGCGGCCTTCGGCGGCGCCCGCCGCGACGAAGAAAAGAGCCGCGCCAAGGAACGTATTTTCTCGTTCCGCTCGGAAAATCATTCCTGGGATCCGAAGAACCAGCGCCCTGAACTTTGGCGCCTCTACAACGCGCGCGTCCGCAAAGGCGAGTCGATCCGCGTTTTCCCGCTATCGAATTGGACCGAACTCGACGTCTGGCAATATGTGATGGCCGAAAAGATTCCGATCGTGCCGCTCTATTTTGCCAAAGAACGGCCCGTGGTGGATCGCAACGGCACGCTCATCATGGTCGATGACGAGCGCATGCGCCTTCGGCCCGGCGAGGTTCCGGAGATGAAAAATGTACGATTCCGTACGCTCGGTTGTTATCCGCTCTCGGGCGCTATCGAATCGCCGGCCGCTTCGATTTGAGGCGATTGTCGCCGAGATGCTGCGTGCGACGACCTCCGAACGCCAGGGGCGCCTGATAGACCAAGACGAAGGCGCCTCGATGGACAAGAAAAAGCGGGAGGGCTATTTCTGATGAAGCCGCCGCAATTTACCGATCTCACGGCCCATCTGGCTTCGCAGGAAAAAAGTCGCTGCTCCGCTTTCTTACCTGCGGCAGTGTAGATGACGGCAAGTCCACATTGATTGGGCGTCTGCTCTACGACTCCAAACTGATTTTCGAAGATCATTTGGCGGCGCTGACCAAGGATTCGAAGAAACACGGCACGACAGGCGAGGACATCGATTTGGCTTTGCTGGTCGATGGCCTCGAAGCCGAGCACCAGCAGGGTATTACCATCGACGTCGCCTTCCGGTTTTTCTCCACGGCGGAGCGTAAATTCATTGTCGCCGACACGCCGGGTCATGAGCAATACACCCGCAACATGGCGACCGGCGCCTCGAATTCCGAGCTCGCGGTCATATTGATTAACGCACGCAAGGGCGTGCTGACTCAGACGCGCCGCCACGCCTACATCGTTTCTTTGCTCGGCATTCGACATGTCGTTCTGGCGGTGAACAAGACCGATCTGGTCGATTGCTCGCAAGACGTCTTCGACAGGATCGTCGCCGAGTTCGGCGATTTCGCCGCCAAGATCAATCTCAACAATGTCGTTTCCATCCCGATCTCGGCTCGCTACGGCGAGAACGTCACCGAAGTCTCGGAGAAGACGCCCTGGTATCGCGGGCCGTCGCTGCTTGAGCATCTGGAAACCGTCGATGTTGAAACTGAGCTTTCTGACAAACCGTTCCGCATGCCGGTGCAATGGGTCAATCGTCCCGACCTCGATTTCCGGGGGTTCTCGGGAACGATTGTCAGCGGACGCATTCGCAGCGGCGACACAGTCGCGGTTGCGAAATCGGGCTGCGCGTCGAAGGTCAAACGGATCGTGACCTATGACGGCGATCTTGAAGAGGCGTTTGCCGGAAACGCGGTGACACAGGTTCTGTCAGACGAAATCGAGATTCACGCGGCGACATGCTGGTGCCGCCGGAGGACCGACCCGAGGTTTCGGATCAGTTTGCAGCCCATGTGCTTTGGATGACGGAAGAGGAAATGCTTCCTCATCGCCAATATCTCATCAAGGTGGAAACGCAGACGGTTCCCGCGCAGGTGACGCAGCTCAAGCACAAGGTCGACGTCAATACCCTGGATTCGTTTGCCGCGCGCACGCTGCAATTGAACGAAGTCGGCTACTGCAATCTCTCGACCAGCGAGCCAATCGTATTCGATTCCTACGCCGACAATCGCGATACCGGCGCCTTCGTCATCATCGACCGCGTCACCAACGGCACCGTCGGTGCCGGCATGATCGAATTCGGCTTGCGCCGCGCCACTAATGTCCATTGGCAGGCCTTGGACGTGAATAAGGAGGCGCGCGCCGGCCTTAAACATCAGAAGCCATGCGTATTGTGGTTCACCGGGCTTTCGGGTTCGGGAAAATCGACTATCGCGAACCTGGTCGAGAAGCGGCTCTTCGCGCAAGGACGTCACACCTACATTCTTGACGGCGACAATGTGCGCCATGGCTTGAATCAGGATCTGGGTTTCACCGATGCCGACCGGGTGGAGAATATTTGCCGTGTTGCGGAAGCGTCGAAACTCTTTGTCAATTCCGGCGTGATCGTTCTGGTGTCATTCATCTCGCCGTTCCGTTCGGAACGCCGCATGGCGCGCGAGTTGATGCAGGACGGCGAGTTTATCGAAATCTATGTCGACACACCGCTTGAGGTCTGCCGCGCACGCGATCCCAAGGGGCTCTATGCGCGTGCCGATGCGGGTCAGATCAAAAACTTCACCGGCATCGACAGCCCTTATGAGGCGCCGGAGGCCCCCTAGTTGGTTATTTCAACGGAGAATACCGATCCGGAACTTCTCGCCGAACGGGTCGTTGCCTATCTTCGGGAACAAGGGCGCGTACCGTAGAACGTTTTACTTCCACAATATTTACGGTGGCCCAGGCAAATGCTCGCAAGCTGAGGGCGGGGTGTGCGACTTTGGGCTACGTTAACCTCCCCTGTAATAGGTTTGCGTACGGAGGAATTTCATGACTGTTTTGGTTACAGGCGGCACCGAATATATCGGCAGCCACATGGTCCACACGCTTCTGGATCGTGGTCGCAAAGTCGTGGTGCTCGACTATTTGTCCACGGGCGTCCGCGCCAATGTCGCGCAGGATGCGTCCTTTGTGCTTGGCAGCGTCGGTGACACAGCGCTCATGAAGCGCGTGCTCGCGGAACATGCGGTTGAGACGGTGATTCATTTTTCCGGGTCGGTCATCGTCCCCGAATCCGTCGAAAACCCCATTCTCTATTACAGCAACAATACGTTCGCTTCGCTGCATCTGGTCAATGCGTTTATCCATAGCGGCGTAAAGAAATTCATTTTCTCGTCCACTGCTGCGGTCTACGGCATTACGGAACGCAATCCGGTGTCGGAAAAAGACGAGACAAACCCGATCAATCCCTACGGCCGCTCGAAGCTGATGACGGAGTGGCTGCTGGATGATGCGGCCCACGCGCATGATTTCCGCTTTGTTGCGCTGCGCTATTTCAATGTCGCCGGCGCTGACCCGAAAGGGCGCACCGGGCAATCGACGCCGCGCGCGACCCACCTCATCAAGCGGGCCTGTCAGGCGGCGCTGGGGCGTGTTCCGCAGTTGGAAATATTCGGCACCGATTTTCCGACCAGAGACGGCACGGGCATTCGCGATTATATTCACGTCAGCGATCTCGCCGAAGTGCATGCACTGGCGCTGGAATATCTGGGCGACGGTGGCGAATCCCAAATTCTCAATTGCGGCTATGGCCGCGGATTCTCGGTACGTGAAGTCATTGACGTGGTGTCGAAGGTTTCACAACGGCCTTTGCCGACACGCGAAGCGCCGCGCCGCGCCGGAGATCCGCCGGTAATCGTCGCCGATTGCTCGCGTGTAACGTCGGAATTCGGTTGGCAGCCGCGCCACAACCATCTCGAAGAGATCGTCTCTACGGCCTATGCCTGGGAGCGGCGCCTTAACGCCGCCTAAGGCGGCGTCAGTTCAGCAAAACTATTTCGGCAGGCTCGCAAGAATCTTCCGCAATGCCGGCGCGATGTCCGGGCGTTGCAATCCGAGCGCGATATTGGCGTGCAGGAAGCCCACCTTGTCGCCGCAATCGTAGCGTGCGCATTCCGTCTTCACCGCATGGAAGGGCTCATGCCCCAAGAGCTTTGCCATGCCGTCGGTGAGTTGAATTTCGTTACCGGCGCCGCGCTCCATGCGTTCCAATTGCGCGAAGATGGACGGCGGAAGAATATAACGCCCGATCACGCATAGCGTGGACGGCGCATTTTCCGGTGCAGGTTTCTCGACAATGCCCTTAACTTCCACGGTATTGCCGTGCCACTTTCCGGGATCGACCACGCCGTAGCGACGTGTTTCTTCGCGTGGCTTTTCTTCGACCGCAACGATGATGCCGCCGCCGACTTCGTTATAGGCTTTAATCATCTGCGATAGGGCGCCCGGCGTGCCGACCATAAGATCGTCCGGCAAGATGACCGCGAAGGGTTCGTCGCTCACGAAATGGCGCGCACACCACACCGCATGGCCAAGGCCAAGCGGGCGCTGCTGACGGGTGAAGCTGACCGACCCGTTGGGGGGCAGGCTTTCCAGAAGCCCTGCCAGGGCCTTCAGCTTGCCGCTGCCTTCAAGCTGCGATTCCAGCTCATAGGCGTGATCGAAATGGTCCGAGATCACGTGTTTCCCCCGGCCTGTCACGAAAATGAATTGTTCGATCCCCGCTTCGCGTGCTTCCTCGACGGCATATTGAATGACAGGCTTGTCTACGACGGGCAGCATTTCCTTCGGGATGGCTTTGGTGGCCGGAAGGAAGCGGGTGCCGAGACCGGCGACCGGGAAAACAGCTTTGCGAACAGGGCGGGGGGTGCTTGTCATGTTGAAACCAATCAGGCTAAAGCGCTGACATCCTTAAAGGCTTTTCCGGGACAAGGAAATTGGAAAGCACCGCCTTAGGAATTCATGGCAATTTCTCTGCTATCTGTACGGTGGCTTAGGCCTGAGGCCAGCTTTAAATTCAAGCCTGGTTAAAGCCTAGCTTGGTTAAGACCAAGTCTGTTCAAGGGTTGTCATGCGAATTTTACTTACCGGCGCTGCAGGATTCATCGGCTCTCATACAGCCCTCGCTCTCATGGCGCGGGGGCATGACATCGTTGGGCTGGATTCGATCAACTCGTATTACGATCCAGCGTTGAAGCATGCGCGCCTGGCGCGGCTTTCGGGGAACTCTGCATTTCGTTTCGCGCATGTCGATATTGCCGATGCCGAAGCGTTGTCGAGCGCGGTGCGCGGTGAGCATTTCGACGCTATCCTACATTTGGCGGCGCAAGCCGGCGTGCGTTATGCGCTGCAAGATCCTGCGTCCTACACGCGTTCCAATTTGGTCGGGCATCAGAATATTTTGGAACTCGCGCGCCACATGAAGGGGCTTGGCCATCTCGTCTATGCGTCGTCGAGTTCCGTCTATGGCAACGACACAGCGGCGCCCTATTCCGAAGATGCGCGCGCTGACCGTCCGGTTTCGTACTACGGCGCGACCAAGAGGGCTGGGGAACTTTTGTCTTACTCGTACGCCGGATTGTTCGGGCTTAAGCAGACGGGCCTGCGCTTCTTCACGGTCTACGGAACCTGGGGCCGTCCGGATATGGCCTACTGGCTATTCACGGATGCGATCTTGCGCGGACGCGCTTTGCCGCTGTTCGGCGGCGGTAAGTTGCGGCGCGATTTCACCTGGATCGACGACATCGTCGCCGGCATCGTTGCCGTGCTGGAAACGCCTTACGCCGCCACCGAAGGCGCGCCGCATCGCGTCTACAATCTGGGCAACAGCCATCCGGAAGAAGCCATCACGCTGGTCCGCGCGATTGAAGAGGCAACCGGCAAACAGGCGATCATTCATTATACCGACGGCCCGCCAGGAGATGTGATCGAGACCTATGCCGACGTCACGAAGGCGTCACGCGATTTCGGTTACGCGCCAACAACGAGCTTGGCCGAAGGCATTCCACGCTTCGTTTCGTGGTTCCGCGAATATCATAAGGTCTAAGCCTATTTCGGCTTTACCGTCGCGCGTCCCACGCTGACATAGGTGTAACCGGCGTCGGCCATCAGTTGCGGCCGGTAGATGTTTCGCAAATCCACCATCAGCGGGCGCTTCAGAAGTTTCTTGGTCTTCACAAGATCAAGTGCGCGGAACTCATTCCACTCAGTCAGGATCACAACGCCGTCGGCGCCGTTCAGCGCCGTGTAGGCGTCGGGGCAATGCGTAACGTCCAAGAGCTTCTCGGCTTCCTTCTTGCCCTCAGGATCGTAAGCGTGGATGTCGGCACCATGTTCTTTCAACCACGGAACGATGACGAGGCTGGGCGCGTCACGCATGTCGTCGGTATTCGGTTTGAAGGTCAGGCCAAGCACAGCAATGCGCTTGCCCTTCACGCCGCCAAAGGCCGCGTCGATCTTTTCGGCCATAGCAATTTTGCGCCGGTCATTGGCCTGCACGACGGCGGCCACAATAGCTGTCGGCGCGTTGACCTCCTCAGCGGTGCGCAGCAGCGCGAGCGTGTCCTTCGGAAAACACGAACCGCCATAGCCCGGTCCCGCATTCAGAAATTTCTTGCCGATGCGGCCGTCCAAGCCGATGCCGCGTGCGACATCCTGAACATTTGCGCCGACGCGCTCGCAAATATCGGCCATCTCGTTGATGAACATGATCTTGGTCGCGAGAAACGCGTTGCCGGCATATTTGATCAGTTCCGAACTTTCGCGCGACGTGAACACGATAGGCGTCTCGTTCAAGAACAGCGGGCGATAGAGCTCGCGCAATACGTTGGCAGCGCGTTCGCTTGTCGTGCCGCACACAATCCGGTCGGGATGGCGGAAATCTTCAATCGCCGAACCCTCGCGCAGGAATTCCGGATTCGATGCGACGTCGAAATCGGCATCGGGACGAACGGAGCGGATCGTGTCTTCGACCTTCTGGCCGGTGCCCACCGGCACGGTCGATTTGTTGACGACGACGGTGTAGCCGACAAGCGCCTCGGCAATTTCTTTGGCGGCGCCGAACATATAGGCAAGGTCGGCGTGGCCGTCACCGCGACGCGACGGTGTTCCGACCGCGATGAACACGGCGTCGGCTTCCGGAACCGCGCTTTTCAAATCCGTGGTGAAGGAAAGACGGCCGGCCTTCACATTGGCGGCCACAACTTCATCCAGCCCCGGTTCGAAGATCGGAATCTTGCCGGCCTTCAGAGCCTCGATCTTGCTGGCGTCCTTATCGACGCAAACAACATGATGGCCGAACTCAGAGAAGCAGGCACCGGAAACAAGGCCCACATAACCAGTTCCGATCATGGCAACGCGCATGGATGATGCTTTCTGTTATATCGCCGGTTCAATTACCCACCAGGCCGGGCATTGCAAGTCCGTTTGCTTATTTACCGCAGGGGGCGTTTCGGAGCGGTTAATTGCGCGGGCCTAGCCTGCGGAAACACAGGCGTTTTCGGTAATACGCCGCGTGGAACTCTCACCCACCTTAACGATTCGAAAATAAATATGTCATCCGGCGCGCAAGTAACGCACGGCTTCGTCGCGGCCGAACAGATAGAGCAGGGTGCGTAACGCCTCGCCGCGTGGTGATTTCAGCTCCGGATCGCGGCCGAGGATCAGTTTGGAATCATCGCGCGCGGTCGCCAGCAGCTCTCCGTGTACGGACAGGTCGGCGAAGCGGAACTTCGGCATGCCGCTTTGTTTGACGCCCAGCAATTCGCCTGCGCCGCGCAGGCGAAGATCTTCCTCGGCAATTACAAAGCCGTCGTCGGTGCGCCGGAGAGCCGCCAGGCGTTGTTTGGCCGTGGGACCAAGCGGTGGGTGATAGACGAGGAGGCAGGTGGAGCGCGCCGCGCCGCGTCCGACGCGCCCGCGCAATTGGTGCAATTGCGCGAGGCCAAAACGCTCGGCGTGTTCGATGACGATGATGCTGGCTTCCGGAACATCGACGCCGACTTCGATCACGGTTGTGGCCACCAGAATTTTGGTTTCGCCGGATTTGAATTCCGCCATGGCCGCGTCGCGGTCGGGGCTTTTCATGCGGCCATGCGCGAGACCAACAGTCTGGCCCATAGCTTTGGTCAAATAGTCGGCGCGTTCCTCGGCTGCGGCGAGGTCGATCTTCTCGGACTCTTCCACGAGCGGACACACCCAATAGGCGCGCGCATCGCGTGCAATCGCCCGGCGCAACGCCTCGATGACCTCGTCCAGACGTGACGCAGGCAATACGCGCGTTTCCACCGGTTTGCGTCCAGGCGGCTTGCCGCCGAGGCGCGAGACATCCATGTCGCCATAGGCGGTCAATTGCAGGGTTCGTGGGATTGGCGTTGCGGTCATCACCAGAACATCGGCGGGCTCCTCCCCTTTGCCTTGTAGTTTCAAGCGTTGATGAACGCCGAAACGATGCTGTTCATCGACCACGGCAAGGCCGAGATCGCGGAACGCGACGTCATCCGAGAACAGCGCATGCGTGCCGATCACGATATCGATCGCTCCGGCGGTGAGTGCTTCGAGCAGCTTGACGCGATTTGGTCCGCGTTCGCGTCCAGTTAGCAACGCAAGGCGCACACCTGCCGCGCGCGCCATGAGGTCCAGCGATGTTGCGTGCTGGCGGGCGAGAAGTTCGGTGGGCGCCATGAACGCGCCTTGCGTGCCGGCCTCCACCGCCGTCAGAAGCGCCATCATCGCGACCACGGTTTTGCCCGATCCGACATCGCCTTGCAGCAGCCGCACCATGCGCGACGGGCTTGCCATGTCGTCTTCGATTTCGCGATTGGCCTGAATTTGCGCGTAGGTCAGTGTGAAGGGGAGCGCTTGCAGCGCTTTGAGGCGCAGCCTTCCATCGCCTTTGAGCTTGCGGCCCGGTCGCGCGCGCTGATGCTGCCGGATCAGCGTGATCGCCAACTGATTGGCGAGAAGTTCGTCATAGGCCAGCCGCATGCGCTCGGGCGCACCGGCCGCAAGCGCGTCGGACGTGGCGGGCAGATGCGCTTTGCGCAGCGCCTCCGCGAAAGCGGGAAAATGTCGCTGCTTGAGATAGGCTTGATCTTGCCATTCCGGCATTGCGGGAACATCCGCTAGCGCGCGTGCAATCACCCGCCCGAGCACACGCGCGGACAGGCCCTCGGTTGTGGGATAGAGCGGCTCCATCTCGGGAATGCGGACCGCTTGCTCGGGCGGCACCACATAATCGGGATGCGCCATTTGCAGACGCCCGTCGAACATCTCGATGCGCCCCGAAATGACGCGCGTCGATCCCGTCGGGAGGTTGCGCTTTATCGTGTCCTCGTAAGGCGTGAAATAAACGAGATCGATCGTGCCTGTGGCGTCGCTGCAGGAGACGCGATAGGGCTGGCGCTTACGGGGCGGCGGCGCTTTGTGCTCGCCCACTTGGACGGTGACGGTGGCAATGCGTCCGGGCTCGGCCGTGGCTAGCGTTGGCTGGTAGCTGCGGTCGATGATCCCGGCCGGCAAATGGAATACAAGATCGAGGCAGCGGGGCGGCATCCGCCCGACGACTTTGCCGATCAGCTTCTCCACCTTCGGACCCACGCCGGGCAGGTTCCGGGCGTCCTTGAACAGGGTATTGAGAATCGCTGGCCGCATAGGGCGCACGATAGGGACGAAGCGGTGGAAGTGGGAGCGGCGCCGCGCTATGAGAGCGCGATGGACGCCGCAATCGCCCCCAAGGATATCGAAACCCGCAGGAGAATGCTGCTTTTTCGGGCTCAGCGCCGCGGATTTCGCGAGATGGACCTGATTTTCGGCGCCTATTCCGATGCCCATCTGGGGCGCCTGGGCGCCGCCGAGCTCGACCGTTTCGAGGCACTGCTCGATGTCCCCGATTGGGTGCTGTGGGGTTGGATCGTGGGGAACGATCCGGTTCCGGCCGAGTTCGATGACGAGGTCTTCGCGCAACTCAGCGCCTATCGCGACAATATTCGCATCGCTTGAAGGGTTTTCCTTGGAACGCTTGACCGCTCTCGCCCGCGACCCGGCGCGCCTCTCCGTCAGTGGCGCGCCCGAAGGGTACGATGCCTATGCCGCTGCCGAAGCCGCGCGCCGCCGGAACGGGCTTGTTCTGTTCGTGGCGCCGGATGACCAGCGCGCCAATGCCGCCGTGGATGCGGCGCGGTTTTTTGCGCCCAATTTGCGGGTGCTGCATTTCCCCGCGTGGGATTGCCTTCCCTTCGATCGTGTGTCGCCGCGCGGAGATATTGAAAGCGAGCGTCTCGCGACGCTAGCAGTGCTTGCGGCGCGCGGCGAAAACGCCGGTCCCGCTTTGGTCGTCACCACGGTGAACGCCGCCATTCAGCGCGTGCCGCCGCGGAAATTCGTCGCCGAGGCAAGCTTCCTCGCCAGGGCCGGCGCCTATGTCGATCTCGACGCGCTGACATTATTTCTCGCGCGTAATTCCTATGTTCGCACCAGCACGGTGCGCGAGCCCGGCGAATATGCCTTGCGCGGCGGCATCGTCGATCTGTGGCCGCCGGGGACCGATGAACCTCTGCGGTTGGATTTCTTCGGAACGCATTTGGAAACCATTCGCCGCTTCGATGCGGAGTCGCAGCGCTCCAGCGACTCTGTGCCGGAAATCGAACTCCTCCCGGCCAGCGAAGCGCCGCTTGATCCAGAGTCTATCAGCCGGTTTCGCACCGGCTATGTGGCGACATTCAGTGCTGTCACCGACGGCGATCCGCTTTACGAAGCGGTCAGCGCCGGGCGCAAACACGCCGGCATGGAGCATTGGCTACCGCTTTATTACGACGGCCTGGACACATTGTTCGACTATATCGGCCGCGTGCCGGTGTTTTTGGGTCCGCAAGTTGGCGAGGCCCTGCACGCGCGCCTCGAATTGGTGGCGGATTATTACGCAACGCGTAAAGCGCTGCGTGCCGGCGAGGGCGAACACAAAGGTACGGCGGTTGCGGCGCCCTATAAACCGTTGAAACCGGCTGCTCTCTATCTCACCGAGAAAGAATGGGAGCAGGCGCTCTGCAACCGGCCCGTGCGCACGCTTTCTCCTTACGCGGCGCCCGATTCCAAAAACGCGCTCGACGCAGGCGGAAAGCCGGGACGCGATTTCGCGCCCGAGCGCGCGCAAGAGGCAGGCACGGCCGCCGTCGAAACCGGCTTACGCGTGAACGTTTTCGACGTTGCCGCCGCGCATATCAAAGCGCTGCAGCAAAAGGGCAAGCGCGTGCTGATCGCGTGTTGGAGCGAAGGCTCCGCCGAGCGCATGGGCGGGGTTCTGTCCGATCATGGCATTGCTGCTGTCAAACGCGTGGACGATTGGCGCGGGGCAGAAGCGCTTCATGTCAGTGCTTTAGCCCTGGGCGTTCTTGGCATCGAGCACGGATTCGAGGCGCCTGATTTTGCCGTCATCACCGAACAAGACGTTCTTGGCGACCGCATGGTGCGCCAGCGTTCGCGCCAGAAGCGTTCGCAGAATTTCCTGTTCGAAGCCTCTGCGCTTTCGCCCGGCGATCTTGTTACGCACATCGAACACGGCGTCGGGCGCTATGTCGGGTTGAAGACCATCGAGGTCACCGGCGCGCCGCATGATTGCCTGGAATTGAAATATGACGGCGGAAAATTGTTTTTGCCGGTTGAGAATATCGAACTTCTGACGCGTTACGGTTCGGAAGATTCAGAAATTCAGCTCGATAAGCTCGGCGGTGGCGCCTGGCAAAGCCGCAAAGCGAAGATGCGCCAGCGCGTGCGCGAAATCGCAGCAGAGCTGATCCGCGTCGCCGCTGCACGCGCGATCAAGCAAGTCGCCGCCATGGACCCGCCCACCGGCATCTATGATGAATTCTGCGCGCGCTTTCCCTACCAAGAAACCGAGGATCAGGAACGCGCCATTGCCGATGTGATCGAAGATCTTGCCCGGGGCCGCCCCATGGATCGGTTGATCTGCGGCGATGTCGGGTTCGGCAAGACCGAAGTCGCGCTCCGCGCCGCTTTCATCGTGGCCATGACCGGCAAGCAAGTTGCCGTGGTCGTGCCGACCACACTCCTCGCGCGCCAGCATTTCCGCAATTTCTCGGCGCGGTTCGCCGGATATCCGCTGCGTCTGGGCCAGCTCTCACGCTTCGCGACCAACAAGGAAGCGAAGGAAACAAAAATTGGGCTGGGCAGTGGCGATGTCGATATCGTCATCGGCACACATGCGCTTCTGGCGAAAGACATTACGTTCAAAAATCTCGGTCTCGTTATTGTCGATGAAGAGCAACATTTCGGCGTGGTGCATAAAGAACGCCTGAAAGGCCTCCGCTCCGATGTTCATGTGCTTACGCTCACCGCGACCCCGATTCCGCGCACCTTGCAGCTTGCGTTGTCCGGTGTTCGCGATCTCTCGCTGATCACGACCCCACCGGTCGACCGCTTGGCGGTACGCACCTATGTCACGCCTTACGACCCGCTCATCATTCGCGAGTCGCTTCTGCGCGAGCACTATCGCGGCGGACAAAGTTTCTATGTCGTGCCGCGCATCGCGGATCTCGTCTCCGCTGCGGAATATTTGAAGGAGACCGTGCCGGAGGTAAAAATCACCACCGCGCACGGCCAGATGCCGACGGCGCAGCTCGAAGATGCGATGACAGCTTTTTACGACGGCAAGATCGACGTTCTGCTCTCCACCAATATCGTGGAGAGCGGCCTCGATATTCCGACGGCGAACACCTTGATCGTGCATCGCGCCGACATGTTCGGCCTGTCGCAGCTCTATCAATTGCGCGGCCGCATCGGGCGCTCCAAGCAACGCGCTTACGCCTATCTGACGACACCGGCCGACCGCAAACTCACCGACACCGCCGAGCGCCGCCTGCATGTGCTCTCGTCGCTGGATACGCTGGGCGCGGGCTTCTCGGTAGCTAGCCACGATCTGGATATTCGCGGCGCCGGCAATCTGGTCGGCGACGAACAATCCGGCCATGTGCGTGAAGTCGGCATCGAGCTCTATCAGAACATGCTGGAAGAGGCCGTCGCATCGATGCGCGAAGGCGGCGAGGGCGCGGAAGAAAGCGAGACCTGGTCGCCGCAGATCAGCCTGGGCGCGCCGGTTCTCATCCCGGAAACCTATGTGTCTGACCTCACCGTGCGTATGGCGCTCTATCGCCGCCTGTCAGAGCTTGCCGACAGCAATGAGATCGAGGGCTTCGCGGCGGAACTGATCGACCGCTTCGGCCCCATCCCGGATGAGGTGAAGAATCTCCTCAAGATCGTTGCGATCAAACAGCTTTGCCATATCGCGCAAGTCGAGAAAATCGACGCCGGTCCCAAGGGCGCGACCATCGCCTTCCGCAACAAATCCTTCCCAAACCCAACGGGCCTCATCCGCCTGATCACCGAAAACCCCAGTGTCATGCGTGTGCGGCCCGACCAAACGCTCGTCATCATGCGCGAATGGCCGACGCCGGAGGCGCGGCTTAAGGCGGCCGAAGCGGTTCTGGGGCAGCTCGCACGCCTCGCCCAAGCGGCCTGATACGGCAGCCGGATTGGAAATTCCTCTCCTGCAGGGGGAGAGGAAGGCTTTGGCCGGGATTTTGGGGTTTTAAACCTCCATCTCCCAATAGACGCGCGCGCCTCCCGTGCTAGGTTTGGGCTTCTCGGAATCGGGGTTGTTGTCATGAATTTCGGCATTGCCGCGCGCATCGTGGTTGCGTTGGCCTTGGCTTGCACATCGGTCTACGCGCAGGACGCGGCTGCACCGGCGGAAGAATTGCCGACGCCGCTCTTTCCGCTGGAAGTCACTGACGCCGACTATCCGATCGATTCGCTTCTGGCGGCCGAGGAAGGGCGCGTCGTTCTGAACGTGGAGATCGGCGCCGACGGTCTGGTGAAGAACGTCTTTGTCGAAGGCTCCAGCGGCTTCCCCCGACTCGATGCCGCCGCGGCCTATTTCGCCAAAGCACGCTGGCGCTTCAAAACCTCGGCGGCCGCAACGATCCGAGTTGTCGTGCCGTGGAACGTGCCGAGCGCAGGCGCAGAACGCTATTTGATCTACGTGCCGGCGCCGGGGCAGGGAACGGTCGCAGCGACGCGCCGGCCGCCGCTGCCCAACGCGCCCATTGTGAACGAATATCCCGATCCCGCTTTGCGCCTTGCCGAGCAGGGCATTGCCGGCGTGACCTATCGCGTTCTTGAAAATGGCACGGTTGGCGAAGTGCGGATTGTGGAATCGAGCGGCTCTCCGCGCCTGGACGACGCGGTGTATCGGATGATGATCGATCGCTGGCGCTTTGAGCCCGCCAAGTTCGATGGCAAGTCAGTCGCTACATTCAGAAGTTCGGCCATCGCTTTTATCATTCCCGGTGCGCCGCCAACCCGCGTCTGTCACCGCCGTCCGGTGATCGCCCAGGAAGAAACGCGCGTTTTCGGACGGCTGGATTTTGCACCCGACGCGCCTGTGCAGCGCCTCATCAATAAGTGGGTGTTCGTTGGCGCCGATGGCATGCTTGCCGATGCGCTTCTGCTGACCAACAAGGGGTGGGTCCACCTCGGCCGGCGCGGCGCCGAACGTGTCACCGGCGGCGCAGCCTTTCCGCGTCCCACCACTCCCGAAGGTTGCTGGTATTTCGATCCGGTTCCGCTGGCGGGGTAGGGCGCACACCGCCCGAGATTCTCAATACATCACATCCGTTCAAGAGGCATCTCTCCCCATGCCATCCGTTCTTAGTCCCGCCGAAGCCCTGGGGCTTTCCGGCGCTACGCTTGAGGGCCGCGTCCTGCGCGCCGCGCATCACGTTTCCGACGCGACCTACGCACGGATGGCCGACCGGCTGCGTGCGGACGCCTGGGCCAGCAAGATGATCTAGAGCATGAAGGCGTCGAAGAGGCCGTGCGCATCATGCTGCGTCCGCTCCTCGTGATGCCGGAGCAGCTTTCATATGTTCATCACGTCTGCCTGCAGTTGACCGAGGCGCTCAAGCGCTTGCCGACGCTCTATCTCGAAGATGAACGCGTCCGGGAGATCGTCGCGATCACGCCGGACGAGGAGCGCTGGCTGCGCGATACGTGGACGCCCGCGCATCAGCATTTCAATTCCATCTATGGCCGTCTCGATGCAGTGTGCGACTTCACAGGCGCGGCCTGGCAGGATTCGCTCCATTTCATGGAGGCCAATCTTTCCAGCGTCGGCGGCATTCATTTCTCGCCCGTGGCGGAAGATCTCGTCATGCGCGACGTGGTGCCGACTCTATTCGCGCATAATCCCGAATTGCGGATTTCAATGCCGCGCGACCAGCGCGACCTCTTCGTGCAGCTTCTGATCGACCACGCCCGCGCCATTGGCCGCGAGAGCTGCAACCTCTGCTTTGTCGAAGCGAAATATGTCCATGACGGCCCCAACGAACAATCGATTCTCAGCGAATATCTTTCAAAGAAGCACGATCTCACCATTGCGCATGCCGATCCGCGCGAGCTGCGCGTCGTCGGCGACGAAGTCTATTGCGGCGATGTACGGATCGACGTCGCCTATCGCGACTATGAGGTGCGCGAGCTGATCGCGCGCGAGAAGGAAAATGGCGCGCCGCTCGAAGCCATGCGGCTTCTGTTCCGGCAAAACCGCGTGATCTCTTCGATGGTCGGCGATTTCGACCACAAAAGCGGCCTCGAAATTCTCACCGATCCGGTGCTATCCGAAAAATATTTCGGCACCGATGACCGCCGTCTGTTTGGCCGCCATGTGCTGTGGACGCGGGTGATCGGCGAACGCAAGACGAGCTTGCCGGGCGGCCGCGAAGGCGAGCTTATGTCCTACGCACGGCGGAACCGCGAAATCCTGGTGCTGAAGCCCAACCGTGCCTATGGCGGAACCGGCGTTGTGCTCGGAGCATCCGCCAGCCAGGCCGAATGGGAGAAGGCGCTGGACGAAGCGGCTTCTCTTTCCGCGAACCCTGAATTGTCATCGGTGGTCCAGACCGCGACACGGCTTCCGGTGCATGAGTTTCCGGTGGTGGGTGCTGATGGGCGCGTGTTCAGCGAGCCCTTCTATGCGGTGATGGGTTTCGCCGCGACCGAGAACGGCCTCGGCACCATGTGTCGCGTGTCGCAGAAGCAAGTCGTCAACGTCGCGCAGCGCGGTGGTCTTGCGGCGCTCTTGGAAGCGGAAGCGCCGCCGGAACTGACGATCCCCACACGCTCGATGAACCGCGCCGCGGGCGCTGAAACGGATTTGCGCGAACACATTCGCGAGCTTCGCCATCTCGACAACACGATCGGCGTTCTGGGCTGGGCTGAAGAAACCATGCTGCCCGCCGCTGGCCGCGGCGAGCGCGGCGCGCAATTGGCGGTGCTGGAAGGCCTCCGCCACGCGCTGCTTGTTTCTGACAGCCTGGGCGATCTTGTCGAGGAGGTTGCAGGGCAGACCGAGCTTTCCGGCAATTGGCCGCGCGAGATTCAGCTACTGCGCCGCCTGCGCCGCCAGTCTCTGGCATTGCCGCAGGACCTTGTTCGCCATTTCGCCGCCGCGCGGTCCAAAGCTTTGGGCGCTTGGGAAGACGCGCGCGAGAAGAATGATTTCGGTGTGTTCGCGCGTCCCTTCGACGAATTGCTCGGTCTCCTGCGCGCCAAGGCGTCAGCACTTTCCAGCGATGGCGATCCCTACAACGCGCTGCTGGATGAAAACGAACCGGGCATGACACGGGCGCGACTCGATCCTGTCTTGAGCGAAATCCGCACACGGCTCATTCCGATGGCGCGGCGCGCGGCGGAAACGACAGCGAAGCATGATGGCCTTCTAAAAGGCCGCGTGTTTGCGGAAAGTCAGCAATGGGAGTTATGCCGCCAATTGCTGGGCTCGATAGGGTTTGAATTCGAGCGTGGGCGGCTGGACCGCTCGACGCATCCGTTCACGCTCTATGTTGGCGCGAACGACGTGCGTCTGACGATTCGTGTGGATGAGAACGATCTCTCGTCAGCGCTTCTCGCTTTGCTGCACGAGGGCGGGCACGGGCTCTACGACCAAGGGTACGATCCGGGGGATCAGGGAACGCTTCTGGGCGAAGCCCCGGGCATGGGCATCCACGAATGCCAGGCGCGGCTATGGGAAAACCATGTCGGACGCAGCCCCGCATTTTGGCGGTTTCTGTTTCCGCGCCTGCGCGAATTGTTTCCCGATGCGGTGAAGAATCTTGACGCCGACACGATGTGCAGCGCTGTCAATGTGGTGCGTCCCGGCGTGAATCGCGTTTCCGCCGACGAGATGTCATACCATTTGCACATCATGCTGCGTTACGAGCTGGAGGTCGCGCTGATTTTCGGTGAGCTTGCCGTTCGCGATCTTCCTGCCGAGTGGGCGGAGCGCAGCGGCGCGCTGATCGGCGCGGTGCCATCGTCGGATCTCGACGGCGTTCTTCAGGACGTGCATTGGGCGCTCGGCAGTTTCGGTTTTTTCCCGACCTACACGCTGGGAAGCATCTATGCGGCGCAACTCGTAGAAGCCTATGGGCGCGATCGTCCTTTGCAGGATGAAATCGCGCGCGGCGAATTCGGCGGCTTGCGCGGCTGGCTCAGCACACATGTGTATCGCCTAGGCCATCGCGTCGAAGCGGAAGATATCATCGCCAAGGCCACGGGTAGTGGCCTCGACAGCGGCGCCTTCTTTCGCCACCTGGAGGCGAAATTCGAACGCTGATTTTAGGCGCGGATAAGCATCCGCATCATCTGGCGGCTGTGCACCAGGCGCATATAGACCCAGGAGGCGGCGCCGGCCCCGGCGCCGCAAATGCCGCCGACCAGCCAGATCAAACGCTGGTCCTCGTGAAACGGCGTGGCGAAGAGAAGCTTCGTCAGTTCGATATTTCCGTGCGACCAGTCATCGCTGATGAGATATCCCACCATGCCGGTAACGGCACCGCCGGCGACATAGGCGAACACATTCCAGTGGCGCGACAGGCCCCAATAAAGAACGACGAGGCCAGGCAGGCCCCATATGCCCGCCATGCCGGCGAAGACACCGGCGAAGAACGGCTTCATCACCGCGATGCCGAATTGCGCCGCCTGCACGAGGTTTTGCAGCGTCGGTATGCGTCCCTCGGTGATGGCTTCATTGAGCGCGCGCGACGGAAAATAGAGCAACATCGCCGTCACCAATCCAATCGCGATAGCGATGACGCGATTGCGCCAGGACACGGTTTCCAAGGAGGGGCGCGCGGATATGTTCATCTGCAGGCTCGGGGCGGATTGTCGCCTCGAAAAATGTCAGCGCTGCGTTAATATTTGCTGACCCGCTATCCGAGTTTGATGTAGGTCGCCTTGAGCTGGGTATATTTTTCCAGCGCGTGTAAGGATTTGTCTCGGCCGAATCCGGATTGTTTATAGCCGCCGAACGGCACCACGATGCCGCCGGCGTCGCGCGTGTTGATGGTGACAACGCCCGCACGCAAAGCTCGCGCCGTTTTATGCGCCTTGGTCAGATCATTGGTCCAGATATTGGCTTCCAGCCCATAGATGGAATCGTTGGCGATGCGAATGGCTTCGTCGGCGGTGCTGAACGGGATGGTGGCGAGCACGGGACCGAAGATCTCTTCGCGCGCGATTTTCATTTGGTTGTCGACACCCGCGAAAATGGTCGGCTCGATATAGAAACCGCCGGTCTCGATGCGGGCTTGCTTGCCGCCGACTTTCAGCGCGGCGCCTTCTGACTTTCCAGTTTCGATGTATCCCAGCACGCGGTCCATTTGGGTTCGGTCCACCATCGATCCCATGATAGTGTCGGGATCGAGCGGATCGCGTGGTTTGTATTTACGCGACAACTCCGAAACCTTCGCCAGAAATGCGTCGTGGATTTTCTCTTCCACCAGCAGGCGCGAGCCGGCGTCGCACACCTGTCCGCTATTGCCGAAAATTCCATCGGCCGCGACTTCCGCGGCGGCATCGAGATCCGGCGCGTCTGCAAAGACGATGTTCGGTGATTTACCGCCGCACTCCAGGCTCACGCTTTTCATGTTGGATTCGCCGGCATAGCGCAGAAAGAGTTTTCCGACCGACGTCGATCCGGTGAACGCGATAGCATCGACATCCATATGTCGGCCAAGTGCTTGTCCGGCGGTTTCGCCGAAGCCGGGCACGACATTAAACACACCGGCTGGAATACCGGCTTCGATGGCGAGTTCGGCGACACGCAAGATCGAGAGCGGTGATTGCTCGGCCGGTTTCAGAACAACGGAATTGCCGGTGGCGAGCGCGGGCGCGAATTTCCACGCCGCCATCAGCAGCGGATAGTTCCAGGGCACGACTGCGGCGACGATTCCGACAGGCTCACGCGTGATAAGCGCCAGCGCATCGCGCGGCGTTGGTGCGATCTCGTCATAGAGCTTATCGATGGCTTCGCCGTACCAGCGCACGCACTCTGCAACAGCGGCCACGTCGCCGCGCGCGTCGCGTACGGGCTTGCCCATATCCAGCGTTTCAAGCAGCGCAAGCTCGTTGGCATGCTTGGCGATAAGATCAGCTAGTTTAATGAGGGTGCGTTTGCGTTGCCGCGGCGCCACTTCCGACCACGAACCCTTCTCAAACGCGGCTCGCGCGGCTGCAACCGCGCGGTCGATATCGGCGGCATCGCAGGCCGCGACATGCGCGAGCACTCTGCCGTCAATGGGCGAGATCGTATCGAAGGTTTTGCCGCTGATGGCCGGTGTAAACCTGCCGTCGATGAAGGCTTGGTTGCGAAAGTCGAGTCTGGCAGCTTCCGCGCGCCAATCGATAGGGCTGTTCATTTTGAGTCCGCGAAACGTGCGATTTGCGGAGTACAGCCTCGGCGTTGCGAACGCGGCGCGCAACCCCGGAAGAGGCGGTTCGTTAAGCGGCTTCTATTACGGCGTGGGTAAAATCGCTTTGCGAATGATCGGTCGCAAGCGGGCAGGCAAAACCTATTTGATTTTGCCTTCTTTGAACTCTACGTGCTTGCGGAGAACGGGGTCGTATTTCCGCACCGTGAATTTCTCGGTCATGGTGCGCGAGTTCTTCTTGGTCACATAGAAGAAGCCCGTGTCGCCCTCGCTATTGAGACGGATCTTGATGGTGGTGGGCTTCGCCATGGACTGCTCCCGAAACGCTTGTCAAACAATTGATTGAGCGCGGCAAATTAGTGTTGTGGGCTTCATTGTCAAGGCAGGTGCGGCCTTCGCCCAAGCAAACCCAGGCTTTTTGCCGCGCACGCCATAAAAAATCGGGCCCCGGTGTTGCCGGAGCCCGATTCTCATGCAGCCCGAAAGGGCCGTGAAACTATTTCACCGTCTGGAGATAGGCGATCAGATCGGCCTCTTCCTTCGGATCGGAGAAGCCCGGAAAGCCCATCTTCGTGCCGGGGACCATCTTCGCCGGAGCGGCGAGGTAGGTCTTCAATGTGTCGGCGGACCACGTCACGTTCGCCTTCATCATTGCGGCAGAATAGGTGTAGCCGGTCGCGGTCGCGGATTTGCGGCCAATAACTCCGAACAGGTTCGGACCCACTTTGTGTGCGCCGCCCTTGGTTTCCGTATGGCAGATGCCGCAATTGTCGGCGAAGACTGTCTTACCGTTGGCAGCATTGCCTGCTGCAGCCGCCGCTTGAGCGGGCGCGCTGAACAATACGGCCGCCGTTACCAGACCGGCGACAGCGCCGGTTGCCTTCATGAATCCAGCCACGTTTTTCCTCATGCTCTAAAAATGTCCCTCGTGCCGGTCATGTACCGGAAACCCATGGCGAAGTTAAGGCATTTGTATTCGTTGACCGTACAACTTTCCTTGTTTGGTTAGCGCCTTGGTTTGCGCCCGCCTTTGGGGCGGGGCTTAGAGCCCGGTTTAATGCCGGGCTTAGCGCTGGGTTTGGGAGCAGGGCGGCCTCGGTTCTGCCGGCCGGCAGTCTCGCTCCCCTCGGCAAGGTCGAATCGGAGGCCTCCGGTAAGGGGGGCTGCTTCCGCGAGACGGACCTGGACGTGCTCGCCCAGCCGATAGGTTTTCCCCGTTCGCTGGCCCACCAAAGCGTGTCTTTTCTCGTCGTGGCGGTAGAAATCCGTGCCTAAAGCACGCATCGGAAGAAGTCCGTCGGCGCCGGTGTCGGCGAGGCGCAGAAAGAGGCCGAACCTTGTGACGCCCGTAATGCGCGCATTGAACTCGGCGCCGATTCTTTCTTCCATAAAGGCGGCGATGTAGCGGTCGGCGGAGTCGCGTTCGGCTGCCATGGCGCGCCGTTCCGTCACCGAAATGTGTTCCGCCGTGTCGGACAGCCGCGCCATTTCGTCGCCGGTCAGCCCGTCGTCGCCGAAGCGCAATCCGCGAATCAATGCGCGATGCACGACGAGGTCGGCATAGCGGCGAATCGGCGAGGTGAAATGCGCGTAATGCTCGAGGTTGAGTCCGAAATGGCCGAGATTCTCCGGCGCGTAAACCGCTTGTGCCTGCGTGCGCAGCACCACGTCGTTCATGATGTCCTGATGCGGCGTGCCCTTGCTGCGCGCCAGGATCTGGTTGAAGAGCGCCGGCTTCATCACCTGCCCCTTGGCGAACGGAATGCCGATGGTGCGCAAATAATCTGAGAAGGCGACGACCTTCTCTTGGCTCGGCTCTTCATGGATGCGGTAGATGAGCGGCGAACGGCCTTTCTCCAGCGCTTCGGCAGCCGCGACATTGGCCTGGATCATGAACTCTTCGATGAGGCGCATGGATTCCAGGCGGTCGCGAAAGGCGATGGATTTCACTTTGCCGTCTTCGCCCAAAATGATCCGCCGCTCGGGCAAATCGAGATCGAGCGGCGAGCGCTTGTCGCGCGCTTTCGCGGCAACTTGATAGGCATCCCATAGTGGTTGCAAAACGGTCTTCTGCAACGGTGCGGCCTTCGCGTCCGGCTTGCCATCGAATGCAGCTTGCGCTTGCGCATAGGTCAGTTTCGCCGCCGAGCGCATGAGCCCGCGCATGAATTCATGGCGGCGTTTATTGCCATCGGCATCAAACACCAAACGCACGGCAAGGCAGGCGCGGTCTTCTCCTTCGCGCAACGAACAGAGATCCGCCGACAATGCCTCCGGCAACATCGGCACCACGCGATCCGGGAAATAGGCGGAGTTGCCGCGCTTGCGTGCTTCTTTGTCGAGCGACGATCCGGTTCGCACATAATGCGCAACGTCTGCGATGGCGACGATGACGACATAACCGCCTGGATTGCTGCGGTCGGTGTCGGGCGCGGCCCACACCGCGTCGTCGTGATCGCGCGCGTCTTCGGGATCGATGGTGACAAGCGGGAATTGCCGTAAATCCGTGCGGCCGTCCAAACTCACCGGTTGTGCGCGTTCCGCTTCCGCAATCGCGTCGCGCGGAAATTCAGTTGGAATGCCATGGGCGTGAATCGCGATGAGGCTGACAGCTTTGGGCTCATTCATGGAGCCGAGCTGTTCGATGATGCGCGCGCGTGGACTTCCCGAAGCGCGACCGGCCAAAGGTTCGACCAACACCAATTGCCCGCTTTCGGGGATGTTGCGCTCGCGTGAGTCCAGAATGAATCCGTAACGCGATTTCTTATCGATCGGATCGATACGCACGATATCGCCTTCATGCTTCACCACGCCAAGCACGCGTTCAACGCCGGCGCCGAGGCGCTTGATAATGCGCCCCTCATATCCGTTGTTGGTGCGGGAGATGCGGGCGAGGATGCGTTCGCCGCGCCCAATCGCCGGCCCGGCATCTTCCTTGCCCGGCACAATGACAACGGAAGGCGCTTCGTCCTCACTCGTCCAATGCGCGGGCTTGCCGATGGGTTCGCCGTCCACATCTTCGCCGACGATTTCCAGCACCGTCACTTCGGGCAACGCGCCGGGCGGCAGGAAGGATTTTTTCTTGCCGCGCTCCAGCGCGCCGTCATCGGCGAGTTCCTTGAGGATGCGCTTCAGCTGCTGACGCTCGTCACCTCTGACGCCCAGCGCGCGCGCCAGATCGCGCTTGGTATCGCCCGGATGCGCGGCGAGATGCGCCAAGATCGCCTCTTTCGAGAGCGCCGGCGCGAGAGTGTTCTTGGGACGTTTCGGCACGTCGAAGCCTCAAAACCCGTTTCGGTTCGGAATGGACGTCAGTGTGCCAGCGGATCGGGGCGCAGCTGGAAGTGGACGACCTTGCTGGTGGTACCTTTCCCGCCCTCGAAATGCCAGACCGGTCTGGCGGAGAAGCCAGACCACAGCCCGCGTCCTTTCCAGCCGGCGTTGGGATCGTCGATACGGCCATCCAGCGCCTTGGCGTAGAAGCCTATTGGGTAGGGCACGCGCAAGGTCACGAAGTTTCCGTCTTTAAGCGCGAACAGCGCATCGGAATTGTTCCCAGTATTGATCGGGGTGTCGGCGCCGAGGCCAAACGTATCGAAGCGATCGACATAGGTGAAATAGCCGCCTTCGTGACTCCCCGTGTCCGACACGCCTTCGAATTGCGGGCCGGGGAAGGGATGCAATGTCCAACCTTCGGGGCAATGGGCGCCCGTAGCATTCGCGCCGTTGAGCGGTCCCGTGCATTTGCGGCGATCGAAACTCGCCAGATGCCCGCTGATCATCGACACCCACGCGACGCCATCGCCATCAACATCCAGCCCGCGCGGCGAATAGCCTGGCATGTTTTCATTCTGCCACGGCAATTCGTAATACTCGGTCAGTGAGGTTGAGGGCGGGTTCGCACCAGGCGCGAGCCGCGAAATGCTGCCTGGATAGCCGATGTTAGAACCCCATATCGCGCCATCTGGCGCCACAGTTAAGGCATAGAAGCCTGCATTGACGCGGCGGTCTTTGGCGCGATCGGCAGGCGCATCAGGCTCGACAAACGCGTCGCGCACGCCATTGCCGTTCGTATCGATCACATGCGCGATCCAGCCTTGCGAGGTTTGTTCGTTGCCGGTGGAGTCGAACGCGTTGGTGTCGAACCATCCCGTCGTCTCGGTCGGCTGCGTGCCGCCGCTGAACCACAACACGGCCTTGTCGTCGAATGCCATGTGATGCGTTGGAAAGCAGGTGTCGATCAGCGTGAATTTTTTGGTCGTCAAATCGTAGAACGACAATTGCCGTGACGATTCCGCAATCGGAAAGGCCTTCGCGGATGGATGTTCGGAGCCCGCTTTGCACCACGCCGGGTTCGCATCATTGCGGATACGCGTGGTTATCCAGACGCGTCCCTTTTGGTCGAACATGGCATGGCGAGGATTGCCCTGGCTGTCCCAGATGCGTTCGTCGCCCCAATAGGGCGAGGGTGCGAACATCGGCAGATCGCGCGTCGTCGTTGTGTCGGCATCGCGCACCGGAAGCACGATCTCGCTTTTGGTGTTCGTTTTGGGATCAAGGATCGGAATAATATTGGAGCTGACTTCGGGCGCGCCGAAAATCGGGCCATAGGCGTTGTAATTGGGATTGCGGCGATCGGCGGAGCCTTGATCGTCGATGTAATGGGTGGGCCGCGACCAATCCCATAGAGTAATAACAATATTGCGTTCCACGCCTTGCGGACGTTCTGGCTTCTGCTTGGGAAGCTCGCCATTGGCGATGCGGTCGGTCCAACCGGCTAACGATTTGATCCACCGTTCGGCACCCAAAGTATTCGCCGCGCGCATCATATTCGCGCTGGCTTGGCCCGATTGCAGACGGCGCGTCCACGCATCCTCGGAACTGGCGAATTTTCCAAGCGAAGGTGGAAAGGTGCGCGTCGCCTTGTTGCCGATCTGATGGCACGACATGCAGCCGTCCATCTTCACGAAATCCAAATAGGCGCCTTGCGTCTTTATGTCTTCGGCAATGCCGTTGCCGCCTTCGCCCGTTCCGGTGCCGGGGAATTCGCTTTCCGCCGGAATTTTCAGCATCGAGTACCAATATCCTGCCGGATAATACTCGGCTGCCGCCGCATCGTCGGGCGCTGGAACTGCGGCGAGATTAAGCGTCACGCCTGGTTTGGTTTCGCGCTTCGGTGAGTCGATCAGCCCGTAACCGCGTACCCAGATTGTGTAATTTGCGGGGGGCAGATCGGGAATGAGATAGTGGCCCTCATCATCGGTCACCACGATCTTGGCGAGCTTAGTCGGAAGGTCGTTGGTCTCGGCGATAACCCACACGCCGGCCTCGGGACCATTCGGACCGGAGACAATTCCTGCAATGTCATCGTCATCATGCGCGATTGTTTCGCTTTCGCCGAGGAGGCCATTTTGCACAGCGAAATACGCGAGAGCGGCGACAGCAGCCGTACCCAAAAGAATGCCAGCAATACGGTTCATGATGGCGGCTCCCGTCGCGCTCTATGTCTCAGCGCTTTGCATCATGCTAGCCGAAAAAAAGCGCGCGCAGACTCTGTCTACGCGCGCTCGTAAAGGATTGATCTCTAATCAGTGCGCTAACGGATCAGGCCGGACTTGGAATTTCACGGCCTTCGGCTTGGTGCCTTTGCCGCCTTCCAGATGATACGGCGTGCGATTGCCGAAGGTCGACCAGACGCCGCGCCCTTTCCAGCCGCCATTGGGATCGTCGATGCGCCCATCCGCGTTCTTGGCGAAGAAGCCCATCGGATAGGGAACGCGGAAGGTCACAAAGTTCCCGTCCTTCAGCGCGAACAGCGCGTCGGATGCGTTGCCCATGATGAACGGCGTGGCCTCGCCAAGCCCCGATGTGTTGTGTTGATCGACCCAGGTGTAATAGGGCGCCTCGGCACTGCCCGAGCCTGGCACGCCTTCGAATTGCGGACCGGGCAACGGATACATGGTCCAGCCTTCAGGACAATGTTTGCCGGTGGCGTTGGGCCCGTTCAACGGCGCCGTGCATTTGCGGCGGTCGAAGCTGGCCATATGACCGGATTGCAGCGAAGCCCAGACGACACCGTCTTTGTCGACATCCATGCCGCGGGGTGAATGCCCACCGGTGGTTTCATAGGGGACTTCGAACACTTCCGAGATCGCGGATTCCGGCGGGTTGTCGCCGAGCACAGTACGCGTGATGAAGCCCGGGAAGCCGAGCGTGTTGCCCCATACAGCGCCGTCGGCGCTTTGACCAATGCCGTAGGGATAGGCGTTGATACGCTTGTCCTTGGTGGGATCGACCGGCACGTCGGGCTCCACATAGCCTTCGTCGCGCACGCCGTTGCCATTGGTGTCGAGAATGAACGGCGTCCAGCCCTGTGAAAGTTTCTCGTCCTTCGTCTCGTCATAGGTGGCGACATCGAGCCATGCGAGCACCGGGCCACCGACCGGAAATCCGGTGCTGAGCCAGAGCGGGTTTTTCGGGCCATACCCGAACACTAGATGATGCGTGCCGAAACACGTGTCGATGGTTTCCCATTTGCCGGTGGTCTTGTCGTACATGTCGAGCTGACGCGGCGAAGCGTTGAGCGGAAACAGTTTCGCCGAAGGATGATCAGATCCCGCCTTACACCACGCCGGATTGTCCATGTTGCGAATGCGCGCCGTTTCCCACATGCGCGATTTCTGATCGTACATGGGATTGTGCATATTGGTCTGGCTGTCCCAGATAATCTCATCGCCGTAATATGGCGACGGCGCGAACATCGGGTCGTCTTTCGTCGACACTGTATTCGGATCGCGCACCGGTGCCTTGATCGTGCTGGCCGTGTGCGTGACCGGATCGAGCATCGGAATTTCATCGGTCGACAATTCCGGTGACCCGAAGATCGGCCCATTGGGATTCAATGTCGGATCGCGCCGGTCGGTCGAAATTTCGTCATGCAGATAGGTCTTCTCGCTCGCCCAATCCCACAGCGTGATGACCATGTTGCGCTCGACGCCTTGCGGACGTTCGGGTTTGGCGGACGGAAGTTCGCCGCCATTGATGCGATCCGTCCAACCAGCGAATTCCTTCAGCGCGCGCTGCGCACCGATCGCGCCGATATTGCGCACCATATTGCCGGACGCTTGCCCGGATTGAATCCGGCGCGTCCACGCGTCGACCGTTGTTTCGAACGTGCCAAGCTCGGGATGCAAAACGCGCGTCGCTTCATTGCCGAGCTGATGGCAGGAATAGCAGCCTTCCGTTTTCAGCATGCGGATCCATTGCGCCTGGTTCTGCATGGCTTCGGTGATGCCGTTGCCCGCATCGCCGGTGCCCGGAAACTCATTGACGCCGGGCACCTTCAACATCGCCCACCAATAGAGCGCCGGATAATAATGCGCGGCCGCTTTTTCATCGGGTGCGGCGACGGCGGTGAGATTGAGATTGCCGCCCGGTTTCGCCTGCATCTTCTCGGAATCGACGAGGCCATATCCGCGCACCCACACCGAATAATTGGCGGCGGGCAGATCCGGAATGACGTAACGGCCTTGATCGTCGGTGACGACGATCTTCGCGTATTTGGTCGGAAGATCGGTTGTCTCAGCGATAACCCAGACGCCGGCTTCCGGACCGTTCGCGCCGGTCACCACGCCGCCGAGATCGTCGGCGTCGACGGCGATTTCGGGCGCCGCTTGATTGCAGCCGGCTAGCGCGATCGCAGCCAGTGCGATGGCTGCACCCGTCGTCAACAATGTCGATTTACTCGATCTCATTTCATCTCTCCCGCCGGGCATTCGCCCCATGTTTTGCCGCGCCCCCAATAGACGAGGCATTTGCCGCAATAATACCGTCCCTTGGGACAAAAGCACAAAAAAATGGGGAGAGACTTTCGCCTCTCCCCATTCGGGTACTCAAATTTTCGTCGCTTATTTGTCGAGCGGCGAGCTACGCACTTGGAAGTGATAGACCTTTGGCTTCGTGCCTTTGCCGGTCTCCATGTGCGCCATTGTTCGCTGGCCGGACGAAACCCAAAGGCCACGGCCTTTCCAGCCGGCATTCGGATCGTCGATGCGGCCTTCCAGACCTTTGGCGAAGAAGCCGGTCGGGTAGGGGACGTGCATCGTAACGACCTTGCCGTCCACAAGGGCGAGGAGCGACTCGGACGCATTGCCGATGATCACCGGCGTATTGTCGCCAAGGTTCGATGTGTTGAACTGATCGACCCACGCGTAATAGCTGGTGTCGGCGCTGCCCGGTGCATCCTTCATGTTCTTGAAGTTCGGTCCCGGCATTTCATAGAACGCCCAGCCTTCCGGGCAATGATCGCCGGTTGCATTCGGGCCGTTCAGCGGGGCCTTACACTTGCGCACGTCGAAGCTGGCAATGTGCCCGCTGCCGACGCCCGCCCACATCACGCCGTTGCGGTCGATATCGGCGCCACGAATGGAGTGGCCCTTCACCGGCGAGTTGGGGTCGTTGTACGGCATGCGATAGAACTGCGTCAGCGTCGTCTCCGGCGGATGATCGCCAGGGATCACGCGCATGAAGCCGCTCGGGAAGGGCACAACGGCGCCCCAGATCGAACCGTCGACCGGGCTGATCGAAACTGAGTAATTGCCCAGCTCCATGATCTTGTCCTTCGTCGGATCGACCGGATCATTCGGGCCAACCGGATTCGGGTCCCGCTTGCCATTGCCGTTGGTGTCGACAACGAAGGTTGTCCAACCTTGGCTCGCGGCTTCGTCGCCGGTCTCTTCGTATTTCTTGGTGTCGAACCAGCCGATGGTGAGACCAGCCGCGTTCACGCCGCCGCGCGAGAACCAGAGGGTGTTCTTACCGTCTTCGGTGAACGCAAGGTGATGCGTGTCGAAGCAGGTGCGGATCAATTTCCATTCGCCGGTGGCCGGATCGAACATCGACAAATGACGACCGGAGCGTTCGATCGGCGTCAGCTTCGCGGACGGATGATCGGAGCCCGCTTTGCAGAATGCCGGATTGTCCGCAGGTCCAATGCGCGAGGCAAACCAAACGCGGCCGCGCTCGTCCATCATGTGGTTGTGCGTCACCGTCTGGCTGTCCCAAATCGGCTGGTCGCCCCAGATTGTGGAGGGCGCGAAGATCGGATCATCCTTGGTGGAAGGCGTGGCGGGATCGCGAACCGGGATTTTGATTTCGGTCACTGTATTCGCCACGGGATCGAGAACGGGAATGAGGTCCGTCGAAAGTTCCGGCGCGCCATAGAGTTTGCCGTATCCATTCACGGTCGGCGTGCGACGGTCCGTCGACATCGCGTCGTGCAGATAGAATTGCGGCTGCGACCAATCCCAAGTCGTGGTCACAACATTACGCTCGATGCCTTCGGGCCGCGTCGGCTTCTCGAACGGCAATTCGCCGGCTTTGATGCGGTCGGTCCAATCGGCGTATTCTTCCATCGCGCGCTTCGGACCCATGCGTGTCGCGCTGTCGACCATGCTGGTCGCGGCCTGACCCGACATGATGCGGCGTGTCCAAGCGTCAACCGCATTGTCGAATTCGCCGAGTTCCGGCTGGATCTCGCGCACATGCTCGCTGCCGAATTGATGGCAGGAGTAACAGCCCGTCGACTTTACGTAGTGAATCCATTGGCCGCGGGTCTTCACGTCGGTGGAAATGCCGTTGCCTTCCTGACCGGTGCCGGGAAAATTACTGTCGTCGGGAATGTTGAGAAGCGAGAACCAATAGAGCGACGGATAAATTTTTGCAGCGGCAGCTTCGTCGGGCGCGACAGTCGGCGCGAGATTGAGATGCACACCCGGCTTCGCCGTGACGCGCGGTGAATCGACCAAACCGTAGCCGCGTGCGAACAGCTGATAATTCGCTGCCGGAAGATCGGGCATCACATAGCGGCCCTGATCGTCGGTGACGACGCTGCGGACGAATTTGGTTCCCAGATCGTCGGTTTCGGCGACGACCCACACGCCGGCCTCAGGGCCGTTCGCGCTAGTCACCACACCGGCAATATCGTCGTTGTCGATTGCGATGTCGGCGCCGGGTGCTTCTTGCTGGCAGCCCGCCAGTCCGAATGCGCCGAGGGCCAGAATGCCGCTTGCCGCGGCTAAAAATGCCGCCTTCCGATTCGCCATTTTTATGTTCCTCCAGGACGAGCTGCGTTCGCTCGATAGGCTGTGTTATCAGCCGTCCTTAGGCCTTCGCAACGGCCTTCTTGGGAGCAGCCCGCTTTTTGGCGGGTGTTTTGGCCTTCACTTTTGCGGGCTTGGCTCCGGCGGCCGGAGCGGCCTTTGCAACTGCCGCAGTCTTCCGCGCTGGCTTCTTGCCTTTGACGGGGCCCTTGGCTGCACGCGCCGCGAGCAAGGCGATCGCTTCATCTAAATTTATTGCAATGGGATCGCTATCCTTCGGCAACGTGGCATTCACCTTGCCGTCCGTGACGTACGGCCCGTAACGGCCCTTCATCACCCGGATCACGGCGTCGCTATCGGGCGCTTTGCCTAGCTCTTTCAAGGGCTCGCCGCCGCGCATACGGGGGCCCTTGGCCTTGCGCTCGGCCAACAGGCTTACGCCACGGTTGATGCCGACCGTGAAAACTTCGTCCGGTCCATCGAGCGACGCATAGCTGCCGTCGTGAGACACGTAAGGTCCAAAGCGCCCGAAGCCCGCAACAATCGGCTTGCCCGTTTCGGGGTGAAGGCCGATTTCGCGTGGAAGGGAAAGCAGCCTGAGCGCTTGCTCGAGATCGATGGTCTCAGGTGTCGTAAATCCCTTGGGAATGCTCGCGCGCTGCGGCTTCTCGCCTTCGCCGAGCTGAACATAGGGTCCGAAGCGTCCCACCTTAAGAGCGATATCCTGTCCAGTCTCGGGATCCTGTCCGAGCACACGCGGATCGGCGGCACCGGCTTCATCACCGCGGCCCAATTGGCGCGTGTGGCGGCATTCCGGATAGTTCGAACAGCCGATGAAGGCGCCGAAGCGGCCGAGCTTCAGACTGAGACGGCCATTGCCGCAGGTCGGACATACGCGCGGATCGCCGCCGTCTTCGCGCGCCGGAAACATATGCGGGCCAAGGATCGCATCCAATGCGTCGATCACGTTGGCGAATTTTAGCTCTTTGGTCTCTTCCGCCGCGGCGTGGAAATGTTTCCAGAAATCGCGCAGCAGATCTTTCCACGCCATCGTGCCGGCGGAGACTTCGTCGAGTTTCTCTTCCAGATCGGCAGTGAAATCATATTCGACATAACGTTTGAAGAAACTGGTCAAAAAGGCGGTGACGACACGCCCTTTGGATTCGGGAATGAAACGGTTCCGATCCATCCGCACATAGGCACGGTCGCGTAAGACCGAAAGAATGCTGGCGTAGGTAGACGGCCGGCCGATGCCTAGTTCTTCCAGTTTTTTGACGAGGCTGGCTTCCGAATAACGCGGCGGCGGTTCGGTGGAATGTTGCTCCGGGCGAACCTCGTTTAACGTCAGGCCGTCGCCCTGCACAAGACGCGGCAAATTGCGATCTTCGCTGTCACCGTCGTCGTCACGACCTTCTTGATACAGCGCCAGAAAGCCGTTGAAGAGCGTAACCGTGCCGACGGCGCGTAAGCGCGTATTGCCGTCACGCGAAACGACTTCAACAGTTGTGCGCTCCTGCTCGGCGCTTTCGATCTGCGACGCGAGTGCGCGCTTCCAGATCAGCTCGTAAAGACGCGCCTGATCGGAATCGAGATGTTTCGCCACCATTTCCGGCGTGCGCGAAAAACTCGTCGGGCGGATGGCTTCATGCGCTTCCTGCGCATTCTTCGCCTTCGAGGAATAGGCGCGCGGCACGCCGGGCACATATTCCTTGCCGAGACGGTCGCCGATGACGTGTCTCGCTTCTGCGATCGCTTCGCCGGCCATGGAGACGCCGTCGGTTCGCATATAGGTGATAAGACCGGTGGTTTCGCCGCCGATGGTCACGCCTTCATAGAGGCCTTGCGCAATCTTCATCGTGCGCGCCGCCGCGAATCCAAGTTTGCGCGCTGCTTCCTGCTGCAGAGTCGAGGTGATGAATGGTGGCGAGGGATGGCGTTTGACCGGCTTCTTTTCCACTTCACCAACGGCGAAATGTCCGGCGCGAATGGCAGCGACCGCGCGCGTGGCACTGGCTTCATCGCCGAGCGACAGCTTGGAAAGTTTCTTGCCTTCGAAATGGGTCAGGCTGGTGGTGAAATTTCCGCTCGCTGCGGCAAAGTCCGCATCGACGGTCCAATATTCCTGCGCCTTGAACGCTTCGATTTCGAGCTCACGCTCGCAGATGAGGCGAAGCGCGACCGATTGCACGCGGCCTGCCGAACGGGCGCCGGGCAATTTGCGCCACAGCACCGGCGACAGCGTGAAGCCGACCAGATAGTCGAGCGCGCGCCGCGCGAGATAGGCGTCAACCAGCTCGACATTGATGTCGCGCGGATGGGCCATGCCGTCGAGCACGGCCTTCTGGGTGATAGCGTTGAAAACGACGCGTTGAACTTTGGTTCCGGTGAGGACGCGGCGCTGTTTCAGCGTCTCCAGCAAATGCCAGGAAATGGCTTCGCCTTCGCGGTCCGGGTCGGTGGCGAGGATCAGGCGGTCGGCGTTCTTCACGGCGTCGGCGATCTCCTTCAGGCGCTTTTGCGCCTTCGGGTCGATCTCCCAGATCATGGCGAAGTCTTCGTCGGGCTTCACCGAACCCTCTTTGGAGGGCAGATCGCGGATATGACCGAAGCTGGCCAGGACGACGTAGTCCTTGCCCAGATATTTGTTGATCGTCTTCGCCTTAGCAGGAGACTCGACGACAACGACGTTGGACGGTTCGGCCATGTATGGATTCTTGTGCTCGCAGGGGCGGCAAGGGCGCGGACACTGATTGAAGCACGGGAGCGGTGTCAACCATGACAACACAACCATAGATTGTGGAATGTAGCTTCTGACCGGGTCGGCGATCTACAGAACATTAATGTCTTCAGTGGCTTAACGCCAGGAAACGCGATTTCCAGAATGGCGCAGCGCGCGGCCGCCCAGTTCGAGCTCAAGCAGCGCCGTCAGCACAATGGCCGCCGGCAGGCCGCATTGGCGGATCAATTCATCGACTTCGACCGGCGAGGGCGACAGCATCTCTTCTATAATGTGTCGGGTGCGGTCGACCTCGCTTTCGGTAATGACGCCAGTGCTCGCGGCCGGAGCCTCGTTTTCCTGTTCCTCGAAGCCGGTGGCCAGGATCGGTCGCAGTACGGTCAACTCGTCCTCAGCGTTCTCGGTGAGGGTTGCTCCCTCGCGGATCAGGCGGTTGGTACCCTTGGCCCTTGGATCGAGGGGAGAGCCCGGCACGGCAAAGACTTCACGGCCCTGTTCCAGCGCGTAATTGGCGGTGATCAGCGACCCCGAGCGCTCTGCCGCCTCGATGACCACCGTTCCGCGCGCCAGTCCGGAGATGATGCGGTTTCGGCGCGGAAAATGCCGCGGAAGCGGCGGCAGACCCAAGGGCATCTCCGCCACGATGAGGCCGCGTTCCCGAATAGAATCGTACAACGCTCGGTTTTCCGGTGGGTAGACCACGTCGGCGCCGCCTGCCACCACGGCCACGGTGCCGGTCTCTAACGATCCCGTATGGGCGGCCTGATCGATACCGCGCGCCAAGCCAGAGACGACAACCAATCCCGCCGCTCCAAGGTCGTTTGCGATGTTGCGGGCGAATTTGATTCCGAGTGCCGAGGCGTTGCGGGCGCCCACCATCGCAACCATGTCGCGCGCCAGTAAAGCCGGATCGCCGAGAACGGAGATCAACGGAGGCGGTGGATCAAGCGCCGCGAGCGCCGCCGGGAAGGTGGGTTCGATCGAGGCAATCATGCGGCCGCCGAGCGAAGCTAGCTTTTCCAATTCGCGGCCTGCGTCCGAGGCGGTAGGCACTTTCAATTCGCCGCCGCCTCGCCGTGCCATCCGGGGTGCAGCGTCGAGCGCCTCGCGTATGTCCGGAAATCGGTTCAGCAGAGCGGCAAATGTTGTCGGTCCGATGGTCTCGGTGCGCGAGAGGCGAAGCCAGGCCACGCGTTCGTCATGTTTCAGAACGCGCCGCGCACTGCTCATTTGCCGATTCGTGGTTCCGTTCCGGCAAAGAGCCGCGTGATGTTTTGGCGATGGGTGAACATGATGAGGATGGCGAGCAGTACCGCGAGCAGGGCGAACAGGGTCAGATCGTTGAATTCATCGAACTCGCCGACATAGTAGAAGTAGACCGGTGTCATAATTGCGGCGAGGAGTGCTGCCAGTGACGAAAGTCGTGTGACGAGCGCTACGAATAACCAGGTTGCGCAAGTAAAAATCCCGACGGGCCAATAGAGAGCGAGCGCGATGCCGATGAACGTCGCCACGCCCTTGCCGCCTCGGAAGCGAAGCCACACTGGAAAGAGGTGGCCGAGAAAGGCCCCAAGCGCGGCGAATATGGCGAAGAGATCGCCGAGGTAATATCGCGCGATCAGCACCGGCAGGGCGCCTTTTCCCGCGTCGAAAATCAGCGTGGCCGCCGCCGCCCATTTGTTGCCGGTGCGCAGGACATTGGTGGCGCCGATATTGCCGGAGCCGATTTTGCGCACGTCGCCCGCGCCGGCGAGACGCGCGAAGAGAAGTCCGAACGGGATTGATCCTAAAAAATATCCGGCCGCCAAGACGGCGCCAAGATAGGGCGCGAGGTCCATCCATAATACGAGGGCAAGGCTGCTCAACATTGTTCGCCTTACGAGAATGCGCCGCGGGCGGCACGTAATACCGGTTACAGTCTAGGTGTCGATTTTTTTCCAGGCTTGCCGGTGTAGAGCGCCGCTTCCGCCTCGGCCGCGCTCGCGAAGAAGACAATGTCGTTGACGTTCTTTGGAAGCGGGCCGGGATTCTCCGCGTGCGGCTCGTAGGTTTTCTGCTTCTTGTTTCCGACAACGAAGCTTTGAATGTCGCGCTCGCAATAGAGGCAGCGCAGGCGGCGCCCCTGATGCTCGATCAGGTGAAACTTGTTTTTGGTGTATTTCCCATCGAAAGGGTCATGCACGATGCAGTTCGGGTTGCTGCAGCGAATGCCGAGTTCGCGCGGCTGCTGATACAGCGTCGCATGCCCGCCGCGGAAACCGTCTTCGAAAATTTCGAAGGCGTTATCTTTTTCAATCCCCAGCAATAGCGAAACGAGTGCCATGCGGATCGGCACGCCATAGGCCGCCTGGCGGAAATATACCGCGCGCGGATCGCTATCGAGCGCGACGTCGAGTTCACCGACGCGCGGCAGCGGGTGCATCACGCGGCTGTCGGAAAATTCGCGCCCCTTGAGGAAATCGGCGTCGACCGTCGGATAGTCTTGGTCCGTGTCGGCCCAGCGCTCCTTCTGGAAACGGGTGACATAGACGGCGTCGATATTTTTTTTCTTTCGCGCCGCCGTCTTTTCGAGGTGGACATCGATGGCTTCCGGCTCGGCGATGAGCGCGAGCTGGTGCGGCTGATCGGCGGTCACATAGAGAGCGTCAACGGAGGCTTCCTCCGGCTCTTTGGGCTCGGGTGTATGATTGAATTCCTGGCTCAGGCGCCAGAGCACATGTTCCGGCAGCTCCATGCCTTTTGCCGGCATCAGCGTGATTTGCGCGCCGAAGCGCGCCAGCGCATAGACGAAAGAATGGATCGTCCGGCTGCCCTTCAGATCGCCGGAAATGGCGACATTCATATTGCGGAGGTCCTTGTTCTCTCTTTTCAAAGTGAACAGGTCGCACAACGTCTGCGTCGGATGTTCGTGGGCACCATCGCCGCCATTGATCACCGGAACGCTGGAATATTCGGCGGCGAAACGCGCCGCGCCATCGCGCGGATGGCGGATCACCAGAACGTCGGCGTAGTTGGAAGCGACGCGCACAGTGTCGGCCAGACTTTCGCCTTTGGCGGCGGAGCTGGTGGTCGGGTCGGCGCTGGAGATGGATTTGCCACCCAGCCGGATCATGGCCGTCTCGAACGACAATCTTGTACGCGTGCTGGGTTCGTAAAATAGCGTGGCGAGGATCGACCCGCGGGCCGCCTCCATGCTCCGGCCGATCCGGTAATCAATCGCGGGATCACCGAGTTCGCGTAGATATTTATCGGCAAGGGCAAACACCGCCTCGATCTCGTCGATCCGAAGATCGTTGATCGAGGTGAGATGGCGGATTCGCTTGGCGTGGAGAGGTGTCATTAAAGGAGGGCTTATAGGCATGCTTGCCACCGAATCCAAGCCGGGAAGTCTGTCCTGTGGATTGAAAGCGCTGAGCCGCCTCACGGGACCATGCGAAGCCGGTCCAATACGGTCTGCAAAATATAGGCGGCGGCCATTTTATCCACGACTTCGGCGCGGCGCCGGCGCGACGCATCGGCATCTATCAGCGTGCGCGTGACGGCCGCCGTCGACAGGCGCTCGTCCTGCATCAGGACAGGTAGCTCGGAAATGGCGCTGAAATTGCGCACGAAAGCGGAAGCCGATTGCGCCGATGGCCCCGACGATCCGTCCATATTCAGCGGCAGCCCGACGATGAGGCCGCCGACGCGGTGCTCGCTCATGATGTCGAGCAGACTTTGCGCGTCCGCTTTGAATTTGCCGCGCGCCAAGGTTTTGAACGGGGTTGCCACCGTTAAGCTTGTGTCGGAGAGCGCGATGCCGATGGTCTTTTCGCCCAAATCGAGGCCGAGCAGTCGTTGGCCCGGCGCAAGCGCGGCTTTCAGGGCAGGAAGTTCGACACTTGCCATATTCGGTCCACGCGCTTGCCAGTGGGGGAGGCGGGTTGCTAGCTAGACCTAGCAGAAACCCGAGCTCCATCTCCCATGTCCGTCGACAAAGATACCGTCAAGCGCATAGCACGTCTGGCGCGGCTTGCCCTCGATGAGGAGCAGGCGGGACATATGCAGACCGAATTGAACGCTATTCTCGCCTGGGTCCAGCAATTGGACGAGGTCGATGTCAGTGGCGTCGCGCCTTTGACCAGCGTGGTCGAACAGCGCCTGAAGATGCGCGACGATGTGGTGACCGACGGTGGTTATCCGGAAGATCTAATGAAGAACGCGCCTTTGTCGGAAGGCACATTCTTTGTCGTGCCCAAGGTGGTTGAGTAATGGTGCAGCCTGCCGATCCCGCAAAATTCACCCTCACCGATGCGCGCGATGCCATCCGCGCCAAGAGCATTTCGTCGCGCGAGCTGACGGAGGCCTGCATTGGCGCCATCGGTGCTGCCCGCTCACTCAATGCGTTCGTAACCGAAACGCCCGAGCGCGCCATGGAAGGCGCCGCCGAAGCCGATGCACGGATTGCAAAGGGAAGCGCGCGCCCCCTCGAAGGGCTGCCGCTAGCAATCAAAGATCTCTTCTGCACCAAGGGCGTCCGCACGACAGCCGGCAGCCGCATGCTCGACAATTTCGTGCCGACCTATGAATCGACCGTCACGCAGAACATTTGGGACGCCGGCGCAGTGCTGCTCGGCAAGACAAATATGGACGAGTTCGCAATGGGCTCTTCCAACGAGACCAGCTTCTTCGGTCCGGTGATCAATCCGTGGCGTGCACGCGGGCGCAACGAAGACCTCGTCCCCGGAGGATCGTCCGGCGGATCGGCCGCCTCGGTCGCCGGCGATCTTTGTCTTGCCGCGACTGGAACGGACACCGGCGGTTCGATCCGTCAGCCTGCAGCCGTCACCGGCACGGTCGGGATCAAACCAACTTATGGCCGCTGCTCGCGCTGGGGCATCATCGCGTTCGCGTCGTCGCTCGACCAGGCCGGGCCGATGACGAAGACTGTCGCCGATGCCGCGCTGATGCTGCAGGTGATGGCGGGACACGATCCCAAGGATTCCACCAGCGTGGATATTCCGGTGCCGGATTATTCCGCCGGGTTGGAAGGAAGCATCAAGGGATTGCGGGTCGGCATTCCGAAGGAATACCGCATCGATGGCGCGCCGCCCGAAATTGATACGCTGTGGGCCAAGGGCGCTTCATGGCTCAAATCGCAAGGCGCCGAGATCGTCGACGTCTCCCTCCCGCACACGAAATACGCGCTGCCTGTCTATTATATAGTGGCGCCCGCCGAGGCCTCCTCGAATCTTGCGCGCTATGACGGTGTACGCTTCGGCCATCGCACCGAATCCCCTCGCGATCTCTTGGAGCTTTACGAGAAGAGCCGCGCCGAGGGTTTCGGCCGTGAAGTGAAGCGCCGGATCATCATCGGCACCTATGTTCTCTCGTCCGGCTATTACGATGCCTATTATGTGCGAGCGCAAAAACTGCGCACGCTGATCGCGCAGGATTTCACCAGGGCTTTCGAAGCTTGCGATGTGCTGCTGACGCCGTCGACGCCGTCGGCTGCGTTCGCCGTCAACTCCAAGACCGCCGATCCGGTGTCCATGTATCTGAACGACGTGTTCACCGTGACGGTGAACCTGGCCGGACTGCCGGGATTATCCGTGCCGGCCGGACTTTCATCAGAAGGTTTGCCATTGGGTCTACAGGTGATCGGCAAGGCGTTTGACGAGGCAACGGTGTTGAAGGCCGGGCGCGCCATAGAACGCGCTGCTGATTTCAAGCATGATGTTTCGCGGTGGTGGAGCACACGATGAGCACGCGCAAGGCGCGCCCCATCAACGGCGCAACCGGACCATGGGAAATCGTGATCGGCATGGAGGTCCATGCCCAGGTCGCTTCCAACGCGAAATTGTTTTCCGGCGCCTCCACGAAATTCGGCGCGGAGCCGAATGCCAATGTCAGCCTGGTCGATGCCGCCATGCCGGGCATGTTGCCGGTCATCAACCGCGTCGCGGTGGAGCAGGCGGTTCGTACCGGCCTCGGACTTAAAGCGCAGATCAATCTGAGTTCAGTGTTCGACCGGAAGAACTATTTCTATCCCGATCTGCCGGCCGGCTATCAGATCTCGCAATACAAGCAGCCCATCGTCGGTGAGGGCGAACTCGTCATCGATTTGGAAGGCGGCGACTCCGTCCATGTCGGCATCGAGCGCCTGCATCTCGAACAGGACGCCGGCAAGAGCCTGCACGATCAGCATCCCGACTATACCTATGTCGATCTCAACCGCGCCGGCGTGGCTCTGATGGAAATCGTGTCCAAACCGGACATGCGCTCCGCCGAGGAAGCGGCTGGCTTCCTGCACAAATTGCGTTCGATCTTGCGCTATCTCGGGACTTGCGACGGCAATATGGAGGAGGGCTCCATGCGCGCCGACGTCAACGTTTCGGTTCGCCGGCCGGGCGAAGCACTCGGAACACGTTGCGAAATCAAGAATGTGAATTCGGTGCGCTTTGTCGGACAAGCGGTCGAATACGAAGCTCGCCGTCAGGTGGACGTGATCGAAGCTGGCGGTACCATCCGCCAGGAAACCCGCCTGTTCGATGCGCGTTTGGGTGAAACGCGGCCCATGCGTTCCAAGGAAGAAGCCCACGATTATCGCTATTTTCCCGATCCCGATTTGATGCCGCTGGTGCTCGATCAGGCTCGCGTTGACGAGATTGCGGCGACCCTGCCGGAGCTTCCCGACGAGAAGAAAACGCGCTTCATCGCTTCCGGACTTTCCGCCTATGACGCCGGTGTTCTGGTGGCGGAACGCGAGACGGCTGACTATTTCGAAGAGATGATTGCGACCGGCGCCGAAGCGAAAGCCTCCGCGAACTGGCTGATCAACGAATATTTCGGACGTCTTAATCGCGAGGGTTTGACTCTTGCCGACGCGCCGGTATCGGCGCGGGCGAACAGCCAGATCGTTCAGATGGTGACCTCCAATCTAATTTCCGGAAAGATCGCGAAGGACGTGCTCGATATCGTTTGGCATGAGCGCGATGCCGATCCGATGGTCGTCGTAGAGGCTCGCGGTTTGCGCCAAGTGAACGACGAGGGTGCCATCATCACCGCCATCGAAGCCGTCATCGCCGCAAATCCACAGAAGGTGGAAGAGCTGAAAGCGAAACCGAAACTCGCCGGATGGTTTGTCGGTCAGGTGATGAAGCAGACCGGCGGAAAGGCAAATCCGCAGTCGGTGAATGCGATTTTGAAGAAGCGTTTGGACATCTCCGACGAGGGGTGATTCGCGCCGATCTGCGCATTTTTCCATTCAGGGGGTGTTGTCAAGACATCCGCGCGGATTTTGATCCGCATACAGACGAACGCCGAAAGATCAATAAATATAGGTGTTTTATGACAAGCGCCGAATCGAGCCGGAAGCGGTCAACCCCCTGGTATTGCTTCATTAACTTAATCTCCCCATATTTTTCCACGTTTTTGGGGAATGCGTGTTGCAAGCCCCTAAACTAAGTAGAGGGAGTCGTTACATGCCGATGACTGCAAAAAAGAAGCCGACCCGTAAGAAAGTCTCGAAGAAGAAGCCGACCGTCCGTAAGGCCGCCGTGAAGAAGCCGGCGCGCAAGACGGCGAAAAAGAAAGTCGCGAAGAAGAAAACCGCGAAGCGCAAAGTCGCCAAAAAAGCGGCAAAAAAGCCGGCACGCAAAGCAGCGAAAAAGCGTAAACCTGCCAAAAAGCGGGCCAAAAAGGCTGCTGCTCCGGCTGCAGCGCCAATGTAAATCACCCTCGGGTGGTTTAAGGCAAAGGCCGCGGTTCCTCTCTGAGGGCCGCGGCCCGCCTGCTTAAGGATCTCAGGGGCCTCACCGCATATGCAGGGAGGCCTTTTTTGTTGCCTCCGCTTGCATGGGCCTATGGCGCGGGCGTTATGATCGCCGCCATGGCAAAGCCGAAAACCAAATCCAAACCACCCCTACCGAAGCCAACCGCGCGCAACGTCCGTAAAACCTCACCGCCGGCGAAGCCTATCTCGCTGTATTTTTGGCCGACGCCGAACGGCAAGAAGATCGCCATCATGTTGGAGGAGACGGGCCTCTCTTACGTGTTGCAGCCGGTCAACATCGGGCGCGGCGAGCAGTTCAAGCCCGAATTTCTCGCCATCTCACCCAACAACCGGATGCCCGCGATCGTCGATCCGGAGGGACCGGGTGGAAAGCCGATCTCCGTCTTCGAGTCCGGTGCCATCCTGCAATATCTCGGGCGCAAATCGGGTCGCTTCTATCCTGTGGCCGACCGCGCGCGTGTCGCCGTTGAGGAATGGCTCTATTGGCAGGTCGGTGGGCTCGGACCGATGGCCGGGCAGGTACATCATTTCCGCAACTACGTGACCGAGCCGCAGCCTTACGCCACGCAGCGCTACATAAATGAAGTGAACCGCCTTTACGGCGTGATGGATAGGCGCCTTGGCAGCCGCGATTATCTCGCGGGTAGCTATTCAATCGCCGACATGGCCGCTTTCCCGTGGGCGGTGGGCGCAGAATCCAAAGGTCAAAACATCGACGATTTTCCGAACGTGAAAGCATGGATCGAGCGCGTTGGTCGTCGCTCAGCAGTGATACGCGGCATGCATGTCGGTGCGGAATTACGCTCTGCGACTTACTCACTTCGTGACGATGAAGAGGCGAAGAAAATTCTCTTCGGCCAAAGATCGCGATAACAGCGCTCGCGCTAATGCCTAACGCGCGTTAACGAAACATGAATTTCATCGTTAACGTATCTTTAGCTTGATCGTCCCCAACATATGCATGCGCGAAAACGCAATGAAAAAGCGGGCTCGCGCATCGCGGAGGGGATTACATGGCTTATGTTGATTTCGATGCGCTGCGGCAGTTCGAAGTGGACGCCAAATGCGGCCGCGCCGAAGCGCTTTACAATCTTGGACTCGCGTATTCGACGGGGCAGGGCGTGGCGGTGGATTATGTCGCCGCCCACAAATGGTTCAATCTGGCGGCGATGAAAGGTGTCGACGAAGCGTGTGCATGGCGGGCGCAATTGTCGGCCGAGATGAGCGCTCCTCAGATCGCCGAGGCGCAACGCCTCGCGCGCGATTGGCTGCGCGTAGCCTAATAGTCTTCCAGCGTTCCCAGGAAATCGTCGATCGCCGTGAGCGCTTCAGGCTCGTCCAAGAACGGCACATGGCCGCGATTAGGGACCACCGCAACATGAAGGTCGAGCTTCATCTCTTTCATCTTCTCGACGGTTTCCGCCGATAGAAGATCGGAATTCTCGCCCCGTATCACCAGCGTGGGGCATCCCAGAACATTGTCGAATAGAGGCCATAGGCCGGACGGCGTACCAGCTTGGCGGTTGCGGGTGGACATCCGCATGGCGTCGCCGATTTTCGGATCGTAATCGGGTTTCAGAACACCGCCCTCTTCGCGGTAGAGCGCGTGGGCGAAAATAAGCCAGCGCTCTTGGGGCACCCCCGGAAACATCGCACCGTATTTCACCTCCAGCGCCGCCGCGGCCGCATCCCAACTGGGTTGGCTAGGCTCATTGCCGACCGATTCCAGGATGCGGTCGAGGCCGGTGGGGCTAAGTTCGGCGCCGAGGTCGTTATGAATCAAGGCCGATACGACACCGGGGAACGTTCCCATCAACATGCCGATGATGGCGCCGCGCGAACTGCCCAGCACCACGACGCGGGGGACGCCTGCATCGTCCATCAAGCGGGTCATGTCGGCGGCTTCGAGCTGCACCGAATAATTCTTCCATTGCGGATCATATGCGGACCTGCCGCGCCCGCGCAGATCGGCCGTAAGAACGCGCCGCGTCCGCGCCAGATGCGACGCTACCGCTTCGAAATCGCGTGAATTGCGCGTGAGTCCGGGAATGCAAAGAACCGGCGTCGGCTCCCATGGGCCGGAATAGTCTCGATAATAGAGCTTCAGCCCCTCCGAGGAGCTGTAGAAACGCTCTTGATATTCCTGCATCGCAATTCCGGATATTGGTCGAACGGGTGCGCCTGACGAAGGCACACGCCGTCCCTAACCCTCCGCAGCCTGCGCCGCAAGCGTTACCGCCAAAACCTAGGTGAGCGACTAGGGCGTGTTCTGAAGCTCGTTGCGCACGATCACGGCTGAGGGCGCATTGGGGCGGTAAAGATCGGCGACAATCTGCAGCTGCGCTTCGCGCCCCGAGAGCCGGTTGCGATAGACATTGGTGTTCTCCAAGACGCGCTGAACGTAATTACGTGTCTCAGCGAAGGGGATCAATTCCACCCAATCGATGGGGTCGAGAACACCGTCGCGCGGATCGCCGAATATGTTGATCCAATTGCGCACACTTCCCGATCCGGCGTTGTAGGAGGCGATCACGAGAATATACGAACCACCCCAATCGTTCAGAAGATCGTCGAGATGGGCGATCCCAAGGCGCATATTATATTGTGGCTCGCCCAGCCGGTTTGCGTTGTAGGTGACGCCGATCTGGCGGGCGGTGGCGCGTGCCGTTCCAGGCATCAGCTGCATAAGCCCGCGCGCGCCGGCGGTGCTTGTGGCGCCGGGATCAAATTCGCTTTCCTGACGGGTCAATCCGAGCACCAAAGCGGGCTCGACAGTGGTGTTCGCGACCTTCGGCATCTCGACCAGCGGCACGAAATGCGGCACCAGAACGACATTCTTGTAACTTGCGACTTTCGCAATCCTGAGCGCGGCGGCACGGTCTCCCGCTGCCGCCATGAAATCGGCGAGCAGCATGAAATAGCCGGGCGTTTCGGTTTCATTGGCTATGCTAATGGCGAAGATGCGCAGCAGCGTCCGCTGCCCGAGATCGGCGAAGATGCGCATCGCGCGCACGCGCTCGTCATTATCGAAGGCGGGTTTTACCGCCGCGATATCCGCGAATGTGTTGGTCAGGTTGATGGTCGGTGCAATGTCAACGCGTGCCAGCGCGAGCTGGCCGTAATAGGTGCCTGGATCGGTGGCCGCTTTGCGATAGGCCGCGACCGCATCGGCATGGCGGCCCAATGCCTCTTGCGAGCGCCCGACCCAGTATTGCGCACGGGCGCGGCTGATCGGCAGCGACACCGCGCCGGCCATGCGCTGGAAGTGCTGCAGAGCAATGTCGGCTTTACTGAGCCGGCGAAGCGCAATCCACCCAGAAAGAAATTCGGCGTCGGCAAGGCTGCCGCCGGCCGTAAGGCCATGCTGTGAGACAAGCTGATAGGCGATGTCGTCACGCCGCGCCTTGAGCGCATCGCGCGCCATGATGTGACGTTCGGGCCAGGTGCGAGTCGCATCCACCGTACCGGACCCGATGCGTATCATCGCGGTCCATGCTTCTTCGTCGCGTCCCCCGGCCCGGCGAAGCGCTCGCGCCATTTCGAAAATGTAGCGAGGGTCGTTGGCGACCGCGGGGCTGAGCGACGATGTCGCCGCTAAAGCCTGCGCCGGCTTGGTTTTAAAATCCAGGCGCGCGCGCGCCAATGCCTGCGTACCGGCATCGACATATTGCATCAGCCTCGTGGCCTTGCCGATGCCTTCGGTAGATAGAATTCGTTCCAGCCGAGCGCGGTGATCGTCGAGAGTCAGCATCGAGCCGTAAGCCGCGCAAATATTCGCTTCTTGCGTCGGCGTCAGTGCGGCACCCACCCAAAGCTTACGGATCAGGGCTGCGCCGGCATCGTTGTGACCGCTCGCGGTGAGGGCGGCAGCGAGGCGCAAGGCGCCATCAGTCGAAACTGGCGTGCGCGAGCCATACCAGGTGACAATTTGCGCTGGCGGCAGATCAGCGGGCATCGCCTTCTCGGCGCGCGCCAGCATTTGGTCGCGGCGCGGCCAATTCGGATGCTGGTAGAGGAAAGTGCTTATGGCGGCAAAGCTTGCACCGCTTGTCTCATCCAATAGATAACGCCACTGGACGGTGAGTTTGGCGAGCGGATCATTGCCTTGCGCGGAAAACCTCAGCGCGGAAACCCAGTCGTTGCGGTCCGCCGCATTGTGGGCATCCAAAAACAATCGGTGATCGGCAGTGCTGAGGGCCGGGCCGCCGACCGCAACAATGGTAGGCGGTTGTTCGCCCGGCGCTGTCAGCGGGTCGCCTTCGCTGCGAACCGGCGCCATCGAAGAGGCCGGCGAATCGCCATCGCTGCGAACGGGCGCCATCGTATAAGCCAGGGGGTCGCCTTCGCTACGCACCGGCGCCATCGTGTAAGGCAGAGGATCGCCACTGCCTCGCAAGGGCGTCGGCATCTCCGAATCGGTCACTTCAGGTGCGGCGTCGCGCGAGCTTTCGAGTTGCGCCAGGCCGGGCGCTCGGCCATCAACCGCCAGAAACGCCACCGCAAGGGACGCCAGGGCCGTCGCCCGTGGGGCGCTGAAATTTTTACGCATACGCATGGTGCCCTTGCTTGTTGTCGAAGGTCGAACCCGCGACACTATAAGAGTCTAAAAAGGATACCGTTTCCTATCACGTGGTACCAGATACTCGGAAAAACGTGATCCGTTCCTGAGGCAGCGATTCATCTTTGCGGCGGCATTAAGGGGGCGTTAAGGTCGCGCGCATTTTTGACGAGAGCAGCGACACATGGCGGGGCTTCACGACCGCATCAAGGGTTCCATCACCGCATTGATAACGCCGATGAAGAGCGGCGACCTCGACGAGTCGGCGCTTTTGCGTCTGGTCGATTGGCAAATCGCGCAAGGCACGACGGGATTGGTTCCTGTCGGCACCACCGGCGAATCGCCGACACTCAGCCATGACGAGCATATGCGCGTCGTGGAACTCACCGTTGATACGGCGCGCGGCCGGGTTCCGGTTATCGCGGGCGCCGGATCGAATTCCACGGCAGAGGCGGTCGCGCTCACTCGGCACGCCAAGGAAGTTGGGGCCGACGCCGTATTGTCCGTCGCGCCTTATTACAACAAGCCGACACAGGAAGGTCTGTATCAGCATTTCGCTACCATCGCGGAGGCGGTTGATATTCCGATCATCCTTTACAATATCCCGGGCCGCAGCATCGTGGAGGTCTCGGTGGAGACGATGGTGCGTCTCGCGAAAATCGCGAACATCATCGGGGTCAAAGACGCCACCGGAAACATGGCCCGCGCCAGCCGCGACCGCCGCGCATTGCCGAAGGATTTCATTTTGCTCTCGGGTGACGATCCCAACACGCTTGGTTACATGGCGCATGGCGGGCAGGGCTGTATTTCGGTCACCTCGAATGTGGCACCGCGCGCTTGCGCGGAATTCCAGACAGCATGCCTTGCCGGGGATTACGCCACCGCGCTGAAATTGCAGGACCGGCTTATGCCGTTGCACGACGCGTTGTTCTGCGAGGCGTCGCCGGCACCCACGAAATACGCCGCCTCCTTGCTGGGCCTGTGCGAGGAAGATGTCCGCCTGCCCATCGTTCCTGTGAGCGAAGGCGGCCGCGAAATCGTGCGCCGTGGCATGCGCGAGGCTGGCCTCCTCAACTGATGGCAAAAAAGAAAGCGCCTGACCTTAAGGTGGTCGCCGACAATCGGAAGGCACGCCACACCTATTTCATCGAGTCTAGCCTCGAAGCCGGTGTGATGCTGACCGGTAGCGAGGTGAAATCCTTACGCTCCGGCAAGGCGACGATTGGCGAGTCTTACGCGCAGGCGAAGGACGGCGAGATCTTTCTCGTGAACGCCTATATCCCAGAATACACCGAGGCCAATCGGTTCAACCATGAGCCGCGGCGGCCGCGAAAACTCCTGGTGCGGGGACACGAGGTGCGGCGTCTTTCCATCGCGATTCAGCGCGAAGGCATGACGCTGATTCCGCTGAAAATCTATTTCAACCCGCGCGGCATCGCGAAGGTCGAACTCGGCCTCGCCAAAGGCAAGAAGCTGCACGATAAGCGCGAGACCGAAAAACAGCGCGATTGGGCGCGCGACAAAGCCCGCCTGATGCGCGCCAAAGGCTAGCTCACGCGCTTCGCCAGAATAATGTCCGGTTTACCGGGGCCGTTCACATCCGGCATCAGCCCGACAACGACAAAACCAAGCTTGCGATAAAACACCAGCGGGTGACCGTTTGTGACGTCGAGATCTGCGATGTATTTCGCGATGTCGGCGAACAAGTCGCGCCCGCTGACATTGGTTCCGGCCATCTCGTCGTCGCTGCCGGCATAGAGCGTGCAAACTTTTGCCGCCCGCGCCAGTCTTTCCATTTCATGGATGAGCGCGGTTCCAATTCCGCGACGCTGGAATTTTGGATCGACGGCCAATGGGTGGATCTCCCAGCCGTGATCGTAGGTGAATACCAGTCCGATCCAGCCCAGCACTTTGCCGTTCTCGATGGCGGCGTAAGCGGCCCGCTCCGGATTGCCAAGAAAGCTGGCTGCTTCCGCCTCCGCGACGCCTGTTCCGCCGAAGGAATTTGTCATGGGCGCGAGCGCATCGCGCAAAATCCGCGCTGCATCGGCAAGCTGGGCCGTATTCAATCGGTCGAAACCTAGGATTTCCATAACGCCTGCCGTGATTGCTCGCCACGCGCGCGGGCGGCTAGAGTGGGACTATGAGTGAGCCAGATGACGGCAAGACAAGCCTGATCGGCAAGATCAAAGACAAGCTGATCCGGTCCAAGGAAGAATGGGCCAAAGAAGGGCGGCTTCTTACCGGCATGCCCGATGCGGCGCACAAGAACCGCCTGCCGCCCGGACAAAAGGAAGTGAAGAATTGGCCGGTGCTTGATCTTGGCGCGCAGCCGGATGTTCGCCCCGAGAATTGGCGGCTGCAGATTGTCGGCCTGGTTGAAAATCCCATTGTATGGACCTTGGACGCCTTTATGGCGGAACCGCAGGAGGAATTTATCTCGGACATTCATTGCGTGACGCAATGGAGCAGGTTCGACAATCACTGGCAGGGTATTTCGGCCCGCCGCATCATGGAATTGGCTAAGCCGAAGCCGGAAGCGCGCCACGTATTGTTTCGCTGCTATGACGGTTACACTACCAATGTGAAGCGCGAAGTATTCGAAGAGCCCGACGTGCTCCTGGCGCATTCCTGGGAGGGACGCGCCATCAGCCGCGAACATGGCGGCCCGGTTCGCGTGGTCATTCCACAATGGTATTTCTGGAAGAGTCCAAAATGGATCACGCGAATCGAATTCGCAGCGGAGGATCAGCCGGGCTTTTGGGAAGTGCGCGGTTATCACAATGAAGGCGATCCCTGGAATGAGGAGCGCTACAGTTGAGCTATAAAACGAAGATGAGTTCTAAAATAAAAATACGGGGTGAGTGATGGAAGAGCCGGTTTGGAACAAATTTCTCACCGAACGCGATAAGAAAGTGTTCGCGAACGCCGGCTATGGCGCGCGTGCCGGTTTCGGCAAGCGTCCGGCGCTTCTTGTCATCGATGTGAGTTACGGCTTTGTCGGCGAGAAGCCGGAACCCATTCTGGAGGCGATCAAGACGTGGCCGAGTTCGTCAGGGGAAGATGGCTGGCGCGCAATCGCACACATCAAGCCGCTGATCGAGAAGGCGCGCGCCAAGGGGGTGCCTGTCATTTACACCACAAATGTGAAGCGCGCCGACGGTTGGGATCGTGGCGCCTGGGAATGGAAAAAGGACCGGCCTAAGAAAAAGAACGGCAGCAACCGCGACACCTACGAAATCGTCGACGAGATCGCGCCCGGTCCTAAGGACATCGTGGTCATGAAGCAGAAGCCCTCGGGCTTTTTCGGCACGCCGATGGTGAGCTATCTAAATCTTCTGGGCGCCGACAGCGTGATCGTGACCGGCGGCACCACGTCAGGCTGTGTCCGCGCCACCTGCACCGATGCTTTCAGCCATAATTATCGCGTCGCTCTGGTTGAAGAAGCCTGTTTTGACCGCAGTGAAGCCAGCCACGCGATGACCTTGCACGATCTCAACGCCAAATATGCCGACGCGGTAAAGACGTCGGAGGTGCTCAGCTATTTCGACAACCTTCCTGAGGGGCTTTTCAATCTTCCCAAAGGCACCCCGTCTTAACCCCTCGATCCTCTCCATAAAATAGACAGGCAACGGGAACTCTTTTGCTTTTAAAGCGTTTCTGAAACCGGGCGGGGTGTGTGCGTCGACGGGAAATACAACAAGTGCAAGCGCTTAGGGCTTCTGAGCCAGCGAGATTTTCACCCGGAAAGGCTCCGGGATTGTGAGTGTGCTATCGGATATTTCTGCGCCACGGCTGGACGAGAAGTCTGTCCAGTTGGCCGAGCGCCGCCGCGCTGAAGACTTAGCCCGGCAATTGGGGGCCATTGTTGAGTCCTCGGACGACGCCATCATCAGCAAAGATTTGAACGGCATCATCATCAGCTGGAATCGCGGTGCGGAACGGCTGTTTGGCTATTCGGTCGAAGAGGCCATCGGCAAACCGATTCTCATGCTGATCCCCGATGATTTGCGCGATGAAGAGCCGGGAATTATCGCGCGCGTGCGGCGCGGCGAGCGGGTCGATTCATATGAAACCGTGCGCCGCACAAAAAGCGGCAAGCTGGTCAATGTCTCTTTGACGGTGTCACCCGTCAGAAATGCCGACGGAATCGTCATCGGCGCGTCGAAAATTGCGCGCGATATCACCGCGCGCAAGCACGCCGAAATGCTATTGGCGCAGCGCGCGCAGGAGCAGGCCGCCCTCTTCGAGTTTACCGACCGTCTCTATCGCGCGGAGACGGTGCACGATGTCTATCAGGCTGCGCTTGATGCCATTCGACGGGCTTTGCGTTGCGACCGCGCGTCCATCCTTTTGCTCGACGATTCCGGCCAGATGAATTTCGTCGCATGGCACGACCTATCTGAACGCTATCGCGACGCGGTTCATGGACATTCGCCGTGGACCCGCGAGTCACTGGATCCCGAGCCGATTTGCGTGCCCGATCTGTCGCGGTCGCCGATGCCGGATCATCTGAACGTTGCGGTGGGCGCTGAAGGAATTGTCGCCCTCACCTTAATTCCACTGATGGTATCTGGGCGGCTCATTGGCAAATTTATGGGCTATTACAACGCGCCGCACGATTTTCCTCAGTCGGAACTTGATCTTGCAGTGACGATCTCGCGGCAGCTCGGCTTCAGCCTCGGCCGCATGCAATCCGACGATGATTTGCGGCGGAACGAGAGACGGGAACGCGAGAACGCGGCGGAGCTGCAGGCGATCATGGAGGCTGTGCCCGCCATGATCTGGATAGCGCGTGATAGCGCGTGCAGATTGATCACCGGCAATTCGCGCTCGCGTGAGCTATTGCGGTTGCCGGCGGAGGCCAACGCTTCCCTTACAGCGCCCGAAACGGAGCGGCCGACCCATTTTGAAATTCTGGTCAATGGTCAGCCCGTGAATCCGGACGATCTGCCGGTGCAACGCGCGGCACGGGGCGAGGAGGTTCACAGTTTCGAGGAAGAAGTCCGCTTCACCGACGGCACGTCGCGGTTTCTCCTGGGCAATGCCACACCGCTGCTGGACCCCAGCGGCAATCCGCGCGGCGGTGTTGCGGCGTTCGTGGACATCACTGAGCGGTGTCTTGCGGAGCAGTCGTTACGCCAGAGTGAACTTCGCCTTCAAATGGCGCTCGACGCTGGCAATATGGGCGTTTGGGAATGGGAACTCGCTACCGACAGCATCATCTGGTTGCCGGGCCTTGAGAGAATTCATGGGCTTGAGCCCGGCAGTTTCGATGGCACGATTGAAGCGTTTAAACGCGATATCCACCCTGAGGATCTTAAGCGCGTGGTGGACGGCATCACGGAGACGCTCGATTGCGGCGTACCCTATCACGTCGCCTATCGCAGCAAGGCGGCAGATGGTTCGCTGCGTTGGCTGGAATCATTTGGCCGCGTGGTGTTCGGCAGCGACGGCAAGCCCGAACGCATGGCCGGCGTCTGCATGGATATTACCGATCGCAAGCGCGCGGATACGCAGCGTGATCTGCTGGTGGCGGAATTGAGTCACCGGGTGAAGAACACGCTCGCCACCGTCATTTCGATTCAACAGCAATCCTTCTCCCGCGCCGCCTCGGTCGAAGAGGCTAGATATTCGTTTGACGCGCGCATTCGTGCGCTTGCGCAGACTCATAGCCAACTCGCAGATGGCAATTGGGAAGGCGTCTCGTTCACCACCATGCTTCTCGACGAATTCGCGCCCTATCAACACGAAGATGGCAGCAATGTTCGGCTCTCAGGCCCCGACCTGACGCTGAATCCGCGCTGCTCGCTGACATTGGGCATGGGCATCCACGAACTTGTCACCAACGCAGCGAAATATGGTGCTTTGTCGACAAAGACCGGCAGCGTGGACGTCGTGTGGACGGTCGATTCCTGGTCGAACCAATTGATCATCTTCTGGACTGAGAAGAACGGTCCGCCTGTTACACCGCCCACGCGTAAGGGATTTGGACGCCTCCTGTTGGAGCGTGCTCTCCCTTTCGATCTCAAGGGTGACGTTAAAATGGAATTTTCCGCGGACGGCGTGATTTGCAAAATCATGTTGCCGCTCGATCAAAACGCGGCCCGCTAATGAATACGGCGCACGAGAATTCCAATGCGACGTCCGAACCGAGAGCACGGGTTCTCGTGGTCGAGGACAAATTCCTGGTCGCCATACAATTGGAAGACGATCTTAAAGCGGCTGGTTATGCCGTGGTGGGTCCCTTCACCGATCTGGAATCGGCAATGCAGGCTTCTCGAAAAGAGGAGTTTGACGTCGCTATTCTCGATGCGAATTTGAACGGCACGATGAGTTTTCCGCCCGCCGACGAGTTGAACGAACGCAAGATTCCATTTGTTCTTTTGACCGGCTATGGCGCCACCAGCCTGCCGGAGCGATTTCGCAGCGGACGCCGCCTGACCAAACCGTGCGATGTCGACACGCTGTTGGCGGAGATCGAACGCGCGGTTGAAACGCCCACCGGCCGCTAGTCTTACAACCCCGCTGCGATTTTTGCTTTGCCCATTACCGCATCGAACATGGCTTCAGTCAGGACACCGGTGTTGGTGTTGTAGCGCGAGCAATGATAGCTCGCGAGAAACGTGCCCCACGCAATCTCATATTGGGCGCCATGCTTGAAGGGGTGCGTTTTCTTCTTCAGGTTTAGCGCGGTGCACACGCTCATATGCGCGATCTGACCCAACACCAGTATCGCGGCGAGGTTCGGCATCGCGGCGATTTCGGCCGTCAGGAAGGGCCGGCAGGTGTTGATCTCCTCCGGCACCGGCTTGTTTTGCGGCGGTACGCAACGCACGGCATTGGAGATTCGCACGCCCTGAAGCGCGAACCCATCATCGGCACGCGCGTCGTAAGTGCCGCTCGTCAAACCATGGCGGGCCAACGACGCGTAAAGAAGAAGGCCGGCGAAATCGCCGGTGAATGGGCGTCCAGTGCGGTTGGCGCCTTTGAGCCCTGGCGCTAGCCCGACGATCAGAAGCTTTGCGCTCATGAGACCAAAGGCAGGCACCGGGTTGTTGAAATAATCCGGGTGCGTGACGCGATTTTCGTGGCGGAATGCAGCCAGTCGAAGACACAGCGGGCAATCGAGAGGCGGTGCTATGGCGGGTTTGGGCGCGGACATGCTGCTGGGGTAGGGGCGCCACCAAATTTCGTCAAGGAAACGTGGGGGCCGTCGTTATAATAGAGAACAGGATATTTTCGACCGCGCGATGAGACACGAAAGGCGCCGATGATACTCATAGGGCTAGGGGCCAATTTGCCGTCCCACGCCGGTTCGCCTGAGCGTACGCTGCGCGCCGCGCTTGGCGCGCTCGAACTACGTGGAGCGGCGGCTGGGCTTGTCTCACATTTTTATCGCACGCCAGCCTGGCCGAATCCGTCCGATCCGCCTTTCGTCAACGCAGCCGCTTCATTGAAAACTTCGCTGGCGCCGGCCGAGTTGCTGCACCTACTGCATGACATCGAAAAATCATTTGGGCGAAACCGTGATGAAGGCACCGTTCGCAACGCGCCGCGTGCGCTCGATCTTGACCTTCTCGATTATGATGGGCTCATCCAGGAAGGCCCGCCGCATTTGCCGCATCCCGCCATCGAGACCCGCGCTTTTGTTCTGATTCCCTTGCGCGATGTCGCGCCAGGATGGGTGCATCCCGTGTCGGGATTGTCGTTGGACGCGCAAATCGCGAGGCTGGGCGCCGAGGCGGACATTCCTATCCGAATGGGGTGACGCCTTGTTCGCATTCATGCGCTCAGTGATAAGCTTCAGGGTCGCCGCCCGGGAGTTTGACGTGCGTCGCAGATTCTTCGCCGCCTTTGTTGTTGCCACCTGCATCTGCGGTTTCCCCGCGGTGCCGTCGCGCGCGGCTGAGCCTGCTCCGACAGCGGCGCCGCGAGATTTTGCCGCCGAGTTTCAAGCGGCGCTCATGCGCGCCGAAGCGGGATCGCCCGGAGCGATCTACCGTGTGGCGCAACTCTACAATGCCGGCCTAGGCACGCCGGCGAGCCCCGCCGACTACCGCGTCTGGCTGGAACGAGCCGCGATGCGCGGCCATCCCTACGCGCAATTCGAGCTTGGGATGAATTTGGAGATGGGGTTCGCCGGTTTTCCAGCCGATCCGGTCGCCGGGTTCGGCTGGACGCTTCGGGCCGCCAGACAGGGCCAGCCCCCGGCCTTCCAGCGGGTGGCCGCGGATTATGCTTCGGGGACTGGCACAATGCCGGACCCGGAAGAGGCCTATTTTTGGCAGCTCGTGGCCGTGAATACGGATGCCGCCCGCCTCGCGGAGTACCAGGCGAAAGCGCGGAAAGATGTCGCGGACGAGGGCATGATCCTATTTTTGACCGAGATTTTGAAGGCGGAGAATGGTTTGCTGGACTCCTACCGGATCGGACTTTCCCCAGCGGTAGTTGCAGCAATTTCTACCCGCGCCATGGCATTTGCCCCCAAGCCCGAACTTTAAAGGCTGGTAATCCCTGGATTCCGCCTGTTCCGGCCTTGAACCGGACAGGGTGACTAGGTATATTCTCAGACTCCCCGAAGCTCCTTAAGGACCCGCGATGGCCCGCGTTACCGTTGAAGATTGTGTCGACAAGATCCCAAACCGGTTCGATCTCGTGCTGCTTTCGGCGCATCGTGCGCGTCAGCTCTCGGGCGGCGCTGAGCCTTTGGTGGACCGCGACCGGGATAAAAACCCTGTTGTCGCCTTGCGCGAAATCGCGGGCCGCGATCTCAAAGCCGACGAAATGCGGGAAGAATATATCAAGAGTCTCCAGCGCCATGCCGAGGTCGACGAACCCGAACTCAGCCAGCAGACTGAGGAGACCCCTTCCGAGGAAATGCTTCATCGGCAGCTTACGGAAGAAGAACTTCTCAGGGCTCTTACCTCCGAGGCGCAGCGCCGTGCCGAGCCGCAGCCCGAAGAGCCCGCCGACTACGACGAGTAATCGGACGCCGTATTTTCCGATCAGGGAAATTCACTCGTGCCCGGAGCCCCGGGCATGAGCGCGGTCGCACGCCCGCGTTTGATGCGGCAGACCGAACTCGTCGAGCGGGTCAAAGCCTATGATCCGCTCGCCGACGAGGATGTGCTGAACAAGGCCTATGTGTTTGCCATGCAGGCGCACGGCCCGCAGAAGCGGGCCTCGGGCGATCCCTATTTCTCGCATCCTTTAGAAGTTGCGGGTCTCCTCACCGACCTCAAGCTCGACACCGCCACCATCGCGACCGCGCTTCTGCACGACACGGTCGAAGATACGACGACCACCATTGAAGCCGTCGAGCGCGAATTCGGGCCTGAGATTGCAGGCCTTGTCGACGGCGTCACCAAGCTGTCGCAACTTGAAGTGTTTTCCGAGCGCACCAAGCAGGCGGAGAATTTTCGCAAGCTTATGCTGGCGATGTCGAACGACATTCGCGTGCTGTTGGTGAAGCTCGCCGACCGGCTGCACAATATGCGCACGCTCCCGCATCTGAAGAACCCCGAAAAACGTCGGCGTATTGCAGAAGAAACCATTGAAATCTATGCGCCGCTGGCAGGCCGCATCGGTATGCAGAACATGCGCGAGGAGCTGGAAGATCTGGCCTTCGCCGAGATCGATCCCGAGGCCCGCGAATCCATTGTTCGGCGCATGGAGCATCTCGATTTGCAATCGTCGCAGCGCCTTGTGCGCATTGCCGACGAAATCAAACGCACGCTGACGGAGACGGGGCTGGAGGCGTGGGTCCAGGGCCGCGCCAAACGCCCTTACTCGATCTGGCGCAAGCTGAAAGACAAGCAGCTCAATTTCGAACAGCTTTCGGACGTGTTCGGTTTTCGCGCCGTGGTCGCGACCGAGGAAGATTGTTACCGCGCGCTCGGCGTCCTGCATCGGACCTGGCGCATGGTGCCGGAGCGGTTCAAGGATTTCATTTCGCTGCCGAAATCCAATGGCTATCGCTCGCTCCATACCACGGTGATCGGACCCGAAAACGCGCGCGTCGAGGTGCAGATACGCACCCAGGAGATGCACGATATCGCCGAACGCGGTGTGGCTGCCCACTGGCGTTATCGCGAGAAAGTGGACGAAGCCGATGCCAAGGCGTCGCAGACCTATCAATGGCTGCGCGACATGGTCGATCTCCTGGAACGCGGCGAAAGCCCGGAGGAATTCTACGAGCATTCGAAGCTCAACCTCTATCAGGATCAGGTGTTCTGCTTCACGCCTAAAGGGATGCTGATCGCGCTGCCACGCGGCGCCACGCCGATCGATTTTGCTTATTTCGTACACACCGATGTCGGCAACACGGCGGTGGGGGTGCGCATCAACGGCGTTCATACGCCGCTGCACACGCCCTTAAAAAACGGCGACCAGGTGGAGATCATTCGCTCCAAGGAACAGACGCCGTCGCCGATGTGGGAACGCTTCGTCGCGACGGGACGCGCGCGCGCCGAGATGCGGCGTTATCTGCGTCATGCCCAGCGCGATCAGCATGTCAGCATGGGTCGGAAGATTCTGGAGAAGGTTTTCGCCGACGAAGGTTTCGAGCTTACCGAGAAGGCGATTGGCGGTGTGCTCCGAAAGCTGCGTCTGGCCAAAGCCGACGATGTCTATGACGATGTCGGGCGCGGCGCGCTGCGTGCCGACGAAGTGCTTCAAGCCGTCTATCCGGAATTGAAGCCTGACGGTAAACGCCGCCGCAAAGCCGCACATAGCGACAGCCGCGTTCCCGGCCGGCCGCTCTCTATTGCCGGATTGACCGACGGCGTTGGATATCGGCTTGGGTCATGCTGCCATCCAATCCCTGGCGACCGCATCATCGGTCTTATGGTGCCGGGCGAGGGTGTCGTCATACATACGGTCGATTGCGAAGTGCTGGATCGCCATCAAGACAGCATGGCCAATTGGATCGACGTGCGCTGGAAGGATGCCGCCAGCGACACCGCGTTCGCGGTCGCGCGCCTGCTGGCACGCGTCAAGAACACCACGGGCGCTCTAGCCTCGCTTGCCAATGTCATCGGCCAGAACGGCGGCAATATTTCCAATTTGAAAATCGTTGCGCGGAACCCGCTATATTTCGAAATCCAGATCGATGTTGAAGTCAGCGACGCGACACATTTGGAAAACCTCATTCGTGCGCTGAAAGTGGATTCCGTCGTTGAAGCGGTCGAGCGCGTGCGCGGGCTCGATACGGATGACCGCGGCGAATTGCCGGCAAGCACCAGTCCGGAAGCGCAGGGTCTTTTGATATGAGCATTCGCCTGGGCGTGAACGTCGATCATGTGGCGACGCTTCGAAACGCGCGCGGCGCGCCCTATCCCGATCCGTTGCGGGCCGCGCGCGTTGCGCTGGAGGCGGGCGCCGATATCGTCACCGCGCATTTGCGTGAAGACCGCCGGCATATTCGCGACGAAGATATTGAGCGGCTCATGCAAGCGGAGATTCCACTCAATTTGGAAATGGCCGCGACCGACGAGATGATCGCCATCGCGCTTCGTCATCGGCCACTGGCGTGCTGCCTTGTCCCTGAGCGGCGTGAAGAAATCACCACTGAAGGTGGGCTCGATGTTGTGGGGATGGACAATAATCTGGCGCCTAAGGTGCGCGCGCTCAAAGGCGCCGGCATACGCGTGTCGCTTTTCATCGCGCCGGTGAAAAAGCAAATCGAGGCGGCGGCGCGCATGCAGGTTCCGGATGTGGAGCTGCACACCGGTGCCTATTGCGATGCGGTGCTGTCGAACGATACTGAAGCTGTGAAACGCGAATTGGATGCGCTTCGCGCCGGCGCGCATGCTGCCGCACAAGCCGGGCTTGAAGTACATGCCGGTCACGGCCTGACCTATGACAATGTCGGCGCGGTCGCAGCGATCCCCGAAATCGTTGAATTACAGATTGGTCATTTCCTGGTCGGCGAATCCGTTTTTATTGGTCTGGAGCCTGCGATACTAAAGATGCGCGCGGCCATCGATCACGCCCGCGCGGAAATGTCCGCATGATCATCGGCCTTGGCAGCGATCTGATCGATATACGACGCATCGAAGAAACGCTGGCGCGCCATGGCGAGCGCTTCATCACGCGCGTGTTCACGGATTTGGAACGCAAGAAATCCGAGGGGCGTGCGGCGCGGGCCGCGTCCTATGCCAAACGTTTCGCCGCCAAGGAGGCTTGCGCCAAGGCATTGGGAACGGGGCTGAAGCAAGGTGTCTTTTGGCGCGACATGGGCGTCGTCAATCTGCCGTCCGGGCAGCCAACCATCCGCCTGACCGGCGGCGCGGCGCGCCGTTTGGCCGAAATCACGCCCGAAGGCATGACCGCCAATATTAGCCTTACAATTACCGATGACTTTCCTTTGGCGCAGGCGGTAGTGATCATAGATGCTGTGGCGGATGCGCCGCAGCCATGACGGAATACGCAGCTTTCCACGCCGCCTTCCTTGACGGGAGAGGGCGGGTTGAGTTCCTTGAGACGAAAGATTGGGCCGGCCGATGAGTGAGAACGAACAGATGGGAAGTATTCCGGCGGAGGGGTCTAAAGTCTCTCCAGCCAGTCCCGCTCCCGTTGCCGGTTCCGCCAAGGCCGCAGGTTCTTCGAAAGCCTCCGTGAAGAAAAAGGAATCGTGGCTCGAGGTTTTCAAGACCGTCGTCTACGCGCTTCTGATTGCCGGCGTCATTCGCTCATTTATCTTCCAGCCGTTCAACATTCCGTCCGGTTCGATGGAAGCGACGCTTCTGGTCGGCGACTACCTTTTCGTCTCGAAATTTTCCTACGGCTATAGCCGCGCTTCGTTTCCGTTCGGCATCATTCCGATGACGGGCCGCGTCTGGTCGGCGCAGCCGGAGCGTGGCGACATCGTCGTGTTCAAGACGCCGATGGACAACAAAACCGATTTCATCAAGCGGCTTATCGGCCTGCCGGGCGACCGCATTCAGATGCAGTACGGAACGCTCTACCTCAACGGCAAGGCGATCCCGAAAGTGGCGGTCGAACCCTATGTCGAGAGTGTCGCCGGCTATGAGACACGCGTCAGCCGCTTTCGCGAAACGTTGCCCAACGGCGTGAGCTACAACGTTCTGGACCGCGAACCTGCCGGCAATCTGGACACGACCGATGTCTTCATCGTGCCCGAAGGCCATTATTTCATGATGGGCGACAACCGCGACAATTCCGATGACAGCCGCGCCGGCGTCGGCTTCGTGCCGTTCGAGAATCTTGTCGGCAAGGCGCAGATCATTTTCTTCTCGCATAATTCCTCAGCCCGTATTTGGGAACTCTGGAGATGGCCGTTCGCGATCCGCTACGAACGGATCGGCGAGCTCACACGGTGAAGGCGCTGGCCGCGCTGGAGGCGCGGCTTGGGTATCACTTTAAAGATCCCGAATTGCTGCAACGCGCGCTGAAACACGCCAGCATCGCCGGCGAGTCCAATGAGCGGCTGGAATTTGTCGGCGACCGGGTGCTGGGCCTGATTGTCGCCGAGCAGCTTTACGCCCAATTCCCCGATGATCCTGAGGGCGGTCTCGCCGTTCGCCTCAATGCGCTGGTGCGACGCGAGGCCTGCGCCGCCGCCGCGCAAGAGATCGGCCTCGGCCAATATTTGGTTATGGCGAATTCGGAATCGGGCAGCGGTGGCCGCACCAAGGCAGCTATCCTAGCGGGTGCCTGCGAAGCGGTGATTGCGGCGATTTATTTCGATGGCGGGTTCGAAGCGGCCCGCACCTTCGTGACCGCACATTGGGAGCAGGCGTTTCAGGGCCTTGCGCCCGATTTGCGCGACGCCAAGACATCGTTACAGGAATGGGCACAAAGTGGGGCGCTGCCATCGAAGGCGCAGCCGCGTTACACCATGGTCTCGCGCGAAGGACCTGACCATGCACCTATGTTTGCGGTGCAAGTCATGGTGCCGGAACACGAGCCCGAAACAGGCAGCGGCGCGACCAAACGCGACGCCGAACAGGACGCGGCGCGGCGTATGCTGATGCGCCTTGGCGTCTGGAAGAACGGAAATTCATGACCGACGCCGAAACGAAGCCTGAAACGAACGTTGAAACCAGGGCTGGCTTTGTCGCCGTTCTGGGCGCGCCGAATGCCGGCAAATCCACGCTGGTGAATGCGCTCGTCGGCAGTAAAGTTTCCATTGTCACCAAGAAGGTTCAGACCACGCGGATGCCGGTGCGCGGCATCGCGTTGCATGGTCCGGCCCAAATCATCTTTGTCGACACGCCCGGCATCTTCGCGCCGAAGCGACGGCTCGACCGCGCAATGGTCAAAGCTGCCTGGGGCGGTGCTGCCGACGCCGATGCCATTCTGGTCGTGGTCGATGCGCCTGATGTGGCGGCCCATCCCAATAGTTTCGCCGCCGGCGATACCGACCGGATCATCGAAGGCATGGAAAAGGCGAAGAGGCGCGCGGCGTTGGTGCTCAATAAGACCGATGGCATGAAGCGGCTGGATCTTTTGCCGCTTGCCGATGAGCTCAACCGGCGCGGGATTTTCGACCGTGTGTTCATGGTCTCGGCTTTGAAAGGCGAGGGGCTTCCCGACATTCTTTCCTATTGCGCGGAAAGAGTGCCCGCCAGTCCGTGGCTCTATCCCGAAGATCAGGTGGCGGATATTCCCTCGCGCCTCTTTGCTGCTGAGATCACGCGGGAGAAAGTTTACCTGCGTCTACATGAAGAGCTGCCGTATTCGTCGGCCGTCGTCACCGATTCCTGGAAAGAGAATAAGGACGGGTCGGTCCGCATCGATCAAACCATCTTTGTCGAGCGCGAAGGCCAGAAGGGTATTGTCGTCGGCAAAGGCGGCCTGACCATCAAGAAGATCGGCGAACTCGCCCGCGCGGAAATGGAAGAGCTGTTCGGCCGGCGCGTGCATCTTTTTCTCCACAGCAAGGTCAATGAGCGCTGGGGAGAAACGCCCGCCCACTACCGCGAGTGGGGCCTGGAATTTCTGAAGGATCAGTGACTTGGCGACTTATCCACAAACTGTGGATGAGATTTGTTCACAGAGTGTGCGCAAGACGATAAGCCATCAGCCATGGAATGGACGGACGACGCGATTGTTCTCTCGCTGCGCGGGCACGGCGAGAGTTCCGGGATTCTGGAAACGCTGACCGCCGCGCATGGGCGCCATCTCGGCTTGGTGCATGGTGCGACGTCGCCAAAACGCCGCGCGATGCTGCAGCCAGGAAATCGCGTGTCGCTCACCTGGCGGGCGCGAATTTCGGAAAATCTTGGTGTCTTCGTGGTCGAGCTGGCACGCGAGCGGGCTCACGCTCTGTTTGAGCACCGCGCCTCTCTCACCGGTGTGAGCGCTTTCGCTGCTGTCGCTAACGCCGTTCTGCCTGAGCGCGAGCCGCACCGCCCCGCCTTCGAGGGCGGCGAAGTCCTGCTGGAAGCGATCGCCGAGCACGGGTTCGCGGATTGGATTCCCCTCTATGTGCGCTGGGAAGCCGGTCTTCTCGAAGAGCTGGGCTTCGGTCTCGATTTTCGCACCTGTGCCGCGACCGGCACGACCGAGAACCTCATCTATGTGTCGCCGCGCTCGGGCCGCGCGGTTTCCATGGAGCCGGGCGAAGCCTATCGCGACCGGCTTCTAGCCCTGCCGCCGTTTCTACTAGGGCGGCAGGACGCGGCACCGACGCCGGAAGATTTGTTCGCCGGTCTCAAATTGACCGCGCATTTTCTCGATCATTTCGTATTGGCTCCGCACAGCAAATCCATTCCCGAGGCGCGACAAAGACTCAGCGATCTGGCCGCCCGTAACGCAAACGAATCACTGTAAGACGGCACCGACATGGGTGAAGCACCAATCAAACACGACGACATACGCCCCGAGCCGCTGACCCGCGCGCTGTCGGAGCGTTACCTTGCCTATGCGTTGTCGACGATCACGTCGCGGGCGCTGCCCGATGCGCGCGATGGCTTGAAGCCCGTGCATCGACGCCTCCTTCACGCCATGCGCGAGCTCGGCCTCAATCCGGAATCCGGCTTCAAGAAATGCGCGCGCGTGGTTGGCGACGTCATCGGTAAATTCCATCCGCATGGCGACCAGTCGGTTTACGATGCGCTGGTGCGTCTCGCGCAGGATTTCGCGGTTCGCTATCCGCTGGTCGACGGGCAGGGCAATTTTGGCAATGTGGACGGCGATAACCCGGCCGCCATGCGATACACCGAAAGCCGCCTCACGGCGGTGGCGCAGGCGCTGCTCGAAGGTCTCGATGAAGATGCCGTTGATTTCCGTCCCACCTATGATGGTGAGGAACGAGAGCCGATCGTTCTGCCCGCCGCCTTTCCAAATCTTCTCGCCAATGGCTCCTCCGGCATCGCCGTCGGCATGGCGACGTCGATACCGCCGCACAATGTCGGCGAGCTGTGCGGCGCGCTGCTTGAGCTGAACAAGAATCCGAATGTCCAGGAACGCACGCTGTTCAAGCATGTGAAGGGACCGGATTTTCCCACCGGCGGCATTATCGTCGACGAGGCGGCCTCCATTCAGGAAGCCTATCGCACGGGGCGTGGGTCGTTCCGCGTGCGCGCGCGCTGGTTTCGTGAAGAGGGCGCGCGCGGCAGCTATCAGATCGTCGTCGATCAGATTCCCTATCAGGTGCAGAAGGCGAAGCTGATCGAGCGCATCGCGGCCTTGTTGGAAGAAAAGAAACTGCCGCTGCTCGACGATGTCCGCGACGAGTCCACGGAAGATATCCGCCTCGTGCTGGTGCCCAAGAGCCGCACCGTCGAGCCGGAAATCCTGATGGAGCAATTGTTCCGGCTCACCGAGCTGGAATCGCGCATCTCGCTCAATCTCAATGTTCTCGACAAAGGCGTGACGCCGAAGGTGATGTCGTTGCGCGAGGCGCTGCAGGCATTCCTCGATCATCGCCTCGTCGTGCTGCAGCGGCGCAGCAATTTTCGTCTCGCCAAGATCGCCGACAGGCTGGAGGTGCTGGAAGGCTATCTCGCCGTCTATTTGAACCTCGACAAGGTGATCAAGATCATCCGCACCGAGGATGAGCCGAAGCCGAAACTGATCGCCGCCTTCAAGCTTACCGACCGGCAGGCGGAAGCCATTCTCAACATGCGGCTGCGCGCTTTGCGCAAGCTGGAAGAGATGCAGATCCAAGGCGAGCACACCGCGCTCACCAAGGAACAGAAAGAACTCAAGCGCCTGGTCGCGTCAGACTCCTTGCAGTCAGAACGCATCGCCGAGGAAATTCGCACCATTGATGCGAAGTTCGGCGGCAAGACGGCGTTGGGCAAACGGCGCACCACGTTCTCGGCACCGCCTGAAATATCGGAAGATTTTTCCATCGACGCGCTGATCGAAAAAGAACCGATCACGGTCGTTTGCTCCGAGAAATTGTGGTTCCGGTCGCTCAAAGGCCATCAGGATCCCAGCGACAGCATCAAATATCGCGAGGGTGACAAAGCCCGTTTCTGGATTCACGCCCAGAGCACCGACAAGCTCATGCTGTTTGCGACAGATGGTCGGTTCTTTACGCTCGATTGTTCCAAGCTTCCGGGTGGGCGCGGCAATGGCGAGGCGATCCGCAGCTTTGTCGATCTGCCGCCAGAGGCCGACATCGTCACCATGTTCGTACATGAAGAGGGGCGCAAACTTTTGCTCGCAGCCACCTCCGGCCACGGCTTCATCACCAATGAAGACGAGGCTGTCGCGATGACGCGTTCGGGCAAGAAGGTGATGAACATACAGGCGCCCGCCGAGGCTGTCGCGATCAGTTTTGTCAGCGGAGATTCCGTTGCGGTCACCGGCGAGAACCGCAAGCTTCTGGTGTTTCCGCTCGCCGAGGTGCCGGAGATGGCGCGTGGGCGCGGCGTCATTTTGCAGCGCTACAAGGACGGCAATCTGAAGGACGCGCGCAGCTTCACCTGGAAGCAGGGCATAAAAGATGCGAACGGACGGCTGTGGGAGCCGAGTGAACTCAAAGAGTTCCGCGGCGAGCGCGCGCAGGCCGGCCGCATAGTCCCCCGGGGCTTCGCTGCGAAGCTGAAATTCGCGGAGTAGGGGGCCAAATTGTTTGGCTCCCTCAATGTGTTACACAAACATCTTCGTGTCAGTAGGGCGGAATTTTTCAGGCGGGCTTCAAAGCCTGGCTCAGCTCGTAAAAAGAGACCGCCGCAGCATTGGAAACATTGAGGCTCTCGACCGGTCCAGACATCGGAACGAAGGCGGTAACATCGCAGTGCTCGCGCACGAGACGGCGAATGCCCGTGCCTTCGGATCCTAGCACGACCGCGATATGACCGGAGGCTGAAGCCTCTTTCAGCGGCACGTCGCCGTCGCCGGCCAATGCGATTCGCCAGAAGCCAAGATCAGCGAGTTCTTCGAGGGTGCGCGCTATGTTTACAACAGTAACACGTGGGACAATATCAAGAGCTCCCGACGCGGCTTTGGCCAGGGCACCCGATTCGGGCGGGCTGTGACGGTCCTGGACGATGACGGCAGCGACGCCGAAGGCGGCGGCTGAGCGCAAAATGGCGCCTTCATTATGTGGATCGGTTACCTGATCCAACACCGCCACCAGCTTGCGGCCGGTATTGCTGCGACCAAGCAAGGTTTCGAGATCGGGGTTGGGTAGGGGATCGCACAACAAAGCGATTCCCTGATGCACCGCGCCCGCCGGAAGGAGGCGCGCGACATTTTCGCTCTCCGCCGGTTCGACAGGCACGGATTTGAGCAGGCTGGCCCCCAATTCCGAGGCTGCGCGTGCCGTGAGAACGGCCTTTCGGATGCTGCGATTCGGGTTGGCGAGGGCCGCGCGTGCCGCGTGGAACCCATACAGCCAGAACGGCGCGCCGCGCCCGCTCGCCGCACTATGCGTAGGCGCTGTGGAAGCCGCTGCGACAGAAGGTTTTTCACCCCGTGGACGTTCGCGCGGCGCTGGTTTCGGCGTGAACTTTGGCGCGGATTTGGGCGTGAATTTTGCGGCCGGTTTTGGCGCTGATTTCTCTGGCCGCAGAGGAGAAGCGTTCGGCTTGTGTTTCTTACGGGTCACGATAGGCTTCCCTCTATAATAAGAGTGGTTTTATCCGGGCCCCAACACTGAGGTTCCGGAGCATTCTGTTGACCATGAACCATCTATTGACACCTTGCCGCAATTGACCAATATGCGCGCTTCTTTCCGGGGCGAATCCGCTTTGCCGGCTGGTTCGCCGTCTGACAAGTGCTTGAAGCCCCAAGTGAATTTCAGGTGAGCGGATGACCCCTGCGCCGTCGGCGAAAGATTTTCACAACGGGGGAGTGTCCCGAGTGGCAAAGGGGGCGGACTGTAAATCCGCTGGCTTCGCCTTCGTAGGTTCGAGTCCTACCTCCCCCACCATTTCCGCATCGGTGAACAGGGAAGAGGAGTCGAAGTGAACGAGGGTCGAGCGAGCGACACGCGCATTCTTATTCGTGATTCCTGATCACCGAACCGGATGCGGGTGTAGCTCAATGGTAGAGCAACAGCCTTCCAAGCTGATGACGAGGGTTCGATTCCCTTCACCCGCTCCAACCTTTGCCGAAATCGCGGCGCCGGTTGGTAAATAAGACCCGCACACACCATCTCGTGCGGGAGCAAGAACAGAAGAAGAAGGATTATAGGTCATGGGCAAAGCGAAGTTTGAGCGGAACAAGCCGCACTGCAACATTGGAACGATTGGGCATGTCGACCACGGCAAGACGTCGTTGACGGCAGCGATCACGAAAGTCTTGGCTGAGACGGGTAAGGCTCACTA
>CANIHD010000006.1 GCA_947467345.1 Alphaproteobacteria bacterium
AACATCCTTCCAGCCCCTCCATGCCCTTCAAGACATAAAGACGGCCTAGCAGGACCGGTACACTTTGCCGCCGCCTTCCAGCAGCCAAATCAAAGCCGGTTCAGTGGTACACTTTGCTCCCGCGATTTATAGTTTTTCAAAAAACGGATCAAGCCAGCGCGTTACCCAGGCGTTACCCAGGAACAAACTTTCGTTGTTGAATTTCAAGCTAAGTATTGGTCGGAGCGGCGGGATTTGAACCCACGACCCCCAGTCCCCCAGACTGGTGCGCTAACCAGGCTGCGCCACGCTCCGTGCCAATGATCCGCGCTGCGGCCTGAAGGCCTCGCGGGAGGTTCTTATAGTCATGGGCGCCTGCCCGTGGCAACGCAAAGGCACCTTCATGGGCTTCCGTAACAGGGATTTCTAGCCGATCTGCTCGCGGGCTTCGCTGAGCTACGCCTTCATCTCCATCAATTCGTCCAGGAGCTCCGTGAAACGCGCCCGCTGGCTGCCCGTGAGTTGAATGGTGGTGGCGTCAGGCTCGGCGCCATTGCTCTCCACGCGCGTCGCGGCCTCGCGGGGGAAGCGGCGCACATTGGACGCAAGCTCCGGGGACGCTAGCTCTGGTTTGGCCGCAGGTTCAGGCGACGGATTGGCCGCCAGATTCGCTGCGCGCACGGATTCCATCAGCCCCGAAGCGCTGCGTCCCAATTCGATGACATAACGCGGCCCCTGCTCGCGCAGAATTTTCTGCACGCCTTTAATGGTCAGCCCGTCGCTGTAGAGTAGCGAGCGTATGCCGCGCAAAAGATCGATATCATCGGGGCGGTAATAGCGCCGTCCGCCGCCGCGCTTCAGCGGCTTCACCGGCGAGAATTTGGTTTCCCAGAAGCGCAGCACATGCTGCGGCACATCAAGCCCGTCGGCGACTTCGCTGATGGTGCGAAACGCATCCGGCGATTTTTGTGCCGTACCGAGCATGCTAGGTCCTTAAATGGGAGGCTCAGTCTTCGGCGTGGCCGTTGACGAAGACTCCGCCGTTGATCTGCGCCTTCAACACATGCGAGGGGCGAAACACCAGAACCCGGCGCGGCGCAATCGGCACCTCATCACCGGTTTTCGGATTACGGCCCACACGCTCCGATTTCTGGCGCACCTGGAAGGTCCCGAATGACGAGAGCTTCACGGTTTCACCGCGCGAGAGCGCCCCGCACAATTCCTCCAAAATATCCTCGACCATCTGCGCCGATTCATTGCGCGACAGTCCCACAGCGTTGAACACGGCCTCCGTTAGATCGGCCCGCGTCAGCGTTCTCGCACTCATTCCCCACCCCCGGCAAAACGATTCCGACGACCCCGGGAGGACCCTAGGCGGGAACGGGTTTTGTCGTCAATTGCAAAGGGTTGGACGGTGATCTTATGAGGGTGGATCACAGGCCGGTTTGAGGCTCAGTAGCGCAGAAGCGCCGCACCCCAGGTGAAACCGCCGCCCATGGCCTCGAGAAGCAGAAGATCGCCGCGCTGAATGCGGCCGTCTTTCACGGCGGTGTCGAAGGCCAGCGGCACCGAAGCGGCCGACGTGTTGCCATGTTCGGCGATGGTGGAAACCACGCGCTCGCGTGCAATGCCGAGCTTCTTCGCGGTGCCGTCGAGGATGCGCTGATTGGCCTGATGCGGCACGAACCAGGCGACATCGGCAACTGAAATACCCGCCTCCGCCATCGAAGCTTCCATGGCAGCGGAAATATTGGTGACCGCGTGTTTGAAGACCTCCCGCCCCTGCATGCGCAGATGGCCGGCACCGCGGGTGGAGGACACGCCACCATCCGTATACAGAAGATCGTGCAAGCGGCCGTCAGAGAAAATCTTGGTGTTCAGAATGCCACGGTCGTCGGACGTGCCGGCGCCTTCGCCGGTGCCCAGCACCATAGCGCCGGCGCCATCGCCGAACAGCACGCAGGTGGTGCGGTCGCTCCAGTCGAGGATGCGCGACATGGTCTCGGCGCCGATCAGAAGCACGGTGCGCGCCTGCCCGGTGCGGATGAAGGCATCCGCTACCGACAGCCCATAGACGAAGCCAGAGCACACGGCCTGCACGTCAAAGGCGGCGCCGCGTGTCATGCCGAGGCGGGCCTGCACGCGGGTGGCGGTGGAGGGAAAGGTTTCATCCGGCGTGGTGGTCGCGACAATCACAAGGTCAAGGTCGGCGGCGGTGAGCCCGGCTGAGGCGAGCGCGCGGCGCGCGGCTTCGAGAGCAAGATCGGACGTGGTCACGCCATCCGGCGCGATGTGGCGGTTTTTGATTCCGGTGCGCTCGACGATCCATTTGTCGCTGGTATCGACGCGGGTAGCCAGCTCAGCGTTGCTGACGGCTGGTTCAGGCAAATAGGATCCGCATCCCAGAACAATCGAACGAACAGTCACGAAGCGGCCGCCTGTATCTTTGGCGCTGTGTGCGCAGCGTCGGGCTCGCCATGGCCGGCTGCGCCCAGCTTTATCCCTGAGCGGTCGGCGGTGATGCGGGCAATCATATCGGATTCGGCCATCTCGACGGCGAGATCGACCGCGCTGGCGAAGCCATGCGCATCGGTGCCGCCGTGGCATTTCACGACAAGGCCATTCAATCCCAAAAACACGCCGCCGGAACGCGGATCGAGTTTGCGCGCCAATGCGCGCAGCGCGCCGCGCGCGAACAGAGCGCCGATACGGCCGAAGAAGGAACGCGTCAGTGACTGGCGCAAATAATGGACGACAAGACGCGCGGTGCCTTCGGCGGTTTTCAGCGCGATGTTGCCGGTGAACCCATCGGTGACCACAACGTCGACAACGCCGGCGCCGATATCGTTGCCTTCCACGAAGCCATGAAATTCCATCGGCAGTTCGGAGTCGCGCAAAATCTGCGCGGCGCGTTTCACCGTTTCGACGCCTTTGATTTCTTCTTCGCCGATATTGAGGATACCGACCGTTGGGCGCTCGATGCCGAATATGGTGCGCGCGAAGGCTTCGCCCATCACCGCGAAATCGACCAATTGTTCCGCGTCGCAGCCGGCATTGGCGCCGACATCGAGAACCACGCTCTGGCCGCGAATGGTCGGCCACAACACGGCGATAGCGGGGCGCGAGATTCCTTCGGCAGCGCCGATGCAATAGCGCGAAACGGCCATCAGCGCGCCGGTGTTGCCGGCGGACACCGCGACATCGGCATTGCCTTGCGCGACCGTATCGATCGTATGCCAGAGACTGGAATTGCGGCCGCGGCGAATGACCTGGCTGGGCTTCTCCGTCATGCGCACGACATCGGCGGCATGGCGGATTTCAGCATGCGCGGCGAGCGCGCGATGTTTCGCGAGAAGCGGCTTCAATACCGCCTCGTCACCGAAGATAAGAAAATGCACTTTGGGATGGCGCCGGCGAGCAATCGCGGCACCGCGTATGATCGCCTCGGGGCCGGCATCGCCGCCCATCGCGTCGATCGCAAGGGTTAGTTCTCGGACCACGTACCTTTACGCCCCCGGGAAAGAAGGCCTGCCATCCTTCAGAACGAAGCCATTTTTCGGAAAGAAAACTGGCAGGCAGGACCGAATGCGAACGTCCGCGCGCTGGCGGGCGTGCGCCTCACTCCTCGGCCTTCGTCACCTCGCGGCCATCATAATGCCCGCAGGACGAGCATATATGGTGCGGCCGTTTCAGCTCGCCGCAATTCGCGCATTCAGCATGCGCAAGCGGCGTGAGCGCATGATGCGAGCGTCGCATATTGCGCTTAGAAGGCGAAGTCTTTCTCTTAGGTACCGCCATGGCGGATTCTCCAAATGAGCTGGGCGCTTAACCGACGGTACCTTGTGGCCCGGGGCTTTCCGGGCAACCGGAACAGGGCGCGGAAGTAACCGGAAAAAAGGTCACTATGCAAGCCGGTGGTAGGCATTTCGTCGCCGGAACCCGTATTATGCGTTCATCATCATTTCTTTCGTGCCGCCCGGGGCTTACCGGCCACAGGTTCCGGCGCCGCTTTTAGCTGGCCGAGTACAGCAAAGGGCGACTCACGCGGCGCCGGCTCAACGATTTCGTCCAGGCCCGGCGGCGCCTCGAATACGGCCCCAGGCGCTCGCGGGTACGGGTCTATGGCCAGGGCCAGCTCTTCCAGAATCGGGGCTGCCAGGTCGATAACCGGACTGTCCAGCGTCTCTGCCTCGTCGAGGTCCTCTTTGCTCAGCTCCATCATGGCGGGGCGCGAGTGGCGGCGGGGAACCACGACATAGGTGCGCTCGAAATCGCGGGAAATGCTTTCCCGGACCGGCTCCATCGTCACCACGCAATTTTGGTCGAGCTCGGCCGTGAGCTGGCCGCTATAGCGGAACGTGCTCTCACCGGCCCTCAGAACGCGCACCTTTGCCTCCAGGCTGTGGACAGCGGCCACTCCCGCCCATTCCGCAATGGCGGCGAGCGCGGCTGCGGGTGGCTTCAGGCTTTTCTCGTTCCCGCCCTCAGAGAGGGTGAAAAGATCGAAATTCTGAACATAAGGCGGCGGTGGAAGGGTCATGGCTCGGCTCAAAGCTGCGGTAACGGGCCGAACACCGCTCGGCCTGAGAGCAATGTGGAGGCCCCTGGCCCAGATGCCAAGTCCCGAGAGGCCTCCCGGCTGGCGACCACATAGGCAGCCACGGCCCCCGCTTCAGCCCGGCAGGTCTCGTCGCCGCGGTAGAGGTTGCGGACCAGCGTGGTCGTCAGGGTGGGAATATCCGCTCCCGACTCTTCATAGGCGGCCAGGCGGCCATAAAAGGCATCGGCCATGGCCCTGATTCGGCGGGACATGCCCATGTCGCCGACGCCAAGATCGCGCAGCGCGTCCTCGAACCCCGCGAATATCGTGTTCACGAGCTTGGTTCCGACCTCTTTGCCGGGTTTGCCGGCAGGGTTCAGTGCCGCCAGAACGAGATAGGCGTGCAGAACCAGCAGGTCGAAACGGCCGTCGATGCTGTCGGGAACCCGCAACGGCCCGTAAAACACCGGCGCCCTCGCCTGCCCGACCAGCGCCGCGTAGAGAGACGCGGCGGCGTCGGCGGCTTGATTGCCACGGCTTCCAAACATGAATGGTCCTTCGAGTGGCCCGCACCGGACCGGATTTCCTCGGCCCTTCTATACGTAGCGGAGCGCCGCGTCAGCGCGGGGCTTGCAAAAAGCCTCCCGCAAAATTACCAGGGGTGGGCGGGGCGACTAACTATCGGTCCTGAAGGAGTTTTTTCGCATGCGGTTCAGTTCAGTCTTCTTCGCGAGCGTCGCCACAATCTGCTTGGCGTCGTGTACCGCGGTGGAAAACGATCGCGGCTATGTTCCCGACGCACAGGTTCTCGATACGCTCAAGGTCGGCGAAGATACCAAGGCCACCGTGGCGCAGAAGCTCGGCAACCCGACTGTCGCCGGCACCTTCAACAACGACACCTGGTACTACATCTCCAGCCACGACGTTCAGACGGCGTTCTTCGCGATGCATGCGACCGCGCGCAAAATCGTGGCGGTAGAGTTCGGCAATACCGGACAGATCGCCAGCGTGAAGCGTTACGGGCTCGAAGACGGCCGCATCATCGATTATGTCGACCGCGAAACGCCTACGCGCGGACGCGAGCTTTCTCTGCTGCAGCAGATCTTCAACGCCGTGCCCGGCAATGTCGGACAGGCGCCGCAGAACCAGGAAGTCAATCCCGGTGGCGGCGGCATTCCGCCTCCGTAATAGCGCCAACTCGATTTCAGCAACGCCGAAAACGCAAAAGGCGGAGGGGCTTTACCCCGCCCGCCTTTTTCTTATTGACGTCTGTACTTACGAGTTCCCCAGCACCGCGAGCAGCAACAGCGCCACGATATTGGTGATCTTGATCATCGGATTCACGGCCGGACCAGCCGTGTCCTTGTACGGGTCACCCACGGTGTCGCCGGTCACGGCCGCTTTATGCGCGTCCGAACCCTTACCGCCGTAATGGCCGTCTTCGATGTATTTCTTGGCATTGTCCCAAGCGCCGCCGCCCGATGTCATCGAGATGGCGACGAAAAGGCCGGTCACGATCACGCCGAGAAGCATCGCACCCAACGCCGAGAACGCTGAGGTGGGACCCGCGATCCAGCCAACGATCACGAACAGAACGATGGGTGAAAGCACCGGCAACAGCGACGGAAGGATCATTTCGCGGATAGCGGCGCGGGTGAGCATGTCCACCGCACGGCCGTAATCCGGCTTCTGCGTGCGCGTCATGATGCCCGGCATTTCCTTGAACTGACGGCGAACCTCTTCCACCACAGCCTGCGCCGCGCGCCCCACAGCGGTCATGGTCATGCCGCCGAAGAGATAAGGCAGCAAGCCGCCGATGAAGAGACCGACAACCACCCAGGGATCGGTGAGTGCGAAGGTCGGCACTGCGATGCCTTGGAAGTAGGGGTACACATCGCCATTGGCGATGAAGTACTTGAGATCTTCCGTATACGCCGCAAACAACACCAGCGCGCCGAGGCCGGCCGAACCGATGGCGTAGCCTTTGGTCACCGCTTTGGTGGTGTTGCCGACCGCGTCGAGCGCGTCGGTGGTCTTGCGCACTTCGCCTTCCAGACCCGCCATTTCAGCGATGCCGCCGGCGTTGTCGGTCACGGGACCGAACGCATCCAGCGCCACAATCATGCCGGCGAGCGCCAACATGGTGGTAACTGCAATCGCGATACCGAAGAGGCCCGCGAGCATATTGGTCGAGATGATGCCGACGCAGATCACCAGGGCCGGAAGCGCCGTCGATTCCATCGACACCGCGAGACCCTGAATGACGTTCGTGCCATGGCCGGTCACCGAAGAGCGCGCCACCGACTGCACCGGGCGGAAATTCGTGCCTGTGTAGTATTCGGTGATCCACACGATGAAGCCCGTAACGGCAAGGCCCACCACACCGCACAGGAACAGATCCATGCCGGTGAATGTCGTGCCGCCATCCAGAACCGTGTAGCTGGTATTCAAGCCGACCATGTAATCGGTCAGCGGCCACAACACCGCCAGCGACAACACCCCGGTGGCGATCAAGCCTTTGTACAAAGCGCCCATGATGGAGCCTTTGCCGAGGCGCACGAACCATGTGCCGATGATCGACGTGATGATGCAGACGCCCGCGATGGTCAGCGGATAGAGCATCAGCGCATGCTTGGCATCGCCGACAAAGAAGATGGAAGCGAGCACCATAGTAGCAACCGTGGTCACCGCGTAGGTTTCGAACAGGTCAGCGGCCATACCGGCGCAGTCGCCGACATTGTCGCCGACGTTGTCGGCGATCGTGGCCGGGTTGCGCGGATCATCTTCCGGAATTCCGGCTTCCACCTTGCCGACCATGTCGCCGCCGACGTCAGCACCCTTTGTGAAAATACCGCCGCCAAGGCGCGCGAAGATCGAGATCAGCGAAGCGCCGAAGCCAAGTGCAACCAGCGAGTTCACAATGACGCGGGCCTGCGCTTCGTCATCGATGGAAAGATTGAGTCCGACTGTGAGGAAGGCAAAGTAGCCGGCAACACCAAGGAGTCCGAGACCAACAACGAGAAGTCCCGTCACCGCGCCGGCGCTGAATGCCACCGAAAGGCCTTCTGCCAGGCTTTTGCGTGACGCTTCCGCCGTGCGCACATTGGCGCGCACCGAGACGTTCATGCCGACATAGCCCGCAAGACCAGAGAGCGTGGCGCCGATCAGGAAGCCCACAGCAACCTGCCAGCCCATGAATATGATGGCCAGAACGAAGATGATGGCGCCAACAATCGCGATGGTCGTGTATTGCCGATTCAAATAGGCGCGCGCGCCTTCCTGAATGGCAGCCGCGATTTCCTGCATCTCCTTCGTGCCGGGGCTACGGCTGAGCAGATTGGTTGTCAGCCAGCCTCCATAGGCGATGGCGAGCACGCCGCAGGCGAGTACGAGGGAAAGCTCCACGCTCATTGGTCCGTATCCTCATAGTGGAAAGGTGGCGAGCCAACACCACGGCGCCCGCCGCTTCGAAAGGGGGGCGAACATGCCAAAAGAGTGTTGGAGAGGCAACCACGGCTTGAGCGTGGAATTGACGCGGCGATTCTTAAGATTCGGCCTTAAGACTCTTTATTGCGGAACCAAGTGCGCGATCACGATCGGCTGGAACGCTAGATCCTTAACCGTGCCTGCCGGAAGAACCGCTTTCGCCCGCTCGGTCAGCCGCGCGTTAACAGCCGCCTCGTCCACCGCTTTGGGGTCATCGACCTTCAGAATCGAGCCTCTGTTCAGCTCCCGCAAGAAAGCATCCTGCAGAAAACGGCATTTTTCCCGGATCAGCAATATGCCGTCCCGCGCAACCGGATGGATGGCTACCGTTATATAGGCATAGCCGGAGAGGCGACCCGAGACGTTCATCGGGGCGATAATGGGCGGCAGCACAACTTCGGCCGGACCTTCCGGGACCACGGCCCCTGGCTCTGGCGCGTGAGCAGCCGGCGCCTGGCCGTGGGCAGCAGCAGCCGCCATGGCCGGAGCGGCCCCGGCGAGCATGGCGAATAGCAGCAAAATTCCGGCCCAGAGGATGCGCATGGCGTCATGGTGAGGCCTTCACCGCTAACGCGCCGTTACCGGGCTCGCGGTGAGCGGCCTAAAAATGCGTGAAGCCGAGGCGATCCGGGGCAAAAAACCGGCCCTCGTCGTCCAGAAAGGTCACGCCAGCGCCCTCCTCCACCCGCCCGATCTCGCGGATGGACAATTCGTGTGTCTGAGAAAGCTCGGCAAGCGCACGACGCGAGGAGGCCGGCGCGGTGAAGGCGATCTCGTAGTCGTCACCGGCGGATGCCGCCTTGGCGATGGCGGCCACCTTACTTCCCCAAAAAGCGCGTCCGGGAATAGAGAGCGGTACGCGTTCGGCCTCAACCACAAGCCGAACGCCCGACACATCCGCGATATGCGCGAGGTCGGCGAGGAGACCGTCCGATACATCGAGCGCGGCCGTCGCATGGCCAATCAACAAAGGACCGAGAGCGACTCGCGGTTCGGGAAGGCGATAACGCGCGATCAGCCTCTCGCGTTTTTCCTTTCTCAATCCAATACCTTCGCCACGCAGCACTGCGAGACCGGCGCCTGCATCGCCGATGGTTCCGGTCACGAACACGATATCGCCTGCCCGCGCCCCACCGCGTCGAAGAACGCGGCCGCTCGGCACGATGCCATGCGCAGTTATCGCAATCATCAGCGGCCCTGGCGTTCGCGTAGTATCGCCGCCAATCAGCGATATCCCGAAATTTTCCTGATCGGCTTCAAGTCCGGAGACAAAGCCTTGCAACCAAGAATCGTCCACCCAATCCGGCAACGCCAGCATCAGCAAATATGAGTGGGGCGTCGCACCCTTGGCAGCGAGATCTGAGAGATTGACGCGTAAGGCCTTCTTCGCAATCGCATACGGCGGATCGTCACGCAAGAAGTGGACACCCTCGACGAGGGCATCAGCGGTAACAACGAGATCATGCGTCGCCGGAATGTTCAGAACGGCAGCATCGTCTTTCAACCCATAGGCGCCCGGCATCTTCGCAGCCAAAGGCGCGAAAAGTTTTTCAATGAGGTCGAATTCACCAAGGCAGGATTGGGACTTCATGCGTCACCTTAGGCCGGACGCGGCGTCGGGCGAAAAACAAAGCGCTGATACAGATAACCGATGCCGACCAGCGAAAGGCCGAGGCCGAGGAATGACCCCACCCGATAGAGGCCGGCAAGGCCCGACATATCGAGCAGGAATACTTTCACGACCGTGAGCAGGAGCACCGCGAGCGAGACATAGCGCAACAAGGTCATGCGCGTGAAAATGCCGAGGCCCAACAGCGTCAATGAATAGACGAGCCACGCTATCGAGATGGCGTAAAGCTCGTCCTGGCTGACGGCATCGGAGAGAATTGGACTTTCAAAGGCGCGTTTCACTTCAAGCGTGATGTAAATGAAGATGAGAATGAAGCCGGCGATGGAGGCAGCGGCAGCACCGCGCGGGCTCGTGTTGCGCACATCATACGCGAAGCGGAATGCGAACGCCGCCGGCACCAGATAGGCGAGCAGCAGCAAGTTCACTATCGGATAGGCGCCGACAAAATCATGCGTCGCCGTTGGAAGCGACAGGAACGCATGGAAGAACGCGACCTGCACGGCGGACATACCGAGAAGAATCCGCGCGCTCCAATAGCTGACGCTGTGGCCGGTTCGCGCATAATGAGCGGCGAGCGCAGTGCCGACTGCCATCCAGGAAATTGCCTGCAGACTTTGCTCAAGCAACAGATAATAAGGAAAATCGATGCGCGCTGTGATGAAGAGTCGGATCTCGAGCGAGACGAGCAACACGGCGAACAAGAGGCATCCCGCCTGAAGCAGAGTGACGAGGAGATCGTCCTTTCCCCGACGGAAGAGGTGCGCGGCAGCAAAAAACGCGACAGCCGGGATTCCGTAGCCGTAAAGCACCCAGCTGAGCGCCGGATATCCGCCGAGCGGATAGTCGAAAATGTTGTAGTTCGCGACCAAGCGCACGAGCACGGCAGTGGCAATTGCGCTCGCCAGAATGCGCAGTGAGATCACGGGCACGCGCAAATATACGGCGGCAAGAAGCGGAAGCTGCATCGAGAGCGCGACCGTCAACCAGGCTTCGCGCAAACTCATCGTTGCGGCCAAAGCGAGCAGCGAGACGACAGAAGTCGCATAGAAGCTCAACGACACGTCGAGCCCTTTGGCGTTGCGGTAGCGCTCCACGCGTTCGGCCGCGAAAAGCATCAATGCGCCAAGCGCAAGCGCAAGCAACGACCAGCGCCCGTCGATGTTGAAATCCGCGATGCGGCCATACGCGATGATCAACATTAGAACCGGAGTCGCGGCTGAAAGCGCAGCCCACATCGCCGGCCGCTTGGCACCCCATAACGCCACAAATCCGGCAATGCCGAAAAGCGCGCCGAAGGCGACGCTTGTTGCGACGAACGGAAACAGCGCCGGTGCTATAAACGGTGCGCCGGGAAGCGCAGGCGCGCTAACGACAGTCGCAGGCAACGGCATGATGCCGACGATCACAAGCGATGCGACGCCTGCGGCCATCGGCACCGTGTCGAACACCGCTTCGCGCCTTCCCATGAACAGAAAGAGACAGGACAACCCGCCAAACGCGACGAGAACCGCGGTGCTGTGATCGGCTTTATCGACCAAGAAGACCGAGAGCGCCGCCAGGATCGCGGAAGCCGCCAGAACCACGATTTCCGGTATCTCGATGCGGATGATCTCGGCCAGCCAATCCTCCGGCCCGTCGGCGCGCGCTCTTCCATATCGCATCCCGAAAAAAGCGAGCGATGTAAGAAAGAGATAAAGCCCGATCGGAATTTCATCTCCCAATGCCCAGGACCCGAACTGAATCCAAAGCACCGGCCACACAACTGTGCCGGCAAGCGTGGGAATAGAAAACCACCACCAGGCACGATGGCGCGCGAGCGCGAGACACGCCGCTTCGACCAAAAGGAGGTATGAGAACAGACCCCATGCCGACGGCGTATTTGTTGCGATCAAAGCTGGTGTAGCGAAGGCGCTAAAGAGTCCGAGCAGCGCGACGAACGGCCCTTGCAGAAGGCTGAGCCCAACGGCTGCAAGCGCGACCAAAGCCAACCCGGCGAAGGCGACGAACGGCGGAATCAATCCGTACAGAGCATAGGCGGCATAAATGCTGCCAAAGGCGATGAACAGGCCGGATGACGTCAATGCCGGTGGCACGTAGTTTGGGCGCACAGCGGCGATGGCGCGCTGAAGCGGCCGCTGGCGTAGCCATTCGCCGCCCGCCGCAAGAACGACGCCGAGAACAAAGCCCAGCGTGACCCGCGCGGCTGGTCCAAGCAGGCCTTCATCGATGGCGTATTTGACGAGGAATGTTCCGGCCAACGCGATGGTGAGCGCGCCAAGCCACACCAGCCAGCGCGAGGTAAGCGCCTCTTCCAGCCCCTTCATGTCATGCGAAGGCTTCGGCTTAGGTGGCGGCGGCGCAGCCGGAGGCGGCGTTGCAAAAATATAGTCTTCCGGCGGCGCGGCCTGCTCAGGCGGCGGAGGCGCGAAGACATAACCCTCTCCGGTCATCTCAGCGCCTGCTTGCTTGCTCTGCGCCTCTTCCACCGGCGCAGATGCGGCAGGCGCCGCGCCGCGCGTCGCGCGCAACGCCGTAATCTCATCGCTTAAAAGAACGAGTTGGCGGCTGAGATGCTGAACGCGAAGATCGGTAAGTTTGAGGTGCGCTTCATTGCTGCGCGATTTCACGAAGCCGGCAATGGCCATGCCTGGAATGCCGAAAATCACGGCAAGTCCAAGAACGATCCAAAAGCCTTCCATCGTCAATTACCGCGCTCGGACTGACACGCGCCCTGTTGCGGGGCGACCCACGCTAGAATTCCAACGTACCGCTTGGCGCTGGCAAACCGAACTCAGCGGCGCGCTTTTCGCGCGCCATGCGGTCCAGCACGGCATTCACAAAAGAAGGCTCCTCGCCGTCGAAGAAATCGCGCGACAATTCCACATATTCGTCAAGGACGACTTTCGCCGGCACGTCTTTTCGCGCCACCAATTCATATGTCGCCGCACGCATCAAAGCGCGCAGGATCGAGTCGATCCGCGCCAGCGTCCAGCCGGTGGCCAAGGCCCTAGCGATGGACCGGTCGATTTCCGTTTGATGCTTCAAAACGCCGTGCACAATATCAGCGAAAAATTCCTGATCTTGCTCCAGCGCGCCGCCGGTTTCGCCGATATCGCGTCCGAAGCGGTGATCGATAAATTCCTTGATCACGTCTTCCGGCGTGTTGCCGGTGATCTCCAATTGATAGAGCGCCTGCAACGCGCCCAACCGCGCGGCGCTGCGGCCTTCATGCCGTGAAGTGGCTTCGCTGGTCATATCACGCGGGCCCAAGCCGAGCTCTGATCTTCAGCATAGCCAGGCAGGCGCGGGCTGCATCGCCGCCTTTGTCCAATAGCGCGCGGTCTGCGCGGCGAAGCGCCTGCTCTTCGTTCTCGACCGTTAAAATGCCGTTGCCAATGCAGAGACCGGCGTTCACCGACAATGCCATCAGACCACGCGCCGATTCATTGGCGACGATTTCAAAATGATAGGTCTCGCCCCTTATGACGCAGCCAAGCGCGACAAACCCGTCAAATTTTCCGGCGGTCATGCCGATGGCAGCAGGAATCTCAAGAGCGCCAGGCACTTCAAGTGCCTCGTAGATAGCGCCCGCAGCATCCAGAACCTGCGTCGCCCCCTCATAGAGCATGTCCGAAATATTCGGATAGAAACGCGCTTCGACAAGCAGGATGCGCATTTCACAAAGCTCCAGAACCAATGGGCCGCGTTTCCACAATGGTCAGCCCATACCCTTCGAGAGCCACAACGCGCCGGCCAGGCGTATTCGTCAAGAGCACCATTTTTTCGACGCCGAGATCAATCAAGATTTGCGCACCCACACCATATTCCTTCAGCCGCGATTGTTCGAGATCCGGTGTCGGACCTTTCGAAATTTGCAAAACTTCAGAGACGGGCGCGATGCGGTTGCGCCGGATCAGCACGATAACACCGCGGCCTTCAGCGCCGACGATGCGCATCGATTCACCCAACGTATCGCCCTGCCCCCATTTCGCGGCCAGCACATCGTCGAACAGATTGAACGCATGCATGCGCACGAGGGGCGGAACGGGACCGGAGACGTCACCTTTCACCAGCGCGACATGCTCCTGGTCTTCGATGGTGTTGAGATAGGTGATCAGCTTGAACTGACCGCCATTGCGGCTTTCGAAATCGACCTCATGCGTGCGACGAACGAAATGATCGTGCCTGCGGCGATAGGCAATGAGATCGGCGATGGTTGCGACCTTCAGCCCGTGCAATTGCGCGAATTTTATCAAATCTGGCAGCCGCGCCATGGTGCCGTCTTCATTCATGATCTCGCAGATCACGCCCGACGGATTGAGGCCTGCGAGGCGGGCGATATCGACAGCCGCTTCGGTGTGCCCGGCACGGATCAGAACACCGCCGTGGCGGGCCACGAGCGGGAAAATGTGGCCCGGCATGACAATGTCGGATTGGCCTTTGGTCGGATCGATGGCAACCCCGATAGTACGGGCGCGGTCGGGCGCGGAAATTCCCGTCGAAATTCCGTCCTTGGCTTCGATGGACACCGTGAAGGCTGTTTGATTGCGCGTGCGGTTCTGCGCCGCCATCATCGGCAGATTCAATTGATCAGTGCGCTCCTGCGTCAGCGCCAGGCAGATCAGACCGCGTCCGTACTTGGCCATGAAATTGACCGCCTGCGGCGTGCACATCTGCGCCGGGATGACGAGGTCGCCCTCGTTCTCACGGTCCTCAGCGTCGACCAGAATGAACATGCGGCCGTTGCGCGCGTCTTCGATGACGTCCGGAATGGACGCAATGTAATCGTGAAAGACGTTCATGCCTTCACCAGCCGCCCGACATAGCGCGCCAGAAGATCGACTTCGAAATTCACTTTGCTACCCGCTTTCGCATGTCCGAATGTCGTCGCCTTCAGCGTGTGCGGAATGATGTTCACGCCAAAGCGCCCACCCTCCGCCTCGTTCACCGTCAGGGATACGCCATCCAGCGCCACCGAGCCTTTGGCCGCGATGAAGCTTCTATGGGCCGTGGGCACTTCAAGCACCAGTCTCAAAGACTCGCCTTCGGGCACGACCGAGACGATGTCGGCAACGCCGTCGACATGGCCGGTGACGATATGGCCGCCCAATTCATCGCCGAGGCGTAGAGGCCGTTCTAAATTTACTTTATCGCCGATCTTCCAATTGCCCAGCGTGGTCTTTGAGAGCGTCTCGGCCGAGGCCGTGACCGCAAACCAACGGTCCGCGGCAGTGCCTTTATCGACGACGGTCAGGCAACAGCCCGAACACGCAATCGATGCGCCGATATCGATGGCGGACACGTCAAAGCCGGTGCCGATCACCAAATGCGTGTCGCCGCGCAGCTCGACGTGACGTACCTGCCCGATATCTGTGACGATGCCTGTGAACATGGGGTCCTTTTAGCCTCGAAGGGCGAAGCTTTCCAGCAAGTCCGGTCCGAATGTTTGGCGTGAGAGCAATTGCATGCGCGGGGCCGCTTCAAGGCTCCCGCTCCCAAATCCGGCCGTAGCGGATTTCGCGCCCTGCCCCAGCAATAACGGCGCCCGATAGATATGGATTTGGTCGACCTCGCCGCGCATCAGGAGCGAGGCATGGAGGCTGGGGCCGCCTTCCACCAGAACACGCGTCTGGCCCCGCCGCGCGAGTTCGCCCATGACGGCACCGATGTCGGGGCGCCCTTTATCGTAGGCACCCACGCGGATGATTTCCACGCCCATATCGGTCAATTGGGATGCGCTCTGATCGCTGGCGGTGAAGAGATGCACGGGAATTTCCCGTGCCGTGCGGGCAAGCTGCGACTGCGGCGGCAGGCGAAGGCGCGAATCCAGCACCACGCGCAGCGGCGACGCGCCTTCCAGCCCCGGTATCCTGCACGTCAAAAGCGGATCGTCTTGCAGCACCGTTCCGATACCGACCACAATGGCGTCGAACCGCGCCCGCATAAGATGCCCATGACGGCGCGCCTCTTCCGACGTTATCCACCGGCTATTGCCGTAAGCATCCGCGATATAGCCGTCAGCACTTTGCGCGATTTTCAGCGCCACCAGCGGACGGCCATAATCGATGCGTTTGAAGAAGCCGGCGTTCAGCGCGCGTGCTTCACCCGCGCACACGCCCTGCGTGACCGCGACGCCGCCGGCTTCCAGAATTTTCATTCCTTGCCCGCGCACGCGCGGATCGGGATCGACGATCGCCGCCACCACACGCGCTACGCCGCTCGCCACCAATGCATTGGCGCAAGGCGGTGTCTTGCCGTGATGCGCGCAAGGTTCGAGCGTGACATAGGCAGTGCCGCCGCGTGCATTTTCACCGGCTTGGCGCAGCGCCTCGGTTTCCGCGTGCGGCCGTCCACCGGCTTGCGTAAATCCGCGCCCCACGATGTCGCCATCGCGCGAGACAATGACGCAACCGACAGATGGATTAGGCGCCACACGGCCAAGCCCCCGCGCGGCCAGCCGAAGCGCATGGCGCATATAGGCGATGTCATCCGGCTTCGCTTGCGTGGCGCTAATCCCGATCCACCGCTGCGAGTTCGCCTGCGAACGTCTCGAAATCCCGCGCTTCGCGGAAATTCTTATAGACCGAGGCGAAGCGAATATAGGCGACCTTATCGAGCGAGGCCAAAGCCTGCATCACGAGTTCGCCGATGGTGTCGGACTTGATCTCGTTCTCGCCCATGCTTTCGAGACGCCGCACCACGCCGGTGACCATGCGTTCGATGCGTTCGGGTTCGACGGGGCGCTTGCGCAAGGCATGATGGATCGCGCGCTCCAATTTCTCCCGGTCGAAGGGCTCACGCCGTCCCGATTTCTTCAGCACGGTGAGCTCACGCAGCTGCACGCGCTCGAATGTCGTGAACCTGCCCCCACAGGCCGGACATAGGCGTCTGCGCCGAATGGCGGCGTTGTCGTCAGACGGACGGCTGTCTTTGACTTGGGTATCGTCGTGACCGCAAAACGGACAACGCATCAATAAGCCCCTCTCAGTGATAAACGGGAAAGCGACGGCAGAGATCGAGAGCGCGTTGTCTCACGCCCTCTTCAACGACCGCATTGGGTTGGTCGCCATGCACGGCGACACTTTCGACGACATCGATGATCATACGCCCGACCTCGCGGAACTCCGCAGTGCCGAAGCCGCGTGTCGTTCCGGCCGGCGAACCGAGGCGAACGCCCGAGGTTATCGCCGGCTTTTCGGTGTCGAACGGAATGGCGTTTTTGTTGCAGGTGATGTTGGCGCGGTCCAACGCCTTCTCGGTCGCGCGGCCGGTGGCGTTTTTTGGCCGGAGATCGACCAGCATCAAATGCGTGTCGGTACCACCGGAAACGATATCGAGACCACCGGAGTGAAGAACTTCGGCGAGCGCCTTCGCGTTCTCGACGACGTTGCGCGCATAGATTTTGAAATCCGGCTTTAGGGCTTCGCCGAGCGCCACAGCCTTGGCGGCAATGACATGCATCAGCGGCCCGCCTTGCAGACCAGGGAATACCGCCGAATTGATTTTCTTTCCGAGATCGGCGTCCTGCGAAAGGATCATGCCGCCGCGCGGACCGCGCAAAGTCTTATGCGTGGTGGTTGTAACGACATGCGCGTGATCGATTGGGCTCGGATAGACGCCGCCAGCAACGAGACCGGCGAAATGCGCCATGTCGACCATCAAATAGGCGCCGACGGAATCCGCAATCTTGCGGAAGCGCGCGAAGTCGATGATGCGCGGATAGGCTGAGCCACCGGCAAGGATGAGTTTGGGTTTATGCTCCTTCGCGAGCGCTTCGACCTCGTCCATGTCGATGAGATGATCTTGGCGGCGAACGCTGTAGGGAACCGGCTTGAACCATTTGCCGGAATAATTGACCGGCGAACCGTGGGTGAGATGTCCACCAGCGGCGAGGTTGAGACCCATGAACGTGTCGCCCGGCTGCAGCAGCGCGAAGAAGACCGCCTGATTGGCTTGCGCGCCGGAATGCGGCTGCACATTGGCGAAGCTGCAATTGAACAGGCGGCAGGCGCGTTCGATCGCGAGCGTCTCAGCGATGTCGACATATTCGCAGCCACCGTAATAGCGCCGGCCCGGATAGCCTTCCGCATATTTGTTGGTGAGGACCGAACCTTGCGCTTCCAGCACCGCCTTGGAGACGATGTTCTCGGACGCGATCAGTTCGATTTTTTCCTGCTGGCGGCCGAGCTCAAGGGCAATCGCCGAGGCGATTTCCGGATCGGCCGCGGCGAGACCACGGACGAAGAAATCAGCGCCATCGCTGAGGATTTTTTCGTTTACTGCCGACATTCGCCACTTCTCCTATGCCACGTCCGCGCAGTTTGTGGGCGCGGGGCGGCAGCTTTACCAAATCTAGGGCTGAGAAACGACACTCTACGATGAAAACCAAGCCCGGGGAGTGGTGGATAATTACACCCGCGACAATATTTCGAGGCTGGTACCTTTAGAAGGTAACCCGCCCGCCGGGGGAGGAGAACAAGGTTCTCTCATCCACCCTTAAGTATACCAAAATTGTATCATTTGATGTTATCAGACATCAGCAAACAAAAGACTCAATTCCAGACCGCATGATTTCACCATTAGGCCGCGAATATTGCTCTGCGCCGTCCGCCGAGGCTTCCAGACTGCACAGCCGGTATTGTTGCCAGGAGAATAAGGGCCTATGTAGGTACTGGCGAAAAATAAAACCCGAGTCGTTCAAGGATGCCCAAAGTACTTCCCTTGGCCAATGAGCATCAGGTTTTGCGTGGCGACGAGATTTTGAAGCTCGCGAGCGAGATTGTTGCCGCCTATGTCAGCAACAACCCGATTCCGGTCTCCGAAGTGCCTGCCATGATAAAGAGCGTCCATTCGACGCTGGGCGGCCTTTCCGGCGGCGTTCAAACCGAAATCCCGACCGCGCAAAAGCCGGTCGTGCCGGTGAAGCGGTCTGTCACACCCGATTACATCGTGTGCCTGGAAGACGGAAAAAAACTGAAAATGCTGAAGCGCTATCTGCGCTCCAACTACAATATGACGCCGGAAGAATATCGCTCGAAATGGGGCCTGCCGGCGGACTACCCGATGGTGGCGCCCAATTATGCCGCGCAGCGTTCCGAGTTCGCGAAAAAGATCGGGCTGGGCCGTTCAGCGTCGTCAACCGGACGCCGCCGCAAAGGCTGACACAAGTTCAGCGTTTGGGGTTTTTCTCGGCCGCTTTTTTCGCCAGCACATAGTCCAGCTTCCGCAAGCCCGCCGCGCGCAGGATTGAATCATCCGATTGGGCAGGAGCCGAAAGCGAAATTTCCACGCCGGTAGTGGGGTCTATCGCAGTGACCTTGGCGAACGCGCCGATCCGGACGATCTCGAACAGAACTTCGCGTCCGGCCGGGGCCGAGGGCATTAGGCGGCGCGGCGTATACGCAGCGCGGTCCACACGCGATCCAGCGCTACGATCAACTCGTCCATCATCGCGTCGGTGTGAAGCGGTGTCGGCGTCACGCGAAGGCGCTCAGTGCCGCGCGGGACGGTCGGAAAATTGATCGGCTGCACATAGACGCCGTCACGGAAGAGAAGCTCATCCGAAACAGCTTTGCAGAGAGCCGCATCGCCCACGATGATCGGAACGATATGGCTCGGCGAATTCATGATTGGCAGCCCGGCTTCTTTGGCCAGACGCTTCAGCCGCGCGGCGCGAACCTGCAAACCCTGACGCTCGACATTGCTCGCCTTGAGATGACGCACGCTGGCAAGCGCGCCTGCTGCAACTGCCGGCGGCAATGACGTCGAGAAGATAAAGCCCGGCGCGTAAGAACGAATGCAATCGATAAGGGCTGCATCGCCGGTGATGTAACCACCCATCACGCCGAAAGCTTTGGCGAGCGTGCCTTCGATGATGTCGACTCGGTGCATGACGCCGTCGCGCTCAGCGACGCCGCCGCCGCGCGGGCCGTAAAGGCCGACGCCGTGGACTTCATCCAAATAGGTGAGCGCGTTGTATTTTTCCGCGAGATCGCACATCTCGCCGATCTTTCCGAAATCGCCTTCCATTGAGAAGACGGATTCGAAAGCGATGATCTTGGGCGCCTGCGGATCGGCGGCACGCAGCAATTCTTCGAGGTGCGCCATATCGCTGTGGCGGAAGACGCGCTTTTCAGCACCCGAGCGGCGCATCCCTTCAATCATCGACGCGTGATTCATTTCGTCGGAGAAGAAAATGCAGCCCGGCAGCAATTTTGCCAGTGTGGACAGCGTGGCGTCGTTGGAGACGAAACCGGAGGTGAAGGTAAGGCCCGCTTCCTTGCCGTGGAGATCGGCAAGCTCGGCCTCAAGCTGCACGTGGTAGTGAGTCGTGCCTGAAATATTGCGCGTGCCGCCCGAACCGGCGCCGGTTGATTCCAAGGCTTCATGCATGGCCGCGAGCACCGCCGGGTGCTGCCCCATGCACAAATAATCGTTGCTGCACCAGACCGTTATCGGCCGAGTACCGGATGCCTGATGATGATCGGCGTTGGGATAGCTGCCGCGACGACGGACAAGATCCGCAAATACGCGATAACGGCCTTCACGCTTTAATTTTGCCAGAGCGTCTTTGAAGGTCTGGCCGTACGCAAACGGCATAGGTTCGGCTCTTCCCGGTTAGTCCGCCCAGTCGGCGATTCAAAGACCCAGTGTAACCCTAGGTTCCTCGACCGTTCGACGCGAATTTGTCACAAGCGCCTCAGCATTCTATCCGCAAAAGCCAGCGGAATCTAGGCTCACGACCCGGGTTGGCTGTAAGGCAACGCGCTTAACCGGATGCAGTTGCGAACGCCTCTCAATAACGTGTCAGAGGCGGTAGCGAACCTGATCGAGCCAGAACCGCTCCAGACGGCGCAAACTGACGTTCAGGACCTCAAAATCGGTCGAAGAGACATTACCAACCGCTTCGACCGAGTCCAAATGCCGCTCGAACAGCTTGGCAACGGCGGAGCGGATTTCGGCGCCCTTGTCTGTCAAACTGACGTGAACCGAGCGGCGGTCGGTATCGGAGCGCTGGTGGTGAATATAACCGGCCTCGACCAATTTTTTCAGATTATAGGAAACGTTCGAGCCCAAATAGTGACCGCGCGTGCGCAGCTCGCCCGCGGTCAGTTCCTGGTCGCCGATATTGAACAGGAGCAGAGCCTGGACGCTGTTGACGACACGTTCACCGCGGCGATCGAGCTCGTCTTTGATGACGTCGAGAAGCTGCCGGTGAAGACGCTCCACCAAATTGAGGCATTCGAGATAGCGCGGACGTAAGTCGGAAGCTCCATCCATACGCTCGGCAATTTGTGCTTTCGCAAGTGCGGTCATGCAGCTCCCCTCAAATGAATTATCATCACCAAACCCCTTATTTGTTTGGATAAACATATCAACCGCACCTTAATGGCGGCTTAGCGCGCAGCGTTGCCGGACGTGCCAAATTGGGGCACCGGCGCGCGTAAACCCGCATATTCCGTGCAATTGCGAAAAACTTAGACGGCTTCTGGCGAAATATGTGGAAGGAAAAAAGTGGCGATTTCTTCGTCGCTAATTTCGCTTAACCGCGTTGGCTGCCATTTCGGGTGATTGTCCTTGTCGACAATTGCCGCGCGAATGCCCTCGTGAAAATCGTGGCCCTTCAGAACACGCGCCACCAATTGAAGTTCTTGCGCCAGACACTCTGGCAATGAACGCGAGAGTGCGCCGCGCAACTCGCGATGTGTAAGTTTCAAACTTGTCGGTGAGCGCGCCGCAAGCATTTCCAAGACTTCACGGCCCCACCCACCTTCAGATTCAAGCCGCTCGCATATTGCTTCGATAGAAGGCGCCGAGAACACGCGATCTATGCGCGCTCGTGCAGATTCCAATGGAGACGGTCCAAAATCGCTTTGCAGCGATTGCAACACCGCATCGACATTCTCGCCCGCGGCCAGACGCGGCACGATTTCTGCGATCCGGTTAGTGGCCACAAGATGCGTTGCGATGCCTGCATACAACATATCAGCCGCTGTCAATCTCGCGCTGGTAAGTCCCAGGAACATGCCGATGGCGCCCGGACAGCGCGGCAAAAAATAACTCGCGCCCACATCGGGGAAAAAACCGATCGACGTTTCCGGCATCGCGAACACGGCGTTTTCGGTCGCGACGCGGTGGCTGCCATGAATGGAGATTCCAACGCCGCCGCCCATCGCGATCCCATCGATAAGCGCGACATAAGGCTTCGCAAAACGCCCGATGCTGGCATTCATTTTATATTCGGTGCGGAAGAAAATCATGGCGCGCGGATCGTCGGTGCGCGCCCATTCCGAAACCGCGCGAATATCGCCGCCGGAGCAGAAGGCGCGACCCGGGACGGCGTCGATCAGAACGGCGTGTATCCGATCATCTGCCGCCCAAGCGTCCAGCCGCTCTTGCATGGCCGTACACATGGCAAGGGTTAACGCGTTGAGAGCCCGGGGCCGGTTCAACGTCACATGCGCCAGCGCAAGGTCGGTCGAGAACAGAATGTCAGAGGTGGTTTCCATGGCTCCAAGCATAACCCGCTCACCAAAGAAGGCGACAATTCTTGCGAGGAGACGGGCAATTGCCTAGACAGGCGGCGCCTCGTAACCTTGAAATCGATGACCCGCTCTTCCTTCCCTGCCCTTCGCATGCGCCGTTTACGCCGGCATGCGTGGTCGCGCGCGCTGGTGTCGGAAGCGCATCTTTCGCCTTCCGATTTCATCTGGCCGCTTTTCCCGATGGAAGGCAAAAACAAGCGCGAAGCCGTTTCCTCGATGCCCGGCGTCGAACGGCTGACGATCGATCTGGTTGTAGAAGCTGCGAAAGACGCCGCCAGTCTCGGCATTCCGGCGCTGGCACTTTTTCCGTACACGGACAGCAAGCTCAAATCGCCGGACGGGCGCGAAGCGATCAACCCGGACAATCTCATTTGCCGTGCCGTGCGCGCCATCAAAGCGGCGGTTCCTAACATCGGCATCATGTGCGACGTCGCCCTCGACCCCTACACCAGCCACGGTCATGACGGCGTTCTTGTCGATGACTATGTCGCAAATGATGAGACTGTGGCTTTCTTGATCCAACAGGCTCTCGTTCAGGTGCAAGCGGGCTGCGACATACTGGCGCCCTCCGACATGATGGACGGGCGGATCGGCGCCATCAGGCGCGCGCTCGAAGAGAACGGCCACACGGACACGATCCTTCTCGCCTATGCCGCCAAATATGCTTCGGCGTTTTATGGCCCCTATCGCGATGCCATCGGCTCGGCGAAAGCTCTGACCGGCGATAAGCGCACCTATCAGATGGATCCCGCGAACAGCGACGAGGCAATGCGCGAAGTCGAACTCGATATCGCCGAAGGCGCCGACATGGTGATGGTGAAACCCGGCATGCCCTATCTCGATATCGTGCGACGCGTAAAAGATGAATTCGGCATGCCGACAATCGCCTATCAAGTGTCGGGTGAATATTCGATGCTTATGGCCGCCATAGAGCGCGGCTGGCTGGACCGTGACCGCACGATTTTGGAAAGCCTGATCGCTTTTAAGCGCGCCGGCGCCGATGCCATCGTCACCTATTTCGCGCGCGACGCTGCGCGCATGCTGAAGCGCTGAACCCGCTTGAGCGAGGTCTCATGCGATGGCTGCAGTGCGTGCTGCCGCCATCATGTCGTTTTGCTGACCGAGCAGGACGAACCGAATTTCCACGCTTACAATTACCGTCATGTCGGCGATTTGCGCGTCCTGAACAACAAGCCCAATGGCGAATGTGCCCATCTCGCAGACAATTTCTGCACGATCTACAAAAAACGTCCGCAGGTCTGCCGAACCTATGATTGCCGGAAGCACTGGAAGATATTACCCGAAAGCGAACAGCATCGATTCCGCAAAAGCGATATGGGCCGAGCGGCCTTTGCGAGTCTGAGCACGCTCGATGCCGACGATATCGCCGACCTGCCCGCGTACCGACAGCGGGCGACGCCCGCTATCGATGCAAAAACCGGCCTACCGAAAGCTAAATAAGCTTCAGTGCAACGGCTGCGAGAACAGGCTGCGCAGAAGAATTTCGGCGCGGCTGGGCAGCACATCCATCCCCGCCTGTACCTGACCGAGATCGAGTATGTTTTCGATACTGAGGATGGCCAGCCCGTGAACCGTCGCCCATGCGGCGAGCCCGATCACCGGATCGCCAAGCGCCCGGCCGATTTCGGCGCCGATAGAATCGGTCGCCTGCTTCAGCGCTGGAAACTCCGCGCGATTCGGAAGCTCGCTACCGAACATCAACCGCAACAATCCGCCATTGCGGGCGGCAAAACCTGCATAGGCCGCGCCGATATGCGCGATGCGGTCAGCCGGAAGTCCCGGTGCGGCAGCAGCTTTCACAATCTCGTTGCGTAAATCGGCGAAGCCCTCGATGGCAAGATCCACCAACAGTGCCTCGCGGCTGGCAAAATGGCGGTAGGGCGCCGCATGGCTGACGCCGGCGCGCTTCGCAACCGAGCGCAATGAGAGGGCACTAAGCCCCTCTTCTTTCAGAATTTCACGCGCCGCCATACGCAAAGACGGGGCAAGATCGCCGTGATGATAAGGCTTTTCAGATTTCGCCATCTCGAACCTCTAGAATCACGCTGCTTATAACGTGAAGCGGCGGTTCCGAAACCCCTTCCCCCAAAGCCTCTTACCTTTGTAAGGCGGAGGAATGAAACTCCGCCTTGATGAAACGCTGGTTCCGCCGCATCACCATCGGCCTAGGCATCGTCGTGGGAGCGTTGATCCTCGGCGTTACCGGACTCATTTTTTCGTTCTGGTAGTCGGTTCCGTCTTATGACACCAGCGAAAATGTTGCCGGACTCGGTGCGCCGGCAACCATTCGCCGCGACCGCAATGCCATTCCGCATATTCTCGCGCGCAGCCATGACGACGCAGCCTTCGGCTTGGGTTACGCGCATGCGCAAGACCGTTTGTTCCAAATGGAGATGTCACGCCGTTAAATTAAGGGACGGTTGTCGGAATTATTCGGCGAGACCACCCTGTCGGCCGACCGCGACATGCGCACGCTTGGACTCTACACGGCTGCGGAACTCGCATTGCCGCATCTGGCGCCGGAAACGCGCCGTGTGTTGGAGAGTTACGCCGCCGGTGTGAATGCGTTCCTCGCCGCACATCGCGGCGATCTTCCGATCGAATTCACACTGGCAGGCGATCGCAACCCCGAACCGTGGCGGCCAGCCGATAGTATTGCGGTGCTGAAAGGCATGGCCACGATGCTGTCCGGCAACGCCAACGCCGAGGCCGCGCGCGGGCGCCTCCTGCCGATTCTGGGGCGTATTGGTGTGCAAGATTTTATTGCGCCGTTCGGCGAGGTGGCGTTGCCATCTTATCTCGATGGACTCTTCGCCGCCACGCAGGTCGGCGCCGCCTTCGGCATTCCCGACATTACCGCCTCGAACAATTGGGTTGTCGGCGGCGCACATGCGGAAAAGGGCAAACCGCTTCTCGCCAACGATCCACATCTGGGATTCACGGTTCCTTCGACCTGGTATCTCGCGCATATGGCGCTGCCGGATGAAGACATTGTGGGCGGAACGCTGCCCGGAATTCCGGGCATCGTTGCGGGCCGCAATCGCCACGTCGCCTGGGGCCTGACCAATACCGGGCCCGACACCGAAGATCTCTATCTCGAAAAACTGCACCCGGATTCCGATCGCCAATATCAAACACCGACGGGTTGGGCTGAATTCGAATCCCATGTGGAAACCATCAAGGTGCGCTTCGGCGCATCCGTAAACGTCACCGTACGCCTTACGCGTCATGGCCCTGTGATGGAAGACACCGGAGCTTATGAAGGCGTTGCGCCGCCCGGCTATGTTCTTGCCCTCGCATGGACGGCGTTGGCACCCGACGACACCACCATGGATGCGCTTGTTGGCATCAACCGCGCGCAAAACGTTCAAGAGTTTCATGCCGCGACGGAATTGTTCGTCGCGCCCATGCAGAACGTCGTCTATGCCGATGATGCAGGCGCATCAGGAAATATCGGCCTCGTACTTCCAGGCCGCGTGCCGATCCGCACCGCGCTCAATGATTCACACGGGCTCGTTCCGGCGCCGGGATGGGATGCCGCCTATGATTGGCAGGGATTCATTCCGGTGTCCGAAGAAGCGGAAATCGTGAACCCCGCTTCGGATCGCATTTCCACCGCCAACAATAAAACCGTGCCGGAAGGCTACGCGCATATTCTGGCGCTGGACTGGGAAGCGCCGTATCGGCGTGACCGCATCGATGCGTTGCTCGCAGGCGGCGCTGCGCCGGAAACATCGCGCCAATCGATTGCGAGTTTCCGCGCCATCCAGCTCGACACGGTAGACACCTACGCGCTCGCGTTGAAAAAACGATTGCTAGCGGTTGGACCATTTCAGGGCGCGCGCGGCGCGGAAGCCGCCACTGCGCTGACCGCATGGGACGGCGGCATGCTGCGTGCGAAGCGCGAACCTTTATTGTTCTCGGCCTGGGCGCGCGCACTGGCACGCCGCCTTTATGCCGATGAATCGGGCCCAAGCTTCGCCGGCTATTGGGGCTATCGCGCTGAATTCACGTTGCGCGTGCTCGATAATATCGACGGCCAATCGCGATGGTGCGACGACAAGGCGACACGCGAAACCGAAGATTGCGCCTCACGCATTCGTTTGGCTTTGGATGATGCGCTCGCCGAAATCGGGCCCGCGCAGACATGGGGTGACGTGCATCGCTCGTTTCATGCCGGACGACCCTTCGGCGTCTTTCCGGTGATCGGCGGCTTCTTCAACCGTGAAGCGATCATGGATGGCGGAGCGTTCACGGTGCTCAGGGCCGACCATCGCATGGGTGCGGCAGAGCCCTACCGCGCGATACATGGCGCCGGCTATCGCGGTATCTACGATCTCGCCGATGCCGAAAACTCGCTTTACATGATTTCCACCGGCCAATCGGGGAATGTGTTCTCGCGCTATTACGACGATCTCTTGCCGGGTTGGGCGAACGGCGAATACGTAACCATTCCGATTGCGCCGAACTCCATCGAACGCACGGCAACGTTCCGGACCGAGCTTCAGCCGGTCGGTGACGCCAGCGCGCGGTAACGGCCGCGATAATAGAGCAGCGGGCCATGTGCATTTCTTTGAGCCTCAGCGCAGCTTTTGAATCTGCGCACGAGGCCGAGCATCACAACATGATCCCCGCCGTCATAGCGGGCCTGCATGTCGCACTCGAACACCGCCAAAGCCCCTGGGAACGTCGGCGGACCCATTTCGGTCGGTACCGATTCCTGATCGCCTACCGTGTGGCCGTCCTTCATGGCGAAGCGGCTCGCCACGGCGGTAGCGCCCGCATCCAGCACGGTGATGACGAAAATTTTGCACGAACTGAAAACGCCATAGGTGGTCGAACGGCGGTCGAGGCACCACAGAAGCAGCGGCGGGTCCAACGACACGGAGGTAAACGAATTTGCCGTAATACCGACGGGCGTCCCGTTCTCGCTTAGCGTGGTTACAACCGTGATTCCGGTGGCAAAACACCCAAAAGCGTCGCGTAGCGCCCGTGTATCGACAATGGTTTCGGCGTCCATTCCCTCAACGCATCCTTAACGAGCCCCGGCCCATTCTGAAGACCACAGCACTGGTGGGCCGGTAAAGCCATATCCGCTGCACGGACGGCACGGGACGCAGCCCCTGTTTGCAGCGGCATGTGCCCGGTGGGGAGAGAATGGCAGGCGACGGTTCAATCGTCATCAAGAAGATCAAGAAGGGCGGCCATGGCGGACACCATGGCGGCGCCTGGAAAGTGGCCTATGCCGACTTTGTGACGGCCATGATGGCGTTCTTTTTGCTGATGTGGCTGATCAACACCACGACGCCAGAACAAAAACGCGGCATCGCCGATTATTTCGCGGCTCAGAACATCTCGCGCACCCAAAGCGGCGCTGGTGGCGTGCTTGCCGGCACGGTATTCGGCGCTGGGGGCGCCCGCGCCGGCGGAACTGTTTCGGTCGTGAATGCGCAGACGCCGCCGCGGCCCCAAGAAGAAACGCGCGCCAAAACGGAAGGCGAACTAGCGGGCGGGGCCGACGAAGTCCAAGGCAATTCGTCGCAAAGCCAGGTAAAAAGCGACGAGCAGATGGAGCGGCAGCTCCCCTCACTCGACGACCACAATTTCGAGCAGGCGGAAATTTCCATTCGCCAGGCCATGCAGCAAATGCCCGATCTGGCCGAACTCTCACGCAACGTCATCATGGACAAGACGCCGGAAGGGCTGAATATCCAGCTCGTCGATCAAGAAGGCCAGCCCATGTTTCAGGCCGGCACCTCCAATCTCCTGCCGAAGGCGCGGATGCTCATGCAGCAGGTCGCCAATATCGTGGACCGCCTGCCCAACCGCATTTCGATTACGGGCTATACTGACGCGGCCAGGTTCGAAGGCCCCGGCGGAATAACCAATTGGGAGCTTTCGGCCGCGCGCGCCAATGCCGCCCGTGCCGCCCTGGCGACCTACGGTTTGGACTCGGACCGGGTCTTCAACGTGGCGGGAAAGGCAGGGACCGATCCCCTCTATCCAGACAACCCGCTGGCCTCGGCCAACCGCCGAATTAGCATCCTTCTGATGCGGGAGGCCCCCGTGCTGCCTCCCGGCCATCAACTTTAGAGCATCATCTCGTGCCAATCTTTACGCAAACCACCGATACCCCTTGGCGTATTAAGCGCTTATTGGCCATAATTCGGACGCTTCGGTGATGCGCAGGGGGCTTGTCCCGTCCGTGGTCAAATCGAAGACTGGGATTTTGGGCGCGTGACCGAGCATTATCTTTCCCGGCTGCCGCAGTTCTTCCTGACGCCCTGCGGCGTATGTCCGTATCTACCGGGGCGCGTTGAACGCAAAGTATTCGCGCGCCTCATGGGCCCGCATGCGGGCTCCCTCAACGACGCCCTCACCCATTCGGGATTTCGCCGCAGCCAGATGATTGCCTATCGCCCCGCGTGCGATGGCTGTTCCGCCTGCGTATCGGTGCGCGTCGTGGCGCAAGAGTTCCAACCCAATCGCACCAAGCGCCGAATCGAACGGCGCAACGCCGATTTGATTCGCGAAGTTCTGCCTGCGGAAGCCACGCGCGAGCAATTCTCGTTGCTGCAAGCCTATCTCACCGATCGTCATGCAGGCGGCGGCATGTCCGACATGGGCCTGTTCGACTATGTCGCGATGGTAGAAGAAACGCCGGTGGACACAACGCTGATCGAATACCGGCTTCCCGGTATTGACGGCTCGCCTGGACCGCTCGCCGCCTGCGCATTGACCGACGTTCTGCAGGACGGGCTGTCGATGGTGTACAGCTTCTTCGATCCCGCGCTCACAGACCGCAGCCTCGGCACCTATATGATCCTCGATCATGTGCGCGCGGCGAAGGCGAAAGGCGTTCCTTACGTCTATCTCGGCTATTGGGTCGGCGGCAGCGCAAAGATGGATTACAAAGCGCGCTTCCGCCCGCTTGAGGCGCTTGGCTCAGCCGGCTGGGCTCGCGTTTAGTTTAAGCGGGCGCGCGCAATTTATTCCGTACCGCCAAAACGCGTCTGCCATTCCGCGATCTGCTCATCCGCAATCTTTGCGAACAGAACATCCGCCGGTTGAATCGGTGCGCCGGGTATGAGCTCGGAAAGAAATGCGCCCATCTTCGCGTGCGGCCACGGAACGATCGCAGGCGTTTCGCTGACGGTCGCGAGAATCTTCACGGCCGATGACGGAATGATCGGCCACGCCAAATGGCCGAACAGGCGCACCAAATTGAGCCCCATGCGAACGGAGGCGGCAGCGCGGGCGCGGTCGGTCTTGAGCTCGGTCCACGGCGCGGCACGCGTCAAATATTCGTTGCCTACCACCCATATGGCGCGGAGTTCCGCGACCGCTTTGCGGAACTCCAGCGCTTCGAGATAATCCGTGTACTGCTTAACCCGTACATCGAGATCGCTGGCGAGTTTTACTTCCTCATCGCCGTAACGGCCATCGTCCGGCACTTTTCCATCAAAGCGCGCAGCGCAAAATTTCGTCACGCGGTTGACGAAATTGCCCAGCACGTCGGCGAGATCTTTATTCACCGTTCCGGCGAAATGTTCCCATGTAAATGACGAGTCCGCGCTCTCGGGCGCATTGGCGAGCAAATAATAACGCCAATAATCCGCCGGCAAGAGCTCAAGCGCCGTATCCATAAAGACGCCGCGCTTCTGACTGGTCGAGAACTTGCCGCCATAATAGGTCAGCCAGTTAAAGCCCTTAAGATGGTCGACGACTTTCCATGCCGGCTGTTCTGTCTCGTTGGCGCCGAACAGCGTGCAAGGAAAACCCACCGTGTGAAACGGCACGTTGTCCTTCGCCATGAACTCGACGTAGCGAACGCTCAACGGATCATTCGCTTTGCCTTCGGTCCACCACGAGCGCCAGGCCTCGCCTTTGCCATTCGCATCCGCCCACTCTTTGGTCGCCGCGATATAGGCGATGGGCGCATCGAACCAGACATAGAAGACTTTGCCCTTGAGCTTGCCATCGGCGATATCGTCCGGCACCGGCACGCCCCAGCTGAGGTCGCGCGTGATGCCGCGGTCCTGCAGCCCCTCGTCCAGCCATTTATAAGCGATGGAGGTCACCAGATTCGGCCACTCGTTTTTGTGGCTGTCGATCCATTCGCGTAGGCGCCCGGCAAACGCCGATTGCTTCAAGAAGAGATGCGCGCTGTCGCGAATCTCGATGTCGGCGGCGCCCGACAATGCCGAGCGCGGGTTGATGAGATCGGTCGGATCGAGAACGCGCGTGCAATTCTCGCACTGGTCACCGCGCGCCCGGTCATAGCCGCAATGCGGACAGGTGCCGATCACATAACGGTCGGGCAAGAAGCGGCCGTCCGTCCCCGAATAGACCTGCCGGGTGGTGCGGACCTCGAGATGCCCGTTATGCCAAAGCACCCGCGCGAAATGCTGGGTAAGTTCCTTGTTCTGCCGGCTGGAGGAACGTCCAAAATGATCCCAGGAAAGCCCGAAGCGGTCGCAGAGGTCTTTCTGGACGCCATGCCACTCGGTGCAATAGGCCTCGACCGACTGGCCAGCCTCAAGCGCCGCCAGCTCGGCCGGCGTGCCGTGTTCGTCGGTGGCGCAGATCAGGAGCGTGTCGCGCCCCAAAGCGCGGCAAAAGCGCCCGTAAACATCGGCCGGCAGTTGAGAGCCGATCAGATTGCCGAGGTGCTTGACGCCGTTGATATAAGGAAGCGCGCTCGTAATCAGAACGCGTTGTGCTGTAGACATGGACCGACCGATAATTTTTCTAAAAGCTGACGAAGCACAACACTAACGCACCGGACCTGAATAATGCACGCCTGCAATCGGCACCCCCACAATTTCATTCCCGAGCCCACTGGGAGCCGGGCATGAGCGCACGCAAACCCTTCCCCGTAAGCATGCGGCAGGCCTTCATCGCCGGCGTCCTAACCATCATCCCGGTCATCGTGGTCTGGCTGGTGATGGATTTCGTGTTCTCCTTTCTGTTTACGGTCGGCTCGCCGCTCGGGCAGGCTTTGGTGGGCGTCGTCGCCGAGTACGCGCCGGAAATGGCGCCGCTTCTCACCTCGACGGTGTTCGAATGGTTTATTGCCGTGGTTCTCGCCATGCTTCTGATTTGCGGCATCGGTCTGGCGGCCAGCCGTGTGATCGGCATGCGTCTGATTGGACTTGGCGAAGTCGTCATAGCGCGCATTCCGTTCGTCCAGACGATCTATTCCGCCTCGAAAAAACTTGTCGGCGCCCTGAAGCAGCAGCCGGGCTCGGGCGCGCGCGCCGTACTGGTCGAATTTCCCGCACCGGGCATGAAAGCCATCGGCTTTGTGATGCGCGTCTTCACCGATTCCGGCACGGGGGAAGAGACCGCGATGGTCTATGTGCCCACCGCTTTCAATCCTACCGCCGGCTTCCTGCAATTCGTGCCGGTGGCAAAGATTACAACCACCGATCTCAGCACCGATCAGGCCATGGCGCTTGTGGTGTCGGGCGGCGCCATCTCGCCTGAAACGCTGACGACGAAGCCGCCGGTGCCGTGAGCAACGCAGCCGTCCTTCAGACCGACGGCAAGCACTCTCATACTCTGATGGTTTTGCTGTTGCTGTTCGCGGGCACCGGCTGCTCGGCGCTGATTTATGAAATCGTCTGGTATCAGACGTTGGAACTTGCCATCGGGTCCAGCGCCGTGTCACTCGGCGTGCTTCTCGCGACGTTTATGGGCGGCCTCTGTCTCGGCAGTCTCTTACTGCCGAAAATTCTGCCGTTGCTGCCGCGACATTGGCAACACCCGTTGCGCACCTATGCGGCGATTGAAATCCTGATTGGCATTCTTGGCATCATAGAGCTGGCGGCCATACCGCTGATTGGTGGTGCCTATGTAGCGGGCGCGCAAAGCGGGCTACCGAGCGTTCTCTTGCGCAGTCTTGTCACTATCGTGACGTTATTACCGCCGACCATGCTGATGGGCGCATCCCTGCCCGCCATCGTGCGCCTGTTCGACGCCGACAAAAACGGCGCTGCGCGTTGGGGATTGTTCTATGGCGGCAATACAGCGGGCGCTGTGTTCGGCTGTCTGTTTGCCGCCTTTGTGTTGCTGCGCAATTTCGATGTCACCACCGCCACCTTCGTTGCGGCTTCCATCAATTTCGCTGCTGCTATAATTGCATTGACCCTCGCGCCACGCGTGTTGTTCACAACCGTTATGAATGCGCGTGCAGACGCTTTGACGCACGAAGGCACCGGACCGGCCTGGACGGTCTATCTCGTCATCGGAATTTCAGGCGCCTGCGCACTCGGCGCTGAAGTGGTGTGGACTCGTTTGATGGGCCTGATGCTGGGCGGCACGGTCTACGCCTTCGCCATCATCCTGGCCGCCTTCCTTGTGGGGCTGGTGATCGGCACCGCCGCTGCGACACAACTGGTCGGACGCGTGAACGCGCGTGTGGCGCTCGGCATCTGCCAATTTCTTGCCGCTTTCGCCATCGCCTGGTCGGCCTATATGATTGCCGAAGCTTTACCCTATTGGCCAATCAACCCGACTTTATCACGAAGCGCGGGCGTAACGTTCCAGCTCGATTTCGTGCGCACCTTCATCGCCATTTTCCGCCGGCTTTGTTTTGGGGCGCGAGTTTTCCTTTTGCCTTCGCTGCGGCTTCTACTGCGCATCTCGATCCCGGCCGCATTGTCGGGCGTATCTATGCCAGCAATACACTTGGCGCCATCGCGGGCGCGCTCGGCGCATCGCTGATCCTCATCCCCACCATCGGCACACAACAGACGCAGCGTCTGATGCTGTTTCTCCCGGTTCTATCTGCGCTTCTGATGCTTGCCCCCTACATACGCAAAACAAAATCCGCCGATGCCTTTGCCTATGCGCTTGCGGCATGATCACGAGCGGTCTCTTGATCTGGGGCGTTGCAAAAGTGCCCGGCGAATTGATCGGCTATGGGCGGCGCATGGCCATGAATCTCGGCCAATCGGAAATGCTCTACACCGCCGAAGGGCGCAACACGTCGATCGCGGTTTCGCGCTGGCATGACGGCTCCATTCAATTCCATGTCGCAGGAAAGGTGGAAGCGTCGACCATTGGTTACGATATGAGGCTGCAGCGCATGTTGGGCAATCTCGGCGGGTTAATTCACGAGAACCCGCGCAGCGTTCTGGTGGTGGGCTTCGGCGCCGGTGTGACCGCAGGTTCCTTCGTGCCCTACCGCGGCGTGCAACGCATTCTGATCTGCGAATTGGAGCCCTTGATTCCGCCGACATCGACGCGATTTTTCGAAGCGCAGAATTACGACGTGATGAATGATTCTCGCACCGCGATTGTCTACGACGATGCGCGCCATTTCATTCTAACAACGCGCGAAAAATTCGACGTCATAACCTCAGACCCCATCCATCCCTTCGTGAAGGGCAGCGCGACGCTCTATTCCAAAGAATATTTCGAGATGCTGAAAGCCCATCTCAATCCGGGCGGTGTCGTCACGCAGTGGATTCCGCTTTACGAAAGCGACGCTGCCACAGTGAAGAGCGAGATCGCGACGTTCTTCGCGGTGTTTCCGCATTCCACCATGTGGGCCAACACGGTTGCCGGAAAGGGCTATGATCTGGTGCTGGTAGGGCATCTCACCACGCCGCGCATAGACATCGACGCCGTGCAGGCGCGCCTCGACCGCGAGGACTACGCGCTGGTCAAAGCGTCGCTGGGAGATGTCGGCATTGCGCGCGCCGTGGATGTCTTCGGCACCTATCTCGGCGACGCGGAAGATCTGAAGCCCTGGCTGGCCGACGCCGAGATCAATTACGACCGCGACCTGAAGCTGCAATATCTCGCCGGCCTCGCCCTTAACAATAATCTGGAAGACGTAATTTACCGCGCCATTATGAGGCACCGCCGCCCGCCGGGCGCGCTCTTCGTGGGTTCCGAAGGCCCCATGAATGTCCTGAATGAGAACATATTGCGTGCCTATCTCAACGCCAGCGATCTGGACGAATAGGCCGGGTCCATTCCCAGCAATCCCCGATTGCGGGACGGCGCGAAGCATCGTATTTGACGCGCCCAGGCCGGGAGGCCTTGAGGCCGGCTTAGCTCAGTTGGTAGAGCACGTGATTTGTAATCACGGGGTCGCGGGTTCGATCCCTGCAGCCGGCACCATCGCGCCAAACACTTCAAAAGAAGAAACCCGCGCCGGCCGGAGCCACGCGCGGGCGCTACTTCTATAGTTGCGGCTTAGGCGTCTTTATTGAATCCGACGATTTTGCTGACGTCCTGCAAAATTGCATAGGCCATGGTGCTATCCACGCCACCCGCGAGCACGTGCGACTTGCCTGCGCTCTCCAGCGTAATGCCGTAGGCGTTCTGCGCGATCTTAGCGCGCTGCGCCAAACCCGCCGCCTGCGCGCCGGTGACTTCCATGGTCACGCCCGTATCCAATTCCTTATCGGTGATACCGTTGCGGATTTTGAGGCGATGAATGTCTTCGATCTTGAAGGTGCGTCCATTGGATTCAATGGCAGCGGGCGTCACGCGAAATGTGGCCGGCGTCTTGTAAGGCTTCGGACGCTGGTCGCGGCTCCATCCATACCAGAGGCAGAAGCCACCCATGGCAGCAAATCAAATGGCAAAGCCCGGCGACGAGCCCAGACTGGCAAGACCGCCCAAAAGCAGCGGCGCGCCGATAATGATGAGCAACCAGAATTTCACTGGAGGCGCCGGCGTGACCTCAAACACGGTTGCATTGCCTTCTTGCCGTTTCTTGTATTCAGATTCTTTCGCCATGAACTCCCCCATTCAAAATGATGCCCGACGGGCAAAACTATGCGGCGGCGCGTGCTGCACCCATCCGAATATTGCTCCGTCTAGAACTCAGTCCCCCAGCACACATTCAACTCCGGGAACAAAAACCGCGCACCCCTTATTATCGTTGGCGCAAAATTTTTGGTTACCGTTCGGAAAGCCTACTTGGCTCGCCGAGATCGGTCAATTCGCCAACGCAGAAATGCGGATATGTAGGACATGGCCACTACGCGCGTTTTGCATCGCGAGACTTGAAGGCGCAGATACGCTAATATTGGCGCGTCAAATTCGCTGCCGCGTGCGCATACATCAAATGCACTATAGATGTGCAGTGAGGCGCTTACGGCGCGGCGAGGCGGTTCGCATGTACCGCCATTTTCCAATGACATTCGCGCTCTTCGTCATTGTGTTGGCTGGCTTTTTTGCCCCCACAGAGGCGACCGCCGCTGCCGCGCCGGTGGTCGAGGACCGCGCCGCCTATATGGTTCGCTGCAAGCGTGAAACCATGGCGGCCTACCCGACACCTCCCGCGCAAGCTGACTCCATTTGTTCCTCGCGCTGGGATGAGATTGTCGCCGCCAGGCCGATGGCAGCCGCACTCTTCGCGGTCGCGCCCGCGCCCGGAACCGCATTCAATGCAGACGCCGCAAAAAGACAGATTGGAACCTTGCGCGACATCGAAGTGATGGTGACGGGCGCGCCCAAAGCCGGTGTGTCGTTCTCCTGGTTTAAGAACGGCGACGTCATTCCCTTCAATCTTGAAGAGTCCTTGCGGGTGCGGGGCGCGCTAGTCGCTATGATTGCGTGCCAGCAATTTGGTGTCAGCGAAGGCACGCATATCTACCGCGCCGCCCTGCCCGGCAAGGCGCCGTTCGCGCTGACGGTGTCGTTTCGCAATGCCGCGGTGGCGAGCCATTCATCGGATTACAATGTCAGTGCCGACTTCAGCGGGTTGATACCGACCTTAGCCGGCCTCAACCGCAACGGCGAAGAATATACGGCGACCTGCCCGCAATAGCGGGCCTAGCCTTTCCCATATGGAGAGATTTGCCGCGCCGTGCCACTCTCGCTGGCAAAGGCGGGTCTCATCGAGACACCGCTAATCCCCGGGGAGATCATCATGCGCAGTGGATTCAAGAATTCGCTTGTTGCCGGAGCCGCCCTTCTCACCTGGGGTGCCGCCGTTCCGCTAAACGCGCAAGGCCAAGGCGCGTTGGTGATTCAGGGCGGTACGCTGATCGATGGCCTTGGCGGCGCACCGCTCCCGAATTCCGTCATCGTCATCCAGGGCAATCGCATCACGGCAGTTGGTAGCGCAGCACAAGTTCAGATTCCCGCCGACGCGCGCGTCGTCAACGCGGCGGGCAAATGGATCATCCCCGGCCTGATCGACGGCAAGTCGAATTATTATTGGGAATATGGCGAGGCCAATCTTGTCTGGGGCGTCACCTCGTCGATGGTCTCGGGCGCGCGCAACGATGTGGGTATTGCCGAACGCGACGCGATTTTGCATGGGGCTTTCACCGGCCCGCGTCTCTATCAGACGATGATTTCGGTGGCGGGTCCCGGCGCCGACGGAAAAGCCGACAATGATTTCCAGCCCGGCATGGGCACGCAGATTTTCCGCAATGCTGAAGAGGTTAAACAGGCTGTCGCGAAATATGTCGCCGCCGGCGCTGACTTCATCACCTTCAACGACGGCAATGCGCCGCAGGAGTATTATGCGCTCGGCGCAGCTGAAGCGCATCGTCTGGGAAAACACGTTGCATTTCGCGCTGTCGGTCCCATCACTCGTGCGCGCGGTGCAGCAGCGATCGGCGCCGATGTTCTGATCCATGACGGCGATATCGAAATCGAATTGGCCAAAGACGGCCGCGCGCCGGGCGGCGATGCTTGGGCCGACATGGACCCGGCGAAAGTGCCGGAGATGATTAAACATCTCCTCGATCATGGCACAGCACTGCATCCGGAATTGATCGCGGGCGGCGGGCGTTTTGCTAAAAGCGCTGCGCAGATCCGCGAAGAGGTACTGCACATGTTCGACGATCCCGCCGTGCGCGCTTACATGCCGGATTTTCGCGTCACGACATTGATGGGCAAGGTAGCGCTCCCCGAAGCGACCATGACTCCGGCGCAACGCGCGAACGCGACGCAAGGCTTCCGCAATCACGCGGCGTTCCTCGCGCAGTTCGTGAAGGCCGGTGGCAAAATGGTTGTGGCGACCGATTGCCCACAAGGCGCGCCCGGCCTCGGCGTGCATCAGGAAATGCTGATGTTCCGCGAAGATGTGGGCCTCCCCGCCATGCAAGTCATCCAAGCGGCGACGAAATGGACCGCCGATGCCTTCGGCATCAAGGACATCGGCAGCATTGAAGTCGGCAAGCTTGCCGATATCGACATTCTCGACGCGGATCCGCTGGCGGACATCAACAATACCAAGAAGATCAATGCGGTTGTTTTTGACGGCAAAATGATCGACCACGCCTATCACGCCTGGTATCGCAGCCCGTTCGGCAAATCCGCCGGCAATGGCGGCAACCCCGTCATTCCGGAAATCGCATGGGCGCGTGCGCTGAAGCAAGCAACCGCTGGCGGCGGCGGACGTGGCGGCGCAGGGATTCAAAACCCGGTTCAGGCGCCGACGCCGGGCGTGGAATCTCTGTTTCCGTATGAGGCGATTCAAGGAAGCCCTGATACGAAGGTCACCATCAAAGGCTTCAACTACGTGCAACGCTCGCAGGTTTTCGTCGACAATATCCCTGTACCAACGCGTGTCGTCAGCCGCACCGAAATCGAAGCGACGGTCCCTGCAAATATTCTGGCGCGCGCCGGACGTTTCGAAGTGATGGTGAAGAACCCTGCCCCGCTAGCGACGCCGGAATGGGGCGGCAGCTCCAATGCGGCAAATCTTTTGGTGCCGTTCAGTTTCACCACGCAATATTCCAAGAACACGCTGTAACGCCGCAGCGTTAAAGCACTCCGGGAATCCAACGCTTCACGCGCGCCTTGTAATCCACATAGGCGGCGCCGAAGCGCGTCTCTAGATGCGCCTCATCGCGGCGCACGCGCCCGTCGAACCAGACGAAGTGGAAGGCGAGAAGAAGAAGCGCCGGCACCGAATAAAAAGTCACAGCCAGGCCCAGCATGAAAATGAGATGGCCGAGATACATCGGGTTGCGGACATAGGCGTATGGTCCGTAATCCACGATGCGGTCCGGCGGTACATCCATGCCCGGCCCGCCGCCACCGCGCACGATTCGGAACGCGCCCACGAAGCGGTACTGGGCGTAGCCCCAGATGAGGAGCGGCACGCCGAAGGGCTGGAAGGCCAGATGCCCGCGACGCCATAAAAGCTCCAGCAGCACCACTGCCACCGGGTAGACTATAAAGGTCCGGTTCGAGGTGCTCTTCAGCCAGCGCAAGGCCCTTTTTCCTAGGCTTTTTGGCGCTTCCATCCCCTAGTATCCCCCTCGTTTTTTACGCCCCACGCCGATGCTGCTCCTGTGAACGCGATTGACAATCACTCGCAAGTTCGGTAGGCAGGACGTTAGAAGGGACGTCGGTTCTGAGCCCCCGCAAATTCTCTCCATGATCGTCTGCGTGTGCAATAGACTGAATGAGTCCAAGGTTCGCGCCGCTCTTCTGTCAGGCGTGGAGCAGCCGGACGATGTCTATGCCTGTCACGGCGTAACGAGAAAGTGCGGTTCATGCCTGGTAACGATAAAAGCAATGATGGCGGACATCCAGCAGGAAGTCCGAAGTCTGGAAGCGGCCGAGTAAGAGGCCGGCGCGGCGACGCGAAGACCATCGAATTCCTCAATCTCGCTCTGAAGAACGAGCTCACCTCCATCAATCAATATTTCCTGCATTCGCGCATGCTCGCGGATTGGGGCATCTCTGAACTCGCCAAGGTCGAATACGAAGAATCGATCGACGAGATGAAGCACGCCGACCAGCTGATTCAGCGCATTCTCTTTCTCGGCGGCCTGCCAAATTTGCAGGATCTCGGGCGCTTGATGATCGGCGAGAATGTCGGTGAAATCATCGCCAGCGATCTCGCGATGGAAGATAAGGCCTATGGCGATCTACAGAACGCGATAGCCCATGCAGAATCGGTGCGCGATTTCGGTACGCGCGAGCTCTACACGAAAATCCTCGAGAGCGAGGAGGAGCACATCGACTACCTCACGACGCAGCAAAAGCTGATCGCGACCATCGGTCTGGCCGATTACATCCAGATTCAGACGGAATCGAACAAGGCAAGCGCTCTCAACGCGCCGGGTTAGCTTTAGCTATCTCTCGCCCGCTGGTGATTCCAAGTGCTGGCTTCGCGCCGGTTCTCTTGTCATGGCCCGCCCGGCGCGCCTTGCGCGCCAATTCTTCAATTTGCGTGCGAAGCACGCTGGCGTGGCCCTCCAGGTGACGCGTACTCTATTGCTCACGCAGACGCGTAAGTGCTGGATGGCCCGATCAAGTCGGGCCATGACATTTGTGGTACTGACGAAATTCAGATTGAAAGGTCAGGACATCTGACGTCAATCGACCTTAGTCCTGCATCGCCGATCAGACTTAGATGTGCAGTACCTTGCCGTCCGCGGCGAGCACGGCTTCGTGCATCATTTCCGAAAGCGTCGGGTGCGGGAAAATGGTGGCGGCAAATTCCGCCTCCGTCGCTTCCAGTGTGCGCCCGATCGTGTAGCCCTGAATCAGTTCGGTGACTTCGGCGCCGATCATATGCGCGCCCAATAGCTCGCCCGTTTCAGCGTCGAAAACGGTTTTCACGAAGCCATCGACTTCGCCGAGTGCGATGGCCTTGCCGTTGCCGATGAAGGGGAATTTTCCGACCTTGATCTTGCGGCCAGTCTCCTTGGCTTTTGCTTCGGTCATGCCGACGCTGGCCACTTGCGGCCAGCAATAGGTGCAGCCCGGCACTTTGGACGTATCGAGCGGATGCACGCCTTTTACGCCGGCAATGCGCTCCGCAACAATCACGCCTTCATGCATCGCCTTGTGCGCGAGCCACGGCGCACCGACGAGATCGCCGATGGCGTAAACGCCCGCGACACCTGTCTCGCACCATTGGTTTACCACCACATGGGAGCGGTCGATTTTAATACCGGCCGCTTCCAGCCCAAGATTTTCGACATTGCCGACAATGCCGACAGCAATAATGACGCGATCAACGGTGAGCTGTTCGGTTTTCCCGTCTTTAGTTTTCAATGTCGCGGTAACGGAGTTCGCACCCTTTTCAAGCTTTTCGACATTCGTACCGATGCGCAGCTTCATGCCCTGCTTGGTGAACTGCTTGGCGGCGAAGGCGGAGATTTCTTCGTCCTCAACCGGCAACACGCGGTCAAGAACTTCAACCACGGTCACATCGGAGCCGAGCGTGCGATAGAAGCTGGCGAACTCGATGCCGATGGCACCCGAGCCAATGACCAGCAGCGATTTCGGAAATTCCTTCGGCACCATGGCGTCGCGATAGGTCCACACCAAATTGCCGTCGGGCTGAAGATTGGGGAAAGTGCGTGCGCGCGCGCCGGTTGCGAGAACGATGTTCTTGCCGGCGTACTCGATCGTCGCGCCGTTTTTCGCGACAGAGATGGTGCCTTTGCCTGAAAGCTTCGCCTCACCGTCAATGACGGTAATCTTGTGTTTCTTCATCAGGCCTTTGACGCCGCTCGAGAGCTGGCCCGCCACTTTGCGCGAGCGCTCCACGATTTTCGCGATGTCGAAGCTCAAGTCCTTCGCGGACATTCCGAATTCTTCCAGCCGGTGCATCAGATGCCAGATTTCGGATGAGCGCAGCAGCGCCTTGGTGGGAATGCAGCCCCAGTTGAGGCAGATGCCGCCCAAATTCTCGCGCTCGACAACAGCGGTCTTCATCCCAAGCTGCGCGCAGCGGATGGCGCAGACATAGCCGCCCGGCCCACCGCCGATGACAATGACGTCGAAAGATTCAGCCATGATGTAATGCCTCGCCCGGAATCGGCAGCGTCAAAGCAGCATCGACGCCGGCTCTTCGACGAAGTCCTTGAAGGTTTGCAGGAAGCGGGCGCCGGTGGCGCCGTCGATAACGCGGTGATCGCACGACAACGTCACGGTCATCACATTGGCGACCACGATCTTGCCGTCACGAACCACAGCGCGGTCTTCACCCACGCCCACCGCCATGATGGCGGATTGCGGAGGATTGATAACCGCGGTGAAATTCTTGATGCCGAACATTCCGAGATTGGAGATCGATAAACTGCCGCCTTCATATTCCTGCGGCTTCAGCTTCTTGGTTTTGGCGCGTTCGGCAAGCGAGCGCACCTCATTGGAAATCTCGATCAGGCCTTTTTCCTCGGCGCGGAAAACGATCGGCGTGATGAGCCCGCCCTCGATGGCAACCGCGACGCCAATATCGGCGTGGGCATGACGAAGGATCGCGGTTTCGGTCCAGCTCGCGTTCACATCGGGATTGCGAACCAACGCCATTCCCGCCGCCTTGAGCAGGAAGTCGTTGACCGAAAGCTTGTAGGAACCCGGTCCCTTGGGCGAGCGCGCATTAAGCTTCGCGCGCGCATCCATCAACGCGTTCATGTCGCAATCGATGGTGAGGTAATAATGCGGGATCAGCGTCTTCGCTGAAGTCAGGCGGCGCGCAATCGCTTTCCGCATGGAATCATTGGGGACTTCTTCGTATTCGCCCTGCTTGTAGAAAAGCCGCGCATCCGGAAGTGGCGTAACGCCCATTCCACTCGCGTTTGGCTGTGCGCCCGGTGCCGGCGCAGCTGATTTCGCGGCGGCCGGCGCAGCGGCCTTCATCGGCCCGCCTCTGGCTGCGGCTTCGATGTCAGCTTTGACGATGCGGCCGCGCGGGCCCGAGCCGTTTACATTCGCGATATCGACGCCGCTCTGCTGCGCAATGCGCTTGGCCAGCGGCGATGCGAAGAGACGTCCGCCAGAACCATTCGTAGTCGCATGCGGCGCCGGAGCGGCGGCAGGCGCTGCTTTCGGTGCTGCGGGTGGAGGCGCCGGTGCAGGTGCTTCCGGCGTAACACCGATAGCATCACGCAATTGCTGCATGGCGGCGTTGATTTCGGCCGGCTTAGTGGGCGGCGCATTCGTAGAAGTATTTGAGGACGGCGCGGCGCCAGCAGTTTCGCCTTCTTCAAGCAGGATGGCGATAGGCGCATTCACCTTCACGCCCTCGGCGCCCTCCGGCACCAGGATCTTTCCGATGCGGCCTTCATCGATGGCTTCGAATTCCATCGTCGCCTTGTCGGTTTCAATCTCGGCGAGGATCTGCCCCGACTTCACGGCGTCGCCTTCTTTGACGTGCCATTTGGCGAGCTTGCCCTCTTCCATGGTGGGCGACAAAGCAGGCATCAGAATTTGTGTCGACATCAAGCACCTATGCCGTGCGGCAATTTCAAGACATCTTCCGGCGAAGGCAAAGGTATTCCCTCGCGCTCAGCTCTATTCCGGAAGACTATTCGCATTATGTCCTTGAGTTCGTCCAACGCAGGCTTCGCATTCTTAGCCATTAATCCGGGATTCAATGAAAGCTCACCAAAAAAAGCGAATAACGTGTCGGTATCCGTTCCATCTTTGGTCACTTCATGTGCGAATTTATTCAGTTTCTTGAACAGAAGATTTTTCTTTTTTGTTTCAAGTGAACTGGACTCAATTATCTGCCGAATAAATTCGAGCTTTCCAGCTATTGTGGTCTTCTCTTCAGAAGTGAGGACTGCGATAGCCACATCCTCGCCACTTTTCTTCGCGAAGATCTGTTCGAGCTTGGCATCGACTTCATTTTCCAGACGTCTAGCTCGATATAAATCGTAGATCGCCAAGACCTCTGTCATCACCCGCGTGTAAGCCCGGGACATATCAGTAAGATCAATCGGGCTAGGGGTTATTCCACAACGCTTTGCATATTGATGGATAACTTTTGTTGCTAAGTGCAACTCGTCGTCACTTAAATATCCATCCGCTTCTCTAGTCGCTTCTGCACGATTCAGAATTTCCTTTAGGGCCGGTGCTACATCATCTGGCAGATCCGCGGTTAGTAATTTATCCAGTGTCAAAGACATGCGGCTTAGGCCCGGTAGCAAACGGATTTGGCCGCGGCGACAATTTCATCGACCGTTGGCAACGCCAGTTTTTCCAGATTGGCAGCATAAGGCATCGGCACGTCTTTGCCGGTGACCTTTAGTGGCGGCGCATCGAGATAGTCGAATGCCTTCTCCACCACTTGCGAGGCGATCTCGCTGCCGATGGAACAGATCGGCCAGCCCTGCTCCACCGTCACCACGCGATTGGTCCGCTTCACGGATTCAATTACGGTTGCGGTGTCGAGCGGACGGAGCGAACGCAAATCGATGAGCTCGGCTTCGATGCCGTCGCGCGCCAGAATCTCCGCCGCTTCCATAATCAAGCCGACGCCAATTGAGTGCGATACCAACGTCACATGCGTACCCGCGCGGATGATGCGCGATTTGCCGATGGGCAGCACGTAATCGTCAAGTTTCGGTACCGGGAACGAGCGGCCGTAGACGATTTCGTTTTCCAGGAAGATGACCGGATTGGGATCGCGGATTGCCGCTTTCAAAAGCCCTTTGGCGTCTGCGGCGAAATAGGGCGACACCACTTTCAATCCCGGCACCTGCGCATACCAGGACGAGAAATCCTGGCTGTGCTGCGCGGCGACGCGCGCGGCAGGGCCGTTGGGGCCGCGGAACACGATGGGGCAACCCATTTGCCCGCCCGACATATAGAGCGTCTTGGCGGCGGAATTGATGATCTGATCCAGCGCCTGCATGGCGAAGTTGAAGGTCATGAATTCGACGATGGGCTTCAGCCCGCCAAACGCGGCGCCCACGCCAAGTCCTGCGAAACCTTGCTCGGTGATCGGCGTATCGATGACACGGCGCTCGCCGAATTCTTCCAGCAGGCCTTGGCTGATTTTGTACGCGCCTTGGTATTGCGCGACCTCTTCGCCCATCAGGAAGACGTCGGGGTCGCGGCGCATCTCTTCGGCCATGGCGTCGCGCAAAGCGTCGCGCACCGTCGTGTTCACAAACTCCGTGCCGGCGGGCAGATCAGGATCGGCGAGATTTGCCGCGGCCGGTGCTTGAACCGGCGCCGGTGCGGCGCCATTGGCTTTCGCCGGTGCTGGCGCAGCTTCAGGCGCAGCACGAGCGGCAGCGGGTTTCGCCTCCTCGCCTTCCTGCGTCAGCTCGGCGATAGGCACGTTCACCTTCACGCCTTCGGTGCCTTCGGCGACCAAAATGCGCGCGATGCGCCCTTCATCGATGGATTCGAATTCCATCGTCGCCTTGTCGGTTTCGATTTCCGCCAAAATCTGGCCCGCCTTAACGGCGTCGCCTTCTTTGACGTGCCACTTGGCAAGCTTGCCCTCTTCCATGGTTGGCGAGAGCGCCGGCATGAGAATCTGAGTCATGTCTATTTCAGAATGTCCGTGCACAGCTCTTCCGGCGCGGGCTCGGGGCTGTCGGTTGCAAATTCCGACGCGCGATTGACGATGGCTCGCACATCCTTGTCGATGGTCTTCACGTCCTCATCGCGCATGATGCCGTTCTGGATGAGGCGCTGGCCGAACGTGTCGATCGGATCGCGCTTCTCGCGGATTTCCTGCACCTCTTCGCGCGTCCGGTATTTCGCCGGATCGGACATTGAGTGGCCGCGAAAGCGATAGGTTTTCATTTCCAGAATGAACGGCCCTTTGCCGGCGCGCGCCCATGCCACGGCATCGCGCCCGGCTTTGTAGACCGCTTCGACATCCATGCCGTCGACCGCAGCGCCGGGGATATTGAAACCGACGCCACGCTTGTGGAATTCCGTTTCAGCGCTGGAGCGCTTCACGCTAGTGCCCATCGCGTATTGGTTGTTCTCCACGATGTAGATCACCGGCAGCTTCCAGAGCTCGGCCATGTTGTAGGATTCGTAGACCTGGCCCTGGTTGGCGGCGCCGTCGCCGAAATAGGTCAGGCACACAGCGTCGGTCTTACGATAGACATTCGCGAAGGCGAGGCCTGTCCCGATCGGCACGTTGGCGCCGACGATGCCGTGGCCGCCGTAGAAATTCTTCTCGCGGCTGAACATATGCATGGAGCCGCCTTTGCCGTGCGAATAGCCGGTGTAGCGTCCCGTCAGCTCCGCCATCACGCCGCCTGGGTCCATGCCGCAGGCGAGCATATGGCCGTGGTCGCGATAGGTCGTGATGACCTGATCGTCGGGCCGCAAGGCTGCCTGCATACCGACGACGACTGCTTCCTGCCCGATATAGAGATGGCAGAAGCCGCCGATCAGTCCCATGCCGTAAAGCTGGCCCGCCTTCTCTTCGAAGCGCCGGATCAGCAACATGTCACGGTAAAATTTCTTTAAGAGCTCGGGAGACCGGCTCGCGTCCGCTCCCGGTGCCTGCCTGTCACTGGCGGCCGCTAGTGCCTCGCGCGCCATTTCCTATCCCTGTTCCCCGGTACGAACCCCGTTTGCCACATAAACCCTAACGGCTTCTATGGAATTCGAGCGCCCGGAAGTGCCGGCCATGCAATTGTGGCCTTGGTCTCTTATCGCAAGGCCGGAACATTCTTGGCAAGGCCAAGAACGCCGTCAAAATAACTTGATATTTCAGCGAGTTCCCCGGGGGACGGCGACTTCGCCCGCACGGCCCTGGGAGAGGACGCTCCGCGCCACTTCCTCAAGCATATCCGGATCGAGGGCTTTATCGTCGAGAAGCGAGATCCGGTGCTGAAGAGCGAGCCGTTCCCCGCGCACAACCGTCAGGTCGCGCTTGGCGACGGCGAGGTTAGCTTCCGCGTCGCTCCACGCCAAAATTCCGCGAGGACCCGCAACCGCGCTATATCCGAAATAAAGCGACACGGCACAGCAGATTACGGGAACTATCAAGAGTCCCATATTGGACGATGTTTTCCGACGCACCCGCATAAATGTGACGGAATCATAATGCGATTCATCGGGCAAGCGAATTCGACCCAACATCGCTGCGTGCGCGGAATAATTTAAATTAAGGACGCAAGGTAAGCTTCTGCACGCGCCAATTCAGCACTTCCGCGATGTAGAGCGTATTCGCGTCGGGACACGCGATCTCGTGAATCCAACCGAATTGTTTCATCTGTTTTCCCGCTTCGCCGAGCACGCCGAGAACTTTGCCATCGAGGCTGAGTTTGTAGATGCGCCCCGGAAACGCATCGGAGGTGTACATCACCTGATTGGGACCAGGCGTGATGCACATGGTCCACGGCGAGCCAGGCGATTGTTGCGGGGTTGCGTTCCAAGTTCCGTTCGCCGCCCGCTGTGGTGTGTTGCCGATGGGCGCCTGGGCGCCATCGGGCACCGGCACATCAATTTTGATCTGCCGTAGAAACCGCCCACCATTGTCGAACACCTGGATACGGCCATTGTTTCTATCGGCAACATAGACGTTGTCTTGGTTGTCCACCGCGATGGCGTGCGGCGTGTTGAATTGGCCGGGGCCTGTGCCGTGCGAACCCCAGGACAGAAGCCACTTGCCGTTGCGGTCCACCTTGGCGATGCGGGCATTGATATAGCCGTCGCTGATAAAGGTGTTGCCTTGGCTGTCCCACGCGACGTCGGTGACCTGACGGAAATAGCCGTCAATGTGAGGGAGCGGCGGCTCGGCATGCTCAAGCGCACCGGTGGCACGCTCGGAAGCTTCCTGCTTACGGCCGAACACCATCGTGACCCGGCCCGCCGGATTGAACTTCACCACCATGTCCGAGCCCTTGTCGGTGGCCCAGATATTGTCGTCGCGGTCGATCTTCACCGTGTGGGCGTAGGACCACGCGTAGAGATTGTGCCCGATCTCGCGGAGGAATTTTCCGTTCTGGTCGAATTCCAGAACCTGCGCAGCGCGCGCCGCATAGGCAGGCCCCGTGGAGTCACCGCGCGAAAAGACAAAGATATGCCCGCGCGAATTGACCGACACGCCGGATGCCTCGCCCAAATGACGATCGGCTGGCAGACGCAAGGGATCTGTCGCGTCGAAGGTAATCACTGGTACAGGCGCCTGCGCGAGCGCCGTTGAAGCCGCGAGACAGAATAAACCGATCAATCCGTATTTCATCGACACACACCCGTTTGCCGCGACGCGCCATCGTAGCGGACAGAAAAGCTTCGACCTAGGGCATGATGGGGTCTGCGGTGATGACCGCAGCCGTGCTCCGCAATGATTTCTTTTCTCCCCCGCGAAGCGGGGGAGGTGCCGAGCCGAGCAATGCCCGCGAGGTGGAGGGGGCGATACACAAAAGACGCTCACTCAGCGGAACCGATGAGGGATACCCCCCCCACCGTCCGCCTTCGGCGGACACCTCCCCCGTAAACGGGGGAGGAAAGGCGGCTCATACTTAGCCCGATACAGCGCGCCTGTCAGCCGAAGTGCCAGATGCGAAAGCGGATAGCGGCACCTAGTAAGGCGTGCCGTCTTTGCGGAAGAAGCTGCGCTTGCCGTCCTTCTTGACGGCGACAATATCGTCGTCGGGAAAGGTGACTTCGTCGCCGGGACCGCGGTCGCCGATTTCGAGATAGACGACATCGCGCGATGTGCGGTTGACGAGATGATGCGCATCGCCGGTACCGGCTTTGAACCCGGCGCACATGCCGGGCTTCAGCAGCGTTTCGCCTGCATCGGTGACAAGCGTCGGCTCGCCTTCGACGACATAGATAAATTCGTCGTTCTTGGTGTGGGCGTGGCGCAGCGCCGACATGCCGCCAGGGCGGATGGTCGTCATGTTCACGCCGTACACGGTGAGACCGAAAAGATCGCCCAGCGCGCGCTTGTCGCGTGATGACGTACGTTCCGCGAAACCCGGCGGATAGTTGATGCGGCCAGCCTTTATCGGCACCGTATGGGCATCAACCGCTACCGGATATTTCGCGTTGCTCATGCGCGAAGAGCCCCTTTGCCGGCATACACGGCTTGATCGCCCAATTCCGCTTCGATGCGTAAGAGCTGATTGTATTTCGCCATGCGGTCGGAGCGCGACAGCGATCCGGTCTTGATCTGTCCGCAATTGGTGGCGACAGCAAGATCGGCAATCGTCGCGTCCTCGGTCTCGCCGGAGCGGTGAGACATCACGGCGCGATAGGAGGCGCGGTGCGCCGTATCTACCGCATCAAGCGTCTCACTCAACGTGCCGATCTGATTGACCTTTACCAGGATGGCGTTGGCGATGCCTTTGTTGATCCCTTCCTTCAGACGCGCCGTGTTGGTGACGAAAAGATCATCGCCGACCAGCTGAACCTTGCTGCCCAAAGCCTGGGTAAGCTGAGCCCAGCCATCCCAATCATCCTCCGCCATACCGTCTTCGATGGAACGGATCGGGTAACGCGCGCAGAGGTCCTGGTAGAATTTCACCATTCCGGCGGCGTCGAGCGTTTTCTTTTCGCCTTCAAGGACATACCTGCCGTTCTTGAAGAACTCAGTTGAAGCGGAATCGAGCGCGAGAACGACATCTTCGCCCGGCCGATAGCCGGCCTTCTCGATGGCTTTCATGACGAAGCTCAAGGCTGCATCGGCGGATTCGAGATTGGGCGCAAAGCCGCCCTCGTCGCCGACATTGGTGTTATGCCCAGCATCCTTCAGCGCTTTTTTCAGCGCGTGGAAAATTTCGGCACCCATGCGCAGCGCTTCGGAAAATGTCGGCGCGCCCACCGGCATGATCATGAATTCCTGGAAGTCGATCGGATTGTCGGCGTGCGCGCCGCCATTGATGATGTTCATCATCGGCGCCGGCAACACATGCGCGCGCGGGCCGCCGACATAGCGATAGAGCGACATGCCTGACGCCTGCGCAGCGGCTTTCGCGAGGGCGAGCGAGACACCGAGAATGCCGTTGGCGCCAAGGCGGCTTTTGTTCGCGGTGCTGTCCAGCGCGCACATGATGGAATCGATGCGCATCTGATCTTCGGCATCCATGCCGCAGATGGTTTCGAAGATCTCACCGTTGACGGCTTCCACCGCCTTCAACACGCCTTTGCCGCCGTAGCGCTTGTCGCCGTCGCGAAGCTCGTGCGCTTCATGCGCGCCGGTCGAAGCGCCCGACGGCACTCCGGCGCGGCCCATGGAGCCGTCTTCCAGCGTGACATCGACTTCGACGGTCGGATTGCCCCGGCTGTCCAGAATTTCGCGTGCTTGAATATCGACAATAGCGGTCATGAAGCCGATCCGTTGGTGGCGGGCGATTTCTAGGAGATGCCTAGGGCTTCAGCAAGAAGGTGCTTCAGCAAGAAGGCCGCGGAAGGTCACTTGCGGCGCTTGGCGATGCGGTCGATCTCGACCAGTTCCGCGATCAGATCGGGCACATCCACCAGCTTAAGCATATTGGGACCGTCGGAGGGCGCATGATCCGGGTCCTGGTGGGTTTCCATGAAGACGGCGGCAACGCCTACCGCTACGGCGGCACGGGCGATATACGGCGCCATGGTCCGGTCGCCGCCTGACGATGCGCCCTGCCCGCCGGGCTGCTGCACGGCATGGGTGGCGTCCATCACCACCGGCGCGCCGAACCCCGCCATGATCGGGAGCGCGCGCATATCGACAACCAGCGTGTTGTAGCCAAAGGACGCGCCGCGCTCGGTCACGAGCACATTCGGATTTCCGGCGCCTGTGACCTTCGCGATCACATTCTTCATGTCCCACGGCGCCAGGAACTGGCCCTTCTTGACGTTGACCACGCGGCCCGTTTCGGCAGCGGCCACAAGAAGATCGGTCTGCCGGCTGAGGAAGGCGGGAATCTGCAGCACATCCACGGCTTCGGCCACGATCGCGCAATGCTCGCGCTCATGAACGTCGGTGAGCACCGGCAGGCCGAGGCTTTCACGAATCTCGGCGAACACGGCCAACGATTTCTCGAGACCCATGCCGCGTTGACCCGCCGCGCTGGTGCGGTTCGCTTTGTCGTAGCTCGTTTTATAGATGAGGCCGACACCCGCCTTGGCCGCAATTTCTTTCAGCGCCGACGCCATTTCGAGCGCGTGGCTGCGCGATTCCATTTGACAGGGCCCAGCAATGATCACGAGCGGCTTGGCATTGCCGATCTCGATATTGCCGATTTTCACGACGGAATTGGGCGCGGCGCTCATTTGTAAAGCTCGGTCAATGTTTTTCCTGCTCTGACGCCGGCAAGATAATTCTCGTCTTCCTGCTCCAGGGCGGCGCCGAGTTTTGCGACTTCCTCTGCCAGTTTCGCAGGAACAACAATCGCACCTTCCGCATCGGCGACAATAATATCGCCCGGGAACACCGCGACACCGCCACAGGAAATCGGTTCCTGCCATCCGGCGAGGTTGTGCCCAGCAATCGGCGGGGACGGCGCCAGACCATTGCTCCAGATCGGCAGGCCCGTCGCAAGCAAGCCCGCGCTGTCGCGCACGGCGCCATCGGTGACGATCCCGGCTAACCCACGCATCGCCATGCGGGTCACCACGATATCACCGAACGTACCGACATCCGTCAGACCGCGTGCGTCGGCCACGATCATCGCGCCTGCTGGCATTTCTTCCACTGCGTCACGCGTGGTCCTGCCGGAAATATCGGCCCGCGAAGGAATGAACCGCAATGTGAAGGCCGGCCCGACCGCGCGGCGAATGTTCCCGCCAAGCGGTCGCGGCCCGCGCATCCAAACATTACGGATGTTCTTTTTCAGAAGGACGGTCGCCAGGGAATTGGTCGAGACATTTTCCAACGCCGCGATCAATGCCAAGTCGAGGTCGGCGGTCATCACACCAGCCGCGATTGCTGAACCGCCGCGCTTACGAATGACGCGAATAACGGATGCGGATCCAGCGGCTTCGATTTCAATTCGGGATGAAACTGCACGCCGATGAACCAAGGGTGGTCGGGAATCTCGACGATCTCCGGCAGCAGGCCATCGGGCGATAGGCCCGAGAACACCAAGCCTTTTTGCTCGAGCTGCTCGCGGTAATTGATGTTCACTTCGTAGCGATGGCGATGGCGTTCGCTGATCGTATTGGAGCCATATATTTCCGCAACGCGGCTGCCCGGCGTCAGGATGGCGTCATAGGCGCCGAGGCGCATAGTGCCGCCCATGTCGACATCCGATGCGCGCTTTTCAACTTGATTGCCGCGCACCCATTCCGTCATCAACGCGATGACCGGGTGGCGCGGAACTTCTGATTTGTTTTTCGCGAACTCAGTGGAACCAGCGCCCTGGAGGTGGGCCAAATTGCGCGCCGCCTCGATCACCGCCATTTGCATACCGAAGCAGATACCGAAAAACGGCACCTGTTTGGTACGCGCGAATGTAACCGCGCTGATTTTTCCTTCCGTGCCGCGCTCGCCAAATCCGCCCGGAACGAGAATACCATTCATCTCTTCGAGATAGACGGCAGCGTCGTTTTTCTCGAAGACCTCGCTTTCCATCCATTGGATGTTGACGCGCACATTATTGGCCAGCCCGCCGTGATGGAGCGCTTCGATGAGGGATTTGTAGGAATCCTTCACCTGCATATATTTGCCGACGATGGCGATCTTCACCTCGCCTTCGGGCTTGGTGAAGCGGGCGACGACATCGCGCCAGCGTGTGAGATCAGGCGGCGGCGCGTCCTTGATACCGAATACATTCAGTACCTGCGTGTCGAACCCCTCGGCGTGGTAACGCGCGGGCGCGTCATAGATAGTATCGAGATGAAGCGCCTGGATAACGCGTTCCGTTTTTACATTGCAGAACAGAGCGATCTTGCGCCGGTCGTCGACGGGGATTTCCTTGTCGGAGCGGCACAGCAATATATCGGGCTGAATACCGATGCCGCGCAATTCCTTCACCGAATGCTGTGTCGGCTTGGTCTTCAATTCGCCGGCGCTCGTTATGTACGGCACCAAGGTGAGATGCACGTAGGCGGCGCGCTCGGGGCCAAGCTCGTTGCCGAGTTGGCGAATGGCTTCAAAGAACGGCAGGCCTTCAATATCGCCGACCGTGCCGCCGATCTCGCACAGCAGGAAATCCACGTCGCCGTGGCCCGCCATCACGAATTCTTTGATCGCGTCGGTGACGTGCGGAATGACCTGGATGGTTGAACCCAGATAGCCGCCCCTGCGCTCTTTGGCGATGATTTCCTGATAGATGCGCCCCGCGGTCACGTTGTCCGATTTGGACGACGCCACGCCGGTGAAGCGCTCATAATGCCCGAGATCGAGGTCCGTCTCCGCGCCATCGTCGGTGACGTAAACCTCGCCGTGCTGATAGGGGCTCATGGTCCCCGGATCCACATTCAGATAGGGATCGAGCTTCCGCAAACGCACTGTGTAACCGCGCGCTTGAAGGAGCGCACCCAGAGCCGCTGAAGCCAAACCCTTTCCGAGGGAAGAGACCACGCCGCCGGTTATGAAGATCAACCGCGCCATGGAATTGCACCATGTCGTAAGCGGGCTGCCTGCTCAAGCGCTTTCATTCCGTGCATCGACTTATCCAGATGTGGCGGCGCAAAAATATTTACCGCGAAGAGGCGATTTTTTCGGAAATCGCAAATGCGTCGCACCGCGCTCGATACAGCGCGCGAAATTCCGAATCACAAATCGTACTATTGGGCCGGCGGCACGCTCGGAAGGGTCGGCGGCGCGGCAGCAGGCGGTGCAGCCGCAGGTGCGGGAGCCGACGGTAAAACCGGTGGACCGGCGGGAGCGCCGGGCGCCGTCGGGGCGCCAGGTGTCGCAGGCGCCAAAATGGACGACGGTTGCCGCGCGCCCAACGTCATAAAGGTGAGCGTCAGGCTGGTGACGAAAAACAATATGCCGAGAATCGCCGTGGTGCGCGTCAATGCGCTGGCAGAGCCGCGCGGACCAAATAGACCGCCAATGCCCGAACCGCTGCCGCCAATGCCCAGCGCGCCGCCTTCGGAGCGTTGCAGCAAGATGACCACGATCAGCGCCATGGCGATGAACAGGTGAATGACGATAACGAGCGTGTGCATACAGCGACTCAAATGAGAAATAGGCGATTCCTAAGAACCGGCAGGCGGCTTCAAGCCCCCTGAAGCGGCGTTGCATAGACGAAAGTCCGGCCGGAAGGAAGTGCCCTCCCGATAACCCGGCCGCGCCTGAGCCTAGCTCGCGATCGCGATCAGGCGATCCATCCGCGCAACGACCGCGTCTAGCTCATTAAGCTGGCTGGAAAGACTGATGTTTGGCGAAAAGTTACGGCTGAGGCTCAGCGCCGCGTCACCTAGGAGGAGCAGAGGCGGACCAATATCGGCGATCCCGTGACCATGAGACTTCCCGAACATGGTCATGGTTCTGATGGTGTCTAGCGCGGATTCGATGGCTTGGCAGTGGCCGTGCAGCGCGGTTTCTTGGGATTCCCACGCGCGCCGGGAGATGTCGATATTCAGTGACTCTATGCGATTGAGCATTTCAGCGAATTCGCGCTTACCCGGCATACGTGTTTCGAGCAACCGCCATTGAACGCAGAGGTGATAGGCAGCTCTTCGCATCTTCTCCTGATTTAAGGTGGTCCGCCCTACCCGCACGGTACGCGCCACTTTGTGCTCCGCTTCTTCTGCGGTCAGTGTCGGGTCAGTCCTGATCTGAAGCGAATTGGGCGCTTCGAAGGACTCGAAATCGGTGCGGCCAGGCTCGCGCCGCCGGTCCGGTCCCACATATTCGGCGGTCACAACGAAATTTTTGCGCCGCTCGATCTGGTGTTTGATTCGCTCGGCAAGAACGCCCGTGGAAAACGGCCGCGCTATGAGGTCATCAGCACCCGCGTTGAGAACCTGCGTAACAATCTCGCCATCACGCCGCCATGTGGTGCCAATGATGACCTTGAAGGGATTCTCTCCAATCGCGCCTTGACGAATGGATTGAATGAACTGGCAGACGTTACCCTCAGACCCCATCGCTTCAAGGAGCAACAGATCCGGCGACACTTGCTCCGTCATTTTCGAAAGCGAGTCGAACGATGACGCGAGATGAACGTTACGGAAGCCAAGACTGTGCAGCGACGCAACAGTGGCATTCCGATTAGCCGTCACGGAATCGTAGACGACAATTTCCGCAAATTGATACGACCTCAACTTCATGGTCGTTAGGCCCCCCAGTGCACCCGCCCAGGTAACACGCAAGGAACTAACCCAAGATCGAAATTGGCGATCAAACTTATCGTGTTATTACCAAAACTTATGGCGGCTTACGGAACGCAAACTTAACCACACGCTTATTCTCAGCTACGCCCCTGCAATGGCGCCGCCAATGCAATGGCCAGAAAGTCGGCGGCCTTCAGACTGGCGGCGCCGATTAGGGCACCACCTACATCCCGCACGGCCAATATTTCCGCTGCATTTGCCGGCTTTACCGATCCGCCATAGAGAATGCGGATCGCCTTACCTTCTTGTCCGAACCGGTCGACCAAAACGCCGCGGATGGAAGCGTGCACCTCCGCGATCTGTGCCACGGTGGGGGTTCGTCCCGTACCGATCGCCCAAACCGGTTCATAAGCGACAATTAAATCATGTGCGCGCGTGGTTTCCGGAATACTTCCGCCTAGCTGCGCAGCCACCACTGCGAGCGCCCGGCCGGCGCCCCGGTCGGTCTCCGTCTCTCCGACGCAAAGGATCGCACTGAGGCCGGCGCGCTGCGCCGCCTTCACCTTGGCCGCCACCGCGGCATCGGTTTCGCCATGGTACTGGCGCCGTTCGGAGTGCCCCACGATCACATGACTGGCACCGGCATCCTTCAGCATCTCGGCGGAAATATCACCGGTGAACGCGCCCGAGGCTTCGGCATGGCAGTCTTGGCCGCCGACCACGATGGGGCTATCGCCCGCTTCCTTCGCCACGGCGCTGATTAAAGTCGCCGGGGGGCACACCAGGATTTCAGCCGCCACGCCGTTTTCCGCGAGGCCGCGCTCCAGCGTCCGAATTTCCGCCAGGGCGGCACGCAGGCCATTCATTTTCCAGTTTCCGGCCAACAGGCAGCGCATGAACATCTCCGATAATCGAAAAAAATGGCCGTCAAAAGGTGGCAAAGTACGGCAAACGGGGCTTGTCCCCTGTGCTTGCTGTCGTCTAAGCCCCTCCCTATCATTCGAAACGTCCCCAATCCAAGCCGGATATCCCTATGCTCAGTGTCCTTCGCCGCTCGGCCAAGACCCAAGTGGCCAAAGTCATCATCGGAGCCCTGGCGCTTGCCTTCGCTCTTTGGGGCGTGAACGACATCTTCCGCGGCGCCATCAACAATGTCGTTGCCCGCGTCGGCGGCACCGAGATCACGCTTCCCGCGTATGACGGCGAGCTGCGGCAGGAAATGCGCCGCATGAGCCTGCAGACGCAGGGAGACATCACCCTGGAGCAATTGCGCACCATGGGTATGGATCGCATCATTCTCGACCGCATGATCGCGCGCATCGCGCTTGATCAGATGGCGACCCGTCTGGGCCTGACTGTGTCAGCGGAAGTGGCCAGCGCCGAAATTCGAAAACAGGCAGCATTTTTCGGTGCCGACGGAACGTTCAATTACCCGCAATTCCTGCAGCAGATTCAACAGGCGGGTTTCACCGAAGCCGCCTATGTCCAACGCACGCGTGAGGATTTGGCGCGCGAACAATTGACGGGTTCGACCAGCGGGGGCTTGGTACCGCCGCCCGGCATGTCACGCATGGTCTATGATCTGATCAATGAAACGCGAACTGCCGAATATGTTGTGCTGACCGACGCGGATGCGGGGAATGTGGCCGCACCGACCGACGCACAACTTGCCGAGTATCATAAAGCTCACCCCGACCAATTCAGCCATCCGGAGTTTCGCAGCTTCGACCATGTCGAAATCTCGCCGGCGTCTGTCACCGACAAGGTGGAGGTCACCGAAGACGATTTGCAGGAAGCCTATCGGACCCAGCGCGCGACGTTTGAAACGCCGGAACAGCGTGAGATTGAACAGATCACATTTCCGGATCAAGCTGCGGCGGACGCTGCCGCCGCGCGCCTGAAGTCCGGCACCGCTTTCACCACTGTCGCCCAAGAGCGCGGGCTGAGCGCCGACGACATCAAAATCGGCAATCAGACGGCCGCCAACATGGACGCGCGGCTTGCGCGCGTCGCCTTCTCAACGCCGGAAGGTGCGGCCTCAGTGCCGGTCCAGGGCCCGTTCGGCTGGGTGATCTTGCGCGTTGCCAAAGTCACGCCTGCCACGACCAAGACATTTGAAGAGATGCGCGAACCCTTGCGCGCCACACTCACACGCGCGCGCGCCGTCGGACACATGCAGGAATTGTCGAGCATGTTTGAAGACGAACGGGCCGGCGGCGGAACACTTGCCGATGCGGCCAAGAAACTCGGCTTGCAAGTAAAAACCGTCGCCAGCGTCGATCAGATGGGCATGACCCCGCAAGGCGCCAAAGCCGAGTCTCCGGCTTCGTCCGATTTTCTCGAGCATGTGTTCATCATGGAAGACGGCGACGAGAGTGATCCCTTCCAAACGATGGATCAGAATTATTATGTCGTGAAGCTAAATGAAGTTACCCCGGCAGCTCTGAAGCCGCTGGGCGAAGTTCGCGACGCCGTCACCCAAGGTTATATCGCGCAGGCGCGCGCCGAAGCCTTGCGCAAGCGCGCCGATGAATTGGCCACACAGGCGAAAACATCTGGCCTGGCACAGGCTACATCTGCTTTGGGTCGCACGCCGGTTAGAACCATGCCGCTGAAGCGTGACGCAAATAGCGACGTGCTCAGCCCCATCGTGTTGCAGCAAATATTCGCGGTACCGGTCGGCGACGCCGTGGCGGGACCGGGCGTGCAGCCGCTCACCTATATTGTCGCGCGCGTTGCGGACGCACAGCACGCCGCGCCAGATCTTACGAGCGGAGAATTTATCGGCTTGCGTCGCGCGGTGGGCGAACAGATGGGCGCCGATATGAATCAGACTCTTGCAGCCGCCGCCCGTGAACAAGCCGGCGTCACCATTTACCCCGAAGTGATTCAGCAGCTCTTCGCCGAACCGGTTCAGTAGGCGAATGAGTCTCGCTCCAAGTTTCACGGTCTTTGCCGCTGCATACGACAAAGGCAAGCCGCAGGCGCTGTACACGCGTCTAGTCGCCGATCTGGAAACACCGGTTTCGGCGTTCATGAAACTCTGCGGTTCACGCGCCAACACGTTTCTTCTGGAAAGCGTGCAGGGCGGCGAGAGCAGAGGCCGCTATTCCGTGGTGGGTTTGAAGCCGGATCTGATCTGGCGCTGCCGCGACGGTGTGGCCGAAATCAACCGTAATGCAGCGCAAGATTCCGAACGCTTTGTGCCCGACGAGCCGGCGGGCAAGCCTCTGGAATCGCTGCGGCGGCTTGTGGCCGAGGTGCATATGGAATTGCCGGATGGCCTGCCACCGATGGCGGTCGGGCTCTTCGGCTATCTCGGCTACGATCTGGTGCGGCAGATGGAGCGTCTTCCATCGCCGCCGCCCGATGTGTTGGGCCTGCCCGACGCGACAATGTTGCGGCCCACCATAACCGCCATCTTCGACAATATTCGCGACGAGATCACTCTGGTGACGCCGGTATGGCCCGATTCCAAGGTGAGCGCGCGCGACGCCTATGACCGCGCTGCCGCGCGCCTGAAGGAAACGGAAGACGATCTGGCCAAGCCTGTGCCGGCAGCGTCGGCCCAGACCGCTGCGCCGATGGTCGGAGAGGCGCAATCCAACACCACGCACGCCGAATATCTCGCGACGGTCGAGAAGGCGAAGTCCTATATCCGCGCCGGCGATATTTTTCAGGTCGTGCCCAGTCAGCGTTTCCGGCGCACCTTTACGCTGCCGCCGCTCTCGCTTTATCGCGCGCTGCGCCGGACGAACCCGTCGCCATTTCTCTATTTCCTGAACATGCCGGGCTTCGCCATTGTCGGCTCAAGTCCGGAAATTCTGGTGCGCCTGCGCGACGGCGTGGTGACGATCCGCCCGATTGCCGGCACGCGTCCGCGCGGCAAGACGCCGGAGGAAGATCAGCGACACGCCGACGACCTCCAAGCTGATCCGAAGGAACTTTCCGAGCATTTGATGCTGCTCGATCTTGGCCGCAACGATGTGGGCCGGGTGGCCGAAATCGGCAGCGTGCATGTGACCGATCAATTCTTCATCGAGCGCTACAGTCACGTCATGCATTTGGTGTCGAATGTCGAAGGCCGCGCACGGCCGGGCCTCGATGCCGTGGATGCGCTGATCGCGGGATTCCCCGCCGGCACGCTTTCCGGCGCGCCCAAAGTTCGCGCGATGGAAATCATCGACGAATTCGAAAAGGAAAAACGCGGCGTCTATGCCGGCGCGGTCGGCTATTTTGCTGCCAACGGCTCCATGGACACCTGCATCGTGCTGCGCACGGCCGTGGTCAAAGACGGCGTGATGTATGTTCAGGCCGGCGGCGGTGTGGTTGCCGACAGCGACCCCGAAGCCGAATATCAGGAAACGGTCAACAAGGCGAAGGCCTTAATGGCCGCCGCTGACGAAGCTTTGCGTTTCGCGGCGACGTCTCGCTAAGGCTGACGGCACAGCCGACGAAAACTCGACGGAGGCAGGCATGCTACGCGACGACGGCGAACACGGTGGAGAGGGCGGCCGCGGTCCACGCCCGTCGCGTAATGTCTTCGGCGAGAAATTGGAATCGTGCTCGACCAAGCCGATGACGGGATTTTTCCGCAACGGATGCTGCGACACCAGCGCCGAAGATTTCGGCAGCCATACGGTTTGCGTCGTACTGACCGTTGAGTTCTTGGCGTTCTCGAAATCAGCCGGCAACGATCTCTCGACGCCAATGCCCTCTTACGGATTTCCCGGACTGAAACCCGGCGAGCGTTGGTGCCTATGCGCGCCGCGCTGGCAAGAAGCGTTCGTTGGCGGAGCCGCGCCGCGCGTCGTGTTGCGCGCAACGCATGAGGGCGCACTCGACTATTGCACCCTCGCCGACCTTAAGCGTTTCGCCATCGACCTCGCCTGATCTACACGGCTTCCCGCGCGCGGCGGCGCTCGAAAGATGCCCAAACCCCGCCGTCGCCGTCCCAGCTGCCCTTCGTCGCGCCTTTGGAGTACTCGGTTGAACGCTGCTCGAAGAAATTGGCGTGCTCGACGCCATTCAGGATTTCGATCAACCAGGGTAGCGGATGGGGCCGCACTTGACGATAGCCACTTTCTTCGGACGCGAAATATCCGAACATCGGCGTGAGTTTCAGCTGCGTCAGGCGCCAATCGGCGACATAGCGGACATAGGATTTGATCTCTTCCGCCTTCATGCCTTCGATGTTGCCGAGGCCAAAAGCGAGATCGACAAAGCCTTCTTCGAGCCCAACCATGGTTTTCGCGACATCGGCGATGTCATCACGCACGGCTTTGGTCACCGCGCCGGTCTCATGATCCCATTCGTGAAAGAGCCGAATGATGCCTTCGCAATGCAGGCTTTCGTCGCGCACCGACCAGGAGACGATCTGCCCCATGCCGTTCATTTTGTTGTGGCGCGGGAAGTTTAGCAGCATGGCGAAGCTGGCGAAGAGCGACATGCCTTCCGTGAAGGCGCCGAACATCGCCAGCGTGCGGGCGACGTCCGCAACCGTGCCGACGCCGAAACTATGCATATAGTCCGCCTTGTCGCGCATCTCACGATAGTCGCGGAAGGCTTCGAATTCCGCCTTCGGCATGCCAAGCGTTTTCAGCAGCAGCGCATAGGCGTCGATATGCACCGTCTCCATATTGGAGAAGGCGGCCATCATCATCTGAATTTCCAGCGGCTGAAAAATCGGCACGTAGCGTTTCAAATAATTGTCGCCCACTTCAACGTCGGACTGCGTGAAGAAGCGAAAGATCTGCGTCAGCAAATGCCGCTCTTCCGGGCTTATGCGATCGGATGCCCAATCCTTGATGTCGCTGCCGAGCGGGACTTCTTCGCCGAGCCAATGGGTCTGCTGCTGGCGCTTCCAGAAATCATAGGCCCATGGATAGCGGCTGATATCGTAGGTGCCGGTCTGGTTCAGCAGACCCACCTGCCCTTTGCCGATCAATGTGCGCGGATCGACGCTGCCCAAAATCATTGGCATGCGAGGCACTCCTCGTAATCGGTACGGGTGGATTGTGCGACGGCGGCGGCGCGTTCTTTGAGATCACCGGCAAAGGCTGCGCGGCTGATCGATTTCGAGCGGCAATAATAGAGGCTCTTAATACCGCGCTCCCACGCCGTCCAATGCAGCATGTGCAAATCCCATTTATCGATATCGGCCGGCAAATAGAGATTGATGGACTGGCTCTGGCAGATGAACGGCGTGCGATCGCCCGCAAGCTCAACCACCCAACGCTGATCGATTTCAAAGGCGGTGCGATACACGGCTTTTTCATGCTCGTTCAATATGTCCAGATGCTGCACCGAGCCTTCATGGGCAAGAATGGACTGCCAGGTCTCCAGCGTGTCGGCGCCTTTCTCTTCCAAAAGCTGCGCGAGGTAGCGATTGCGAACCACGAAAGAACCGGACAGCGTCTTGTGATTGTAGATATTCGCCGGAATCGGCTCGATGCAGGCGCTGGTGCCGCCGCAAATGATGCTGATCGACGCCGTCGGCGCGATGGCGATCTTGTGGCTGAAGCGCGCTTTCATGCCGCGTTCTAAAGCATCCGGGCACGGTCCGCGCTCATCCGCGAGTGTGACGGACGCCGCATCCGCCTCGCGGCGAATCTTCCGAAAGATTTTCAAATTCCACGATTTCGCCATGGCGCTTTCGAACGGCACGCCCCGCGCTTGCAAGAAAGAATGAAACCCCATCACGCCGAGACCGACTGAGCGCTCGCGCAATGCCGAATAGCGCGCGCGCTTCATGCTGGGTGGCGCGGTTTCGATAAAGCTCGTGAGCACATTGTCGAGCATGCGCAAAATGTCTTCGACGAGATCCGGCTCTTCCGCCCATTCGTCCCAGGTCTCGATGTTCAGCGATGACAAGCAGCAGACGGCGGTGCGGTCTTCGTCGCGATGATCCTTACCGGTGGGAAGCGTGATCTCGCTGCAGAGATTCGAGGTCGAAACCTTCAAGCCCAATTCACGCTGATGCTTGGGCAGCGCGCGATTCACCGCGTCGATATAGAGAAGGTAGGGCTCGCCCGTTTGCAGGCGGTTTTCAAGAATACGCTGCCAGAGCTGGCGCGCATCCACTTCCCGCATGGTTTCGCCGCTCTTGGGGCTCACAAGCGCGAATTTCGTTCCGTCGCGCACCGCCTCCATAAAGGCATCGGTGATGTTGATGCCATGATGGAGATTGAGGCCCTTGCGATTGAAATCGCCGGCCGCTTTGCGGATTTCGAGGAACTCTTCGATTTCCGGATGATGCACATCCAAATACACCGCCGCCGAGCCGCGTCGCAGCGAGCCCTGGCTGATGGCCAGCGTCAGACCATCCATGACATGGATGAAAGGAATGACGCCCGAGGTTTCGCCGCCTTTCACCGCTTCGCCGATGGAGCGCACTTTACCCCAATAGGTGCCGATGCCGCCGCCATTGGACGCAAGCCACACATTCTCATTCCAGGTCGCGACGATACCCTCGAGCGAATCCGGAACGGTGTTCAGGAAGCAGGAAATCGGCAGGCCGCGCGTCGTGCCGCCATTCGAAAGAATGGGCGTCGCCGGCATGAACCAAAGGCGCGACATCGCATCGTAGAGCCGCTGCGCATGCGCCACATCGTCGGCGTAAGCGCACGCCACGCGCGCGAACATGTCCTGGAAACTCTCGCCGGCGAGAAGATAGCGATCCTGCAACGTCGCTTTGCCGAAATTGGTGAGAAGCGCATCACGCGAGCGGTCGAGTGTCAGATCCTGCGGGCGCGGCGCGGGCGCGAGAGGCGTAGGAAGGGGCGCCGGCGTTTTGACCGGCGGCGGTGCGATGGCGATTTTTCGGATTGGCGGCGGGGCCTTCTCCGCCACCTGAACCAAATTGCCGTTGCGATCGAAATCAAATGCCAGCGCTGTCATGCCCCATCTCCCCACTGATGGACGGGACACAGATGGAACGCATGCCCGGAGGGCGACGAGGAATTGTCAGACCAGGACGCGGCCACCGGGACACCCCGCCCGACGATTTACAAACCTGTTCACGGCAGGTCTCCTGGCTTCGCGGGTCGGTGCCGTCATCCCGTCTCCCCAGCAACGCGCCAGTGACCGATGGACGAAGACTCGCCACGTACAGTTGCGGGGGCAGCCCCGGCTCAGCGGGCCTAGCCACCTTCCAGGTTCCCTCTTAGCCCCGGATGTTGCGTTTCCGGAGACCGTGAACACCGTATATAGTAGAGATTGTCAGAAATCCGTCAAGATATCTTCGAGAAAATATTTTAGAAGCACGCGAAGGAATCGTTGTCCAGAAGCTGAGCGCGAAATCACGCAAAAGCCTAGGGCAAACTAAAAGTTTCGCCCATCAGACCGCTCGGTGTTGAGAGATCAGCTCGGAATTGTCAGGTTAACTGGCTCGGCCGCACAAAATTCCTAATCTAAAAAAGTCACGCATTTGCAGCGGACGCGGCGGCCCACCCGTCCATGGCGGTTGCCCGGAAGGTGCGGAGTGTGCATCGGGAGATCAGGTGACGCTGGACGTTGAAGAGATTGTAGATGGAACCGTGGATGGATGCGAAGCGCTGTGCCTGGCCTTGCGATTTGAAGCGCTGCATCTTTCGTTCTCGTCGCCGCACAGCGAGATGAGAGTTTTCTGCACGGTTGTTGTCGCGCAGTCGCCCGGGTCGGTGACGCCGGCGACATCCCAATGTTTCGAGTGCGGCTCCGTAAGAGAGCAGGCCATCGGTCACGAAGTGATCCGGAACGTAGCCCTGTTTCTTGAGTAATTTCCGTAGCAATCGCAGTGCTGCATGCTTGTTGCGGCGCTTCTGAACGAGAACGTCCAGCACTTCGCCTTCGTCATCGACTGCACGCCACATGAACATGCGTTTGCCATGAATCCTCACGACCATTTCGTCGAGGTGCCAAACAGAACCTGGTCGAGGGCGGGAGCGCCGTATGTTGGATGCGATCGCCCGCCCAAACTTCTCAGCCCAACACCGCACCGTTTCATACGAAACATCCATCCCGCGCTCGGCGAGAAGATCCTCCACGTCCCTCAAACTGAGAGTGAATCGGTAATATAGCCAAACGGCCCGGCGGATGACATAGGGTGGAAACCGGTGCCGTTTGAACGAAATCCCAGCCATTCGCCCCTCCGTTTCCCCTCACCATCGAGGAATCCAGAGACAAGTTAGCGTTAGACTGACAGCACCCGGACTGGCCCTTCATGAAGCCCCCTGCTCCGGATCGGTTCATCTTGCTTCGTCCTGTTTTCAAGTTCGCCTAATATATACACCAAATCGCGTGTATTTAATAGCCAGCAAGGTCGAGCCTAAAAATCAGGCCCATTCGTGTGGCTGACCTATCTCAATATCGACCCCACCCCGTCGAAGGCGAGGGGGGGGGCGGGGGGTGACATGTTTAGCCCCTGCCTTTTAGGCCGGTTGTGTTCTAGCTTGGGGAAACCAGCCGCTTACATTCTAAAAAGCGGGTATAAAAGCGGGTATAGATTACCTGTGCCGTTTTTATATAGTAATTATATCAAAGGGTTAGTTACCAAGTGCTTCTGCTAATCGATAATTACGACAGCTTCACCTACAACCTCTTCCATTACCTCAGCGAACTGGGGGAAGCCGTTGAAGTTGTGCGGAATGATGAGATCTCCACCGCGCAAGCGCTGAGCATGCGCCCGGCCAATATCGTCATTTCGCCGGGGCCGTGCGATCCGGACCGCGCCGGCATTTGCCTCGACCTCATCCGTACCGCGAATGGCAGCGTCCCCATTCTCGGCGTCTGTCTCGGACACCAAGCCATCGGCCAGGCCTATGGCGGAAACGTGGTGCGCGCGCCGCAGCCGATGCACGGCAAGCTCTCGCGCATTCACCACGGCGGCGAAAGCGTATTTCGCGGGCTAGAAGATGGCTTTCAGGCGACCCGTTACCATTCACTGGTGGTCGATCGCGCCACCCTACCGGCGTCGTTGGAAGTGACGGCTGAAACCGATGATGGTCTCATCATGGGGCTGCGCCACAAAACGCACCCGGTTCACGGCGTGCAATTCCATCCGGAAAGTATCGCCTCCGAGCACGGGCATGCGCTGCTGAAGAATTTCTTGCGCGCTAGCCGCGCCCGCACGCACGTATGAGCGACGACGACATTCTCGGGCTCACGCGAAAATTGGCGGCGCATGGCATGCTCAGCGCCGCCGAAGCGACGCAGCTTTTCACCGCAATGATGGAAGGAAGCGTCGGGCAGATTCGCGCGGCGTCCATCCTCACCGCCCTCGCCTTGCGCGACCCCACAGTCGACGAAATCGTCGGCGGTGCGCGCGCCATGCGTACACATGCGCTCGCCGTGACGGCGCCGGCGAACGCGATCGATCTGTGCGGCACCGGCGGCGACAATCACGGTACGCTCAATATTTCCACGGCCGTTTCGTTTGTTGTCGCGGGCTGCGGCGTGCCGGTGGCCAAACACGGCAACCGCGCCATGTCGTCACGAACGGGAGCCGCGGATGTGTTGGAATCGCTTGGCGTTGCGTTGGCGCTGAAACCGGGCGGCGCCGAGGCATGCCTCGCGGAAGCAGGATTGTGTTTTCTGTTTGCGCAGGCGCATCACCCCGCCATGCGTCATGTCGGACCCGTGCGCAAAGAACTCGGCTTTCGCACCATCTTCAATCTCCTCGGGCCACTCTCCAATCCGGCGGGCGTGAAACGTCAATTGCTGGGCGTCTATCAGAGCACCTGGGCCGAGCCGTTCGCGCGCGTGCTGAAGCAGCTTGGCACCGAAAAGGCCTGGGTCGTTCACGGCGCCGACGGGCTCGATGAAATTTCCATTGCCAGCAATACCCATGTCGCGGCCCTTGAGGACGGACATATTCGTTCCTTCAATGTAACGCCTGAAGAAGCTGGGCTGGAACGCGCGCCTTTGACCGCCATCAAAGGCGGCGCGGCGGAAGACAACGCGAAGGCTGTCGGCGCGCTACTTGCCGGCAGCAAAGGCGCCTATCGCGATATTGTGCTTCTCAACGCCGCAGCCGCTTTGATCGTCTCTGATAAGGCCACGTCACTGCGCGAAGGCGTAGGACTCGCGGAAGGTTCCATCGACAGCGGCGTTGCCGCGCGGTCGCTGGAAAATTTGGTTCGCATTTCACGCGAATACGCTGCATGAGCGAGGGTGATATTCTTTCCCGCATCGCGGCTTATAAAATCCGCGAGATCGCCGAAGCCAAAGCAAGGCACGATCTTCCGAGCTTACGCGAGATGGCCCGTAACGCGCCCAAGCCGCGTGGGTTTCGCGCCGCGCTCGAACATGCCAAGGCGGCAAAGCGTCCTGGCCTGATCGCCGAGATCAAGAAGGCAAGCCCTTCCAAAGGCGTGATCCGAAATGATTTCGATCCGCCCGTGCTGGCGCGCGCCTACGAGAAAGGCGGCGCTTCCTGTCTTTCTGTACTGACCGACACGCCGTCGTTTCAAGGCGCGCATGACGATCTGGCCGAAGCACGAAATGCCACGTCGCTGCCGGTGCTGCGCAAGGATTTCATGCTTGAACCCTATCAAATCGTGGAATCGCGCGCGCTTGGCGCCGACTGCATCCTCGTCATCATGGCCATGCTAGGAGACGATGTGGCCCACGACCTGCTGGAAACCGCACATGAATTCGGCATGGATGCGCTGGTCGAAGTGCATGATGAAACGGAGCTCACCCGCGCTCTGGAACTGGGTGCGGATTTCATCGGCATCAACAACCGCAATTTGAAGAATTTCGTGACCGATATCCAAACCTCGATCACACTTTCGGCGCGTGTTCCCAAGACCTGCCATGTCGTGGCGGAGAGCGGGCTATCCACCTCCGACGATCTTTCGCGCCTTACGGCAGCGGGCATATCAAGCTTCCTGATCGGCGAAAGCCTGATGCGTAAAGCCGATGTGGAAATGGCAACGCATGAACTTCTTTCTGGCGTGAACATGCGATGAGCTTCAGAGCCTCATCGAGAAGGAAGACTGGATAATGAGCAAGCTCAGCCATCTCGACGAACAGGGCCGCGCATCCATGGTCGATGTGTCAGACAAAGACGACACCATGCGTACCGCGACGGCCGAAGCCGTGATCGTGTTGTCGCCAGAAGCGTTCGATTTGGTGATTTCCGGCAAGATGCCCAAAGGCGATGTCTTCGCCGCCGCACGCCTTGCGGGCATCATGGCGGCCAAGAAAACATCCGAGCTCATTCCGCTCTGCCATCCGCTCGCGCTGTCGCATGTCGGCGTCGATTTCGCGCCCGATGCGGACCGCCACGCGATCGCCATCACGACCTCGGCGAAAACCAAAGGGCCGACCGGTGTCGAAATGGAAGCGCTGACTGCCGCCAGCGTTGCTGCGCTCACCATTTACGACATGATCAAAGCGGTGGATCGCAGCGCGCGCATCGAAGCTATCCGCATATTGTCCAAAGCCGGCGGCAAAAGCGGCACCTACGCTTTACCGGAGAAAGAGCGTCCTGCTCCTGGCCCCGTCGCGCAAACACGCGGAGGCCGCAGATCGGCGCCGCGCATATTGATGGGCGAAGTCGCCGCCGTCCGCGCCGCACCAATAGCCCATGCCGAACGCGACGCCTTACGCGCGTTCATGCTTGAGCGGCGCTTGCGCGTCTCCGATTGGGCGAAATCGGCGAATGTACCGTCGAACGAGATCTATGGATTCTTAAGCGGGCGCGCCCGTTCGATTTCGGAGGAGTCCGCCAAGAATCTTGCGCGCGCCGCGCGTGCGACCGTGGCGGACATGTTCAGCAAAAAGAAAAGCTGATGCTCTCCGTCGACGAAGCCGCTGGGCACATCGCCGCCGGGTTTCCGAGACGTGAGGCTGAGCGTGTGTCTATCGCCAAAGCAGCGGGCCGCGTTTTGGCTGAAGACATGTTCGCGACCACAGATCAGCCGCCAGCGCCGATGTCGGCGATGGATGGCTACGCGGTGCGCGCGGCCGACGTAGCGGACGTGCCGAAACAATTGCGTGTTGTCGGGTCATCTCCCGCCGGGCGACCGTTCAGCGGCAGATTGAATAGCGGCGAAGCCGTGCGCATCTTCACCGGCGGGGTCGTTCCCGAAGGCGCCGATTCCATTGTCATACAAGAAGACACCAACTCCTCGGAGGGCGCCGTGATTGTCCGCGAGGCGCCGGATGCGGGGCAGCACGTGCGCCCCAAGGGTCTCGATTTTTCGGCGGGCACGCCGCTCGCCGCGGCGGGGCGGAGATTATCTGCGCGCGATGTCTCGCTTCTTGCCGCCGCCAATTTTGCCGAACTTTCCGTCGTGCGCCGTCCGCGCGTGGCACTGGTGGCCACAGGCGATGAGCTTTCGCGCCCGGGCGAAAAACGCAACGCCGGCGGCATAGTGGCGTCATCTACCTTTGCGCTGGCAGCGATGGTGGAGAAATGGGGCGGCATTGTCGACGACATCGGCATATTGCCCGACCGCGCCGAAGCCTTCGCCGAACTTCCTCAGCGCACGCACGGCGCCGACCTGATCGTTACGCAAGGCGGCGCCTCGGTCGGCGACCACGATCTGGTGCAAAGCGCGTTGAAGCCCCACGGCTTCGTTCTCGATTTCTGGAAAATCGCCATGCGCCCCGGCAAGCCGCTGATCTTCGGTCGGCTGAATGAAACACCGCTCCTTGGCCTGCCGGGCAATCCGGTGTCCGCGATGGTGTGCGCATTGCTTTTCCTGCGCCCGGCCATTGCGGCGATGCTGGGCACGCCTTACACGCCCGCCATCGAGCGCATGCGCCTCGCCGCGCCGCTCAAAGCCAACGGCATTCGCCAGGATTATGTCCGTACACGGATCGTATCGCGCGCCGACGGTCGCTACGCTGAACCATTCGCGATGCAGGATTCGTCTATGCAAAAGATTTTCGCCGAGGCCGATGGTCTTATAGTGCGCAAAATTGGCGCGCCTGCGGCAAAGGCCGGCGACGACGTGGACGTGCTTCTTCTGAATGAAGCGTAAGGCTCGCTAATCCGGAATCCGGATGCTGCCGTCTTCAGCCACCGCAAAACCCGGGTTCCAGGCCAGCTCCCAAAGAAATCCATCGGGGTCGGAGAAATAGGCCGTATAACCGCCCCAGAAAACCTCTTGGGCTTCGCGGGTGATTTTCGCGCCGGCTTCCACTGCCTTCTGCAAAATAATATCCACCTCATCCCGGCTGCGCGTGTTGTAGGCCAGGGCAACCCGCCCCGGGCCATCGCCGCCGATCTCAATTCCAGAATCTTTGGCGAGTTCCTCGCGCGGCCATAGAGCCAGCGCCATGCCACCAGTCTGATAAAAGGCGACCCCGTCCGCCGCCTTCATGGCCCGCTTCCAGCCGAGCCTCTCATAGAAGGCGGAGGACCGCGCCAGGTCGGTAACTCCAAGGGTAACCAAGCTGATTCGCTGTTCCATCGGCCAACTCCTTCTGCACTTCGATTGACGCGGAGTGGGAACCAAAGTAGAACGATTCGCAAGTGTTTTGGCTTTGTTCGCCGAGTTTGGGGGGGAAGCGATGCTGACGAAGAAGCAATATGAGTTGCTGATGTTCATCCACGAGCGGGTGCGCGAATCCGGGGTTCCGCCGTCCTTCGACGAGATGAAAGACGCCCTCGACCTGAAATCCAAATCCGGCATCCACCGACTGATCACCGCTCTCGAGGAGCGCGGCTACATTCGGCGCTTGGAGAAGCGCGCACGTGCCCTGGAAATCGTGCGCCTCCCCGACAACGCCGAAGGCGTGCGCCCCGCGGCCACGCGCATCCAAGCTCAGCGCCTTGCCAGCACCGCCATGCGCGGACGTGTGGAGCCCCGGCCTGAAAGCCGCATCCCCACGGATTCGCGCGCGGCCACTTCGGGACCGCGTCGAGCCAGCCAGGACAATGACGGATCGCTCTCCATTCCGCTGGTCGGGCGCATCGCCGCCGGCACGCCCATCGAGGCGCTGCAGAACCGCATGTCGGACATTTCGGTACCCGCCAGCCTTCTTTCCAGCGGCGAGCATTACGCGCTCGAAGTCACCGGCGATTCCATGATCAATGCCGGCATATTGGATGGCGACACAGTCGTGATCCGCAAAGTCGAGTCGGCCAATAACGGCGACATCGTGGTGGCGCTGGTGGACGAAAACGAGGCCACGTTGAAGCGGCTTCGCCGGCGCGGCGATTCCATCGCATTAGAAGCCGCCAACCCGGCCTATGAAACGCGGCTCTATGGTTCGGACCGTGTGCGCATCCAGGGAACCTTGGTGGGCTTGATCCGGCGTTATTAGGCATGCGCTAAAATCGCAATCTGATGATTAAGGATTCCAACGCCATTCTCTTCGTCCATATTGGTCCCACGCTGCCGCCATGGCTGGGCGAGGCTTTGCACCAAGCGCGCATTTTCAATCGCGCGCCCATCTATCTGGTGGCGGAGAAGAGCGCACTCGATGCGATAGAGCTTCCCGCCGAACTGAACATCACCGCCCTCCATCTTGAAGCGGTTCCCATATCGGAAAAGCACAAGACCTTCCGGCGCATCTCGCCGATGGACACGAGTTTCGCCGAGGGTTTCTGGACCTTCACAACGGAGCGGTTCTTCGTCGTCGAAAGCGCCATGCGCCTTTTCGGCCTGCGCAATGTTCTGCATCTCGAAAACGATGTTCTTCTCTATTGCGACATCGCGCGCCTGACTCCGATATTGGCCAGGCTCTACTCGGGCGTCGCCAGCACCTTCATCAATGACGGGCTGTGCGTGCCGGGGTTGGTCTATATTCCCGATGTTGGCGCAGCGGCGCGGCTGACGCGCGCGCTTCTTGGTGCTTTGGAAGCAGCGATCCGCGCGGCACCGACGCTCGCACAATGCCAGCAGACCAATGACATGACTTTGCTGGGAATGCTGCGTGCCGAGGGCGCCTATCTCATCGACCATTTGCCGATCGTGCCGCCCGACTATCCTGCGCCACTGCGCAGCGAACTGGGGCATGTGCCGGCGGATCCGTCGCGCTATTCGGCACATTTTGACGCGCTGAATTACATCTTCGATGGCGCGGCGCTCGGCCAATATTTCGGCGGCGTCGACCCACGAAACGCCCCGCCCCCATCAAACGGCTTCGTCAATCCGAGCACCGTGTTCGATCCGCGCTTGCTCAATCCGCATATGATTTCCGACAACGAGGGACGAAAAATTCCTGTCGTGGAAACGGCGAGCGGCATTGTCCGCGTTGCCAATCTTCATATGCATTCGAAAGATCTGCGCCCCTTTATGTCGGTGTGATAGCGGCTCAGTCATTGATGGCGGCCTTCGTTACCCAAGGCCGCCGCCCCCGCGTCTCTGCAACCGAAAGCGAACGCGTGGTACCATCGCCCAGCCACAGCGCAATCGCACCGCCATCCAAAATTTCGAAGCGATCGACGACACGCTGTGGACCCAGACAGGGACGGCGCAACGGCACTGCTGAAATCAGCACGTCGGCGCGCTTGCAATCGTCCTGCAGCGCGCCCACTTTTTGCGCCAATGCGATAGTGCGCCCGTAGCCGTATTTCACGACACAACCATATTCGTCGCAGTTTCCCTCGACTCTGGCCTCTTCCGCCGGACGTTCATCGCCATCGCGCAAAAGCCATTGCTCCGCGGTGTAATCATCTACCTTGCCGACCAGCATGAAGCGCCCGTCGGCACCGCGTACGGCAATGCCGCCCGCATCGCGTGCAATTAAAATGTCCGGCCGCGCCGGTGCGAAACTCAGCAATAGACCAGCCGCGATTGGCGCGAGTCCCAGCCAGCGCCAGCGCCTCTGCCACAGACCGAGCCACAGCCCGCCGAACACAATTAGCGCAAGAACGGCGCTTGACCACGCCGGCAGAAGACGCACCGCGCCTGGAAGCGAAGCAACATAATGCGCGATGTCGGTCATGGCGCGCACGCCCCACCCCATCATCTGCAACGGCCAATATTCGAGGCCGAAAGGCATGGCGGCAACGGTGAAACACGCGGACGGCATGATGACGAGGCCAACCACCGGCGTCGCCAGGAGATTGGCAAGCAGCGAATAGCCGGGCGCGCGATCGAAATGGTAGATCGCAAACGGTGCCGTCGCGAGCCCAGCAATCATGCTGGTGAGTACGAGACCGGTAAAATAGCGGCGGACCCATCGTGCGACGCGAAACAAACGCGGCGCATCGCCGAGATCGATTTTGGGCAGGCTGCGCTGCCACTCCGCTAAAGCGATCAATCCGATGATGGCGGCAAAGGACATTTGGAAACTGGGCTCTATGGCGCCTTCCGGCTCGACCGCCAGAATAAGCAGCGCCGAGATCGCAACCGCGCGCATGTTCAGCGCGGGTCGGTCGGCGAGGACCGCCAGCAGCATGGCAGTGAGCATGATGTAGGACCGCACCGCCGGCGCGCCCGCCCCAGAAATGAAGAGATAGAATGTCGCTGCAAAGAGTGCGGCGATGGACGCCCATTTCTTGATGGGTTGCGTGAGGGCGATGGCCGGCCACAGCGCCAGCAGCGCGCGCACGATCCAAAATGCGCCGAGACCGGCCAGCGCCATGTGCAGACCGGAAATCGACAGCACATGGAAGAGTCCGGAATCGCGATAGGCCTCGTTATCTTCTTCGCTGATCGCCGCACGGTCCCCCGCGATCAACGCCGCCGCGATGGCGCCCTCAGGCCCCGGAAGACCGGCGCGAATGCGCGTGGACATAGAGAGACGAAGTTGTTCGATCCAGGCGGCGAAATCCTCCGTCCAAGAGCGCGTTGGAATTTCGCCGATGATTTGCGGCGCGCCGAGACCGAATCCGACGCCGCCGATACCGGAATAATAAGCCCAGCGCGCAAAATCGTACCCGCCGGGCTGCGCCGGTTCCGGCGGCGGGCGCAGCATGGCGAGCTGTGAAATGCTGACGCCTGGCGCTACAGCGGCAACGGATTTTTCGCCGCGCAGAGTGATGCGCACACGGCGCGGCAGATTTTCCGTCTCGCGTCCAATTTTTGAAGGTGACAGCTCAATGCGCGCGCGGGCAGCATCTAGAACGAGCACGTTTTCGTTGCGCCCTTCGATACGGAGCGCACCGGTGTCGCGCGTGATGATGGGCGCCGCGACACGTTCCGTGCGCCATTTGGCGGCGGCGAAACCTAGACCCGCACCAGCGACGAGCGCGCAAACAAAACAGATGAAGACCACATGCGTCATGCGGGCTATCGCGAGCGCAGCCACGGCCACGAGAACAACGACCCAAACCATCGTCCACCCAGGCTCGTCAGGCAGCGCGAAATAAAATGCGGCGCCGCCGGCGAAGGTGGCAACGCCCCACGGCAGCCAGCGGTCGCGCTCCGCGGCGAGATTGTCCCGCCACGCCGTCCATACTCGCGCGGGCAGCGTGCGAGGCGTCTCCGATGGCGCGGGCGCGAAATTAACCGTGTTGGCTGCGGGTTGGCCAGCAAAGGACAGGCGCATCGCACGCTCGAGGCTGCTAAGTCCTATCGGCAAGGGCCGCGTCTCTCGAAATTCATGTTTTCCCCGGAAGGCCCACTTCACAGGCCGCCGGAAAATGCTTAGGCACAAATCATGGCAAAATCCGGCACGCCCGTTTTACGTTTCGCGCCTTCCCCCACCGGCTACCTGCATATTGGCGGCGCCCGTACGGCCCTTTTCAATTGGCTCTATGCCCGCCGCACCGGGGGCACATTCCGCTTGCGGATCGAGGACACTGACCGCCAGCGCTCAACCCCAGAGGCCATAGCGGCCATTTTCAACGGCCTGACCTGGATGGGCCTCGATTGGGACGACGAGCCGGTCTTCCAATTCGCCCGGGCCGAGCGCCATCGCGAAATCGCCGAAGCAATGGTGGCGCGCGGTCATGCCTATCGCGCCTATGACACGGCGGAAGAACTCGACGCCATGCGCACGCGCCAGAAGGCGGAAGGTAAGCCCGTGCGCTCGCGCTGGCGCGACGCGGGGCCGAACGACGCGACGCCGGACATCGCTCCGGTCATCCGTCTGAAAGGTCCAACTAGCGGCGAGACATTGGTTCGCGATGTCGTGCAAGGCGATGTGCGCTTCAGCAACGAGAACCTCGACGACATGGTTCTCCTCAGAAGCGACGACACGCCCACTTATATGCTCGCGGTGGTGGTGGACGATTTCGACATGGGCGTAACGCATGTGCTGCGCGGCGACGACCATTTGAACAATGCCGCGCGTCAATTGCAGATCATTCACGGCATGGGCTGGCCGGAACCCGTTTACGGTCACGTACCGCTGATCCATGGCGCGGATGGTGCCAAGCTCTCGAAGCGCCATGGCGCACTTGCCGTCGAGGCCTATCGCGACATGGGCTATCTGTCCGAAGCGATGCGGAACTATCTCTTGCGCCTCGGTTGGAGTCACGGCGACGAAGAAATCATTCCGACCGCGCAAGCAATCGAATGGTTCAATCTTGAAGGCATCGGGCGCTCGCCTGCCCGCTTCGATCTGAAGAAGCTGGACAGTATCAATGCGCATTATATGCGCCAATTGGACGAAGCCGCGCTGACGACTGAACTGATGGCCACGGCGGAACGGCTGGTTCCGGAGCGGAAGCTGGGCGAGACTATTCGTGCACGGCTGAATAGCGCGATGGGGGGCCTGAAATCCCGCGCAAAAACATTGCTTGAACTTAATGAGGCGGCGGAGTTTCTTTATGCGGACGGTCCGCCCATTCTCAACGCCAAAGCGGCGCAGGTTCTGAGCCCCGAAGCAAAGGCACTTATAAAGAAGTTCATAGCTACTATTGAAAACCTGCCCTGGGAAAGTTCAGAACTTGAGAGCCAAACCAAGACTTTGGCGGAAAAAGAGGGAGTGTCCCTGGGCGACATAGCGCAACCATTGCGGGCCGCATTGACGGGGAAAACTACTTCTCCGCCGGTCTTCGATGTTCTTATTGCGCTCGGTCGTGAAGAAGCCTTGACACGCCTCAGCGCACATGCCGCATAGAAGTCGGTCGGAAGGGCGTGACGGCTCTTCAACCGCCTCGTATATAGAAATGGACCGATGCAAAATCGGCGTTTGGGGAGGCCCGTCCGTCACACACGGAGTTCGAGATGAACAATAAGCCAAGCAACATTAAGGACGTGGGCACTGCCACCCTGAATTACGGGAATCAGCAATACAAGTTTCCGGTCTTTGGCGGCACAATCGGGCCGAATGTCGTCGACATCAGGAAGCTCTACGAAAAAGCCGATATCTTTACTTACGATCCGGGATTCACATCGACCGCCAGCTGCGAAAGCGACCTGACGTTCATCGACGGTGATCAAGGCGTTTTGCTCTATCGCGGTTATCCGATTGAGCAGCTCGCCAAACATTCGAACTTCCTCGAAGTCTGCCATTTGCTGCTTTACGGGGAACTACCGACACCGGCGAAAATGGCCGAGTTCGATCACACCATCACCTTCCACACGATGGTGCATGAACAACTGGGATTCTTGTTCCGCGGCTTTCGCCGGGACGCCCATCCCATGGCCGTCATGGTCGGCGTGGTTGGCGCACTCTCGGCGTTTTATCACGACTCCACGGACATCACGGACCAGAAGCAGCGCGAAATCGCCAGCCATCGTCTGATCGCCAAGATGCCGACCATTGCGGCAATGGCATTCAAATATTCGATCGGCCAGCCTTTCGTGTATCCGCTGAACAAGCTCGGCTACACCGAGAACTTCATGCGCATGTGCTTTGCCGTGCCGTGCGACGAGTACAAGGTCAATCCCGTTCTCGCCAAAGCGCTCGACACCATCTTCATCCTGCACGCCGATCACGAGCAGAACGCATCGACATCTACGGTTCGTCTGGCTGGTTCTTCCGGCGCCAATCCCTTCGCGTGTATTGCGGCGGGCATCGCCTGCCTTTGGGGCCCTGCCCATGGCGGCGCCAATGAAGCGGCGCTGAACATGCTGCGCGAAATCGGCACCATCGACCGTGTGCCGGAATATGTGAAAAAGGCCAAGGACAAGAACGATCCGTTCCGCCTGATGGGCTTTGGCCATCGCGTCTATAAGAACTACGACCCGCGCGCCAAAGTCATGCGCGAGCAATGCTATGCCGTGCTCGATGAGCTCGGCATGAAAGACGATCCCTTGCTCAAGACGGCGCTCGAATTGGAGCGCATCGCGCTGCAGGACGAATATTTCGTCGAGCGGAAACTCTATCCCAATATCGATTTCTACTCGGGCATCACGCTGAAGGCGCTCGGCTTTCCCACCGACATGTTCACGGCGCTGTTCGCGCTGGCGCGCACGGTCGGCTGGGTGGCGCAGTGGAAAGAGATGGTCGAGGACCCGCAGCAGAAAATCGGTCGCCCGCGCCAAATCTATACGGGGCCGACAAAACGCGATTACATTCCGCTAGAGAAACGCTGATGCGAAAAAGTGCCGGAGGGCTTGTACTTCTGGCGCTGTTCGCGCTGTGCGGCGGCATGGGTATGGGCCATGCCGCTGAAGCAACCGGGCGCACCATTACTGTTGCAGCAACCGAGCGCCCGGTTAAGCTGATTGCGTTCGTGGCCCCAGGCACCGAGCCACGGCCGGCGGCGCTTCTTTTGCACGGCGGCAACGGCTTCAGGAATGGCTTGCCGGGCTATAGCCGCTACGCCGCCGGGCTCGCCGCCTCCGGCGTAGATGCCTATCTGGTGTATTATTACAGCGATAAGGATCTCCGCGATCGCGATAGCGGCGTCGACAATTTCTATGAGCGTCTGCCGGCGTGGCGCAAATTGGTAGGCGATGTAGCGACCGCCGTTCTACAGCGCGAGCACGCCTCGGGGAAAATCGGCATCGTAGGCTTTTCGAACGGCGCCATACTCGGCACTGCGGCGAGCGGCGTCGATCCACGCATCGGCGCATTCGTCGGCTATTACGGCGCCATTCCAGGCCCGCTCGCACGCGACATCACGCGCATGCCGCCGACGCTGCTTCTGCACGGCGACAATGATCAGGTCATTCCCTTTTCGGCCGGACAGGAATTGGAAAAATTTACACGCGCGCTCAATCGCGATACCGAAATGGTCGTCTATCATGGCGAAGGCCATGGCTTCGCCACCGATGAAAACAATGTCGGCAGAAACGGGCTGACGCGCACCATTGCCTTTTTGAAATCGCGTCTGGCTGAAAAGCCCTAATGGCCTGTCCAGTCTGTGGAGCGTTCGATTTCGAAAACCTCGGCGAAAAGAGCGGCTTTCCAGTCGTTCAATGCCGAACTTGCACCCATCGCTTCATCCATCCCATGCCGTCGCAGGATGTGATCGACGCCTATTACGCGCGCTATTGGATCAATACGAAAAACATCCGCAATGGCGACCTCAAGATTCGGCGTTTGAAGCGAATCCTGTCCAGCTTCTTGAAGCACGCACCCGGCAAGGATTTTCTCGATATCGGCTGCAACACCGGCTTCGGCGTCGAAGCGGCGCGGCGGCTCGGCTATCGCGCAAGCGGCGTGGATGTCAGCGCCGAAGCGATTGAAATCGCGCGCGGACTATATCCCGAGAACCGCTTCGTCGATGGCACATCGCAGAATTTTGCTACGCGGGGCGAACAGTTCGACGCCATCTTATGCCGCGAAGTCATTGAGCACATGCCGGAGGTGCATAGCTTCATGGCTTCGCTGAAATCGCTTATGCGCGTCGGCGGCGTATTGTGGCTGACCACACCCGATGCCGGACATTTCCGCGTGCCAAAAAACTTTCCGACGTGGAAAGAGGTTATCCCACCGGAGCACATAAGCTTCTTCAATCGCGCTTCGCTGGAACGCCTGTTTCGCGAATACGATATCGAGATCGTTCACAAACAATGGCAGTGGAAGCCGTCGCTGCGTGTGCTGGCGCGGCGGGTTAAATAATCTGACACGCGTGAGATCGCGGCTTTCGTCGCCATATCCATGATGACTTGAGCCGCGCGGGCGATAGGACTTCCCTGCCCCTCGCCAATCAACGCCATAGCTTCAGCAAGATCGGCGACTTGTGCCGCGCGGGCGCCCTCGTCGCGCAGAAGCGGCGTCAAAGCCTGAACCAAGTTCTCCGGCGTGCAGCGTTCCTGAACGAATTCAGGAACCGCCGCGCGGCCCAAAATCAGATTGACCAAAGTGATATAGGCGACATCGACAAAGTGGCGGGCTATGGCGAAAGTAAGCCAGCCGACACGATAGGCCACAACCATCGGCGTTCGCGCCAGGGCAAGTTCGGTGGTTACCGTACCGGATGCAGCCAGCGCGACATCGGCGGCATCGAAGGCCGCGAATTTCTCGGCATCGCCTTCAACAACGTGGATTTTCGTCGGCCAATCCTTCGCCGCCGCCTGCACAAGAGGCGCAACGTGCCCGATGGTCGGCATGACGCAAACGAGATCCGGCATGTCGCGCGCGAGAATTCCGACGGCCTCGCGAAATACCGGCAATATGAAGCGGATTTCGTTGCGGCGGCTTCCGGGCAGAACCGCGAGCAATGTTGCGTTGGGCGCGATGTTGTGACGGACGCGGAATTCGTCGCCGCCGACCATGTGCTTTGCGCGCTCAATCACCGGGTAACCGACAAAATGCGCAGCCAGTCCGTGTCGCTCGAAATGCGGCGCTTCAAACGGAAGCAACGTGAGCACCGCATCCATATAGGTAGCCATGCGTTTGGCGCGGCCGGCGCGCGATGCCCAAACCTGCGGCGGCGCATAATTGAGCGTAAGAAGTTTCGGGTCTGCGCGTTTGATCGCGCGCGCCACACGATGCGTGAAATCCGGGCTGTCAATCAGAACGATTACATCGGGCCGCGTCTTCACCGCGAAATCGGCGGCTTGCCGCACGCGGCGCAGGATTTCCGGAATGCGCGGCACCACTTCGCGCAATCCCATCACCGATGTGGCATCGAGCGAAAAGAGACTTTGCAGGCCTTCACGCGTCATGGCATCGCCGCCGACACCGACCAGTTTGATGGCAGGAAGGCCAGCGCGCGCCGCATGCGCCTTCAACTCGCGCATCAACTCGGCGCCCAGCACATCACCCGACGGCTCACCGACCACCAGCATGATCGTCAGCGGCGCCGACATGCCTGCCATCAGATGCCCGCATCCTTAGCGATGCCAAAGACGAAGAGACCCGCCGCATCAGCCGCTTCGACTACGCCGCGCGGCGAGAGAAGAAGCGTCGCGCCCGCCTCTACGGCGATGCCCGCGAGGCCCGCTTCCGCTGCAAGTCTCACAGTGCGCAATCCGATGACCGGCAGATCGACCCGCCGCTCTTGCTTCGGCTTGGGTGCCTTCGCGATAACGCCACGCTTTGCTTCCAGCGTTCCGCGCAAGGTAACCGGCAATGTGGCGACGCGCTGAAGCATCGCATCTGTTCCTTCGGCGGCTTCAACCGCGAGCGGCAATCCTTCGCAAACAACAGCCGATTGGCCGACGTCCAAAGCACCGACTGCGCGCACAATCTTAAAAGCCGCTGCCACGTCGTCGCGTTCGCGGTCACTCGGCTGCCGGAGCGTCAGTACACCCTCGGACGCCAACAGAGCTTTCGCAGCGTCAGCCGAGCCTATCACCTTAATGCCTTCATTCTCGAATATCGCGAGCACGGCGCGTAAGAGCGCATCGTCGCCTTTGGCTGCGGCCGCGATCAATCTTGGCAGCGCCATGGCGCCACGCGCATCCAGTTTTAGCGATGAGAAATTCGGGCGCGGCACGCGGCCGGCGAACGTAACTGAAGCGCAACCCGCCTCTTTTACGAGGCGAAGTGCGCGTCCGACTTCGCCGAGCGCCGCAACGACATGCGGATAGCTTTTGATCCACTCCGCGTCAGCGATCCCGTCGATAGCGAGCACGTAAACATCGCGTCCATCAGCCGTTGCCGCTTCTGCAATCGCACGTGGCAATTCACCGCCGCCCGCGATGATGCCAAGCGTGTTGCCGCCACTCATGGTTTAGGAATTGTCGGCGGCGGAAGATCCCGCCCCGGGCATGCAGATCGGACGCTTCGACGCAGCGCGAATGAAAGCAACAATCTCCTGCACCAGCGGGACATCCGGCCAGTTCACAGCGACTTTCTCCACGCGTTCCTGAAACGAGCCCGCGCCGAAGAACAGCATGTCGTAGGCAGCGCGCATTTTATGAAGGTCCGAACGCACAAGCCCACGGCGCTTGAGGCCAAGGACGTTGAGCCCTTCCATGACGCCACGCGAGCCTTGCACCAGACCGTAGGGAATAACGTCGGCGGCGATGCCCGTCACACCGCCGATAAAACACCCGCGCCCCAGCCGCACATATTGCAGCACGGCAGCAAGTCCACCGACGGTAACGCCGTCCTCGACCACAACATGTCCCGCAATCGCCACGGAATTGGCGAAGGTGACGTCGTTGCCGATGTGACAATCATGCGCAACATGGGAATAGGCCATGAAATATCCGCGGTCGCCGACCTGCGTAAGGTTGCCGCCCTTCGCCGTTCCCATGTTCATGGTGACGTGTTCGCGGATGACATTGTCGGCGCCGATCCGCAAACCGCTCTCTGCGTCACCACCAGGGGGATTGCGAAATTGCGAGCTGCCGCCCAATACCGCGTGCGCATGCACGACTGTACGCGGTCCGATTTCCGTGTTGCCGGTTACAACCACATGCGACGCAAGGCGCACGCCATAACCCAGGCGAACACTGGAACCAATCACGCTATAGGGGCCGATTTCAACATCGGCACCCAGTACCGCCCCATCTTCGACGATGGCGCTGGGATGAATCTTGGACGTCAATCCGATCCGCCTTCCGGAAGCGGCGTTTCGGAGCCGAACATCGCGCTGAACTCCGCTTCCGCAACCAGAGTCTCGTCGGTGAATGCCTTGCCGACAAAACGCCAAACCGGACCGCGGTTGCGCTGAACGCGCACTTCAAGACGCAACACGTCGCCGGGACGCACCGGCTTGCGGAAGCGCGCTTTGTCGATGGTCATGAAATAGACCTGCCGGCGCTCGCCGGAAACGCCGAGCGAATGTACGACAAGCGCGCCGCCGGCCTGCGCCAGAGCTTCCACGATGAGCACGCCCGGCATCACCGGATTGCCGGGAAAATGGCCGGCGAAATGCGGCTCGGAGGCGCGAACCGTTTTCCAACCGACAGCACTCTCGCCGTCGCGGACATCGGTCAGCCTATCGATCAGAAGGAATGGATCGCGGTGCGGAAGCAGCTGCATAATTCCCTCAAGGTCGTAAGATTTCAGTGCTGTGCTGCTATTCTCATCCATCGCCGTGTTGCTTCCGGTTCTTGGCCGATCTTGCAAGAACCGCCATTTCACGCCGCCATTCCGAAACCGGTTTGGCGGGAAACCCCCCGTAATCCTTGCCGGCGGCAAGATCGCGCGTCACGCCAGCCTTGGCAGCGATCCGCGCTCCATCACCAACCGTTACATGATCGGCAATACCGGCCTGCCCCCCTATGACGACAAAATCGCCCAAGGTTACACTGCCGGAAAGGCCCACCTGCCCAGCAATGATGCAATGTCTGCCGACTGAGCTGTTGTGCCCGATATGGGCCTGATTATCAATTTTAGTGCCTTCGCCGATGATCGTGTCCGCAAGCGCACCCCGGTCTATCGTCGTGTTTGCGCCGATTTCCACGCGATCCTGAAGGATGACGCGCCCGAGCTGGGGGATCCTGGTGTGGCCGCGAGGGCTCGTCGCAAATCCAAAACCGGATCCGCCGATTCGCGCGCCCGATTTCACCACGACACCATCGCCGATGAGCGTGAAAGCGATACTGGCATTTGCTCCGATCTCGCAATCTTGGCCAATCATCACGCCAGCCCCGATGACGCTGTGGGCGCCAATGCGGGTGCCGGGCCCGATCTCCGCGCAGGCGCCAATCACCACGCCCGGCGCCAGCACAACGCCCGCACCCAGCCGCGCTGTCTTGTGGACCGCGTCGCCGCTTCGAACATCCATTTCATTAAACGCATAAAATTTCCGCGCCACCGCAGCAAAGGCGAGTGGCACCGAAGCGGCGGCGAGCGCCACAGTTCCCCGCGGCAGAGTAGCTGTTTCCTTTGCGCCGACGATGCACCAACCGGCACGTGTCTCGGCGAGATCATGCTTGCCGCGCTCGCCGACAAAGAAGCTGAGATGTTGAGACGCCGCCTGAGTCAGACCGGCCACATCAAAGACAAGAGCTGCCGGATCGGCGTCATCAGGCAGGCGTAAGTTCGCCGCCTCACACACAGTGCGAATATCAAACGGGCCGCGATTTTCAAAGAACCGCGGGTCCGCCATTCTCAAATCCCCCGTAACGGCAAGAAGCGATCCATGGCCCGCAATCTCGTTTGGCCGCGCCGCATGTCAGACATATTTAGACCCGATTCCCGGGTTTGGGGAATCGGGTCTAAAGTTTGAATCAGAACTGCGTTCTCGGCAGGTCCTCTTATTGTGCGGGCCTTGGCGCTGCAGGCGCTCCCGCCGGCGGCGTGGCCGAAAGCGCCACGTTCACTCTCGGCAATGCCTTATCGAGCGCAGTAATCGCTTGCGCGGTCACATCGACATCGATCGACGACAAGATCACGGCGTTCCGGTCGAGCACGAGATTGGCGCCGCGATCACGCATGATGTTTTGCAGAATCGGACCGAGCGCCGTGTCGAGCTGCTGGCCAGCGCGCGCGAAGCCGTTTTGAATGGCGGCCTGACGGTCTGTCACGCGCTTCTGAAACGCTTCCTGCTTGGTGGTGAATTGCTTCTGCTTGGCCAGCCGCGCATCCGCCGCCAGAATCGCCAATTGCTGTTGCAGGGCCGCTGCTTCTTTCTGCAAGGCCTCGGCTTGAGTCTTGAACTCGGTATCGGCTGCCGCAGAAAGAGCCTGCGTCTGGGTCATCATCGTCTTGCCGGCCGCGGAGGCCCGAAGGATGACGTTGCGGTCGATCACGATGATCCGGGGAACCGGAGGTCCCGCCGGAGCCGCTGCCACCGGAGCGGGAGGACGAGCTGCCGTCCCTGGTGCCGCCGCCGGAACTTGCGCCGAACTGGCCGATCCGATCGAGAGAAGCACCGAGGACAGGATAGCAGCCGCCAACAGGGGCCGCTGGTAGCGTCGAGAAGTCATGGCCTTACCATCCTTTTCCATCAGAAATTCGTACTTGTACGGAAGTTGATTGCCTGGATTCGATCGTAGGGTTCCCGGATATAGGGGTGACCAATATCAAACACGACCGGGCCGAACGGTGACCGCCAGCTGATTGAGATACCCGCAGCCGCCCGCAAAGCCAAGCTGTCCTTGACGCATTGGTTAACGTCGCACTGACTTGATACGCCGGTTAGATAGCCCAAGGTCCCCATATCGTTAAAGAGGGAAAGCTGGATCCCGTAGCTGGCCGGAAGGACCGGCGGGAGGCGGACCTGGGTGGTCTGGGCGATATAAAGCTGGCCGCCAAGGGCGACCCGCTCGCGGGTTGCGATATCGCGCGGGCCGACGCCGGCGATTTCGAAGCCGCGGAAGGTCGGGCCACCTCGGAAGAAGCGTTCCGCCACTCGCAGATTTTGACCGCCATACGAGCTGATATAGCCCGCGCTGAGCGACACGCTGCCCACGAACGGCAGACCGAATGTTTCCCACGGGTGGTAAAAATCGACGCCCGCGACGGTGCGTAAGTAGTTCAAATCGCCGCCAAGACCGGCGAGATCCTGGCTGATCGAAAAGTCCCAGCCGCGGTTAGGCAAAATTGGATCGTCGCGCGTGTCGTAGAAATAGGTGTAGCCGATAGACGAAGTCGTCGCCTTACCAGCCGACAGCGCGATGGCCAGTGGCGCGCTCGCGAGCGTGTCGACGGTCGCGATGGTAAAATTAAAGTGCGGCGAAAGGCGGCCATATTCAGAAACCGGGAAGCCGAAGAGGAGACCGACCGCGCTGGTGTCGATCAGATAGCCGGCCTGATCGGAAAAGTCGGTGATCACCTTATAGAGTTGGAACCCGGCCTGTAGGGGGCGGCCCATGAAATAGGGCTCGGTGAAGCGCAAATCATATTGCTGTTGGAACGCGCTGTACGAAATCGTGGCGCGCAGGAACTGTCCGCGGCCAAAAAGGTTGCGCTCAGTATAGCTGAATTCGCCGATCAGATTGGAGGCCGAAGAATAACCCGCACCGAGCGAAAGTTCGCCGGTGGGTTGCTCCGAAACCTCAACATTCAGAACCGTCCGGTCGGCCTGCGTGCCGGGCTCTTCCGTGATCGTGACTTCGCGGAAAAATCCGAGACCGCGAATACGCGTGCGCGAACGGTCTACAAGAACGCGGTTGAAGGCGTCGCCTTCGGCAAGCCGGAACTCACGCCGGATGACTTCATCGCGCGTGCGCGAATTGCCGACAATATTGATCCGTTCGACATAGACGCGCGGCCCCTCTTCGATCTGGAAGACCAGATCGATGGTGTTGGTATCGGGGTTGCGCGTCACACGCGGGCGAATGTCGATGAAGACAAAGCCGCGCGTGCCGGCGGCGAAAGTCAGCGCTTCGACCGAGCGGTCGATCAATTCAAGATTATAGACTTCACCGGTCTGCGCCGCGATGAGCGGCATCAGATCGGCGGGATTGAGATCGCGAATGGCGGACTGAATTTCAATCTTGCCGAAATTGTAGCGTTCGCCTTCCTCGACCGTGAAGGTGACATAGAAATTCTGACGGTCGGGCGCGAGTTCGGCGACGGCCGCCACGACATGGAAATCCGCATAACCGCGCTGCAAATAGAAACGGCGCAATTGCTCGCGGTCGAAGGTCAGGCGATCAGGGTCGTAATTGTCGTTCGTCGAAAGGATGCGCCACCAGGCGCTTTCGACCGTGACAAGCTGCGAGCGCAGATCCGAGTCCGAAAAAACGCGATTGCCCACAAAGGCGATGGAGGCAACGCCCGTGGTCGGGCCTTCGGTAATTTCAAAAATTAGGTCGACGCGGTTCTGTGGGCGCTGAATAATTTTTGGCTCAACGACGGCCGCGAAATGACCTGAGCGACGATAGAGTTCGATGATCCGCTGCACGTCGGCTTGGACACGCGCGCGGGTGAAGACCATGCGGGGGCGCACCTGCGCTTCGCGCGTCAGGTCCTCATCGGAAATCGTGTCGTTACCTTCGAACACGATCTGATTGAGAATGGGATTTTCAACAACACGCACAAATAAGGTTTGTCCGTCCCAATTGATGCCGACGTCGGCGAACAACCCGGTTTCGAACAACACTTTCAGCGATTCATCTGCGGCAACGGGATCGTAGGGAACGCCCGGGCGCAGCGACATATAGGAAAGAACGCTATCCGGCTCGACGCGCTGTGTACCTTGCACGACGATGTTCCGAATGACACCTTCGATTGCCGCGTTGCCGGGAGAAGGTACGGGAACAGGAACTGCTTCCGGCGCTGCAGCTTCGGCAGTCGCTTCAGTCGGCGCCTCAACGGGCGGCGCTAAATCTTGCGCTATCGCCTGGCCTGACACGGCCTGCGCGACAAGCAAAAGGGCCGCGAACTCGCAGACCGCCATACGGCGCCTGCGGGCGGGGTGCAAGCCGCGAACAATCATCCGGACGCTTTCATTGAGTGCTTCGGGCCCAAGGGTTTATCGTTATTCGCTGTCAAAAAATCTTGTATCGGACGAGATCGTTGAACGTCGCGAACAACATCAGACACAACACAAAAGCCAGGCCTAAACGGAATCCCAGTTCTTGTGCGCGTTCCCCCAATGGCCTCCCCCGGATTGCTTCGAATGCATAGTATAGAAGGTGGCCGCCGTCGAGCATCGGAATGGGGAAAAGATTGATCAGCCCGATGCTTACGGACAGCAGTCCAGCCAACAGAATCAAATCCACAAAGCCCTGCTCGGCAACCTGCCCGGCAACACCTGCGATGCCGATGGGACCGCTGAGTTGATCCGCGCTTGAGTGACCGCTGACGATTCCGCCGAGTGTGTACATCGTGGTTTTCACGATCCACCATGTGCGTTCACTCGCTAGGCCGACAGACGTGATAGGTCCCACGGGCTCATACAAAGTGGTGGGCCCGACACCTACCAAATACGCATTGGCGATATGGCCTTCATCATCCGGCGGCAATTGACTGAGGCGCGGCGATACCGTGATCTCGTAGATCTCGGATTTGCGCTCCATCTGCAGAAGAACCGGCTTGCCCTCACCGGAGCGAACGAGACTAGAGAACTCCGCGAATGTATTCACCGTCTGGCCGTTGAAGGATTTGATGACATCGCCGGACTGAATGCCGGCCTCGGCGGCCGCAGAACCCGGAACGATGGTCCCGATGATGGGATCGGGAACCGCCACCGGCCGGCCGAGCATCATGAAAACGACGGAATAGATGACGATCGCCAGAATGAAATTTGCGATAGGTCCGGCAGCAACGACCAATGCCCGCTGATAGAGCGGTTTGAAATGCAGCGAACCGGCGCGTGTTGCCGGATCCATTTCCTTCAGCTCTTCCGCATCGGGCCGGCTCGCGGCATCGGCGTCACCGGCGAACTTCACATAGCCGCCCAAAGGCAGAAGCGAGATTTTCCAGCGTGTGCCTTTGCTGTCAGTCCAGCCGATCAATTCTTTGCCGAAGCCGACGGAGAAACTTTGCACCGAAACGCCGAATGCGCGCGCGACCAGGAAGTGGCCAAGCTCGTGAAAGAATACCACCACCGTGATGATGAAGAGGAATGCCGGCAGACCCACTGGGAGCCAGGAGACAAAATCACCGAAGATAGAGGGCATGGTGCACTACTCTCCTACGCGCGGCTTCACGCCGCTTCCACAAGACACGCTTCGCGAGCCTTGAACCGTGCCATGCCATCAAGTGCAAGCACGTCTTCAAGCGTCGCGGGCGCGGCCCCCACAGCCTCCAGCGCCAACCCGTTAAGCGTACGTTCCACCGTACGCGCAATGCCCAGGAACCCCAAGCGGCGTCCGAGGAACTGCTCGACCGCAACCTCGTTTGCCGCGTTAAGGATGGTAGGTGCAGCGCCGGCCATACGCAAGCATTGGCGGGCCAAAGCCAGGCAGGGAAACCGGTCTAGATCAGGCTTTTCGAAGGTAAACTGGATTAAATTGGTAAAATCCATGCGCCTGGCGGGGCTTGGCAGCCGGTGTGGCCAGCCCAGCGCATGGGCAATCGGAGTGCGCATATCCGGTGCGGACATATGGGCGTGAACGGAGCCATCGACATAGGCGATCAGGCAATGGACCAGCGATTGGGGATGCACGACCACATCCAGCGAATCGGGTGGCAGACCGAAAAGGATCTGCGCTTCGATGAGCTCCAGCCCTTTGTTCATGAGCGTGGCAGAATCGACCGAGATCTTCGCGCCCATCGACCAATTGGGGTGCGCCACCGCCTCTTCAGGCGTCGCCGCTGCCATCCGTTCCAAACTCCACGTTCGGAACGGACCTCCCGAAGCGGTGAGCGACACTTTCTCAATCGCCTGCGACTGACGAAAATCGAGAAGCTGAAAGACGGCGTTGTGCTCAGAGTCGACGGGGATCAGCACCGCCCGCGAGCGCGCGGCCGCCGCACGAAACACATCGCCGGCCGCGACGATACATTCCTTATTGGCGATCGCGACAATCGTGCCGCGTTCCACGGCAGCCAGCGTAGGCGCCAAACCAGCGGCGCCAACAATAGCGGCCATCACCATTTCAGCGGGGCGCATCGCCGCTTCAAGCACCGCCTCGGCGCCGCCTGAAACCTCAATGCCAGTCCCGGCAAGTCCATCGCGCACGAGACTGGCGGCGGCAGTATCTGACATGGCCACAAAGCGCGGGCGCAATTCGCGCGCCTGTTCCACCATCTTGGCAACGCTGTTTCGCGCCGTCAGCGCTTCGAGTGGAAATGCATCAGCGCCAAAGCGGGCGCGCGTCGCGCGAATAACATCCAATGTCGCGGAGCCGACAGAGCCGGTGCAGCCGAGCACGGTGATGCGCCGCGCCAATACGGGAGCCAAACCAAAATCCGGTTGTTCGCTGTTCAACCCACCGCTCCAAACAAATCGACACCGCTTAAAAACAGAATTGCCGCGCCGGCCGGCGCTGCAAGCAGCAAGCTATCTATGCGGTCTAGCATGCCGCCATGCCCAGGGATGAGCGCGCCGGAATTCTTGGCGTGGAATTGCCGTTTCACCCAGGACTCAAAGAGATCGCCACAAGCGGCTGCCACACCAAGAAATAATCCGAACAGCGCTCCCTGCCAAACGGCACCGACAAAGAAAGCCACATAGATTGCCTCGGCAATCCCGGCGGCGACAACGCCGCCGATAAAACCCGACCACGTTTTGTTGGGCGATAATTTCGGCGCCAGACGTGGTCCGCCAAGTGCGCGCCCGACAAAGAGCGCAGCGGTATCAGCGGCCCAAACTGCCGCGAAGAGTCCACCAACAATCGCGCCGCCACGAATTTGATCCTCGCGCATGACGACTAAAGCCAATGTCGGAACGCCGAGATAGATCGCGCCAAACGCGTGCCAGAGAACCCATGAGCGGCGGGCGGCGGCCGACAATGCAGCAGCCACTGAGCCGGCGACAATGGCGGCGGCGGAGCAATAGAGCGGCAAATGCAAATGGGCGAAGACCACGGCCAAAATGATCGCAACGATGCCGACGACCGTTTCAAAAGAGAGCTTCCCGACGTTCACCAAACGGTGCCATTCGTAGAGCCCAAGGCTTCCCGCAATGGCGGCAAAGGTCACAAACCATTGCGCCCCGATCACGACGACCAGAACGACGACACCGATAAGAATGATTCCAGAGGCCACGCGGGCTTTAAGTTCGAAAGGCGCCTTCACCGCGGGGCCGGTTTCCGTCACGACGAAGCGGTCCTTAGTTCACCGGAAGGTTGAGACCCTGTCGCCTCGCCCGCGCTCTGTTCAGGACGAATGCGGCCGAAGCGGCGTTCGCGCGTGGCGTATTCGGCAATAGCCGTTTTCAATTGATCTTCACCGAAATCCGGCCAGAGATCCTCGATGAAAACAAATTCCGCATAGGCCGCCTGCCACAAGAGAAAATTGCTGATCCGCTTTTCTCCGCCAGGACGAATGACGAGATCGACATCGGGAAACCCGCCGGTCTGCAATCTCTGTTCGAATTCAGCTTCCGTAACGTTTTCGGGTTCAAGTTCGCCGGCCACAATGGAGCGGGCCAAGGCGCGCGCTGCCGAAACCAATTCCTCACGGGCGCCATAATTAAACGCGATGGTGAGAAAGAGGCCGGTATTCGCCTCAGTCATCCGCTCGCCTTCCTCGATCAGCTTGCCGATGTCGGGAGCGAGACCGGCTCTGCGGCCGATGAAACGAACGCGAACGTTTTCTTTTTGAAGCTTGTTCATATCGGCGTGGAAGAAACGCCGAAACAGACTCATCAGAGCCGTAACTTCGGTAAGCGGGCGGTTCCAATTCTCGGTGGAGAAGGCGTAGACGGTCAAATACTCGATGCCCATGATGCGGGCAGCGGCCACCGTGCGGCGCAGCGCGGAAATGCCGCTCACATGTCCGGCTTGGCGCGGGAGAAGGCGCTTCTTCGCCCAGCGACCATTGCCGTCCATGATGATGGCGACATGCCGCGGCACGACGCCATGCGTCGATGTCGGCGGCTCCGCTTTTTGTTGTGGCTCGGCCACCGCAATCCACTCCTACAAATCAAAATCACGCACGCCGTTAGACGTGCATGATTTCCTGGTCCTTGGCTTGAAGAGTCGCGTCAATTTCCCGAATCGTTTCGTCGGTTAGTTTCTGCAACTCGTCGCTATGTTTGCGCTGCTCGTCTTCGCCAATGATATGGTCTTTTTCGAGGCGCTTGAGGTGATCCATGCCATCGCGGCGAACGTTGCGCACGGCCACGCGGGCGAGCTCGGTATATTTGTGAGCCAGCTTAACCAGCTCTTTGCGCCGATCTTCGTTCAATTCCGGAATCGGAATGCGCAAAAGCTGTCCATCGACTTGCGGATTTAGACCCAGCCCGGAATCGCGCACCGCTTTGTCCACAGCCTTGACCAGGCCGCGATCCCAAACCTGAACCGTTATAAGCCGCGGCTCAGGCGTCGATATCGTACCAACCTGATTGACCGGCACGGAATTGCCATAGGCTTCGACATGCACAGGGTCCAACAGGGCGGCAGAGGCGCGACCGGTGCGCAAGCCCGCGAATTCCTGTTTCAAGGTTGCGACGGCGCCTTTCATACGGCGCTTCAATTCTTCTTTGTCGTATTTCGGCAGGGCAGCCATGCTTTCCTCCCAGCACATTCCGGCAGCGCGACTCATGCGCTGCAACTAACCTATATAGCCTAGCGTTTCTCGCCGATCACCGTGCAGCGGCCTTCGCCCCTGAGCACAGATGTCAGATTTCCCCGCTCGTGAATCGAGAAAACGACGATCGGGATGTTGTTTTCGCGCGATAGCGAAATGGCGGACGCGTCCATCACCTTCAAATCGCGCGAAAGAACTTCGTGGTAGGTGAGAAAATCATATCTTTCGGCATCGGGAACATGTTTGGGATCGGCGCTGTAAACGCCGTCCACCTGCGTAGCCTTAAGCATGGCGTCACAGCCCATTTCCGCCGCCCGCAACGCCGCCGCTGTATCGGTCGTGAAGAACGGATTGCCCGTGCCGGCAGCAAAAATAACCACCCGCCCTTTTTCCATATGCCGAACCGCACGGCGACGAATATAGGGCTCGCAAATCGACATCATCGGAATGGCGGTTTGCACCCGCGTCGGCATACCGCTGCGCTCAAGCGCCGCCTGCACGGCCAGCGCATTCATGACCGTTGCCAGCATGCCCATATAGTCCGCGGTGGACCGATCGATGCCTGCAGCCGCGCCGGACAAGCCGCGGAAGATGTTTCCCCCGCCAATCACCAAGCAGATCTGGCAGCCGGCAGCCGTCGCTTCCTTGATGTCGGCGGCGATACGTTCGATCGTGCCGACATCAATGCCGTAGGACTGCGACCCCATCAAAGCCTCGCCGGAGACCTTCAAAAGAATTCGGCGATATTTCGGGGCACGCGCCATGATCTGCTCCAAGGTCTTAGTGGCCGGCCGTCGCTTTCACTTCCGCGGCGAAGTCTGTCTCGACCTTCTCGATGCCTTCGCCTACGGCGAAACGCAGAAAGCCGACAAGCTTGATCGGCGCGCCCAGATCCTTGCTCGCCTTCTCGATCACTTTTGCCACCGGCGTCTCACCGTCGATGACAAAGACCTGCGAAATGAGAACGGATTCTTCGTGGAACTTGCGCATGCGCCCTTCAATCATCTTTTCGATGACGTTTTCAGGCTTGCCGGTTTGACGTGCCGTATCGGCGTGGATGGCGCGCTCGCGCGCAACCACTTGCGGATCCAATTCCTCGACGTTCAACGCCAGCGGATTTGCCGCCGCGACGTGCATAGCGATCTGTTTGCCCAGCGCGGTCAGTCTATCGGCATCGGCCGAAGATTCGAGCGCAACCAAAACGCCGATCTTGCCGAGATCCGGCGCAAGGGCGTTGTGCACATAGCTTGCGACGACGCCTTGCGACACCGAAAGTCCGGCAGCGCGGCGCACAGTCATGTTCTCGCCGAGTTTGGCGATAAGATTGGCAAGGGCTTCTGAGCCTGCGTCGGCAGATGCTTGCACCTTGGCGAGATCGCCGCCGCCGTTCAGCGCGGCTTTCGCAGCCTTCTTCACGAAGTCCTGGAAATCGCTGCCACGCGCAACGAAATCGGTTTCGCAGTTCACTTCGATCAAAGCGCCGCGCCCCTTTTCCGAGGCAACGCCGATCAAACCGTCAGCGGCTGTGCGGCCGGCTTTCTTCGCGGCTTTGGCGAGCCCCTTCTTACGCAGAAGGTCTACGGACGCTTCCATATCGCCGCTGGTTTCGTTCAACGCCGATTTGCAATCCATCATCCCTGCGCCGGTGCGTTCGCGCAGATCCTTCACCATATTGGCGGTGACATTTGCCATGGCTATTACCTCTTCTTTGCCCCGCGCCGTTTGCAGCGCAGGTTTTCAAACGCCGGCGGACGAGCCGATTTAAACGGCCCACCGCCAGCATCTCCCACCTTACGCGGCGGGGCTTGCTTCTGTTCCAGCTGTCAAGCCGGCGATCGGGCCAAGATCTTCCATGATCTCTGCCGAGGCTCCGATATCGGTGCCGCCCGCGACTTGTCCTTCCGAGAGGCCGTCGATGATCGCACGCGCGATGAGATCGCAGTACAACGCGATGGCGCGCGCGGCGTCGTCATTGCCGGGGATCGGATAGGTGATGCCGTCCGGATCTGAATTGGAATCCAAAATCGCCGCGACAGGAATGCCAAGCTTGCGCGCTTCGGCGACGGCAATGGATTCCTTGTTGGTGTCGATCACGAACAACATGCTCGGCAGGCCGCCCATGTCCTTGATACCGCCGAGCGAGCGTTCCAGCTTGTCGCGCTCGCGCATGATCTGCAGCAATTCTTTCTTGGTCAGGCCCGAAGCTTGAGCCGAACTTAGCGTCTCTTCGAACTGGCGCAGGCGCCGGATCGAACCCGTGATGGTCTGCCAGTTGGTCAGCGTGCCGCCAAGCCAACGATGGTTGACGTAATATTGCGCGCAGCGCTTCGCGGCCGCGGCAACCGGATCGGAGGCCTGACGCTTGGTACCGACGAACAACACGCGGCCACCACCGGCAACGGCATCGCGCATCGTGAGCAGCGCTTGATGCAGCAGCGGAACGGTCTGCGTGAGGTCGATGATGTGAATATCGTTGCGGACGCCGAACAGATAGGAAGCCATCTTCGGATTCCAACGCTGGGTACGATGTCCAAAGTGCACGCCGGCTTCGAGAAGCTGACGCAAATTGAAATCTGGCAATGACAAAGTTATCTCCTGTTCTCCGGTTGGCCTCATGCGGGAGTCACCAATCGCAAGGACAATTCCCTGACGACCGGCACCGGATGGAGGAGCGCCCCTAAGGAACGCTCCGCCTGCCCCGCATTGCGGAATGGGCGGCTTATAGGGATTAAGGTCTTAAGGCGCAAGGTTCTAAAGGCTGAGAAAATCGGCCGAAAGCCAGGAAAACAAACGGAAAAGCGGTTCTCAACCGTTCAAGACCGCCCCAGGGGTGGCCTCCGCCCTCCCCAAGTCCGGCAGAGGGCTTCCTTCGCGTATCAGGCGGCATTGCCCGCCAATTCGAGCGAACACCTATGGACGCAACACGCGCGCTCGCGCGAATTTGAGGCGTGGCCTCAGCTTCGCGTCAGCGCCGTAACAGCAAGCCCCTGTTACGACGAATTCATGCGTGGGCGGAAAGCGAAATCCGCGTCAGTTTATGCGAGGGCAAGCATGCATTGTTTATCCGTGAGAACGCCGCGTATGTCGGGCGTAGCCGCTTTTCTGCTTACCGTCGGCATGTTTGCCGCTACCCCGTTCGGAAGCGCGAACGCGCAAGACATTGGCCCCACGGCCTTTCCGTCAGCTTCCGCCGCGCGGATCGACGTCGCGGATGCGCCAACTATTGACGGCGACCTCAGCGACTTAGCCTGGGCAAAAGCGACCACGATCGAAAATTTCCGGCAATTGGAGCCGGTCGTAGGCGCCGCGCCCAGCGAACGCACGGTTGTGCGCGTGATGTACGACGAAACCAGCATCTATTTCGGCATCTATTCCTATGACCGCGAGCCGGATTTGATTGTCGCTCGCTCTATGGCGCGGGACGGCGAGCTCTACACCGGCGACAACGTGACCGTGACGCTTGATCCGGGGGTGACGCGGCGCAACGCCTATCGCTTCCAGATGGGTCCCTCGGGCGGCCGCGCCGATTCGCTCATCCTGAACAACACCGCAGAGCTCGAAGAGTGGGACCCGATCTGGAGCGCAAAGGCGCGCCGCGTCGCCGACGGCTGGGTGGCCGAGATGGCAATCCCCTTCAGCAGCCTTTCCTTTCAGGCGGGCAGCGATTGGGGTTTCGAATTCCGGCGGGAAATTCGCCGCAAAGCGGAGGAGATCCGTTGGGCCAGTCAGAACCGGAATTTAGAGTTCACCGACGTCAGCAAAATAGGAACGCTGACCGGCATCAACAATGTCAGTCAGGGGCTCGGGCTCGACGTGCAGGCCTATGGCGTTATGCGCGTCAAACGTGATTGGCACATTCCCGGCGAAGACACCGGGCTTAGCTTCACCGGCGGCGGCAACATCTTCTATCGCGTCACCCCTGCCCTTACCGCGACGCTGACGTACAATCCGGACTTCTCCGACGCGCCGTTGGATGCGCGGCAGGTCAACACCACGCGCTTCTCATTATTTACGCCGGAGACACGCGACTTCTTTTTGCAGGATGCTGGTGCCTTCGAGTTTGCGGGACGGGCCTTCGCGCGCGGCTTCGATGATCGCAACGCCAATAATGGCCGGCCCTTCTTTTCGCGGAATATCGGCCTGGCCGGCGGTCAGCAGGTCAGCATCATCGGCGGTGGCAAATTATCTGGCGAACATGCGGGCTTCAGCATTGGCGCGCTCAGCGTCGTCACCGACAAAACATCGACGGCGGGAGAACAGGTGCTCTCCGTCGCCCGCGTCAGCAAGGCGATAGGCGAATCCCGGATCGGCATGATCGTCACACATGGCGATCCCACAGGCCAAACCGACAACAGTGTTGTGGGCGCCGACTATCAGTTTCGTGACTCTGAATCCCTAGGTGGCGGCGTTTTGATCGCCGACCTCTTTTATCAACACAGTTTTTCTAGCGAAGAGGGGCGCGATTCGTCCTTCGGCTTTGCGGCGTCCTACCCCAACGAACCTTGGTTCGGCGAAGCCGCCTTCAAACAGATCGGCAAGAATTTCACGCCGGCTCTCGGGTTCATCAATCGCAAAGCGGTTCGCGTCTATGAAGGCGCTTTCGGTCACATCACGCGCTTCGACAATCAGTGGCTGCGGCAGATGGATATTTCCACCGAGAACATCATGTACACCGATCTGAACGACAGAACGGAAACACGCGAGAGCGAACTTAGCGTCGAATTCGAAACCAGCGGCGATGACGAGTTCGGATTTTCGACTACAAATTTCTTCGAAGCCGTGCCGGAAATCTTCGACCTCCCCGGCGACATTCTGGTGCCGCCTGGCAATTACAATTGGAACATCGTGAAAGCCGGCTTCTCCAATTCGGATGCCCGACTCATCGGAGTCGAAATCGAAGTCGAATGCTGTGGCTTCTATGACGGGAGCGCGCTGCAGGCAGAGGCGGAAATTGGATTCCGTCCCAACGAATTTTACACCTTCGCTCTCACTTACGAATTCAGCCATTTCGACATGCCGGGCGGCGAAACCGACGTGCATCTACTCGAGGCCGCCTCCGTCATCAATTTCACGCCCGACATGGAACTGCGTCTGCAGGCGCAATATGACAATATCAGCCGGGATTTCGGTTTCTTAGCCCGCTATCGCTGGGAATTTACGCCAGGGGGCGAGCTCTTCATCGCCTTTGGCCAGGCGGGGCGCATTCCTACCTCCCGCTTTGTGGCCGAGCGCTCCCAATTCTCCGTGCGCCTGGGGCACACATTTAGGTTTTGAAGTCTTTGGCGCTGATGGTCGCGGGCGCCTCCTAAGCCCTTTCGTTTTCCGGCGTCCAGGTGCTAAGGCCTGTCCGCCGCTTCATTGGGGGAAGCGTCGTTCCGGGGGCGGAATTTCTTGCGCATCTATTCAAATATTGTCGTTCTGGTGCTGGCGCTTGCGGCGTCTTCAGCATTCGCCGGGCAGGCCCCGCCTTTGGAGGGCCCCCACCCGATCAGCGGTGCGGTTCGAATCGATGCCCGTGAGGCGCCCACAATTGATGGTGATATCTCGGACGCGGTTTGGGCCAAGGCGCAAGTCATCGACGAATTCTGGCAGGCGATTCCCGCGACAGGCGAACCGGCTACGGAGCGCACCGAAGTGCGCGTCCTCTACGATGCTGAAAATCTCTATTTCGCGATCTATGCCTACGACAAAACGCCCGACCGCATTGTGGTGCGCGCCATGTCGCGCGACGGGCAAATCGGCACGGGCGATGTCGTTCGCATCATCATCGATCCCGGTTTGACACGGCGGAACGCCTATACGTTTCAGATCGGCCCTTCTGGCGGACGCGTCGATGCCATCTTGCAGAACAACACCACGAATTTGCAGGAATGGGACACGATCTGGACCGCGAAGACGCGCATCACCGATCAAGGCTGGGTTGTTGAGGTCGCTCTTCCCTTCCGCAGCATCTCCTACGAAAACGAGCAAAGCGATTGGGGCTTCGAGCTCACGCGCCAGATTCGGCACAAGGGCGAGACCGTCCGCTGGTCCAATTACAGCCCGGTCATCAGTTTCACCGACGTATCAGGCGCCGGCACGCTGACGGGTATCACCGGCGCAAATCAGGGCCTCGGCCTCGATCTTCAGGTCTATGGCCTGACGCGTGTCAAACGTGACTGGAACATTCCCGGCGAAGACACCGGCCTTTCCGGCACCGCAGGCGGCAACGCGTTCTACAAAATCACGCCGGCGCTGACGGGAACGCTCACCTTCAATCCGGATTTTTCCGACGCACCGCTCGACGTACGGCAGGTCAACACCACGCGCTTCTCATTGTTCACGCCGGAGACGCGGGACTTCTTCCTCCAGGACACGCAAGTGTTCGAATTTGGCGGGCGCAATTTCATCGATGAAAACAATGCGCGGCCATTCTTCTCACGCAATATCGGCCTGGCGCGCGGCGTCCCCGTCAGCATTGTCGCGGGCGGAAAATTGTCCGGTGAATATGGCGGCTTCGGAATCGGCGCGCTTTCCGTGCTCACAGACAGAACCCCAACCTCGGACGGCCAGGTGCTGTCGGTAGCGCGCATCACGCATCAAATCTTTGGAGGATCGAAATTGGGCGTCGTTGCAACCCATGGCGATCCCACTGGGCTTTCGGAAAACAGCCTGGTCGGAACCGACTTCCAATATCGCGACGCCAATTTCTTAGGGGCCGCCAACGTGCTCGAAACCGACCTCTATTACGAGCGCAGCTTCTCCGACACGCAAGGCGACGACGATTCTTTCGGCATCGGTGTCAATTTGCCGAACGAGCCTTGGGGCGGGCGCTTAACCGCGAAGGAGGTTGGGACCAATTTTCGCCCTGCTTTGGGCTTCGTCAACCGCACGGGAATTCGCGCCTATCAAGGCGTCGTTGCCCGCACGCTACGCTACCGCAACGCTACTTTGCGCAGCTTCGCGCTGACCAACGAAAACAATTTCGTCACTGATCTCGACGACCGATTGGAGTCGCGCAAGAACAGCCTGGATGCCACCATTCAAACGGCGGCGACCGATAATTTCTCCATCAATGTCGCCAACCAATTCGAGGCGGTGCCAGTTGCGTTCGACCTCCCAGGACGCGTCGCCGTGCCGGCCGGGCATTATCAATGGACCACGATCGGCGGGAAAATCGAAACGTCTCAGGCGCGCGTGTTTCAAATTGAAATCGAAGGCACGTGCTGTAGTTTCTACGATGGCACCGGCGTCGAAACCAAAGTCGAACTGAACTACCGGCCCACCGCGAATTTCGAATTTCAGCCCGCCTATGAGGGGCGTTTCATCGACCTGCCCACCGGCCATGTTGATATCCATGTCGTGTCGGCGGACGTGATCGTGAACTTCACGCCCGATATGCAACTCGCGATGCAAATGCAATACGACAATATCAGCGAGAGCTTTGGATTGCTGGCGCGCTATCGCTGGGAGTTCATGCCCGGCAGCGAGTTCTTCGCGTCGTTCGGACAATCGGCGCTAGTACCGAAGTCTAACTTCATCGCGCAACGCTCGCAATTGCTGTTCCGCATCGGGCACACCTTCCGCCTCTAGGCACTGCGCGCGTCCCTCGCCTCGGGCATACATTACGTTTCTGACAGGATAGCGATGACTTGAAGCATTCGCCTCCCAGAGCGACGCTTCGTCCCCTTTTCTCGCTAAGTCTCGGGTGCTAAGGCCACCCCTATTCACGCCGCCTGACGGCGTGGATTCGTGGGGAAATACCGGGGTGTGTGGCGTGGGGGCGGATATCAGCCAAGTGTGGAGGCGTACCATTTTCGTGGCGGGCGCTCTTATTTGCGCGGTTCCCGCATTCGCCGCCGACGTCCCGCCGGCCATCCTCCATCCCGAAGCCCGCGCGACGCGCATCGACGTCAGCGAAGCGCCCACGATCGACGGTGATCTCTCCGACGCCATCTGGGCGAAGGCGCAAGCCATCCCCGACAATTTTCGGCAGGTAGAAGCCAATAGGGCGGACGCGGGGAGCGAGCGTTCGGAAGTGCGGATTCTCTACGACGAGAACAATCTCTATTTCTCCATTCATGCCTATGACGACCAACCCGAGCTCGTCGTCTCTCACATCATGACGCGCGACGGGAACCTCGGCACCGGCGACAGCTTCCGCATCTACCTTGATCCGAGTATGACGCGGCGCAATGGCTATTCCTTCGAAGTGGGACCAACGGGCGGGCGCACGGAAGGCCTTGTTCAGAACAACAGCGATCTTCTGACCGAATGGGACACGCTGTGGGAAGCGCGCGCGCGGCGCACCGTGGACGGCTGGTCGGCGGAAGTCGCCATCCCCTTCCGCAGCCTCTCCTATGAGCGCGGCCGCACGGAATGGGGCGTGGACTTTCTGCGGCTCATCCGCCGCCGAGGCGAGCGCGTGCGCTGGACCTCGCATTCGCCCACCATCACCTTCAACGACATCTCGCAAGCCGGAACGCTGACAGGCCTTAGCGATGTTGCGGAAGGCGCCGGGCTCGACGTGCAGGTCTATGGAAAGCTGCGCTACAAATACGATTACGAACCCGATCCGGCGCGCGGCGCTCTCTCTGGCGGCGCCAGCGGCAACGCCTTTTATAAAATCACGCCGGCGCTGACCGGCACGGCGACGATCAATCCTGATTTTTCGGATAGCCCGCTCGATGAGCGTCAGGTCAACACCGGACGGTTTTCGCTGTTTCAGCCCGAGACACGCGACTTCTTTCTGCAGGATGCGGCGACATTCGAATTCGGCGGGCGTAATTTCGTCAATGGAAATTTCGGGCTGAATGCACCGAACTCGCGTCCGTTCTTTTCCCGCAATATCGGTCTGGTTAACGGGCGGCCAGTGACGATCCTCGCGGGTGGCAAACTCTCCGGCCAAGTTGACGATATTGGCATCGGCGCGCTCAGTGTGGTTACCAATGAAACGCGCACCACGAAAAAGCAGGTCTTGTCGGTGGCGCGCATCACCAAGCCGGTGCTGTCGCAATCCAAGATCGGCTTCATCGTGACCAATGGTGAACCCACCGGCCAGGGCGAGAACACGGTGGTCGGCGGCGACTTTCAATATCGCAATTCCGATTTCCTAGGCGGCGATACGCTGCAAATCGACAACTACTTCCAGCGCAGCTTTTCCGACACGATCGGCGACGGCAATTCGTTTGGAAGTACGATTTATCTGCCAAACGAACCCTGGGGCGGCGAGTTACGCTTCAAGCAGATCGACGACAATTTCTTCCCGGCGCTGGGCTTCGCCAATCATCCAGGCATTCGCGACTATCAGGCAACCGCGACACGCACCGACCGCTATACCGGTCAATTTATACGCGACACGCAATTCGGCGCGACGCATACATTCGTGACCGATCTTCATGACGAGATTCAATCGCGCCAGAGCCGTCTCTGGACACGCATCAATTCGCGCAACATCGATACGTTCGATCTTAATGTTTACAACTATTTCGAGAACGTGCCGGAGCCGTTCAACCTTCCCGGTGGCGTTCCAGTTCCGACCGGGAAATATGACTGGACCAATGTCGTAACCCGCATCGACACCACGCAAGGACGGTGGTGGACCTTCACCATCAGCGCCGAGTGTTGCAGCTTCTACAATGGCAATTATTTCAAGATCGACAACTCGGTTACGTTCCGCTTCACACCGCAATTCGAAATCAATCCGCGTTATGTCGCGACGTTCATCGATCTACCGACCGGCTATGTTGATATTCACGTTCTGCAGTTGAACACGGTTTATAATTTCACGCCTGACATGCAGATCCTCGTTCAAGCGCAATACGACAATATTAGCGAGAATTTCGGATTCTCACTGCGCTATCGCTGGGAATATTCGCCGGGCAACGACATCTTTGTCGGGTTCGGGCAATCGGCTCTTATTCCCGGAACCGATTTCGAACCGCAGACGACGCAGTTCTCCGTTCGCTTGGGACGCACCTTCCGCTTCTGAACCCACTGCGGGCTTAGGAAAGCTGGGCCAGCCAATCTGTGAGAACGTTCTGTCCGGCGCGCGCGGCCGAAGCGCCATACCGGAGACAGTCTTCGCGCAGGCTCTCCACCGACACGTTCGGCGTAACGGCGATTTCCAAGGAATGACCGATCAGCCAGCGCTCGAAATTTTTTGGATCGAGTTCAGGATGGAATTGAAGGGCGAGCGCATTCTTGGTGGCGAATGCCTGATGCGGCGTGATGTGCGTCGAGGCCAATAGGCTGGCGCCAATGGGCAGAGAAAACGTGTCGCCGTGCCAGTGAAGCACGGGAACGTCTTGCAGATGCCTAAGGGGGCTGTGTTTCCCTGCGGCGCTTAGATCAATTTTGCTCCAGCCAATTTCCTTCTGGGTGCCGGCATAAACCCGGCCCCCCAAAGCATGCGCGATCATTTGCGCGCCCAAACATAGGCCGATAGTGGGACGCGCGGTCACAAGGCGGCGACGCAATATGTCCAATTCCAAGCGCAGAAACGGATAGATTGCGTCATCATTGACGCCGATCGGCCCGCCGAGAACGGCAAGGATATCAGGCGCCAGAGGATCGATTGCGGACAGATCGTCCACGCCCGCTTCGCGATAGATGATTTCATAGCCGGATTGCGCGAACAAATCCGCGAACACGCCCAGATCTTCGAAATGGACGTGCCGTATGGCGAGAACGGATTTCATTTTCCGGTCTTAGGGTCGAGCTTAAGTGAAGCCGAATTGATGCAATAACGCAGCCCCGTGGGCTCCGGACCGTCCTCGAAGACATGCCCAAGATGGGCGTCGCATTTTGAGCACAACACTTCCGTGCGCATCATGCCATGGCTGCCGTCCGTCTCTTCGCTGACGCGGCTGCCGGCTACCGGTTTGGTGAAGCTCGGCCAACCGCAGCCGGCATCGAACTTCGCATCGGACTCGAACAATTCCTGGCCGCAGCAGACGCAGCGATAAAGGCCGGGCGTGGTTGTTTTTTCGTATTCGCCGCTGAAAGGGCGTTCCGTGGCTTTTTCGCGCGTGACCTTATATTGCAGCGGCGTCAGCTGCTCGAGCCACTCATGTTTGCTCTTGCTGATTTTATCGACCATCTGGGTTCTCCGGCAAACGCGGCAAATATAGCCCTATCCTAAAGCGCTAGAATGTTTATGTCGAAGGTCAGCAAGCGGGTCTATGATCGGGCGCAGCAACGCCCGTGGAGATTTCACAATGAAGCTCAGCGCCCGCAATCAGATCAAAGGCAAAGTCACCGACGTTACAAAAGGTCAGACGACCGCGCATGTCCGCATCAATATCGGCAAAGGCGTGATCATCACCTCGTCCATCACCAACGAAGCCGTCGATGAACTGAAGCTCAAAGTCGGCGACAAGGTAACGGCGATCGTCAAAGCCTCGGACGTTATGGTCGGGAAGTAACGCGCGCCATTTCAGCCGCGTCACACCGTTTCCACCTCGGCAACGCCAGCCATGGCTTTGATCATCGATTTCAGCTGCGGGCTGACAGCCACGCGCTTGGGCAGCGATATCTCGACCTCTTGCGCGTTACCGGCCACCGGAACGACAAGCGTGATGAGACCCTTGCCGGGTTGACGCAATTGCGCCGCGATCTGCGGGATGGGCACCGGATCGGTCAGGAAAATGCGCAAGCCCTCGCCGGCGTTGGCCGCCGCGACATCCAAATTCTCCACCGAGATGGCGCGTAGTTTCAATTCGTCTTCGTTCCAATCGCCGACCACGCGCATGATGACCGAAGCGCCGGGCTCAAGCTTGGTGCGCGCTTCGCGCAAGGCTTCGGCGAACAACATCACCTCGAACATGCCGGTGGGATCCGAGAGGCCGACAAAGGCGAAAGGATCGCCGCTTTTGCCGCGCCGTTCCTGCCGCCGGATCACCGTTCCTGCCAGCGTCGACTTCACGGCGGAACGCCGCGTATCCGCCAAGAGATCGGCATAACGCTGCACGCCGAGGCGCTTCAGCGCTTGCGCATAAGAATCCAGCGGATGGCCGGAGAGGTAAAATCCGATGGCGTTGAATTCTTCGGCGAGGCGTTCATGCGTCGGCCAATCATTGGTAGCGAGAAGCGGCAGCGTTTCGCGCGCCGGCTCGGCGGCGACGAACAGGCTGGATTGCCCGGCATCGCGGTCACGAATATGCCGCGCGGCATCGCCGAGCACGATATCGGCGGAATCGATCAGTTGCTTGCGGTTCTTGTGCAACCCATCGAAGGCCCCTGCCCGCACCAGGCTTTCAAAGGCGCGCTTGTTGACCAGGCGCGGATCGATGCGGCGCGCGAAATCGGCAATCGAGCGGAATGCGCCGCCCTCTTCGCGCACCATCACCAAATGGTCCATCGCCTGGCGGCCGACATTTTTCACCGCCGCCAGCGCGTAATAGATGACGCCGCCGCCGATGCCCGCATCGCACGCAAAGAAAGCCTGGCTGCCGTTGATGTCCGGCGCGCGCACTTCGATGCCGAGCCGTGACGATTCCTGACGGAACACGTTCAGCCGGTCTGTACTGCCGATATCGAGCGTCATTGACGCTGCCAAGAACTCGACCGGATAATTCGCTTTCAAAAATGCAGTTTGATAGGCGACCTGGGCGTAGGCTGCGGCGTGGCCTTTGTTAAAGCCATAGCCTGCGAATTTCGCCGCCTGTTCGAAAATCAGTTCGGCGACATTCTCGGCAACGCCTTTAGCTTCCGCGCCTTTGACGAATTTGTCGCGATGCGCCGCCATTTCGGAGGCGATCTTCTTGCCCATGGCGCGGCGCAAAAGATCGGCCTCGCCCAGCGAATAGCCGCCGAGTTCGCGCGCGATGCGCATGACGTCTTCCTGATACGTCATCACGCCGAAGGTTTCGGAAAGGATCGGCTCCAGGCTGGGATGGAGGTAATCCGGCTTCTCGCGTCCGTGCTTGCAAGCGATGTATTTCGGGATCGAATCCATTGGGCCGGGGCGATAGAGCGCCACCAATGCGATCAGGTCGTTGATATGGTCGGGCCTGAGCTTGCGCATAAGATCGCGCATGCCCTGACTTTCCAGCTGGAACACGCCGACGCCATCGCCGCGCGCCAGCATTTCGAAGGTGGGTTTGTCTTCGAAATCGATACGCTGCGTATCGAGAATAATGCCGCGCTGCTTCAGCAGCGCTTCCGTCTTGGCGATGACGGTCAGCGTCTTCAGACCGAGAAAGTCGAATTTGACCAGACCGGCTTTTTCCGCGTCTTCATAATCGAACTGCGTCACCGGCATGACCGAACGGGGATCGCGGTAAAGCGGCACGATCTCGGCCAGCGGCCGGTCGCCGATCACGACGCCGGCCGGATGGGTGGAAGCGTGGCGGTAAAAGCCTTCGATCTTCTCGACGATGGCAAAGAGATCGCGAACCTTCTGTTCCTCATCCGCGATCTGCTGAAGGCGCGGTTCGCTTTCCACCGCCTCCTTCAAAGAGATGGATTTTCCCGGCGGATTGGGGATGAGCTTGGCCACGCGGTCGACAAGGCCGAGCGGCAATTGCAGCACGCGCCCGACATCGCGCACTGCAGCGCGCGCCTGCAGCGAACCCAACGCGATGATGTGTCCGACGCGGTCGTGGCCATATTTGTCCTGCACATAATGGATGACTTCGTCTCGCCGCTCCTGACAGAAATCGATATCGAAGTCGGGCATGGAAACGCGTTCGGGATTGAGGAAGCGCTCGAACAGCAATCCGAAACGCAAAGGATCAAGGTTGGTAATGTCGAGAGCCCAGGCGACCAGCGACGTCGCGCCAGACCCGCGCACGCCGACCGGAATGCCTTGCGCGCGGGTCCATTTCATGAAGTCCGAAACGATCAGATAATAGCCGGGGAAACCCATGCCGATGACGACATTGAGCTCGAATTCCAGCCGCGCCCAATAGGCTTTTTCCTCGGCATAAAGCCCGTGCTCGCCGAGGCGGCGCTTCAGACCAGCTGCCGCCTGGGCGCGCAATTCCGCGTCGGCTTCGAGGCCGGATTCCGGCACGAATTGCGGCAGGATGGGTTGCCGCTTCTTGGGCCGGAAGGCGCAGCGCCGCGCCACCTCCAACGTGTTCTCGATCGCTTCCGGCAAATCCGAAAACAGGGCGCGCATTTCCTCCGCGCTCTTGAAGCGGTGCTCGGGCGTCATGCGCCGCCGATCCTCGACGTCGACGAAAGTGCCCTCGGCGATACAGATCAGCGCGTCATGCGCCTCATACATATTCGCGCGGCCGAAATGAACGTCGTTCGTGGCAACCAGCGGCAGGCCCTTAGCGTAAGCCATGTCGATCAGCTGGCTTTCAACCGCCGCCTCGTTGGGCCGGCCATGGCGCTGCAGCTCGACATAAAGCCGGTTGCCGAACATCTCGATAAGGCGGTCGAGCGCGGCTTCGGCGGCTTGCGGCTGGCCTTCGGCGAGGAGCCGGTTCACCGGCCCGTTCGCTCCGCCCGTCAAGGCGATCAGGCCTTCTGCATGCGCGGCCAGACGCGCCGCCGTAGCGTGTGGAAGATCGCCCGCCTCGACTTCGAGAAAGGCGCTGGAGAGAAGCTGGGAGAGCTGGACATAGCCATCCTCGTCTTTCACCAGCAGCGCGATGGCGGGATAGGAACGGCGCGCCAATATCGGCGCCGGCGCAGGGTCCAGATCAACCGTCAGTGTAACGCCGACAATCGGCTGCACGCCGGCCTTGGTGATCTCGTCGCAGATTTCATAGACGCCGAAGAGATTGTTGCTGTCGGTGACCGCCACCGCCGGCATGCGAATTTCGCGCGCCAGGCTCGCCACTTCCTTGGGCCGCACCGCGCCTTCCAGCAGCGAGTAGATGCTGCGGACCCGCAAATGAACAAAACCGGCGTGGCCTTTGACGGCGCTCATGAAAAACCCGTGGCGGACTCTGAAAGACAGTATCGGCGGCGACGCGTCTCCCCGCGACTCCTACCGAGAATGCTCCACAGGCTTCGCGCTCGAAAATATCGGCCCTCGCCCCGGCCGGCGGCGGCATTGGGCGAAAATGCGGCGAGCGACCAGTGCGAGGGTACGGCCCGACTTTCCCGGAGCTAAAGGAAAAGCCGGGCCAAAAACGGGTTCAGGTAGAGGCGACATCGCCCGCGATGGACAGCACAAAGGCCGCCGCCACGAAGATCAGAAGGCTTACGCCCGCAACACATTCTTGAAGCCATATCGCCATGACACATTCCCCAGAGTGGACGCATGTTCTACATCCGTTCTCTTTGGGCGGTCAAGAACAAAACATGATCGAAGTGAACTACCCACCCACGCAGGAAGCGAGGCCGAGGATTTTCTCGGTGTCGAAGACGATGGCGTCCTCGGCCGACCAGGCCACGAAGAGCTCGGGGCTGATCGCGTGGAAGGCGACCGGTCCTTCCGGGAAGCGCGCGATTTCCTCTTGGGTCCACTCACCCTTTTCATTTCGCGTCACGCGCAAGGCATAGCCGTATCCGGTTGGCCCATTGCTGATGAAAAGCGTGCCCGGCCCATCGCCCTCGCGCGGTGCCATCCGGCAGCATTCCCCGAATAGGGCAATGACGCCGCCTTTGATGGGCATGAGGCCGAGAACATTGGTGTCCTTCAGCGCCTGCGATTTCCCGCGTGTAGGCTTCCAGTACAACTGCCCGCCCCAGCGCCCGATATCAGTGCCGATCATTTCGCCGCCAGGCAATTCGCCTTGCGCGGCTATCGGAATGTGCGATCCGTCGCCCCACAGCCCGCGCAGATCTTGCAGCTCCAAGCGCGGCTGGCGAAGCGGCGAGAAGCGCGTTCCACTCCAATCCCAACGTCCGCTTTGGCAGGCGTGGCGCGGTGTCAGAAAAAGCGGTCCCACTTCGAATGCATCATGCGGTGCCGCCTTGTCGTCCGGTTCGAATTGCGCCGTCATTTGCGACGGCCGGGCGATGCGCCCCTCCGGCGAGCGCAATGTAACGGCTACGGCGCGCGCGTAATTGCGGACATCGGGAAACCAATGCGCCTCGGCCACATGATCTAGCGCGGGTGCGGCGTCCTTAGCACCCAGCCAGCCGAGCGCGCGCGCAGAGGCCATCACCACGCGCCAATCGCGATCTTCCAGCCGCGCGATCAAATCCGGTATGGCGGGCGCATAGCCGATAAAGCCCAGCATCGTCGCGCCATCAGCGCGGTCGAGCCCGTTGGGCGCCGAGAGAAACCGCGCGGCGAGGACATCGCCGTAGGGGCGCGCGGGCTCATTATGCGAAGCGATCTGCTCGCGGCAGCCATCCCAGGCGCGATCCGCCAGCGAGGTATTGCGATCGCTGCGCAGCGGACAGGCGCGCACCAGTGGACCGACCGGCGCAATTCCTTTCAGCACGACAATGGCGTTGACCGCAGCGGCCTGCAGCGCGGGATCCGCCTCCGACGTAAGTGGTAGTAAAGAGTCACGCACGGAGTCCGGCACGCCTTGCAGCGCGGAAAGCCCGCGCAACGCGGCGACGCGGTCGTCGACAGCGCGCGTGTTGTCGAGCGCAATGTTAAGCCAAGGCCCAAGTGGAATGTGATCGGCATCGTCGATCAGCTGGATGACGTAGGTTGCTTCAAGCCAGCCCGGATTTTTTAATCCCTCGAAGAGGTAGGGAAGCGCGCCGGCACCCATGCGCGCCAGCGGCTCGTCAGCGCCGAGCATGCCTTTGACGACCTGGTCAACAAGTGCGCGCTTCGCCGCCGGCGTGCCGATGGATGCCAGAGCCCACGCGATATGTTCGCCTTCGCGCGTGTGAATGGCGCTTTGCAATGCCGGAATATCGGCATCGGTCAGGCCCTTCCAATGCCACAGAAGTTCGCCCGCCAAATCTTTCCAGCCGGAATCGTCGCCCGATGCGCGCGCAAGAATTTCTTTGGTCGCCGCAGGGCCGAAACTTTGCAGATGCACGGCAATGGCGTCTAGATCGCTCCATTCGCGCAAGCGATAAACGGCGGGGCGGGTGTGCTCAAGAATCTGCATGCAGGCCGGCAGCGTCGCACACGCATCGAACTTACCGTCCTTCACCAGAGGCGCGGCAGGCGCGGACGACGCGAAAATGGCGAGAGCGGCTGCTGAAAACCAAAGGCGCATGGGAAACGATACCGCTTCCCGCGAGGCCGATCCATCCTTGGGTGTGGTGCCTTATAGGTCGGCGCGTTCGGCCAATTTGCCCTGGTTGAGCACCAAAGTGCGGTCCATTTTCCGGGTCAGGTCGTAATTGTGCGTTGCGATGAGGGCGCACAAGCCTTCGGAGCGCACCATCTCGATGAGCATCGCGAAGACGCCATCGGAGGTGTGGGGATCGAGATTACCAGTCGGTTCATCGGCCAAAAGAACTTTGGGCCGATTGGCCAAAGCGCGCGCGATGGCGACGCGCTGCTGCTCACCGCCGGAGAGCTGGCTTGGACGGTGCGTGAGGCGCTGGGACAAACCAACGGAACCGAGCAGCCGCCGCGCTTCCTTCAGCGCGCTTTGCCGGTCGTCGCCCGCGATACGGCGCGGCATGGCGACGTTTTCCTCGGCGGTGAACTCGGGAAGCAGGTGATGCGCCTGATAGACGAAGCCGAGATGATCGCGCCGAATTTGCGTGCGCTCGCGCTCCGGTAATTTCGACGCCGGCTTTCCGGCAATGAAGACTTCGCCGCTCGTGGGCGCTTCCAGCAATCCCGCAATATGTAGCAGAGAGGATTTGCCGGCGCCGGACGGCCCGACAAGCGCAACGATTTCGCCGCGCGAAATGGCAAGTGACACGCGGTCGAACACAAGAAGTTCGGCGGCGCCTTGTTTGTAGATACGCGTCACGTCTTCCAGGCGCAGCGCCGCGCCATTCGCCTCACTCATAGCGAAGCGCCTCGACCGGATCGAGACGCGCGGCGCGCCAAGAAGGATAGAGCGTGGCAAGAAAGGAAAGCGTCAATGCCATGGCAACAACGCCGGCAACTTCGTAGGGATCGACCTCGGCCGGAAGTCGGCTGAGATAATAGACCGCCGGATCGAACAGCCGAACGCCGAGCATCCACGACAGAGCCTGACGCACGGATTCGATATTGGCGCAGAAGACCATCGCCAGAATAAATCCGAGCAGAGTGCCGGTGACGCCCACGCTGGCGCCTGCGATGAAGAAGATACGCATGATGGCGCCCTTGCTCGCGCCCATGGTGCGCATGATGGCGATGTCGGGCCCCTTCTCTTTCACCAGCATGATCAATCCGGAAATGACGTTCAGCGCCGCCACCAGAATGATCAATGTCAGGATCAGAAACATCGTCACGCGTTCGACCTGCAACGCATCGAACAGGCTGATGTTCAATTGCTGCCAATCGACCACGCGCGTCAGATCCCCGGAGGCCCGTAAAACCTGCCCGCGCATGGCCATAACCGTGTCGGGATTTTGCACCATCAGCATGATACCCTGCACCGTGTCGCCCGTGCCGAAATAGGCTTGTGCTTCCTCCAGCGGCATGAAGATGAAGCTGCGGTCATATTCGCTCATGCCGATCGAAAACAGACCGGCGATGCGATAGGTTTTTTGTCGTGGCGTCGTGCCGAACGGCGTGACATCGCCGCGTGGCGCCAGCAGCGTCACAGTCCCACCCGGCGACAGCCCCATCAACGCAGCGAGCCCCTGCCCGATGATGACGGAATCTCCGGCCGCGAAATCTGCCAAAGCTTCGGGTGTGAGGCTCGCAGCGACCTCGCGCTGAACTTTCAAATCATCGGCGCGAATGCCGCGCACCTGCGCCCCTTGCGCGCCTTGCGGCGTGCTGACCATCACCTGGCCTTCGATCACTGGTGTGGCGGTGACCACACCGGGGACCGCCTTCACCCGGGCCACGATCTCGTCAAAATCGGGAATCCCGCCGATTTGGCTTTGCACCACCATGTGCCCGTTTAGGCCGAGGATGCGGCCCAACAACTGCGCCCGGAAGCCGTTCATCACGCTCATCACGATGATCAGCACGGCGACGCCGAGTGCGATGCCGACAAGCGAGAATCCCGAGATCACCGAGATCAGGCTTTCCTGCCGTTTGGCGCGCAAGTAACGCCCGGCAATCATCCATTCGAAGGGGGAAAATGCGTGTGTGCTCTTGGCCATATGGCTCTTTTATCGCAAATCGGTTTAGGTGCTTCTTACGAAATCGGATTCTGAAGAGCAATTCACCGGCCCCCTAGAGGCTGGCCTGGAGACATGCATGCAACGCGCCTTGAGCGTTCTCCGCGAGAGCGGGAATCGCCCCAATTTCCCTGAATGGTACCAGACCGTGGTCCGCGAAGCCGATATGGCCGAACCCAGCCCGGTTCGCGGTTCCATGATCATCAAGCCTTGGGGATATGGGGTTTGGGAGCAAATCCAAAAGATCCTGGATGGGCGGATCAAGGATACCGGCCACGAGAATTGCTATTTCCCGCTTTTCATCCCGCTCAGCTTCATCGCCAAAGAGGCGCAGCATGTTGAGGGCTTCGCCAAGGAAATGGCGGTGGTCACCCATCACCGCCTGAAGATGATCGACGGGAAGCTTCAGCCCGATCCGACCGCGAAACTGGAAGAACCGCTGGTGGTGCGTCCGACCTCGGAAACCATTATCGGCGATGCCTTCTCGCGCTGGATCCGTAGCCATCGCGATCTGCCCATGCTGATCAACCAGTGGGCAAATGTGGTGCGCTGGGAAATGCGCACGCGCCTCTTCCTGCGCACGGCGGAATTTCTTTGGCAGGAAGGCCACACCGCTCACGCCGATGCGGAAGACGCCATGGGCGAAACGCTGAAGATGCTGGAAGTCTATCGCAGCTTCTCGGAAGAGACGCTGGCCATGCCGGTGATCGCCGGCGAGAAATCGGCGAATGAGCGTTTCCCTGGCGCCGACAAAACTTATTCCATCGAAGCCATGATGCAGGATGGCAAAGCGCTGCAGGCCGGCACATCGCATTATCTCGGCACGCATTTCGCGGAAGCGCAGAACATTCGCTTTCAAAATGATGCCGGCGAATTGTTATTTTGCCACACGACAAGCTGGGGCGTGTCCACGCGTCTTATCGGCGGCGTGATCATGAGCCATGGCGACGATGACGGCTTGCGCTTGCCGCCCGCCATTGCGCCGCGCCAGATCGTTATCGTGCCGATGTTGCGCGGCAAGCCCGAAGACGCGGATGTTCTCACCTTCGGTGAAAAGCTGGCCGCTGACTTGCGCCAGCAAACAGCCTTCGGCGAGCGTCTGCGCGTGTTGCTCGACACCAAGGATATTCGCTCGGCCGAGAAACGCTGGAACTGGGTACGCCGCGGCGCGCCGATCATTATCGAAATCGGTCCGCGCGATGTGGCCGGCGGCGCCGTCACCTTCATGCGCCGCGATGCGTTGCGCGACGGCGACAAAGTGAAATCCACCAATGCACCGCGCGACCAGTTTATCGCCGATGCGCCACGCCTGCTGGCTGAGATTCAGGGGCAGCTTTTCACTGAAGCGAAGACGCGTCTCGATTCCAATATACGCCGCGATGTGACGACCATGGCCGAGCTTGAAGCCTTCTTCGGCGCCTCCACGGGCGACGATGACGAAGCCGCCGAGTTCAAAGGCTGGGTACGCGTGGCGTGGTCGCGCCCCGATGGGCATGAACTTCAGCAGATCGAAAATGCGCTGAAAGCGCTGAAACTATCGATCCGCAATGCGCCGCTGGATCAACCTTCCAATTATGCAAATTGCATTTTCACCGGCGCGCCCGGCGTGGAAGAAATCCTTATCGCACGGTCGTATTAACCAGCTCTCGCGCGCCAGCTCGCCCACATTTTGTCATGACCCGGCTTGACCGGGCCATCCAGTGCTTACGCGTACGCGTGAGCAACTGAGCCTATGATCAGGTGAATGGCCCGCTGTTGCGGGCCATGACAATAAGAGGACAGCGCTCCTCGATGAATGTTTAAGGTTTAGGTTGGGTCTGCTTCGCGCAAGGTTTCGGATTGAAAGCGCGGTCGAGACTTTCCAATTCCACGCCGACTTCGACATTGCCGATCTGGCGATTGCGCGGCGTCTGCATCTTGGGAACGACCGTCGTTCCAACTTTGACGGTGCCGTTGTGCGGCAGATCGGCGGGCACAACGGAGCGGCCATTCACGTCAACACCCGGAACATAGGCGGCTTCATCGCACGCCTGGGTGGGCGGCGGCGCCTCAGCAGCCAGGCTCGCGCCGGCAGTGAAGATCACAAAAATGGCAATGGGTGCGGCTCTGTTCATGGCGGGAATGATGTCGCCCAAAGCTTAACGAGTGACTACTGGGCGCCACGGTTCCCCATGACGCAAGCGAGTGCCGCGGCGCTTCTATCGGCCCAAATAGAAATAAATGTAGATCACGTCGACGATGACCCAGACCACCGCCGAAACGACGGTGTTCCACAACATGCGCTTGAGCAATTGCGGACGCACGGGTGCGCCCGGGTCGCTGCCGGGAACGACATCTCCCGCTTCCTGTTGGCTCTGTATACCGAATGGAAGGATCGCAAATAAAATCGTCCACCAGATGACGAAGTAGACAGCGATACCAAAGGTCAAATTCACGTTCAGACCTCCACCATTTCAACGCGGACGATCGGTTTTTTTCCCCACACATCCTGCGCCGCGCGGCGGGCTGCAAGACGCACCTGCTCGTTCAGATCGCCGCCGCGCCGCGCCTCGACTGCGCGCGTAACGGCAGTGGCCACCGGGCCGAGCACCGCATCGGGAATGCCTTCCATGTGCAACACTGGTTCGGCGGCGAGGCGCCCGCTTTTCTTCAACACCAGAGTGATGCCGATAAAGCCCGCTTTTCCAAGCGCGCGGCGCGAACGCGCATAGCCCTCGTCTTCATTCACCAGAAGCCGGCCGTCCAAATGTACGCGGCCCGACGGTGCCTCATCGATAATCTCGGCTCGTCCAGGTGCCAGGCGCAGCATCTGACCGTTCACAACCATGGCGGTTTGCGGAACTTGGAGTTCGCTGGTCAGCCGGGCGTGTTCCATCATGTGCCGCATTTCGCCATGCACGGGCACCGCGATGCGCGGGCGCACCCAACGATACATTTCCGCCAGTTCCTCGCGCCCCGGATGACCGGATACATGAACGAAATGATCGCGCTCGGTCAGCACCGCGACGCCGAGCGCCGCGAGCTTGTTCTGCAGCTCGAAAATTTCGCGCTCATTCCCCGGAATGATGCGCGATGAGAAAATGACGCTGTCGCCTTCGCTCAACTGGATATTGGGATTATTCCCTTCGGCAATGCGCGACAGCGCAGCGCGAGCTTCGCCCTGACTGCCGGTGCAAAGGTACAGCACATTGTCGGCGTGCAATTGCGTCGCGTCTTCTTCGTCGAGCACGCGCGGGAAATCGCGCAAATAGCCGGTATCCTGCGCCGCGCGTACAATCCGGTGCATCGAGCGGCCGACCAGAACGACCTCGCGGCCGCTGTCGCGTGCCGCATGCGCGATGGATTGCAGGCGCGCCACATTCGACGCGAAACACGTCACCAGCACGCGGCCGGAAAGTCCTTTGATCAAACCGTTCAGCGCGCGCTCGACTTCGGCTTCGGATCCAGAATGACCCAGCACCAGCGCATTGGTGGAATCGCAAATCATGGCAAGGACGCCCTCTTCGCCAAGCTTGCGAAGGGCGCGATCGTCGGTGGGCTCACCCACCAAGGGATCGGGATCCAATTTCCAATCGCCGGTGTGAACGATGTTGCCGAGCGGCGTGCGGATGACCAGCGCGTTGGGCTCAGGGATGGAATGCGTGATGGTGATAAATTCAAGTTCGAAAGGTGCCAGCCGCAGCTTTCCACCGAGCGGAACAATGCGCACGCGCAGCGCATCTTCCAAACCGGCTTCCACGATCTTGTCTTGCAGGAGTCGCGCGGTGAAGGGCGTGGCATAAACGGGACAGCGCAAATCCGGCCACACATGTGCCACCGCGCCGAGATGATCCTCATGGCCGTGGGTGAGCACGATGGCGATCACGTCTTGGCGGTTCTCCACCAAAAAGCGCGCATCGGGCATGATCACATCGACGCCCGGCGTTGCGGATTCGCGCCCGAACATCACGCCGCAATCGACGATGATCCAGCGCCGCTCTTCCGGTGGGCCAAAACCGTAGCAATTGAGATTCATCCCGATCTCTCCGGCCCCCCCAAGGGGCAGAAAGACCAGTTCGTCTTTAGTCAGGCGCTTATCCATCGATGCGACTTCTACCCGATCCTGGGGGTGCGAATACGGAAATCGTGCCCCGGCCGTTGCTTTGCGGGGTTAGGGTCAATCGCGGGGCCCGCGTTTGGGCGCCGGCGCCCGGCCTGCATTGCGCGCCTGGATCAGGATAAGCCCCCGTATCGTGAGGTCGGGATCGACATGGTCGATAACGGGAATCTGAAAAAGGGAGGTGAGACCACCGGTGGCGATGACCGTCATGGGCTTCTCGTATTCGGCACGGATGCGCGCCACCAGACCTTCGACCAGCCCGACATAGCCCCAGTAAATCCCCGATTGCATGGCAGGCACGGTGTCTTTGCCGATCACGCCCTGGGTGCGCCGAACCGCGACGCGCGGCAGCATGGCCGCGGCCTGATGCAGTGCCTCGACCGAGAGATTCACGCCGGGCGCGATGACGCCGCCTTCGTAATCGCCATTGGTGGCAACAATGTCGAACGTGGTGGCAGTGCCGAAATCGAGCACGATCAGCGCGCCCTCGTAACGCTCATGCGCCGCCACGGCATTCACGAGCCGGTCGGCTCCGACGGCCTCCGGACGATCAACATTGATGCCAATGCCGAGATCGACATCGGGGCCGCCGACCAGCAATGGCTCACAATTGAGATAACGCCGGCAGAGGGCGCGCAAATCGAACACCGCCGCTGGAACCACCGACGCGATAATCGCCTCATTCAAATCCGAGAATTTGAGGCCTTCAAGCGCGAGAAGCTGCGCCAGCCAAACGCCGTGTTCGTCGGCGGTACGCCCCACTTTGGTGGTGGCGCGCCATTGCGCGCGAATTGCGCCACCGTCGCAAACCGCGAAGACGATGTTGGTATTGCCGGCGTCGATGGCAAGCAGCATGGGTCAAACCACTTTCAGGGACGGAAGAAAACTTCGCCGGCGGTGACACGGGAAATGCCGCCGCGCACCTCGCGGATCAGCAATGCCCCGTCGCCGTCTAGATCCTGGAACACGCCTTCGATCTCCCTAGCCCCCGCCTTTGCTACGATCTTATCGCCCAAACCGGCGGCGCGCGCGAGCCACGCCTGACGCAAAGGCTCGAAACCACCTTCGCGCCAGGCTTCGAACCAGCGGTTCCAATGGCTTCCCAACACGCTTAACGCGTCGTCCCGTTCGGGCGCGGCGCCGGTTACTGCGGCGACGGAAATGGCCGGAAATTCAACGTTCTCGGGAAAATGCGAAAGGTTTATGCCAATGCCGATCAGCACCCAATCGGCGCAGCCATCTTTCGTACTGGCCGCTTCCAAGAGAATGCCCGCGACTTTGCGCGCCTCCAGCAAAACATCGTTGGGCCATTTGAGGGCGACATGGGCCTGCGGCGCGAGAGCCGCGACCGTATCGCCCACAGCCAGCGCTGCCGCGAAAGAGAGCTGCGCGCATTGCTCAGCAGAACCGGGCACACGCATCAGTAAAGTGGTGAAAAGATTGCCGGGCTCGGACACCCAAACGCGACCGCGGCGTCCATGACCCGATGTCTGTGCATCGGCGACGATCCAAAGCGGTCCAGTTTCGTCGGCCTCAGCGAGACGGCGTGCTTCGTCATTGGTGGAATCGAGTGTCGCGAAGCGGCGGATATTCATCTCACCGGCTCTGGCAACCGCTCACGGAAACAGCGTGGCGGCGGCGGCGCTGGCGGATAGGACAAGCGGCTGTGCCGCAGCGATGAAGAAGAGGCTGAACGCGGTGGATGCAATGAGCAGCACGCGCAACGATGGCTCAAAGGCAGGCGAGAAACTTTCCGCCGGCGGATCGAAATACATGATCTTGATAATGCGCAAATAATAATACGCGCCCACCACGCTGGCAAAGACGCCGGCCACGGCAAGGGGATAAAGCCCAGCCTGAATAGCGGCGAGGAAGACGTAGAATTTCGCGAAGAACCCTGCCAAAGGCGGAATGCCCGCCAGGCTGAACATCAGCATGGCGAAAGCAAAAGCATAGCCGGGGCGCGTCTGCGCCAGCCCGGCAAGATCGCTGATATTCTCGACATTCTTGTCGCCGCGCCGCATGCCGAGAATGCAAACGAACACGCCGATATTGGTGGCGAGATAGATCGCGAGATAGATCAGCACGCCTTGCACGCCTTGCGGACTGCCAGCCGCAAGCCCCACCAGCGCATACCCCATATGCCCGATGGAGCTGTAAGCCATCAGGCGTTTGATGTTGTTCTGACCGATGGCGGCGACGGAGCCCAGCACCATCGACATCAACGAGATGAAAACGATGATCTGCACCCAAGCGACGCTGGCGTCCGGGAAGGCGCCGAGCATGACGCGCACGAAAAGCGCCATGGCGGCAATCTTAGGCGACGCGGAAAAGAATGCGGTGATCGGCGTCGGCGCGCCTTCATAGACGTCCGGCGTCCACATGTGGAACGGCACGGCGGAAATCTTGAACGCCAATCCGGCAATCAGGAACACAAGGCCAAAGGTGAGCCCGATCGGCGTTCCGATCTCCCGCACGGTGGCAGCAACCTGCTCGAAACCGGTGCCGCCTGCGTAACCGTAAATCAGCGAGATGCCATACAGCATCATGCCGGACGATAGCGCGCCGAGGACGAAATATTTCAGGCCGGCTTCGGTGGAACGCAGATTGTCACGGTTGAACGACGCCAGCACGTAAAGCGCGAGGCTCTGCAATTCGAGGCCCATATAGAGCGCCAGGAAATCGTTGGCCGAGATCATCACCATCATGCCGAGTACCGACATGACGACGAGGACGGGGAATTCGAAGTGCCCCATTTTCTCGCGCTCAATAAAACCTTGCGCCATGACGAGAACGAGCGCGGCGCCGACCAGAGCAAGCACCTTCACAAAACGCCCGAAATCATCGGCAACATAGGCGCCGCCAAATGCTGTCAGGCGCCCATTGCCGGTGCTCATCACGACGACCGCTGCCGCCAGCGCGAGAAGGAGAATCGCGAGATAGGAGACCGTGCGCTGCGCGGAGTCCCCCAGAAACACGCCGATCATCAGCAACGCCATGCCGCCGACAGCAAGAATATATTCCGGCATCAGGATGTCGGAATTTTCGATGCCCGGGATCATGGCGCCACCTCGGCGAGACGAGGCGCCTCGAGCTTTGCAGCCTCAAGCCGCGTGTTGAATTGTTCCACCAGATGGGCGACCGACGGGCCGGTGACGTCGAAGATCGGCTTCGGATAGACGCCCATCGCGATGGTGAGGATCACCAGCGGCGCGATGATCGCGATCTCGCGCGGCGACATATCCATGATGTCTTGAAGGTTCTTCTTATCGAGAACCCCGAAGATCACACGACGGTAGAGCCAAAGCGCGTAAGCCGCTGAAAGTATGATGCCTGTGGTGCCGAAAATGGCGAGCCAGGTATTGGCTTCGTAGGCGCCCAGCAGCGTCAGAAATTCGCCGACAAAACCGCTGGTGCCCGGCAGGCCGACATTGGCGAGCGTAAACACCATGAAACAGACGGCGTAAATAGGCATGCGGTTGACCAGGCCGCCATAGGCGGCGATCTCGCGCGTGTGCATGCGGTCGTAAACGACACCGACACAGAAGAAGAGCGCGCCGGACACAATGCCGTGGCTCAGCATCTGGAAGATGCCGCCTTCAATACCCTGATGATTGAAGGTGAAGGTGCCAAGGGTCACCAGCCCCATATGGGCCACCGACGAATAGGCAATGAGCTTCTTGATGTCTTCTTGCGCCAGCGCGACCAGCGACGTGTAAACAATCGCGATCAACGAGAGCGAGAACACCAGCGGCGCGAAATATTCGCTGGCCAGCGGAAACATCGGCAGCGAGAAGCGCAAGAATCCGTAGCCGCCCATCTTCAAGAGAATGCCGGCCAGAATGACGGAGCCCGCCGTAGGCGCTTCCACATGTGCGTCGGGCAACCAGGTGTGCACCGGCCACATCGGCACTTTCACCGCGAAGGAGGCGAAGAACGCCAGCCACAGCCAATATTGCATATGCGCTGGAATGGGATTGGCGCCACTGAGCAGCGTGACAATGTCGGTCGTTCCGGTCTGGATGTAGATCGCCATCATGGCGAGCAGCATCAGAACGGATCCAAGCAGCGTGTAGAGGAAGAATTTGAACGTCGCGTAGACGCGCCGTGCGCCGCCCCAAACGCCGATGATGAGGAACATCGGGATCAAGCCGGCTTCGAAGAACACATAGAACACAAAAAGATCGAGGGCGCAAAACACGCCGATCATCAGCGTTTCCAAAACCAGAAACGCGATGATGTATTCGACGATGCGCTTCTCGACGGAATCCCAGCTGGCGAGGATGCACATCGGCATCAGCAGCGTGGTGAGCACCACGAACAGCATCGAAATGCCATCGACGCCCATTTTGTAATTGATGCCGCCGCCGAGCCAGCTCGTTTGCTCCAGAAACTGGAACGCCGAACTCGCCGTATCGAAATTCGCCCACATCACGAGCGCGAGCACCAGATCGAGCAGCGTCACGATCATAGCGATCGGTCGCGCCATCTGTTCGGCGCTCGCCTTCGGCATAGCCAGAATCGCCAGCGCACCCAGCGCCGGGAGGAAGGTCAGAAGGGAAAGAATAGGCCAGCCCATCGCCTTACCTCGGCCCGTTGAACAGGAACCAGGTGATCAGCGCGGCGGCGCCCATCAGCATGGCGAAGGCGTAGTGATAGACATAGCCCGATTGCAGGCGAACCGCGCCGCGCGTCGCGTCGAGCACGCGGGCCGAAATACCATCGGGGCCGAGGCCGTCAATGATCTTGCCGTCGCCGGTCTTCCACAAAATCCGGCCAATGCATTTCGCCGGCTGCACGAAGAGGAAGTCGTAGAGCTCGTCGAAATACCATTTGTTGTAGAGGAACAAATACAACATGCCTCGTTTTGCGGCCATTCGCGGCGGCAGTTCGGGATGACGGATGTAGTAATAGTAGGCGATGTAGAGCCCGAGCAGCGTTGCGACCAGCGGCGCCAGCAAAACCCAGAGCGGAATTTCGTGGTGCGCTTCTTCGTGCAGGGCGAGCGCGCCGCGCCAGAATTCATGCGCGCCTTCGCCGACGAATAAAGCGAAGAAGGCCGCGCCCGCGAACAGCGCACCCAGCGACAACACGACCAGCGGGATCATCATCGGAAGCGGTGATTCATGAACATGTTCAAGATGGTGGTGGTCGCCTTTAAAGCGCCCATGGAAGGTCATGAACATCAAGCGCCAGGAATAAAATGAGGTCATGCAGGCGGCCACAATGCCGATGATGAAGGCATAGGTGCCTGGTCCGGTGCCGGCGGCAAACGCGGACTCGATGATAAAGTCCTTGGAGTAAAAACCGGCAAAGCCGAGACCCGGCAGACCGAACATCTCGAACGGGATGCCGAGGCCGGTGATCGCGATGGTTCCGATCAGCATCATCGACCAGGTGGCGGGGATGTGTTTCGCCAGCCCGCCCATGTGGCGCATGTCCTGCTCGTGATGCATGGCGTGAATGACCGAGCCCGCACCTAAGAAGAGAAGCGCCTTAAAGAAGGCGTGTGTGAACAGGTGGAACATCGCGGCGTTGTACGCACCGACGCCCGCAGCGAAGAACATGTAGCCGAGCTGCGAACAGGTCGAATAGGCGATGACGCGCTTGATGTCGTTCTGAAAGAGGCCGACCGACGCCGCGAAGAACGCCGTGGTAGCGCCGACAATCGCCACCATGTCGAGGGCGATAGGCGCGTGTTCGAACAGAGGCGAGCAGCGGCAGACCAGGAACACGCCAGCCGTCACCATGGTGGCGGCATGGATGAGCGCGGACACCGGCGTCGGCCCTTCCATGGCATCCGGCAGCCAGGTGTGCAGGCCAAGCTGCGCCGACTTGCCCATCGCGCCGATGAACAGAAGGATGCAGATCGTCGTCAGGATATCGACCTGCTGACCGGCGAAGACGAAATTCTTGCCCACCATGTCGGGCGCCGCGGTGAACACCGCTGTGAAATCCAGCGTGCCGAACACATAGAAGACCGCGAACACGCCGAGCGCGAAGCCGAAATCGCCCACGCGGTTGACGATGAACGCCTTCATCGCGGCCGCGTTGGCGGAGGGCTTGTGGTACCAGAAACCGATCAGAAGATAGGACGCGAGGCCGACGCCTTCCCAGCCGAAAAACATTTGGAGAAAATTGTCGGCGGTCACCAGCATCAACATGGCGAAGGTGAACAGCGACAAATAGGCGAAGAAGCGCGGGCGCGACGGGTCTTCGTGCATGTACCCGACGGAATAGAGGTGAACCAGCGACGAGACGCAGGTCACCACAACGAGCATGACAGCGGTTAGGGAATCGACCCGCAGCGTCCAATCCACATGCAGATCGCCGGATGCGATCCATTCGAACAGGCGCACCGTTCCGCCGCTGCCTTCGACGACATTCACGAAGGTCAGGATCGACATCGCCGCGCTGGCGAAGAGAAGCGCTGTCGTAACGATCTCAGACAGGCGCGCGCCGAGGACGCGGCCGAACAGGCCGGCGATGATCGCGCCGAGAAGCGGAAAAAATACAATCGCGGTGTACATCGGGCCCGCCTATCCCTTCATCATGTTGATGTCCTCAACCGCGATAGTGCCGCGATTGCGGAAATAGACCACCAAGATGGCGAGGCCGATGGCGGCTTCGGCTGCCGCGACGGTTAGGATGAAAAGCGCGAAGATCTGGCCGGTGAGATCTCCGAGAAACGCCGAGAAGGCGACCAGATTGATGTTCACCGCCAGAAGAATGAGTTCTATCGACATCAGGATGATGATGACGTTCTTGCGGTTGATGAAGATGCCGAACACCCCGATGGTGAAGAGGATCGCGGCGACGCTGAGGTAGTGGCCAAGCCCGATGCTCATCACACGCCCTGCCCTGGCTTTGCGTCGACGATTTCGATGGCATCTTTCGGACGGCGGTGAACCTGCGCCGCGATCGATTGCCGTTTGACGCCTGGACGATGCCGCAGCGTGAGAACGATGGCACCGATCATGGCGACCAGGAGCACCATTCCCGCCAACTGGAAGTAGAAAACATAATCGGTATAGAGGATGCGCCCGATGGCCTCGGTGTTGCTGACGCCTTCCGGCGTCGGGTGCGCCAAATTGGCAGCGCCGCGTTCGGACACGGTCCAGATACCGACCGCCAATTCCACCAGCAGCAAAAGGCCGATCAGCGCGCCCAGCGGCAGATAGGTCATCACCCCGCGACGAAGCCCGCCGAAATCGATGTCGAGCATCATCACGACGAAGAGGAACAGCACGGCCACGGCGCCGACATAGACGACGACCAGGATCATCGCCAAGAATTCGGCGCCCAGAAGAACGAACAGAGCCGCGGCGTTGAAGAACGCCAGGATCAGAAACAACACCGAGTGCACGGGATTGCGCGCCGATATCACCATCAGCCCGGAGAGGATCGTGATCGCGGCAAAGAGATAGAAGGCGAGCGTCGCTATCAAGAAACGCTCCTCCATCCTTCACCACGCTCGGCGTTCTTCTCGTCGAGGAGAAGGCAACGGCGCGGGCTCTGGTACATATCGATCATTGAATTCATGTTTCCGTTTGGGCGCTCCTAGCGATAGGGCGCGTCCAACTCCAGATTTTTTGCGATTTCACGTTCCCAGCGGTCGCCATTCGCGAGAAGGCGCGCTTTGTCGTAATAGAGCTCTTCCCGGGTTTCGACCGAGAAATCCAAATTCGGGCCTTCCACGATGGCGTCTACCGGGCAGGCTTCTTGGCACAGGCCGCAATAGATGCATTTCACCATGTCGATGTCGTAGCGCGTGGTGCGGCGGCTGCCGTCTTCGCGGGGTTCCGCTTCGATGGTGATGGCCTGCGCCGGGCACACGGCTTCGCACAATTTGCAGGCGATACAGCGTTCTTCGCCCGAGGCATAGCGGCGAAGCGCATGCTCGCCGCGAAAGCGCGGCGACAGCGCGGAGCGCTCGAACGGGTAGTTCAACGTCGCCTTGGGCCGGAAGAAATATTTCATCGCCACGGCAAAACCCATGACGAAGTCCCAGAGGAAGATCGTGCGCGCGGTGCGGTCAAGCCAAGCCATGTTTCACCCTCAAACCGGCAAACGATCGAAAACGATGAGATAGCCCGCCGTCAGAATGACCCAGACAAGAGAGGTCGGCAGGAATACTTTCCAGCCCAGACGCATCAGCTGATCGTAGCGATAGCGCGGCACAATCGCCTTCACCATCGCGAACATGAAGAAGAAGAACACGACCTTGGCGATCAGCCAGAGCACGCCGGGAACTGCATTCAGTGGCCAGATATCGATGGGCGGCAGCCATCCTCCGAAGAAGAGAATGGACAACATGGCGCACATCAGAACGATGTTCAGATATTCGCCCACCATGAAGAGGAGATACGGCGTCGAGGAATATTCCACCATGAACCCGGCCACGAGTTCGGATTCCGCTTCCGGCAGATCGAAGGGCGGACGGTTGGTTTCCGCCAATGCCGAGATGAAGAAGATCACGAACATCGGGAAAAGAATACCGAAGGCGTTCCAGCCGCGAATGTCGGGGCCTTGCGAATTCACGATATCGCTGATGTTCAGCGAGCCCGCAAACAGCAGGACGGTGATCAGCACGAAGCCAATGGAGACTTCGTAGGACACCATCTGCGCCGCCGAGCGCAGCGCGCCGAGAAAAGCGTATTTCGAATTCGACGCCCAGCCCCCCATGATGATGCCGTAAACACCAAGCGACGAGATGGCGAAGAGGTAGAGAATGCCGACATTGATATCGGCGACCACCCAACCTGGTCCCACTGGAACCACCGCCCACGATGCCATGGCGAGAACGAAAGCCAGCAGCGGCGCAAGCAGATAGACGCCTTTGTTCGCGCCCGCCGGAATCACCGCTTCCTTGGTGGCGAATTTGATAAAGTCGGCGAAGCTTTGCAGCAACCCGAATATGCCGACCACGTTGGGGCCGCGCCGCATCTGCACCGCCGCCCAAACTTTGCGGTCGAACAGCAGCAGGAAGGCGAGCATGACCAGCAGAACGACCGAGAGGACGAGAATGAGAATCCCCTGGCTGAGCACCCATGCCCAGCCATACGGCAGACCCAGTGACGAGAAGAATTCGACCAGCGCCATGCCCTACTCCGCCGCTTCCTGGGAACGTTGCACATAGATGCGCGAACATTCGGCCATGGTCTCGCTGGCACGCGCGATGGCGTTGGAGAGGTAGTAATCGACGATCGGAGAAGCGAGCGGACGTGCGGCATCAATTTTGCCCGCGGTACCGACCGCGTTCCAAATCGCGGGGTCAGCGCCCACATGCTGCGCCGGCACATCACGCACCACGAAATGCGGCAGTTCTGCATAAAGTTTCTCGCGCAACTGCTCGACGGTGTCGTAAGGCAGCGTCTTCCCGAGCACGTCCGAAAGCGCCCGCAGGATCGCCCAATCTTCCTTGGCCTCGCCCGGCGGGAAGGTGGCACGATTGGCAAGCTGCACGCGCCCTTCCGCATTCACATAGAGGCCAGATTTTTCGGTGTAGGCCGCCGCCGGCAAAATGACGTCGGCGCGGTGCGCGCCAATATCGCCATGCGTGCCCTGATAGACCAGGAACGCTTTGCCCAAACGGCTGGTGTCGATTTCATCGGCGCCGAGGAGATAGACGAATTCGATATCGCCATTTGCGGCGCCTTCGAGAATGGCGCCGGTATCGCGTCCGCCTGCACCCGGCAGGAAGGAAAGATCAAGACCAGCCACGCGCGACGCTGCGCTGTGCAGCACGTTGAGACCGCTCCAGCCGCCTTCGGTTGCATTGCCTGCCGGGCCAATGGCGCCGGTGGAGGCCGCGAGCTGCGCGGCGAGGCGAAGAATAGCCGCGCCATCGGCACGCGAGAGAGCGCCAGCACCGACAATGATCATCGGGCGCGCGGCGTTCTTCAAAATTTCTGCAAACGGATTGGCGCCGGAAACGAGATCTTCCAGCACCGAAGCCGACGTGCCGAGCTGCTGCACCGGGTAGGTCAGATCGCGCGGGGCGCCGACATTGGCGATCTTCAGATTGCCGTAGAGCCACGTCTTGCGAATGCGCGCGTTCAGCACCGGCGCTTCCCAGCGCGGATTGGTCCCGATCAACAGGATCGCATCGGCCGCTTCAATACCCGCAAAGGTGGAATTGAAGAGATAGGATTGGCGCGGTCCACCGCCGATCTTGGCGCCGTCCTGGCGGCAATCGAGATTGGCGACATTCAGGCTGCGCATGAGATCACGCAGCGCTTTGATTTCTTCCGCCGCCGCGAGATCGCCGACAATGGCCGCCATTTTCGCCGGCGCGATCGTCTTCACCTTTGCCGCGATGGCCGCGAACGCCTCAGCCCAACTTGCGGGCTCGAGCTTGCCGTTGCGGCGGATGAAAGGCCGATCAAGACGCTGGCGCTTCAAACCGTCCCAAACAAAACGCGACTTGTCGCCGAGCCACTCTTCGTTCACGCCTTCATTGATGCGCGGCAGAATGCGCATCACTTCGCGGCCACGAGAATCGATGCGGATATTGCAGCCCATGGCATCCATCACGTCGATGGATTCGGTCTTGCGCAATTCCCACGGGCGCGCCGTGAAGGAATAGGGCTTCGAAAGCAGCGCGCCGACTGGGCACAGGTCGATGACATTTCCCGACAATTCGGAATCGATCGCCTTCTCGAGATAGGTAGTGATTTCCATGTCTTCACCGCGGCCCGTGGCGCCCAGATCGGGAACGCCCGCAATCTCAGTGGCGAAGCGTACGCAGCGCGTGCACTGGATGCAGCGGTTCATGCTCGTCTTGACGAGCGGGCCCATATATTTGTCTTCGACGGCGCGCTTGTTTTCTTCGAAGCGATTGAACGACGCGCGACCATAGCCCATGGCCTGATCCTGCAAATCGCACTCGCCGCCCTGGTCGCAGATCGGGCAGTCGAGCGGATGATTGATCAGCAAGAATTCCATCACGCCTTCGCGCGCTTTGCGCGCCACCGGCGATGACGTGTTGATCTTGGCGGGCGTGCCGTCGCGATTGGGCGGAATGTCTTTGACCTGCAGCGCACACGACGCTTGCGGCTTGGGCGAACCCACCCATTCGACAAGACACATACGGCAATTGCCGGCGATGCTGAGGCGCTCGTGATAGCAGAAGCGAGGGATTTCCGCGCCCGCCATTTCGCACGCCTGCAACAGCGTGAGCGTGGGGTCCGCCTCGATTTCCTTGCCGTCGATGATGAGTTTGGCCATCGGTCAGTTCGTTCCAGGAAAAGGCGCGAAGGGATCGCCAGGTAAGCCGCCCATCGGATCAAGCGGATCGGGCCCGCCGCCGAGAAGCGCGCTTTGATCGAGCGCGTTGATACATTCGTTCATGCCAATCCACTCGCTCGTGGCCTCGATGCAAATCGCGGCGGTAGAAGCCGCCGAGCTGTTCAACCCGCCAAAACTATCGGATTGCGCTTCAAGCAATTGCAGTGAGTCCACATTTCCGTCGGAATCGAGAAGCCCATTTCCGCCGAGCCAGGACATCACGAACTCCCGCGCTTCGGTTTGCGCCGCAGTGCACGGCACAATCATATCGGTCTTCTCTTTCACGATGTCGGCGCACAACCGCGCAATGGCCTCTTCCGGCGAGGCCTGTTCGGCTTCAGGCGCAGAATTCTGCGCGGTCAAAAACACCGCTGCCGAAGCCGCCACGACAAGACGCGAGATGTGCATGCTGGCCATATCTATTCCGCCGCTATCGGTGCTGCGGATTTGTACGCCGCGATGCGCCGTTCAAGTTCAGGGCGGAAATGGCGGATCAGACCTTGGATCGGCCATGCCGCCGCGTCGCCAAGCGCGCAGATCGTATGGCCTTCAACTTCTTTAGAAACTTCGAGCAGCAAATCGATTTCCGTCACATCGGCGCGGCCCTGCACCATGCGGTTCATCACGCGCATCATCCAGCCCGTGCCTTCGCGGCAGGGCGTACATTGCCCGCAGCTCTCGTGTTTGTAGAACGCTGCGAGGCGCGCAATTGCCTTCACGACGTCGGCGGATTTGTCCATCACGATCACGGCGGCGGTGCCAAGGCCCGACTGCACTTCCTTGAGCGAGTCGAAATCCATCAGCACGGTGTCGCAGATCGATCTCGGCAACAGCGGCACGGACGCGCCACCAGGGATGACGGCGAGAAGATTGTCCCAGCCGCCCCGCACGCCGCCGGCATGTCTGTCGATAAGCTCTCGCATGGAGATGCCCATCTCTTCTTCGACATTGCAGGGCTTATTTACGTGCCCTGAAATGCAATACACCTTGGTGCCGGTGTTGTTGGCGCGCCCGATGCCGGCAAACCATTCGGCGCCGCGCCGCAAAATCGTCGGCGCCACCGCAATGGATTCGACATTGTTGACGGTGGTCGGGCAGCCATAAAGACCAACATTGGCGGGGAATGGCGGCTTCAGCCGCGGCATGCCCTTCTTGCCTTCCAGGCTTTCCAGCAGCGCCGTCTCTTCGCCGCAAATATAGGCGCCGGCGCCGTGATGCAGATAAAGTTCGAAATCGTAGCAGTGAATATTGTTCTTGCCGATGAGCTTGGCTGCGTAGGCCTCATCGATGGCGGCCTGCAATTGCAGACGCTCGGCGATGAACTCACCGCGAATATAGATGTAGCAAGCATGCGCGCGCATGGCGAAGGACGCGACCAAGCAGCCCTCGATCAGCAAATGCGGATCGTGCCGCATGATGTCGCGGTCTTTGCAGGTACCGGGCTCGGATTCGTCAGCGTTGACGACGAGATAATGCGGTCGTTCTTTCACCTCTTTGGGCATGAACGACCATTTCAGCCCGGTTGGAAAACCAGCGCCGCCGCGTCCGCGCAGGCCTGACTTCTTCAGAACGTCGACAATGCCCTCGGGGCCCTTTTCGAGCATCGCCTTGGTGCCGTCCCACGCGCCGCGCTTCATCGCCGCCTGAAGGCGCCAATCTTCGAAGCCGTAGAGATTTGTGAAAATGCGGTCTTTGTCCGCGAGGGTCATGTGCTCACCCCTTTGGACGCATCATGCGAACCCGTCAATGTGGTGGCGCCGCCTTCCGGCTCGGAGGAATGGCGCGAATTCTGCGGGCCTGGCTTCGGACGCTCGCCACGGCGAAGCGCGGCGATGATTTTCTCGGTTGAACCGGCGTCGAGATCTTCGAAGAAATCGTTGCCCACCTGAATCATCGGCGCGTTCACGCAAGCGCCAAGACATTCCGTTTCCGTCCACGACAATTTGCCGTCCGCCGAAACGACACCCTGCTGCGGGTGAATATGTTTTTTGCACGCGTCGACGATGGCGTCGGAGCCGCGCAGCCAGCACGGCGTGGTGGTGCAGACATAGACGAGATTGTCGCCCACCGGATGCAGGTTGAACATGGTGTAGAAGGTGGCGACTTCCAGCACGCGGATATAGGGCATCGAGAGCATCTTCGCGACGGACTCGACGATGGGTTTTGTCACCCACCCTTCTTGCTCTTGCGCGCGCCATAGCAGTGGGATGACTGCAGATGCCTGCCGGCCCGGCGGGTATTTCGCCATTTGACCTTTTGCCCATTCGAGATTCTCCGCCGTGAAGGCGAAGCTCTCGGGCTGATGTTCGGCAAGGCGGCGCAGCGACATCTTGGTCCTATTTCGCGAAATCGACACGCGCGATCAGACCGTCTTTCACGGTGTAGATCGCAATCACTTCAAAACGGTCTTTGCCCGGCCCGCGCGTGACATCCTCGTGGTCGATGACAGTGCTGCCGACCTGGATCCGGTTGACGAGACGGGCTTTGTTTTCTGGAAACTCGGCAAAGGTCTTCGCGTAACGGGCGCGCAAACCATCGCGGCTGGTTTCGGTGATGGCGCCGTTCAGCGACGACACGATCACGTCGGGCGCGTAACACGCCATAAACGCGTCGAGGTCTTGCTTGTTGTACGCATCGAGCTGCCGCTCAACGACTGCACCTGCATCGCGGCTCATCGGTCCACCTCTCCAAACACAATATCGATGGAACCAAGAACGGCGGACACGTCCGCCAGCATGTGGCCACGACACATAAAATCGAGCGCTTCAAGATGCACGAAGCTGGGTGCGCGAATCTTGCAGCGATAGGGTTTGTTGCCACCGTCCGAAACCAGGTAGACGCCGAACTCGCCCTTGGGCGCTTCCACGGCCGCGTAAACTTCGCCGGCCGGAACGTGGAAGCCCTCGGTGTAGAGCTTGAAGTGATGGATCAGAGCTTCCATCGAACGCTTCATGTCGCCGCGCTTGGGCGGCACGACCTTGCCGTCTGTGGAATTGACCTCGCCTTTCGGCATCTTCTTCAAGCATTGCTTCATGATCTCGGTGGATTGGCGCATCTCCGCCATCCGCATGAGATAGCGATCGTAGCAATCGCCGTTTTTCCCAATGGGTATTTGGAATTCCAGATCCGAGTAGCAGGCATAAGGCTGCGCACGCCGCAAATCCCACGCAACGCCGGTCGAACGCAGCATCACGCCGGACATGCCCCACGCCAAAGCGTCGGCGCGGCTGATGATTCCGATATCGACATTGCGCTGTTTGAAGATGCGGTTCTCGGTCAGCAACGTCTCGATGTCGTCGAGCACGGAAGGGAAGTGCTCGCAGAACGCCCAGATGTCGTCGAGCAAAGCTTGCGGCAAATCCTGATGCACGCCGCCGACGCGAACATAATTCGCGTGCATGCGTGAGCCCGAGGCGCGCTCATAGAACACCATGAGTTTTTCGCGCTCTTCGAAGCCCCAGAGCGGCGGCGTCAGCGCGCCGACGTCCATGGCTTGCGTCGTGACGTTGAGGAGATGGTTCAGAAGGCGGCCGATCTCGTCATAGAGCACGCGAATATATTGGCCACGCGGCGGAACGGTGAGGCCGAGGAGTTTTTCCGCGGCCAGAACAAAGCCATGCTCCTGATTCATCGGCGCGACATAATCGAGCCGATCGAAATAGGGCATCGCCTGCATATAGGTCTTGTGCTCGATCAGTTTCTCGGTGCCGCGATGCAGGAGCCCGATATGCGGGTCGAGACGCGTGACGATTTCGCCGTCAAGCTCCAGCACCAGGCGCAACACGCCGTGTGCTGCCGGATGCTGCGGTCCGAAATTAATCGAGAAATTGCGTTCTTGCGGTTCGGCGGTCATTTCTTGGCTGCGTCCGGCGCGCTTACTTTGGCTTTCTCATCGCCGGGCAACAAGATGTGCTGCGCGCCTTCCCACGGGCTGAGGAAGTCGAAGTCGCGGAATTCCTGCACCAGCTTCACGGGTTCGTAGACGACGCGTTTCTGCTCGTCGTCATAACGAACTTCCACATAGCCGGTGAGCGGAAAATCCTTGCGCAACGGATAACCCGAGAAACCGTAATCGGTAAGGATGCGGCGCAAATCGGGATGGTCCGAAAACAGAATGCCGTACATGTCGAAGGCTTCGCGTTCGAACCAGTTCGCGGTCGGAAAGATGGTTGCGACCGAGGCCGCCGGCTGATTTTCTCCAACCGCCAGTTTCACGCGAATGCGGACATTCTTGGTGATCGACAGCAAATGATAGACGACGTCGAAACGCTCGGCGCGTTTCGGGTAATCGACACCGGCGAGATCGATCAAAATGCTGAACTGCAGCTCCGCGTCGTCGCGCAAGATGGTCAGAACGCGGGCGATTTCACCCCGCGAGACAATCAGGTTCAATTCGCCATAAGCGATGTGCGGCGGCTCCGTCAGAGCGGATGCCAGCTTCGACGCCACAAGTTCGGAAATCGCCTGCACTGTCTCGGTCATTCAGCGCTCGATCGTTCCGGTGCGGCGGATTTTCCGCTGCAGCAACATGATGCCGTAGACCAAAGCTTCCGCCGTAGGTGGGCAGCCGGGCACGTAGATATCGACCGGCACGATGCGGTCGCAGCCGCGTACGACGGCGTAAGAGTAGTGATAGTAACCGCCGCCATTGGCGCAGGAGCCCATCGAGATGACGTAACGCGGCTCCGGCATCTGGTCGTAGACTTTGCGCAAAGCCGGCGCCATTTTGTTGGTCAGCGTGCCGGCAACGATCATCACGTCGGATTGTCGCGGTGAGGCGCGCGGCGCGAAGCCGAAGCGCTCCACGTCGTAACGCGGCATGGACGCTTGCATCATTTCAACGGCGCAGCAGGCCAGGCCGAATGTCATCCACATCAACGAGCCCGTGCGGGCCCAATTGACCAACGCGTCGGCGTTGGCGACGAGGAAGCCTTTATCCTTCAGCTCCTCTTTGAAGGCGCCGAAATAGGGATCGTTCTCAGGGACAGGCGATGTGAGGCTTCCAACGCCTTCAATGCCTGCACGTCCTGCGGAACCGGCGGGGCCTATTCCCATTCCAAGGCCCCCTTCTTCCATTCGTAGATGAAGCCGATGGTCAGGACGCCTAGAAACACCACCATGGACCAGAAGCCGAACAGCCCGATCTTCCCGAGGCTTACCGCCCAGGGGAACAGGAAGGCGACTTCGAGGTCAAAGATGATGAAGAGGATTGAGACCAAATAGAACCGGACGTCGAATTTCATGCGGGCGTCGTCGAATGCGTTGAAGCCGCATTCATAGGCCGAAAGCTTTTCAGGGTCTGGCTTCGACGGCGCGACGATGAACGGCACCACCATCAGTGCCAGACCGAGGCCGGTCGCAATGCCCATGAACAGGAGAATGGGAAGATATTCGAGAAGGAACGCGTTCATGAACTGTCACCATATCGGGCCATGCCGGGGCAGCGCCATGTACGACCAAGCCGTACACACCGCCAAACTATACCGGCTGGTCCGATGTTTTGCGACGCAGCATTGCGCGCGTCGCCCCCAACGCCTCGCGCGCTATAGAGCAAGATTCGAGGGGGAAATAAAGCGCTTAGCGTTCCGCTACAACGCATTTCGGGATGTTCCATCCGCCATAAATGGCGGGAGCGACGGGGCTCGAACCCGCGACCTTCGGCGTGACAGGCCGACGCTCTAACCAACTGAGCTACGCCCCCGCAAATCGAGCCGTACTTGCCCGGAGCGGAAGGGGGCCGGTGTAAGGGACCGCAGTCGCAGGTGTCAAGCCAAGCTGTCGAACAACACTCAGTATCGTATGCTGGGGGGAGCCTCGGCGGCGGCTGGACCCGGCTCGCGGTTGCCCTTTGGCGTCGGTTCGACAAAGACCGGCATGGGCATCGAAGGCCCGCGCAACTCGGTCATAGTGACGGTGCCGTCCTTGGTTTTATCGACAAAGGTGAAATAGGAGCGCACGGCACCGGCAAATTCCTGCAAATTCACGCAGCCATCCACATTCCAGTCTTTCGCCGGAGTCGCCTGCCCGCCTTCGCGGCGCAGCCGGTTTTCATTTTCCAACCGCGTCTCGTTGGCGTTGAGACAATTGTTGTGGTCGAGATCGGCTGCGGCAAAATCGGCGCGCACGCCCGCCTCCATTTCGGCGCGGGTGATGGTCATATCGCCATCCGTATCGAACCGCATCAAAATCGCCGCTGTGGGCGGCAGGCCTTGCGGAGCTTGCGCAGCAGCCGGCCAAGCACCGGCGGACAGTATCAACGCCATAAGCCCTGCGTGCGCGATCGAATGTTTTTGCATATTCAGCCTCATCAACACCGGAACATTCCAGGATCGTCCGCCACCGCGCAAGCCATTCCGCGTTACGCGATTTTTAGTTGCCGCCATTGGGGCGAAGGGGCGGATCGGCGGGGCGTTGCGGGCCGCGGCCGCCACGACCGCCCCGTCCTCCTTGGCCACCCGGGCGTGGGATCGCCCGCGCCAGCACCTGCAATTCGGCGGCGCTCAATTGCCCATCGCGGTCGCGGTCGATCAGATTGAACATGCCCATCGCCGCATTGGCGAATTCCATGTAGTCGACGCTGCCGTCCTGATTCCAATCGAAAATGGGTGACGCAGCGGGACCGTCCGCCTGCCAGCGGCGATCGTTTTCCGCAGCGGTTTCGGCCGCATCGAGCTTCCCGTCGCCGTTCTTATCAACCAGCACAAAATCATTATGCAGAGCCTGATCGAATTCGGTACGCGCGACGGCGCCATCGTGATTGCCATCAAGCCGCATGATCATGCGCAAATTTGCTTCGCGCTCATTAGGCGCGCCAGCATTCGGATCCACGTGCGGCGCGCCACCGCCGCAAGCTGACAAAAGCGCTAGAACGGCAGCACCGGCAAGAAACCGCTGTAACCTATCCATCGCCCTGTAAGTTCCTCTTGTCGGCGGCGCAGCCTTCGCATTTCGCGAGCGAAGGCTGGTGGGCGGTGACGGGTTCGAACCGCCGACCCCTTCGGTGTAAACGAAGTGCTCTACCAGCTGAGCTAACCGCCCCACTTCATTGCCGTGCAATGGAAAACGGGCGCCGCCTCGGCATCGCCCGTTATCATACTAGGGGTGTCCCGCATGTGGGAAGCAGGATCAAGTGCCCTGCTTCCATCTCCGGCTTTCGAACCGAGCCGCGCAGGAATAACCCTTGCGCAATCTCGATCGCCAATGCCTGGAAAAATTTATGCGTTCAACGCGTCCTTCAACGGTTTCCCGGCGCGGAACCGCGCGGCCTTCGAAGCCTTAATGGTGATTTCTTCGCCTGTCTGCGGGTTACGGCCTTTTCCGCCGGCACGCGACGACACCACAAATACGCCGAACCCGGTGACACGAACTTCGTCGCCGGCTTTCAGGGAATCTGTGATCAGTTCAAATACGCCATCGACGGCCTTTTGGGCGTCGCCTTTTGAAAGACTTGCGCGCTCTGCCAATTGATTGACGAGATCATTTTTGTTCACGGGCGTTCTCCTTTCGGGGGGCGGGCCCACCCCGCACGATGAGAGGGAGATTAAGCGGTCGCTTCTCCCGGCGTCAAAGCATAAAAGCCCGGAATCCTGCCAAATTTCCGGAGAAATTTCGTTTGATCGAAATCCCTTCGTAACGAACGACCCCCGGAGGAGGCCTCCGGGGGTCGCTTAAACCCTGACATTGCGTCAGGAATTTCGTCTTAGTGCGTCACAACCTGGTCCTCGATACCCACGACGGTACTGAGGGCTGGAGTCGCCGCATCTTCCGGCTCCTCCCAGGTTATCGGCGTCGGCTGGCGGACCAGCGCGATCTTCAGAACCTCTTCCATGTTGGACACAGGCCTGATTTCAAGGCCTTTTTTCACGTTGTCCGGAATGTCGGCGAGGTCCTTTTCGTTCTCGGCCGGAATGATCACGGTCTTCAAACCGGTGCGCAGCGCGGCCAAAAGCTTCTCCTTCAGGCCACCGATGGGCAGGACGCGACCCCTGAGGGTCACCTCCCCGGTCATCGCCACGTCACGCCGAACCGGAATTCCGGTCAGGACCGAGATGATCGACGTGGCCATCCCGACACCTGCCGACGGTCCGTCCTTTGGAGTCGCCCCCTCGGGAACGTGAACGTGGATATCACGGCGATCGAACAAAGGCGGCTTGATGCCGAGTGACGTCGCACGCGAGCGCGCATAAGAACGCGCCGCATCGATCGACTCCTTCATCACGTCGCCGAGCTTGCCGGTGGCCTGGAAGCGGCCTTTGCCGGGAACCATGACCGCTTCGATGGTGAGTGTTTCGCCACCGACTTCGGTCCAGGCCAAGCCCGTAACAACGCCGACCGCATCCTCGCCTTCCATCTCGCCGTAGCGGTATTTGCGAACGCCGCCGAACTCGCCGAGATTTTCCGGCGTGACGCGAATCTTTTCCGCTTTGCCGGAGACGATCTCCTTCACTGCCTTGCGCGCAAGTGTTGCCAATTCCCGCTCGAGGCTACGAACGCCGGCCTCACGCGTGTAGTAGCGAATCGAATCGCGCAACGCTTCGTCGGTGATCGTCCACTCGTCATCCCTGAGCCCATGCGATTTCACAATCTTGGGCAGCAAGTGACGCTTCGCGATTTCCACCTTCTCATCCTCAGTGTAGCCGGGGATGCGGATGATCTCCATACGATCCATCAACGGCTGCGGCATACGCAGCGTGTTGGCCGTCGTGAGAAACATCACGTCCGAAAGGTCGAAATCAACTTCGAGATAGTGATCGTTGAAGGCGTGGTTCTGTTCGGGATCCAAAACCTCCAACAAAGCGGAGGAAGGATCGCCGCGCCAGTCCGCACCCAGCTTGTCGATTTCGTCCAAGAGGAAGAGCGGATTCGCCGCCTTCGCCTTTTTCATCGACTGAATGATCTTGCCGGGCATGGAGCCGATATAGGTACGCCTGTGACCACGGATCTCGGCCTCGTCACGCACGCCGCCAAGGCTCATGCGCACGAACTCACGTCCGGTCGCACGCGCGATCGACTTGCCGAGACTCGTTTTGCCGACGCCCGGAGGACCGACCAAGCACAGAATCGGACCCTTCATCTTTCCCGCGCGTTGCTGCACGGCCAGGTATTCCAGAATCCGGTCCTTTACCTTCTCGAGGCCGAAATGATCTTCGTGCAGCACGGCTTCGGCATGCGCGATGTCTTTCCGGACTTTGGATTTCTTGCCCCATGGGAGCGACAGAATCCAATCCAGATAGTTGCGCACGACCGTTGCTTCGGCCGACATCGGGCTCATCTGGCGCAGCTTCTTCATTTCGGCTTGCGCTTTTTCGCGCGCCTCTTTCGAAAGCTTTGCCTTCTTGATGCGCTCGTCCAGCTCGGCCAACTCGTCGCGGCCTTCTTCGCCTTCGCCAAGCTCCTTCTGGATCGCCTTCAGCTGCTCGTTCAAATAATATTCGCGCTGCGTCTTCTCCATCTGGCGCTTCACCCGGCTGCGGATTTTGCGCTCGACTTGAAGCACGCCGATCTCGCCCTCGATCAAGGCCAGAACGCGCTCCAGGCGCTCCACCGTGCTCAAGGTTTCCAGCAATTGCTGACGATCGGCGATCTTGACAGTAAGGTGCGAGGCGACGGTATCGGCGAGTTTCGCCGCATCGTCGATTTGCGCCACTGACGCCAATGTCTCGGTCGGCACTTTTTTGTTGAGCTTAATGTAGCTCTCGAAATTGGTTTTGACCGTGCGGACAAGCGCCTCGACTTCTTGCGGCGTGCCGCCGAGCTCTTCGACGGGCTCGACGAAAGCCTGGAAGAAGTCCGTACGCGGAGAGAATCCTTTCACGCGCGCGCGGCTCTTGCCTTCGACCAAGACGCGAACGGTCTGGTCGGGAAGTTTCAAGAGTTGCAGCACGGTGGCGAGTGTCCCTATACGATAGAGACCGTCCGGGTTGGGATCGTCTTCGCCTGCGTTCTTCTGTGTCAGAAGGAGAATCTGCTTCTCTTCCTTCATGACTTCTTCGAGGGCGCGAACGGATTTTTCGCGGCCGACAAAGAGCGGCACGATCATGTGGGGGAATACAACGATATCGCGCAGCGGCAAGACTGCCGCCACAAGTCCATCACCACCGATGGGTTCGGGCGTGTTGGGCGTTTCGGAATTCGAATTCGACTGCTCTGACATGCTGTGCTCCTTGCCTGGATACTAGCACGCCAACAGTTAAAGCCTGGCGCCGATAGCTAGTGAGCAGGCGGGTACCCGTGAGCCCAAGACCGGCACTCACGGTGCGGTGTAGGTACAATCACCGCTCGGGTTAACGTGGCCCCCAATGCCGCCTCTTTCAAGGCTTGCTCACTTGGAACAAGGGGACAATTGTGCTTCGCGCCTTGCTCGTCCGCGGAAATTTCACACGCGAAGCGAAATGTCGCAGATCGCAAAACGCGGGTGATTCGCGCACATCATGATGTGGGACACGCAAAAATTACGGAAAAGCCAGAATCACACAGTGCTCTTTTGCGCGGCGTAGCCGCGCAATTAAGCATGAACGCGCAAGAAAGAATCTACAAAGCCGGACTTAGGAAGCGCTCTGTTCGCGCGCTTGGCCCTTGTCGCTGTAGGTGTACAGCGGCCTCGCACGGCCTTCGACGACATCCGGTGTGATCACCACTTCCTGCACCGCATTCAAGCTTGGCAGCTCGAACATGGTCTCGAGAAGAATGCTCTCCAGAATCGATCTCAATCCGCGTGCGCCCGTCTTGCGCGCGATAGCGCGGCGCGAGATGGCGTTCAGAGCATCTTCGTGGAAGCGCAGCTTCACGCCTTCCATCTCGAACATGCGCTGATATTGCTTGGCCAACGCGTTTTTCGGGCGGGTCAAGATTTCGATCAGCGCGGTCGTATCAAGATCTTCCAGCGTCGCCAGAATGGGCAGACGGCCGATGAATTCCGGAATCAAACCGAACTTGAGCAAATCTTCCGGCTCGACGTCGCGAAGAATCTGTCCCGTGTTGCGCTCATCCTGTGCGCGAACATTGGCGCCGAAGCCCATGGACGTGCCGTGCGTGCGCGCGGAAATAATTTTATCCAGGCCGGCAAAGGCGCCGCCGCAGATAAAGAGAATATTGGTCGTGTCGACCTGCAGGAATTCCTGCTGCGGATGCTTGCGGCCGCCCTGCGGCGGCACCGAAGCGACCGTGCCTTCCATGATTTTGAGCAGCGCCTGCTGGACACCTTCGCCCGACACGTCGCGCGTGATGGACGGATTGTCCGACTTGCGGCTGATCTTATCGACTTCGTCGATGTAGACGATGCCGCGCTGCGCCCGCTCGACATTGTAGTCGGCGTTCTGCAGCAATTTCAGGATGATATTTTCGACGTCTTCGCCGACATAGCCGGCTTCCGTGAGGGTCGTTGCGTCGGCCATCGTGAACGGCACGTCGAGAATGCGCGCCAGAGTCTGGGCCAGCAGCGTCTTGCCGCAGCCGGTCGGCCCGACCAGAAGAATGTTGGATTTCGCGAGCTCGACCTCGCCGGATTTCCCGGCGTGATTGATGCGCTTGTAGTGATTGTGCACCGCGACAGCGAGCACCTTCTTGGCGTGCGACTGTCCGACGACGTAATCGTCGAGCACTTTGAAAATCTCACCCGGAGAAGGCACGCCTTCGCTCGATTTCAGGAATGAGGTTTTGTTTTCCTCGCGGATGATCTCCATGCAGAGCTCGACGCATTCATCGCAGATGAATACGGTCGGGCCCGCAATAAGCTTGCGTACCTCGTGTTGGCTCTTTCCGCAGAAGGAGCAATAGAGGGTGTTCTTGGCTTCGCCTCCACCCGACTTGCTCATGGCCACTCCTTGAAACTCCCTAAGGCACAGACACGACCGGGCTTCGCAAGAACCGCGCCAAGCTGCCCGGAAACAAGCCCCGCCGACACGAAGCGGATCGAATCCTTAGACCACGATAGAAGCTACCCGATCAAGAATTCTTTAAAAGAGGCCCGAACCTTCGGTTTTGTTCCCATCCTTGTAAGGACCCGGGATTCCTACTTTTTTTCGGGTTCACTCGCCGGTCTGCGGCTGAAAACCTCGTCCAAAAGCCCAAAGGCACGCGCTTCCTCGGCTGTCATATAGGTATCGCGATCAAGCGCTTTTTCAACCGCCTCAAGCGGCTGGCCAGTGTGCTTGGCGTAAATTTCGTTCAACCGGCGCTTCAGCTTGACGATTTCCTGAGCATGACGGGCGATGTCGCTCGCCTGTCCGCGATAGGAGGCGGACGGCTGATGAACGAGAATTCGTGCGTTCGGCAGGCAGAAACGCCCGCCCTTCTCACCGCCGCAGAGCAAAAGCGACGCCGCGGATGCTGCCTGGCCGATACACAGCGTATGCACTGCGGGGCGGACATATTGCATCGTGTCGTAGATCGCGAGGCCCGAAGTCACCAATCCGCCGGGCGAATTGATATACATGGCGATTTCTTTTTTGGGATTCTCGGCCTCAAGAAACAGCAATTGTGCCGTAATGAGACTGGCGACCGTGTCCTCAATGGGACCGGTGACGAAGATGATTCGCTCACGCAGCAGCCGGGAATAGATGTCATAGGCGCGCTCGCCCCTGGCCGTCTGTTCGACGACCATCGGCACCAGCGTGTTCATGTAAACGTTCGATAGGTCTTCCATACGGGTCACTCTAGCCTTGAATAGGTTATCC
>CANIHD010000007.1 GCA_947467345.1 Alphaproteobacteria bacterium
CCCCCGTCGTCCCGCCTTGCGCTAGAATAATCTCGGCCTCGCGCAGCTTACCGATAATCTCCTCAGGCCCGTGCTTCTTGCCCATTTGTCTTCTCCTTCAGGGTCCAGACTAAAATAGTCGATGGACCACTCTGAAGGGGGCAGATCACTACAGCACTCGCGCAGAATGCGGCTCCCACTGCAGCGTCTGCCGCGCAAGGCAAAGAAACCTTTCTCTCGGTCGGTTGTTGGGAATGCCACGGCACAGTGGGCCAGGGTGGCGCGGGTCCCGCGCTGGTGCCGCGTCTTCATCCCTTCGCGGTGATCGAGACCTTTGTGCGCCAAGGCACAGCCGTGGGTATGCCCCCCTACACGCGCGCCGTCCTCACGGATGCGGAGCTGGCAAATATCTACGCCTATCTGCAATCCCTTCCGCCGCCGCCGGACCCCGAGCTTTTGAAGGTTAAATAGGCGGACGAGGGTCACCACATGTGGTGTTTTGGCGGCCGATACGCCGCTGGAACGCCCCCCGAACGTAGTGAGTCCGAATCACCAACCCGCGATCGCATCAGGGTTTGTTCTCACGCAAGATTTGGGGTGAATCGCTCGTGGGCGCCACTAGGCGTCCAGTTTGGCGCCATGTCTTGACACGAATTGTCCACAAGCGCGCCTTTCGCCTCCCTCATCCTAGATATTGATCGCTCGGCTAACGCCACCCTCGCGACCGGCCCCCTGACATCGTAGAGTTCTGCTTCGTCGGGGGAGGGCAAGACATGCGCAAAATCTTGATGCGTGCGTGGGTGGCGGTGGCATTGAGCGCCCTCGCATTATTGTCTGGAACACAATGGGCAAGCGCCGCCGCCGCGCCCGCCTATGGCATCGCCGCCAAACATCCGGTCATCGGCGCGTCATGCGCGACATGTCCATGGGGCGCGATCGCTGAAATTCTTCGCGTCGCGATGCGCCCCGAATATGAATTGCAGATTTGCTACAATTGCTCGCAGACGGAGAGCACGCGCATTGTCTCCGCTGCACGCGTTCCACCTGCGCTAACATCGGCACAAATTGCGCGCAAACTTTTGCCGCCGCCGCAAGCGCCTGTCGATTTCGGCATCACAAATGCGGTTCGTCTCTCGTGGGCCTATCACGGCCTCTACGACTATAAACATGTCCCGCAGAAAAATTTGCGCCTCATCGCTTTGATCGAGAATCCTACATTCATCGTGGTGGCTGTGAAGCCTGCCACCGGGATCACCGATCTGAAGCAGATCGCCGAACGGCACATGAAGGTGAAGATCATCATTGACGGCAATGCGGGCACGAGTGTTGCGCCTGTGTTGGACTATTACGGGCTGACCGAGCAGGCAGTGAAATCTTGGGGCGGCAGCATTGTCGGTGCGGAGCAAGAGAACCGCTCTGATTTCGCCGTTATCGTCAGCACGCAAGGTTCGCTCGCCAATAATCCGGAAGCCAATCTTTGGTACGACGTCAGCCAGAAATTCGATCTCAGATATCTCGATCTGCCGGAAGACTTACTCGCAAAGCTCGCCGCGATGGATTTGGGCTTCGAGCGGGCCATTGTGCCGGAAGGCCTGGTGCGCGGGCTTGATCGTCCGATACCGACCGTGGCGCGCCCGGGCCATGCCATCTACGCCCGCGACAACACGCCCGAGGCGTTCGTCTATGCGGTTACCAAGGCGATGGACCAGCGCCGCGATCTGCTGAAATACGCGCTTATTCCCTTCACCTACGATTCCCGCCGGGTCTGGCAGTTTTCCAATATACCTCTGCATCCTGGCGCGGCCCGCTATTACCGGGAAGTGGGCTATATGCGCTGAGCGCCTTCGGCCTCGAACGCGCCGGTCTCTGATGCTATGGCAGGCCCATGAAGAGCGGTTTCGACATTGGCGGCGTCCGGATCGGCGGCCGCGTTCTCAATGCGCCCATGACAGGCGTGTCGGATTTGCCGTTCCGCCGCGCCGCCGCCAGGCTGGGCGCGGCCTATGTGGCGACCGAAATGGTTGCCTGTGACAGCTTCGCGCGCGGGCGCCCCGACGTGGTGCGTCGCGCGGCGGTGGGCGAAGGCCTGCCGCTGATGGTCATTCAATTGGTGGGCCGCGATCCGCAGTGGATCGCGAAAGGCGCAAAGCTCGCCGAAGCCGCCGGCGCCGAGATCATCGATCTCAACATGGGGTGCCCGGCGAAAGAGGTTACCGGCGCGCTGTCCGGTTCGGCGCTGATGCGCGATCTCGATCTTGCCGAAAGCCTCATCCGCGCGGCGGTCGATGCAACGTCGCGACCCGTAACATTGAAGATGCGGCTCGGTTGGGACGAATGCAGCAAAAATGCGCCCGAGCTTGCGGCGCGGGCGGAAAGCGCCGGCGTGAAGGCGATCACGGTGCACGGACGCACGCGCGCGCAATTCTACAACGGCGTTGCCGATTGGCGCGCGGTGGCCGAGGTGAAATCCGCCTGCACGCTGCCAATCATCGTAAACGGCGACATCGTTGATGCGCATTCGGCGCGCACCGCTCTGGCGCAATCGGGCGCTGACGCCATCATGATCGGGCGCGGCGCCTATGGGCGACCATGGATTGCCGCGGCTCTTTCACGCGCGCTGGAAAATGGCGGCGATGTGATTGAACCAAGCCTCGCGGAGCGCTTTGAGATTGTGCTGACACATTTCGAAGACACGCTTGCCTTCTACGGCGATGAGCACGGTGTTCGCATTTTCCGCAAACATCTCGGTTGGTATATCGACAATTCAAAGATGCCGACCGACGACGAAACGCGCCGTGCGGCGCGTTCGCGCCTGTGCCGCCCCACCAATCCGCAAGACATCATTTCCGGACTACGCGATCTGTGGTTTCAGGATGCGCTTGCCGACGCGGCCTAACCGCCGCCGCCAGCAGCGGGCGGCCTGCCGTCCGGGAAGGAATATTCATTGTCCTGGTAGCGCACGCTGCGTCCCTGCTCATCCATGATGTTCAGCGAGGCTTGGAACAGGAGCGGCGGCGGTTCATCGTCCGGCGCGGTCGCTTCCAGAATGTAGAGGCGGTGCTTATGCAAATAGATGCTGGCATAAATGCGTTTTCCGTCCGGCAGCGTGACATGCAGAATCTGCCCGGGGATGGATTGCAGCTCGTTGTAAATGTCGGTGGTAACAATGCCCGTGCGCCGTATGGCTGTTGCTGCGTACTGAATGGCGCCGCGCAGCTCGCTGCCCTGACCGCCGGCGGGACGATCGGTGCGGTTCATATGCACGACGGTCATCACATATTTGCCGGTGCCATATATCGACGTGTAGCGCCTGGCCGGAACGGTTGAGCCATATTCAGTCGTGTAGGTGAATGTGTCGATGGTTGGCGGTGCCGCGAAATCGACCGAGAAGAAGTCTTCCTTGGCGATGTAATCGGTCCATTCCTGCGCGAGCGCGCTGCTCCCCAGCGTCACCGCCAAAAACGCCGGTGCAATAGCAGTCCATCGCATGGCCAATCTCCCAAAATGGTTCGTGAGCAAATCATGCCATGAAAAACATACGGCTGTCGCGTGAGCCGGAAAAGGCGCTCAGCGGCGGTGAAAAATGACGGTCAGGTTGTTGGCCGGCATGATGACAATTTCTTCCAGGTCGAAGCCGTTTTTCTCCGCCAAGGGCAGAGCTTCGGTGTCGAGGCAGCGCACGCCCCAATCGCGATCGCGCGCCTTCAGATTCGCATCGAACGATTCGTTCGAGGGCGCGGTGTGGAGACGATTGCGCTTGAATGGCCCATAAAGGATGAGTTTGGCGCCTGTGGAAAGCACACGCGCTGCGCCCGCGAACAAACCCTCCGCCGCTTCCCAAGGCGCGATATGAATCATATTGCAGCACAGAATGGCGTCGGCCCGTGCGATGGGCCAAGTCGTGTCGCGCACGTTCAGCATGATAGCCGGCAAGATTCGCGGGCAGAGGCTAAGACGTGCGTGGCCGTCAATGTTGGCAAAGGCACCAGGATCGGCATCGGTCGGCTGCCACCGCCATGTCTCGGGCAAGCGCGGCATCATGAAGGCGGCGTGCTCACCGGTGCCGCTGGCGATTTCGAGCAGCAGGCCCGAGTCCGGAAGCGTGCGCGCGAGAACGGCGAGGATGGGTTCCCGATTGCGCGAAGTGGCCGGCGCTTGCCGCAATTCGTTCTCTACCATGGCGGCTAGCAGCGACGATTCGAACAAGCCTTGCAAGCGTGACAGACCGGCGCCGGATCACTAGATAACCCCTATGCCGCCACTTCTACTGCTTCAAGACCAACACCTTACCTTCGGGCGCACGCCGCTTTTGGAGGGCGCCGAGCTTTCTGTGGGCGAGGGCGAGCGCCTGTGCCTGGTGGGGCGCAATGGTTCGGGGAAATCGACCCTTCTGAAAATCGCGGCCGGATTGGTCGAGTCGGATCGCGGCACGCGCTTTATGCAGCCGGGCGCGACGGTGCGGTATCTGCCGCAAGAGCCCAATTTCAACGGCTATGACACCGTGAAGGCTTTCGTCGAGGGCGGGCTGGAGGCGGGCGACGATGTAAGCCGCGCCTATGCGCTGCTCGGCCGGCTGGGCTTCACCGGCGACGAGACGACCGCCACGCTTTCGGGCGGTGAGGCGCGGCGCGCGGCGCTGGCCCGGACATTGGCTCCTGCGCCCGACATCGTTCTTCTCGACGAGCCCACCAACCATCTCGATCTTCCCGCCATCGAATGGCTGGAAGCCGAGCTCAAGGCGATGCGCTCGGCTTTGGTTCTGATCAGCCATGACCGCCGGTTTCTGGAAAATCTGGCGCGTTCTTGCGTGTGGCTGGATCGCGGCAAGACGTTCCGTTTGGATGCCGGTTTCTCCGAATTCGAGAAATGGCGCGACGATCTCCTCGAACAGGAAGAAAGCGAGCGTCATAAGCTCGATCGCAAAATCGCGCGCGAGGAAGATTGGGTACGCTACGGCGTCACGGCGCGGCGCAAGCGCAATGTGCGACGCATGGCGGAGCTCGGTACGCTGCGGCAGCAAGTGCGCGAAGCGCGAAAAGTTACAGGCGTTGTGAAGATCAGCGTTTCCGACGCGAAAAACGCGGCGGCGCGCGTGGTCGAGGTGCGCAACATTTCCAAATCCTACGAAGGGCGCGACATCGTCAAGGACGTGTCGGTGCGTATCGAGCGCGGCGATAGGGTGGGCGTTGTGGGCCGCAACGGCGCCGGAAAAACAACGCTGATCAATCTTCTTACGGGACGCCTCGCGCCCGACAGCGGCGAGGTGATCCTTGGCGCCAATCTCACGATTGCGACTCTCGATCAAACGCGTTCGAGCCTGGACCCCGAGGCCCGCGTCAGCGATGTCCTCACCGGTGGCTATGGCGACACGGTGGAGGTCGGCGGCCAGAAGCGGCATGTCGCCAGCTATTTGAAGGATTTTCTGTTCGCTCCAGAGCAGGCCCGCACGCCGGTGCGCGTGCTCTCGGGTGGCGAGCGGGCGCGGCTTTTGCTGGCGAAGACTTTGGCGACGCCCGCCACATTACTGGTGCTGGACGAGCCGACAAACGATTTCGATTTGGAAACGCTCGATCTCTTGCAGGAGACGGTCGCGAACTACCCAGGCACCGTGCTGCTTGTCAGCCATGATCGCGATTTTCTCGACCGTGTGGTGACGTCGATCCTGATGGCGGAGGACGGCGGGAGCTTCACCGAATATGCCGGCGGCTATTCCGATATGTTGGCGCAGCGCGGGCAGGGCGTAAACGCGAAGGAAATTGCGCGCGCCTCGCAAAACAAGAAATCGACAACGCGCACAGCCGCCGAATCCAAGCGCAAACTCAGTTTCAAGGACAAGCACGCTCTGGAGACGCTTCCCGCCGACATGGCCAAGACGGAGCGGGAGATTGCGAAGCTGGAAAACGAATTGGCGACGGACGGGCTTTATGCGCGCGATCCTAAACGTTTCGCGACAGCCGCTGCTCGGCTCGATAAAGCACGTGGAGAATTGAAGAGCTTTGAGGAACGCTGGCTTGAACTCGAAATGCTGCGCGAAAACATCGAGAGCGGGGAGTAGAATCTCATTCTTCCGGGGCCGGTCCGCATTTCGCTGGCCGGCGTGGTCCTGCATTGCTGCCGGCTCGTGGCGGCAACGCCATCGCGCATTCCAGCGTCTTGATGGTCGGACTATTGTCGAGCGCGTTCGCTTCGATGGCGGGACCGCGATGCTTCAAATGCGCGAACACGGTGCGCACGCCGTCCAACATGGTTTCGTCGACGGGGCGAAATTGCTCGCCGGGTTCGCGCACGCCGGGAAGCAGCGTCATGCTGACCGAGCGGTGAACATTGCCGCCGATGACGAAGATGTGTTTGCTGGCTTCGTCGATTTTCACAACGATATCGCAATGCGAGCGCGCGCCTTCGCCGAGGTTACGGCGCCGGTCCGCGATGGTGCGATAGTTCTGCCGCCGCCCGTTGCAGAGAAGATCGCCGGGTGACATCGGCATTTCGCCGGGATCGTAAGCAACGTAGGCCGCTTGAGCGGCGTTTCCATCGCGTGCGCGGATGGCTTGATCGATATAGATGCGGTGGGCGATGGAACGGTCGAACTGTGTTTTGTTGCCTAATCCGCCCTCGCACATCACCCAAGATATAAAGGCCGCCGACCACGGTTGCTGCCAGGTGACGTCATCACCGCCAGGGCCATTCCAGGCGTTATTTTGCGCGGTAAGAATGGCATTCACTTCGGGCGTTGCCGCCCAGTAGCCGCCGATCGTGGTCAACACACGCTCGGCGTCTTCATAAGCGCCAAGGCGCGGATAGCGAGGTTCAACGCGCGGCGCTTCAAGCCTCGGATTGACGGCATCGGCAACAATTCCTGGCGGCAGCAGACGTGTCTCTACATTCGTCTGATCGACAATGGGAAAACCGAAAAATCCCCATTCCTGCTCGGCGACATTGACAATGCGCCGGCGTGTTTCATTGGTCGCCATGGCGGGGCAGGCGCGCGGCTGCGCCACCATTCCGCCGGGAACGCCGCGCACGCGTGCCGATGGCGGTGTGACGTCGAACATCTCCGGCGACAGGCGGAAGAATCGTCCCTGCTGACCGGGCTGCGCTGTAGCCGAAGACGCGAGCGCGACGAGGCCCATGGCAATCCCCAGAGCAGCGCGTCGCTTTATCGGTAGGCCTATTGCGAGACGGCGTCTGCACCGACTTTGCAGACAACCGCATCTTGCGCGCCGGTACCGCCGCTGCATCCGATGGCGCCGATCAGACGCCCGCCGACGACAATGGGAATGCCGCCCGATGCCGTGACGATCTCCGGATCCAATGTCATCACGTAAGGATGGCCGGTTTCCATCAGCTCGAAAAAGACCTGCGACTCGCGGCGGAAGCGCGCCGCGGTCCGCGCCTTCTTCGGCGCGATGTCGGCAGAGGCGAGCTGCGTGTCGTCCATCTTGAGATAATAGGTGAGATCGCCGGCGGGAGAGACGACCGCAATCGCCATTTTCCAATTGCGCCGAATCGCTTCGGCGTGCGCTGCATCGACGGCCTTCTTCGCCAACTCCATCGAGATCGGCATGCCATAGGGGATGTTGAACGGCATATCGACCGGAACCGGCGCAAGTGCCGCAGCGGAGCAAAGGAGTGCCGTCAGGGGCGCGAAAATATAACGAAAGCGCATGGATCAATTCTCCCGATGGATTGCTAATAATTCATCACGAAAGACGGTTACTGCGATGACACGTAATGCGCCAGTGCTTCCAGATCAGCGTCCGAAACGCCGGCCACCGCGGCGGTCATAAGCGAATCGCCGCCGGCGCGCTGGCTGTCGCGTATCGCTTTCAGCGATTCCACCATGTAGTCGATCCGCTGTTTGGCGAGGCGCGGCATCTGATCGTGCCCCACAAAACTTGGCAAATGGCATGACGCACAATGCAAAGCCGCCACGCGCGCGCCGCCGCGTGCGGCAAGGCCGGGATCGATGGTCTCATCGCTCCGTTTTGCTTCCAATGCGCTGAAATGTTTCGCCAGTGCTTCGGCGTCCGCGTCCGTCAGATCCTTTACGAATGGCGTCATGATGGCGACCTCGCGCACGCCTTCGCGCATCAAGATCAATTGATTCAAAATAAAGAATTCCGGCTGACCTGCGAGCGACGGAATTTTCGGCGTTTGCGAATTGCCGTCCGCGCCATGGCATGTGGTGCATTGCCGTATGCGCGCGGCAACGCCCACCTCCGCCGCCACGGCGTGCGAAGCGAAAAGCGAAAGAACAACCGCGCCGAGAAGGGCGAGACTATTGTGCGTAAGAGATGCGGTAGATCGCGCCGTTGACTTCATCCGACACCAAGAGTGAGCCGTCGGCCAGCTGATTCACATAAGCGGGCCGTCCATAGAATTCGTTTTTTGTTTGGTCCAACAATCCCGTCATGAACGGCTCGATGGTTGCTTTGCCGTCTGCCGTGGGGCGGGCAACGACGACGTCATAGCCGAACTTGTCGCTGCGATTCCACGAGCCGTGACGGGCGATGAACGCGACATTGCGATAATTCGCCGGGAACATGGTGCCCGTATAGAACTTGATCCCAAGTCCGGCAGCGTGCGGGCCGGTCAGCGCCGCAGGCATGACGACATTCGCGCAGGCGTTTGGCATTTTGATATCGGGATCCGGAATGCCTTGCGCGTGGCAATAGGGGAAGCCGAAGAACGCGCCGTCCTGGCCTGCGGGCAAGCGGTCCAATTCATCTTGCGGTCCGTTGTCGCCGGCCCAGTCGCGGCCATTATCGGTGAACCACAACTCACGCGTAACCGGATGCCAGTCGAAACCGACCGTGTTGCGAATGCCGCGCGCCACGATCTCCATTCCGGTGCCGTCGGCATTGTAGCGGCGGATATGCGCGTGCGTGCCGTTATTGAGTTCGCAAATATTGCAGTTGGCGCCGACCTGAACGTAGAGCTTTCCGTCCGGTCCGAAGGCGACATATTTCCAATTGTGATGCCGCGTGGCGGGCAGATCGAACGCCGCCGTCATTTCCACCGGCTGTCCCGGCGCATCCAATTTGTCTTCGATATTGTCGTAGCGGAACACACGGTGGATGGCGAAGACGTAGAGCGCGCCATTGTGAATGACGAGACCGTTCGGCTCCTGCAATCCTTGGATGATGGTTTTCACCTCGCGCCGTCCGCCGCGATCGGTGATGGCATAGACGCGCCCGATGCCGCGGCTGCCGACGAAGAGCGTGCCTTTCGGTCCCATCACCATGGTCCGTCCGCCGGGATGGCCTTGCGACCAAATCTCGGCTTTGAACCCCGGCGGCAATTTCAAATGCGCGAGCGGAATGCGCTCAGTCGGCGTCAAGGTTGGGGGAACGGGATGGCCGCTTAAGTTCGGATCTTGCGTGCTAGCAGCGGGATTGGATCGGTCGAGGGGGCTGGTCGCTTGCGGCGCAGGCGCCGTCACCTGGGCGACGAGCTGCGAAGCAGCGAATGCGGCGCCGACAGCGGCCAGCAGCAAACTGTTCCTAAGCATGCGCGTTTTGATCATCTGCGTCCCTCCCCGGGAATTGATCGCCGTCCGGCGTTGTTAAGGACATCATGCCGTGCGCGCGGGCGTCAGGGAAGCGGAGGTTTCGCCTCTTTCCGCCTTGAGTGATAGAAGCCGGTGCATAGGGTTCGAAGCAAAAGAGGTTTCCATGTCCAAGGGACTGATAGCCATTGCGGCCTGTATTGCACTTCTGAGCCACGGCGCCCTGGCCGCTGAGATCAAGGTTTTGACCGCAGGCGCCATGCAGGACGTGGTGGTCGCGGCGGTCCCGGCGTTTGAACGCCAGAGTGGACACAAGATCGTTATTGCCTATGACACGGCGGGCGCGCTCGCCAATCGAATCGCCCGCGGCGAAGCCTTCGACTTGGCGGTCCTCACCGAGGCAGGCGTTGACGATCTGATCGCGAAGAATTTCACGGCAGCCGGTAGCCGGATGAACCTCGCGAAAGTCGGCGTCGGTGTGATGGTGAAGGCGGGTGCGCCGCGCCCCGACATCTCCACGGTGGGCGCGTTCAAGCGCACACTCCTTACTGCCAGAACGGTGGGCTATATCGACCCTGCGTCGGGCGGCTCAAGCGGCATCTATTTCAACGGGCTGATCGATAAAATGGGCATTGGCGCCGAAATCCGCGCCAAGGCGAAATTGAAATTCGGCGGCGCGGTGGCGGATATGGTCGAGAGCGGCGAAGCCGCTATCGGCATTCATCAGATCAGTGAAATTATTCCGCATAAGGGCGTAACGCTGATCGGCCCGCTGCCGGCGGACATACAGAGCTATACGGTCTATGCCGCAGGTATTGGCCGTGGCGCGCGCGACGCCGTGGCGGCAAAATCATTCATCACTGCGTTATCGTCGGTGAAAACGGGACAGCTTTATCGGGCGCGTGGCATGGAGCCGGCGCAATAATTCTTAGCCCCAGGTTTCCTGCACGCCTTGCCGACGCCCGGATCTGGCGACCTGCACGACGGGGGCATCCGGGGTCGCGGCGAGCGGCATGCCGAAATGGCGGCCCTGGCCGTATTCGAAACCGAGACTCTTCGCGCGCGAGAACATGCTCTCGTTCTCGATCCATTCGGCGATGGAGGTAACTTCTAGACTTTCGCAGGTGCCGATCATGCTTTTCAGCAGCGCATCGTCGCGTTTGGATTGTCCCATGCGCTTGACTAGGCTGCCGTCGAATTTGACGAAATCGACGATGAACGCGTGAATATATTGCAGCGATGCGGCGCCCGCGCCGAAATCATCCAGCCCGACGCGAAACCCCATCTTGCGCATCGTCTGAATCGCCTTGTCGGCGAATTCGAGATTTGTCATCTCCGCGCTTTCGGTGATTTCGATATGCACGCGCTTGGCGAATTGCTTGTTGCGCTCGAGCATGGCCGAGAACAGCGCGAAGGGCGCCGGCGTTCCAATGGTGCAGCCCGAGACGTTCAAGGCGATGGAGGCGCACGCCTTGGGTCCCGCCGCAACGGTCGCGAACACTTTGGACGCGACGGCGATATCGAAGGCGCTGGCCATGCCCATTTCCTCCGCGAAGCCGATCAGCTCGCCCGGGCTTTGCCCCTCGACAAATCGCGTCAGAGCTTCGTAATGCGAAACCTCACCCGTTTTTAGATTTACGATCGGATCGAAGACGATGGCGAATGTGCCGTCACGAGGCGGCCGCCGGGATTGAGACTGCGCGAGAGCGACGTGAATTTTTTAGCAGCGTTCGGCGCGAAGAGCCGGCCGGCCATTTGCCCCCTAAGCGAGTCGGGCGTTTGGGTGGAAATGCCTTTGGTCGCCCCGGTCGCGAACAGGATTTTCCCTTCGCGGTCGGTTTCGAAGAGAAGGTCGGCGTTCGCAAACGCGAACCCGAGCAGGCGCACGGGATCGACCATTCCCCTCAATATCCTCGACCGAAATCAGTTCCGAGAATGGTCGATAGAAATGAACAGCGCCTTAAATCTCGTTCTGCGTAAGCGATAATTGACGGCAAAAATGCTTTCGGCCGTCCTCAGGGGCGGGCGTAGGAATAGCCCTTCTCCTGAAGCTCCATCACACGCACGATTCCGGCCGGGACAATCTGAACGCCCGGGAGCGGAATGATTTCTTTGCCCTCGCGGGCCTCGGTACCGGCCTTGGAATTGGCGCACATGCTGAGCGTGATATCTGGAATGCTGGCGCGCGCTTCCACGATGCGCGCCTTCACGGGAGATGTATCGCTGCGAAGCATGGTGATGCCCGGGCCGTAGGTCACGATTTCCACGATGAATTTCTCGCCTTTGGAATCGTAGTATTTCTTGGCGTTCATCGCGTTGCCGAGCGCAACCGTCATGGCGCCCTCATCGGCCGATGAGACCTGAATGACGAGCTTATGCTCTGGCGCCTGCTGTGCCGACACAGGCGCGGCGAACAGAAATGCAAGCGTGAGCGCGCTAAGAAGCGATAGAAGGCGTGACATGGCGGAATCTCCCTGGCGAATTTTCAGCCACGCTAAGCGCCTGCACCGCATTCCACAAGAAATTCTCGGGCATTTGCGGGGCCTAAGGCCTCTGCTAGCATCGCGATCGAACAAAGAGCGCGGGACTTAGATTCCGCCGATTGGGAGGCCGCCTTGCCGTCACGTCGTGAGCTGCTTGTGGCCGGGCTTGGATCGGCAGCCTTGGGCCTTGGTCTCGGCGGGGCCGGCGCGCAAACGGAGCCGTTACCGAAGCTGAACGTCATGGTGCCGTCGGGCCCCGGCGGCGGATGGGACCAGACGGCGCGCACCATGGAATTGGCTATGCGCACCGACAGGCTGGTGCGCGATTACCGCGTCGAACACGTTTTGGGCGCAGGCGGCGCCATCGGCCTCACACGCTTTCTGGCAACGCGTAAAGGCAAAGGCGACGAAATGCTTGTCGCCGGCATGGTGATGCTGGGCGCTTTGGCAGCGAACAAATCACCGGCGAAACTCACCAACGCGACGCCGATTGCGCGCCTGACCGGTGAGTTCGAAGTTATCGCGGTGCCGGCGAATTCGCCGCTGAAGTCGATGCGCGATCTCGTTGCCATGTTCAACGCCGATCCCGGAAAGGTTTCGTGGGTCGGCGGGTCCGCCGGCGGCAGCGACCACATTCTAGCCGGCATGATTGCGAAGGCGGTTGGAGGCGATGCGCGCCGCGTTGCCTATGTCGCCTATGCCGGAAGCGGGCAGGCTCTTGCATCGCTTCTCGGCGGACAAACGACATGCGGCGTTTCCGGCTGGGGTGAATTTGGTGAGCAGATCAAAGCCGGAAAATTGCACCCTTTGGCGTTGTCCTCCGACGTGCGGCAACCGGGCATCGATGTGCCGACGTTGAAAGAGCAGGGCATCGATGTGGAGCTGTTCAATTGGCGCGGCGTATTTGCGGCGCCCGGAATTACGCCGGCGCAACGCGCGGCGCTCGTCAGGTTGATCGAGCGCATGGTCAAAGGCCCAAGCTGGCAGGCCGAACTGAAGAAGAAGGATTGGACCGACATCTATTTGGCGGGCGATGCGTTCGGCAAATATGTCAGCGATGAAACGGCGCGCATTACCCACGTCGTTGCCGAGCTCGGCCTTACGAAGTGAATTTGCGCGAATCTCGGAGCGGGCTTTTCGTCGGTTTAGGCATCATCGCGCTTGCAGCCGTTCTCGCCTGGCAAACAAGTCTTATCCCCAGCGAAGCTGCCTATGCCCAAGTTGGCCCCACGGTGGTGCCGTGGCTTGTCACCGCGATGCTCGCGGTTCTCGGCGTGGCGTTGATATTTGAAACTTCCGGGGAACGCGACGCCGCCGAAGAGCCGCGCGGTGCTTTGGACCATCGCCCGCTGATGTGGGTGATTGCCGGTCTCGTCATCAATGTGACGACCATCACCTATCTCGGATTTATCATCGCCTCGACGGCATTGTTTGTGTGCGCCGCGCGTGGATTCGACAGCAAATCGCCCTTGCGCGATGCCGCGGTGGGCCTCGCCATCGCTGTAGTCGTCTATGTCGGATTCGACCGTGGCCTCGGCTACGAAATCGGCGACGGCCTGATCGAAAATCTCCTCTGATGGAAACGCTGGGCTATCTAGCGCAAGGATTTGCCGTCGCGCTCACATGGGACAAGCTCATGTGGTCCTTTGTCGGCGTCAGTGTGGGAACGGCGGTCGGCGTATTGCCCGGCCTCGGGCCTGCTCTGACCATCGCATTGCTTTTGCCGCTTACCTATCAGGTCGATGCTGCATCTGTCTTCATGCTGTTTGCCGGAATTTACTACGGCGCCATGTATGGCGGATCGACGGCGTCCATTCTCCTCAACACGCCGGGCGAAACCGCCAGCATCGTCACCGCGCTCGAAGGCAATAAAATGGCGCGGAAGGGACGCGCGGGCGCGGCGCTGGCAACCGCGGCGATTGGTTCATTCGTCGCCGGCACTATCGGCACCATTGGCCTGACATTCCTCGCTGTGCCGGTGGTGGATTTCGCGCTGCGCTTCGGGCCGCCCGAATATTTCGCGTTGATGGTGGTGGCCTTCGCCACCGTATCTGCTGTGCTCGGCACATCGGTGATGCGTGGGTTCACGAGCCTCGGCGTAGGCATCTTTCTCGGCCTCATTGGCATCGATCTGCAAACCGGGCAATCGCGCTTCACCTTCGGCGTGGAAGAACTTCTCGACGGCATCAATGTCATTATTGTTGCGGTCGGCCTCTTTGCGGTGGGCGAGACGCTCTACCTCGCGGCGTACAAAGAGCTCCGCCGGATCGACACGATTGCGGTGAAGGATTCGATCTGGATGAGCGCCGCCGATTGGTCGCGCTCATGGAAGCCATGGCTGCGCGGCGCGTTGATCGGATTTCCGATTGGCGCCATGCCGGCCGGCGGCGCCGAAATACCGACGTTCCTTTCCTATTGGCTGGAAAAGCGCCTGTGCAAACACAAAGGCGAGTTCGGCCACGGCGCTATTGAAGGCGTTGCTGGTCCCGAGGCGGCAAACAATGCATCCGCGGCGGGCGTACTCGTGCCGATGCTGGCGTTCGGTCTGCCGACTTCTGCGACCGCTGCGATTATGTTGTCCGCGTTTCAGAGCTACGGCATCACGCCAGGGCCGCAATTGCTGACCGATCAGCCGCAGCTTGTCTGGAGCCTGATCGCCAGCCTCTATATCGGCAACGTGATGCTCTTGATTCTGAATCTGCCGCTGGTCGGAATCTGGGTTCAGATTCTCAAAATTCCGCAATCCATGCTGTACGGCGCCATATTGGTGTTCGCGACCATCGGTACCTATGGCATCAGCCGTTCGGTGGTCGATCTCATATTGCTCTACATCATGGGCGCGATGGGATTTGCGATGCGGCGCTTCGATTTCCCGACCGCGCCGGTGATCATCGGGATGATTTTAGGCCCGTTGGCAGAGCAGGAATTTCGCCGCGCCATGACCATCAGCCAGGGCGATCTCACGATCTTCGTGACGCGTCCGCTATCGCTGACATTGTTGTCGGTTGCGGCGATCGCAATCTTAGCGCCGCCACTGTGGCGAATGACGAATATGTCTCGCGCGAGATGATTTGAGTTAGCTTTCGCACCGGCGGTTGGCGGGGGGCGTCTTCCGCCGGTGCGAAGCTCTGCTGGTGGAACAGCATGGTCAGGGATGACCCTGAGACCAGTCGGCGGTTCGTTCTGCCGAGTGCGGAACGCGACAAGGGGGAGCCCCGTCAGCACGTCCCACCGACCGACAATCACAATAAACAAAAGCGCATCGGCCGGTACTTAAGTGATGTTAAGTGATATTGCGCGAGATCTTGCCATCGACGGGAAGAATGATGCGCGCAGCAAGTCCGCGCGGCATGTGTTCGAAGAGCTCTATCTTTCCGCCATGCGCGGCAATGAGATCGCGCGCAATGGAAAGTCCGATGCCGATGCCAATCGGCGACAATGACGGGCAGAGCTGCTTGTCGCGTGAGGCAGGCGTGTCCGTGCCGCCATCGCTAACGCCGTTATCGGACACATCGATCTCTACGGGCTCTCCCGGTGGCGCATGCAGCGAGACAGTGAGTTTGGATCCGTATCGTGCCGTGCTTTCCAACACATTCGCCACTGCGCGCGAGAGGGAATGGGGCCGGCACGTATAGACGAAATGGCCGACGCCTTCGTAGCCGACCGCGCGGCCCTCATCGGAAAACTCCGCGCTGATGGTCTGCAACAGGCTGGGCAGATCGACCCGCTCGGCGCCCTCGGCCGCTCCGTTACCGCGTAGGAATTCCATCATGTCGGCTAAACGGTCGCCGGTTTTGCGCAAATCCGCCACTAGATATTCGCGTGCTGCGGATTCCGGCAGTCGTTCGCTCCGCAAAAGCGCCCGCGTCAGCGGCGTGCGTAGATCGTGGCTGATTCCCATCAGCATGGAGGTGCGCTCGTCCACCAAATGCTGGATACGAAGCCGCATGTCGTTGAGCGCGCGCGCGGTTTGCGCGATTTCACGCGGGCCCCGCTCATTTAATGGCTGATTGTTCTTGAGCGTGCGGCCGAAATCATCCGCCGCCTCGGCGAAGGAGCGTAAAGGCGCGGTGATCCAGCGAACGGCATAAGCAGAAAGAACCAGCAGACTCAGCGTTGCGACGGTGAGCGTCGTCAAAGCTGGGCCATGCAATAGCGGCAAGGCTTCCGGCGAAGAAGGAATTCGAAAAACGAGCGCCTCCTCGGCGCCGCGATCGACGACGACGAATTCGCTGCCGCCATCATCCGGCTGCAACTTCAGCAGTTTAAGTCCGCGCTCGGCTGCCAATTTCTCGACGGCGCGTTTCAGAAAAGACGGCTCCTGCGGTAGCGACGGCGTGGCGACAAGCGACGACACGGAAGCATTCTCGACCCCAACGCCCATGGTTTTGGCACCGTCGAGAATATTCCAAAATTCATCGAGGGATTTGGCGCGGGTGAGAAGCTCGGCCAGCGTTACAATTTGCGCCGCGGCGCTTTCCGGGTGCGTGCCGCGTTCGTTGTGCCGGAACTGGTAGGTTGCAATCGCAAATGTAAGCGCATTGCCAAGAAGCAGCGAGACAACGACAAGTCCGGTAATCTGCATCGCGACGGTGTTGGGGATCAACCGCCTCAACATGCTCATTTTATGGTGACCACGGGCGTGAACATGTATCCGCCCAACCGGATGGTTTTGATGAACAGCGGATCGTGCGAGTCAATTTCGACTTTTTGCCGTACGCGGCTGACGTGAACGTCGATGCTGCGTTCGATAGGGCCGGCAAGACCGCTATGGGTCAGTTCCAGCAATTGCTCGCGCGATAAAATGCGATTGGGATTGCGGCAGAACGCAAGCAGAAGATCGAACTCCGCGCTGGTCAGCTGCACCTTCACATTACGGGGATCGCTCAATTGTCGCGTTGTCGGATTGATCGTCCAGCCTTCGAATTCGAGCGTGGCATTTTGTGGTTGGATCGATTTCTGATCCGGCGCCGCGCGGCGCAATAATGCCCTGATGCGCGCGATCAATTCGCGGGAGCTGAAGGGCTTGCTCATATAATCGTCGGCGCCGATTTCGAGTCCGACCACGCGGTCGACCTCTTCGCCAAGCGCCGTGAGCATGATGATCGGAATAGCCGAACCCGAGCGCAGGCGCCGACATACGCTGAAGCCATCTTCGCCCGGCAGCATCACATCGAGGATCACGAGATCGATTTGGGTGCGATCTAGGATCGCGTCCATCTCGGCGGCGGATGCAGCCCGCGAGGCGGCGAATCCGCATTCGATCAGCGTCTCCGCAAGAATGCGTGATATTTGCGGGTCGTCTTCAACCAGCAAAATATGCGGGATGGGATTCGACGCCGCGGCGACGTTCGGACCTAATCCGGGGACATACATGTCCTCAGCCGGTGCCATTCTTTTTTGAGAAGCGCTGGCAGATGTCATTCGCCCCCGACATGTTGATGTTTGTGAAGTTCCTATTTCACCTACTTGCCGGGGAAAACCAAGGGCTGCGGTGTCATCCGCAACATCACTTAACATTACCTCTGGGTCACAATGCGCGGCGAAGTTGCTTTGTTCCGTTCCGAAACCAATCCTCATGGTGAGGAGGTCACGAAGTGACCGTCTCAAACCATGAGCCCCTACCATCACCTACAGCACCTCATCCTTCGAGACGCGCCTTCGGCGCTCCTCAGGATGAGGAAAATAGCTAATCCTCTGTGACCTTTTGCGGACGCGAAAGGACTAACGCGCGGCTTTCGCCTCGGCTTCGCGCATAAGGCGAAGCACATTGCCGCTCCACAGTTTCTGCAGATCGGCTTCGTTGTAGCCGGCAGCGAGAAGGCGCTCGGTAATGCGCGGAATATCGGCGACATCTTCTAGACCTATGTCACCGCCGCCGCCGTCCCAATCGAGGCCGATGCCGACATGGTCCGGTCCCACCAATTTCAGCGCGTGCAGAACATGCGCCATGAAATCGTCCAGTCTCGCGCGCGGAATCGGGTAACGCGCTTCAATAGCGCCCCGCTCCGCCGCATACGCAGCGAGGCGCGCACCCTGCAATTGCCGGAATGGGCCGTAATTCATGGCCAGAGCGCGCATGGCCGCGTCCCGCTCCGGGTTTGGCGGCACGGTGATCAAATAGCCGCTCAGCGAATTCATTTGGATGACGCCGCCGGACGCAGCGAGGCGCTTCATGCGCTCATCGTCGATATTGCGGGGATGGTTGAAAATTGCGCGCGCGCCGGAATGCGAGAGAATAATCGGTGTCGTGGACATCGCGATCATCTGATCAAGCACATCGTCTGAGGCATGGCTCGCGTCCAGGATCATGCCGAGCCGGTTTGCTTCCGCGACGAATTGCTTTCCCAGCGGGCTAAGGCCGTTCCATTCCTTGCCGCCCGGATCGGTGGCAGAATCGGCGAGATCGTTATTGGTGAAATGAACCGGGCTGATCATGTGCACGCCCAAATCGTAGAACGTCTTCATCAGCGAGAGGTCCCAACCGATCGGGTAGGCGTTCTCGATGCTTTGATAGACGATGCGTTTGCCCGAGGCGGCGATGCGCGCCGCATCATCGGCGCGGAAGGCAAGCTCGAACGCGCCTGAATTGCGGGCCACCATTTCGCGGATTTGCATGGCGCGTAGAAGCGCCGCGTCGCGCGCGGCGGCGTTGCCCGCCGGTGTGCGCGGTCCTTGCCCGGTGTAGATGACAAAGAACCCGCCATCGAGACCACCTTCGATCATGCGGGGCAGATCGACCTGGGAATAATCGCTGGGCCAGTCGTGCCTGTCGGTAATGGACCAGGCCGGCCGGCCGAAATTCGCCGGCGTGTCGAGATGGGTGTCTAGGGTGAGAAGGCGCTCATGGACGCTTTGTGCGTCGGCGGCCAGAGCCGGTGCTGCCGTCCAGGCCAATAGCGAAAACGCGGCGGCGATATAATGGCGCGGCATGGGAAGACCCAGAAAGAGGCGGCACGACACCCTAGCAGAAGCTAGGTCCTGCCTGGCGATAGTCTCACGGAATGTCTGGAACTTTGGTCTGCCTGGGTCGTCCGGCCGACCGGGTTCCACACGCAGATTGCCAAAAATTCACCACTTCGTGAGTCTAAGAATTCTCGGTGAATGACGCTATATTGCCTCTGCCAGCAGTGGACGGGTTGGCTCAGTCGGAGAGTGGTTTGACGGGATTTCATCGCCTGGCGGCGGGAACGCTGCTTGCCGGCTTTCTGCTGGCGTTGTTTCCGGGCGTCGCCTTGGCGGCGGACTCACCTGCCGTTGGAAAATGGGCCCACGAGACCAGCGATGTGCCGCCGGACCCCGCGGTCCGTTTCGGCCAGCTCGAAAACGGCATGCGGTTCGCAATCCTGCGCAATGTCACGCCACCCGGGCAGGTTTCATTGCGGTTGCGGATAGGCTCCGGCTCGCTTCAGGAAAGCGACGCACAGCAAGGCTTGGCGCATTTGCTGGAGCATATTGCCTTTCGCGGTTCCGCCCATGTGCCGGAGGGTGAACTTCAGCGCACGCTGGAACGTATCGGCCTTCGCATGGGTGCCGACACCAATGCCAGCACCTCGCAAACGCAGACCGCCTATCGCTTCGACCTGCCGAACAATCGCGCGGAGAGTGTCGATACCGGGCTCATGCTAATGCGCGAAATCGCGTCGGAACTCACCATCACGCCGGAATTCGTCGACAAAGAACGGGGCGTGGTCGGCTCGGAAGAACGCTTGCGCGATACGCCGGGCGCGCGCTCGCGCGAGCAGCAATCGATTTTCCTGCTCAAGGACCAGTTCGCTACGCTGCGCATGCCGATCGGCAAAATGGAGATCGTGCGAACAGCGCCGGTGTCTGAGATATCGGCCTATTACCACGCCTATTACCGGCCCGAGCGCGCAACGCTTATTGTGACGGGCGACATCGATCCGGGTACGATGGCCGATAAAATTCGCCAGCGCTTCGGCGATTGGCAAGGCATGGGAACAAGCGGCGGCGATCCCGATCTCGGTATGCCATTGAAGCGCGGGACCGAAGCGAAACTCTTCGTGGAAGCTGGTGCGCCGCGTTACGTGTCGGTGTCGTGGGTCACGCCTTACGATGCTTCGCCCGATACCATGGCACGTCAGCGGCGCGACCGTGTCGACGCGCTTGCCTTCGCGATCCTCAACCAGCGTTTTCAACGGGCCGCGTCGGGAATTGATCCGCCCTTTCTGAGTGCCGGTGCCAGCCGGGGGAATATGTGGCGTTCGGCCCAAGCGGCGACTGTGACGGCAAGTTTCGACGGCACGAATTGGAGCAAGGCGCTAGAAGCCGCCGTGCGCATGCAACGGCAAATTGTGGCCGAAGGCGTGACACAAGCTGAGATCGACCGCGAGGTTACCGCCTGGCTTACGCGTTCCGAAGCCGCCGTTCGGCGTTCCGGAACGCGCGCCACGCCCGGCCTTGCCGGCGGTCTTCTGGATGCCGTCGATTCCGATGACGTTTACACCAATCCGGCCATCGATCACGCCATCGCGACGGCGCAATTGAAATCCATCACCGAGGCCGAGATCGAAGCGGTGCTTGGCGAGGCTTTCAACGGCAATGGCCCGCTTCTGTTTCTTTCCAGTTCCGAACCCGTCGAAGGGGGCGAGGCGGCGCTGATTGCCTCCTACATCGAAGCGCAATCGGGCGCCGTCGCGATGGCCGCCCCGCCGCCATCCATTCCATGGCCCTATACTTATTTCGGTACTCCGGGTGCTGTGACCGAACAGCATGTCGTGGAAGCGCTGGGCATAACGATGGTGCGTTTCGCCAATGGCGTTCGGCTTCTCGTGAAGCCCACCAAATTCCGCGACGACCAGACGATGGTCTCGGTGCGATTTGGCAATGGCCGGCTTTCCTATCCGACGGATCGTCCGACGCTCGATTGGGCGGCGAACAGGGCCTTCGTGCAAGGCGGGCTCGACAGGCTGGACTTCCTCGACATACGCCGGGCGCTGCTCGGCAAGGTCTATAGTATCGGCTTCGGCAGCAGCGACGATTATTTCAATCTCAGCGGCACCACGCGCCCCGCTGATTTGACCACGCAGATGCAGCTTTTGACCGCCTATCTGACATCGCCGGGATGGCGGCCGGAGGCATTCACACGGGCGCAGAACGCGCTGGTGAGTCAGATGGCCGAGTTCGATTCCACGCCAGCCTCTGTCTACAGCTTGCGGGCCGGTGAGTTGTTGCGCGCCGGCGACGTGCGCTGGACGCTTCCCTCGGAAGAGATTGTGCGCGGCGCCCACGCCGAAGATTTGCGTACGTTCCTTGAACCGCATCTCACGGAGGGACCGCTGGAAGTCGTGGTGGTTGGAGACATCACCATCGAAGCCGCCATCGACGCCGTGGCAAATACGTTCGGCGCATTGCCGCCGCGCCGCGAGGTGGCATTGCCTGATGCGCCAAGCCGCGAGGTGAAATTTCCGGCCGCAATACCGACGCCGATCGTGTTGGAACATGGCGGACGTTCCGACCAAGCCGTCGCGGTCATTGCCTGGCCGACAACGGATTCGTTTCGCGATCCGCGCGCCGGTCATACCCGCGAGGTGTTGACCGAGATCATCCGTCTACGGATTTCAGACCTTTTGCGCGCCACTGATGGGTCCACCTATTCGCCGCGCGCGGGCACGTCAGGATCGATGGTGTTCGAAAACTACGGTTATATTTTGCAATACGCGGAAATTCCGCCGGACAAGACCTCCGTATTCTTCGACAATGTCGCCGCCATCGTCGCCGATTTGCGCGACAACGGCCCGGCAGCCGACGAGCTCGAGCGGGTGCGCAATCCCTTTGTCAGCGGGATCGAGAACGAGCTGCAGACCAACGGGGCGTGGCTAGGCGCGCTGACGCGCCCGCCCGACTCCGACTTGCGTGTCGGCTATTTGCATGATCTCGCCGTGGACATGGCGGCGGTGAGCGCCGCCAGCGTCCAGGAAGCCGCCCGGCAATATCTTGTGGATGCAAATGCTTGGTCGCTGACGATCCTACCCCGCAACCATGGTGCAGCGCCGCAAGCGTCCTTGCCGCCGGCCGGCGCGGTTACCCAGCCCTGACTGCTTCCTGACCCTCACGTGACCAGCGCGCCACTTGACCGGAAAGGGCCTTTGCAGGCGAATAGCGTGCGCTGAACGGGGCGGGGCAGGCAAGGCTTCTTTCATCGCTCCCCGATTCGTATTGCCCGACGCGAGCAGCAGCGCGACCAACCAGGACGACACACACCGCATGAGTCAGAAACAGCCGCCGGCGACGAAGCAAACAGCGGCGATGAATCAGAAAGCTGCCACTTACTGGGCCTTTGCCATCGCAGGGTGGTCCGGCTTTTACGTCATGTTGGTCGAGCTTCTCAGCGGCCGGCTGATCGCCCCCTATTTCGGAAACAATATCTATATCTGGGGCTCGATTATTTTCATTTTCATGTTCGGCTTGGCGGTCGGATATCTCTTGGGCGGCATCTATTCGCGGCACAATCCCAGTGTGTCGCGCTTGGCGATGATTCTCTGGGTTTCGGCGGCGACGACGCTGCCGACCGTGCTTTTGGGCGACCAGTTTCTCAGCTGGATGTTCGACCATTTGACGGATCCCCGTTATGGCTCGCTGGTCACCTGCGCCTTCCTGTATTTTCTCCCCACGATGTTCGCCGGTATGGTTTCGCCCTATGCCATCCGCATTATCGTTACGAACCGGGAATCAAGCGGCTACGACGCGGGTTATCTCTATTTCGTGTCGACCATCGGATCGAGCGCGGGAACGCTTCTCACCTCGTTCTTCCTGGTTCTGTGGTTTGAGGTGAACACCATCCTTTACGTCGCTATGTCCATCTCGTTTTTGCTTGGCGGTCTCGCAATGCTGGCGGAAAGAAAAAGACAATGAACATTCGCGCAATTTTGGGCACAGGCGCCCTTCTTGCTTTGACGGCGTTGGCGGTTCCGGCCGCAGCGGCGGAGCAACGCATCATCCATAAGGAGCGTTCGCTCTATCGTAACATCAGCGTGGCCGAGATGGGCGACGAGCGCTGCATGCTGTTCCGCGCGCGGCGCGGACTTGGCCGCGAATCCTGCATGCGGATTTCGGATCCGGACCATCTGGTGTTCGAATACGCCCCGATGATGTTGTCGTCGCTGTTCCTGAACCCACAGCCGCCGGCGCGTATTCTCATCATCGGGCAGGGCGGCGGAACGTTGCCCATGGCTTTGCAAAAAATGGCGCCCCAAGCCGCGATCGACGTGGTTGAAATCGATCCGGCGGTTGATCGTATCGCGCGGCGCTATTTCGGTTTTGTGCCCGGCCCGAAAACCAAGGTCTATATCGAAGATGGCCGCGTGTTCGTGAAGCGGGCGCAGCGCCAGGGTCAAAAATACGATCTCGTCATGCTCGACGCCTTCGAGGCGGACTATATCCCCGAGCATTTGCTGACTCAGGAATATTTGCAGGAAGTGAAGTCTATCATGGGGCCGAATGCTGCTTTGGCTTCGAACACGTTTTCTTCCAGCGCGCTCTACGACCACGAATCCACCACCTATGCCTCGGTGTTCGGTACTTTCTTCAATTTGAAGCTGGGCAATCGGATTATCCTCACGCGCCTCGGCACCCTGCCCAATGCGCAGGAAATTCGCACCAATGCGGCTGCCTATGATGCCGCGTTCCGCCGGCGCGGCGGCGACCCGACCTACATATTCACGCTGATGAGCACCGGTGCCGATTGGAACCGCACAGCGCGCATTCTCACCGACCAATATTCCCCGTCAAACGTGCTCAACACGATGCCGCGCGGTAACTGACGTAAGCATCGTCGCATCTACTCATATTGGAGAATTCTGACATGGCCGATGGTACGTTCCGCACCGCAGACGGGGCGACGATCTCCTATACGGTAGACGCCCGTCCTGGCGCGCCGCGCGTCGCGCTGTTGCATAGCTTAGCGCTGGATCGTTCAATCTGGGACGGCGTCGTCGAGCGCCTTGGCAAACACGCGGAAATTCTGACCTTTGATTTTCGCGGTCATGGGCGCTCCGAACAGCGCGCCGGCGACTACACGGCGGAAGGTTTTGCGGATGATCTCGCCCAGCTTCTGGATCATATTGACTGGAAATCGGCGACCATTGCCGGCTGCTCCATGGGTGGCTGCGTGGCATTGGCCTTTGCTGCGCGGCATGCTGCCCGCGTCGATGCGCTTGGCTTGATCGACACCACCGCCTGGTACGGCGCCGAGGCGCCCAAGCAGTTTGGCGAACGCGCTGCCGCCGCCAAGGCGAAGGGTATGCGCAGCCTGATCGATTTTCAGCTGACCCGCTGGTTCAGCGACAAATACCGCGCCGAGAATCCAGACGTACTGGAGCGCATCTTCGGTATTTTCGTGGCTGGCGATGTCGATTGCTACGCGTCGTCCTGCGCCCTTCTAGGTGCTGCAGATATTCGCGGCGCGCTTGCCGGTTTCCGTATGCCGGTGGCCATCGTTGTGGGTGAAGAGGATTACGCCACGCCTATCGCCATGTCACAGGCGATGAAGGATGCGATCCCGCAAGCGACGATGAAAATCCTTATGAGCGGAAGGCATTTAACGCCGATCCAATGCCCTGATGAAATCGCGGCTGAGCTGGTGGATTTGCTCGGGCGCAGATAATTCGCGTTAGCGCGCGAGGTAATTCTCCGCATTGTCCCAGAGATATCCCGCGTCCTCGAGCATCGGCGGTTCGTCTTCGGCGAGCAGAAATCCTTGTTGCACCAAGGGCCGCAACGCCTGACGATAGAGCGTGAGATATCTGTCCTTCGTCCCGTATTTCGCGGTTAGCTCCGCCTTTGTGAAGGGCTGAAACCCGCCGCGATTGCCGCAGGTTGCGTCTATCGAGGCAGTGCTCACGGGCGCGATGGAAACGGGAAATGGTTTGCCGAGCGGATGTAAAGATTCCGGGAAGCGCACGCCGCCGACAGGCATCGCGTTCGCGTCTACTTCCGGCACCTGCAGAACCGTGCCGGGCAACGGATTGAAATTCGCAGTCGAGGCCAGCGCGGCGCCAAGTTTGAACACTGTGCTGGGTGGAAGCGAGACGGCGTTCTGCGCCGTTTTCACGCCGATGGCTTTCTCTGCACCCAGCAATTGCGCACGGACATAAGGCGACATGGAGATCGGATTGAGCGGAATTGCCCTGCCATTGTTGCAATCGTCAAAGGCGCCTTGCCCGATGGGCGGTGTCGCGGGTGCGTGCGCCGTCGGAATATCGTAACGGCGATATTTTGCAGTCGTTATCGCGGCATCGCTTAAACTCGCGCGCAAACGATAGAAATCGGTATAGGCGGCGGTATCGATCAGCAGCGGGTCGCTTGCCGGCCTTATAAGAAGAGCCGCCGCCGCCAGCGGTTTCTCGTTGGGACCGATATAGGGCGCCTGCGGGATGCCGTGTTTGGCGGCGAGAGTGTTCAGCGCCATCCAATGGCCGAGCCCATCCACGGCGAGCGCCGCTTGAAAAATGCCCTTGCCGGTTGTGGGTTCGACATTGAAGCCTTCCGCCACAAACACATTCACGAACCACGCGCTCTGCGATTTGCCCCCGAGAATGAGTTTTCCGTAAGCGGCGTCATTGTAACCGGCGGGTCTCTCCGTGTGACCGGCCAGCATGCGGGCGAAATCGCGCATGATGACGAGACCAATCCCTTGCGCGGTTGCGGGAACGCCTTTGGAAATATTGGTTTGCCATTGCACGCGCGCGTAAGATGTTGCGTAGCGTTGCAGAAACCCGTTGCCGATACCTTCGCGGTAGACTGCGCGCGACGGCGGCCCCGCCACGCCTGCTTCATTAAGAAGATTGAGCATGACGGCGCCGCCGCGATTCTCCGCGTCGATAAAGATGACCTCATTGTTGAGTTCACCGACGGAAGGTTCGATGATCTCGAATTCGCTGGAATAGGAATATTGCCCCTGTGCATTCTTCGGTAACGCACCGAGGCCCACTACATCCTCGCGTCCGTCGACGACGCCTTCTATCGCGCCCGCAATGCGGGTGTACGCGACGCCGTTGAATGTCCCCACCGGTTGCGTGTCCCAAATCCGCATCGCAATGACACGCGATTGTGTTGCCGGATCCGGCGCCGCTTGCGCGGATGCAATACCGACGCTCGCCAGCAGGGCAGAGCCAAAAGCTGCGGCGCGAATTCTCTTCATGAACGGCGTCTCCGGACTGTGTCGCGCACATCGTAGCGCACATGCCGCGTCCTTCGAAAGGTAAGGATCCTTGCCTTGCCAGTCTTGTGCGCTTCAGCGCAGACTTCGCGTCAAACAAACCCTCCGGCACACCGGAAGGGGCGCATGCGGGGGGATTGGGTGGCCAGCAGCTACGGCGCGGATTCGACCGCATTGATCGCGCGCATCGAGAGCGTGCCCTTTTCCGGCTGGCATGTGCGCCCGCGTATCGTGGTGGGCAGCGCCACCTTCTTCGATGCCTTCGATGCACTGCAATTGGCCTCCGTGCTGGTTGTGCTCCGGCCGGCCTGGCATCTCGGTTTCGACGATATCGCCTGGCTGATTTCCGCCTCCTATATCGGGCAGATATTCGGCGCGCTTCTGTTCGGCCGCCTTGCTGAAAAATATGGCCGCATCCCTTCGATCACGGGCGCCGTCGTGCTGATGAGCGTGATGAGCCTGGTCTGTGCGTTCACGGGGAATTTCGCGCAGCTATTCGCGTGCCGTCTGGTTCAAGGAATCGGCGTCGGCGGCGAGATGCCGGTGGCCGCTGCCTATGTCAGTGAGCTTTCCAAAGCCCGCGGTCGCGGGAAATTTTTTCTCGCCTATGAATTGATCTTCCCGGTCGGATTACTGGCGACGGGTCTTATGGGCGCTTTTCTGGTTCCGCGTTTCGGCTGGCAGAGCATGTTCATCATGGGCGGCATTCCCGGCCTCATCATCGCGGCCATGATGCTGCGCCTGCCGGAGAGTCCGCGCTGGCTGATCAATAAAGGCCGCTTCAAAGAGGCCGAAAAAATCATCGCTGAAATGGAGGCGAGCACCGAAAAGCGCATCGCGCCCGTGGGTCCGCCACCGCCGCCGATATCGGATACGCCGCAGCGGACGCGCTGGCGGGAATTGCTTTCGCCCGTCTATCTCAATCGGACGCTGATTGTTTGGGTTCTGTGGGCGACGGCCTATTTCGTCACCAACGGCCTCAACAATTGGATGCCGATCTTCTACCGCGAGGTCTACAACCTCAATCTGCAGAACTCGTTGCTGGCGGCGCCGCTCACCAACGCTACTCAAGTTGCGCTGCTGCTGGTCTGCGTTTTTGTTATCGATCGTGTCGGGCGCCGGTCGTGGATGGTGACATGCCTCACAGCAGGCGCTGCGCTTCTGGCTGTGCTCGCCTTTTTCGGATCGGGAAGTTTCCTCGCCACCATTGTGCTGGCGACTTTGGCTTATGGCCTCATCGGTTCGGTCAACGCCGTGCTCTATCTCTATACGCCGGAGATTTACCCGACACGTATGCGTGCCGCTGCCACCGGCGCCGCCACATGTTGGTTGCGCGTGGCTTCAGCCGTGGTGCCCCAGATCGTGGCGTGGCTGGTGGACGAAGAGGGTATCTCTGCCGTGTTCCTGGCATTCTCGGTCATTGCGATTATTGGCGCAGGTGCGTCCACGCGGATGCTGGAAACGAGGAACCGGCCTTTGGAAGAGATAGCACCCTAAGCCGAAGCCGGAGACAGAATCCCAACTCACGAGACGGCATCCTCAAAGCGGTTCATTGTGCAGTGCACCGCAAAAGAATTTTTTGCGTGGACTCAACCGCCCGCCTAAATCTGGGTGTCCGCGCTTTAAGCGGAAAATCCGCTACCGCCGTAGACTTTATGTTGGATTTTTCCACGGCGCATTCAGGCTCCCGCGCGAGGGGGAAATCTGCCTATTTTCCTGTCCTTGACATAGAATACGCCGACATGGGACGGGTCTTTCCGTCCCCCGTCCGCTGGGCAGAATGCCCGCGCGGGGTTTCCTTGATTACGTAACCGGGAGAACGCCAGTGGCTGATAGCGATCAACTGAACCGTAACGGAGGTGCCGAAGGCGGCGCTGGTCCGGGACATAATAGCGGCGCCGCCGGCGAAGAGCCTGTGGTGTGGGAACGTTGGACGAAGAAACGCACCTTCGTCCGCGCTCTCGAAGGTACCTATGGCGAGCTCTACCAGGAGCTCTTCACGCAGCCGCGCGTCTACCGCTCCAAAGATTGGAAGTGGAAGGGCGGACCGCAGAATTTCGGTAAGAAGATCATCAACCCGGGCTCCGGCCGCGTCACCCAGTGCATCGAAGTGCATCTGGATTGCTTCGCGCCCGGCGGTTACGGCCAGCGTCACGGCCACATGAACAGCGCCGTGTTCTATGTCCTTAAGGGCAAGGGCCACGACATTCATGACCGCCGCCGCATCGACTGGGAAGCCGGCGATGCGCTCATCGTCGAAAACGGTTGCGTGCATCAGCATTTGAACGACGACCCGAATGAAGAAGCGATCGTGCTTGTCGCCAAGGCGAAGCCGCTTTTCCTGTTCATGCACCTGATCTTCCAGAAGGTCGCCATGTACCCGCCAACAGAGGCGCTGTCGGAAAAGCAACGCCTTTACGTTCCGCCGACGGAAATCTAACGCGCAAATTGGAACGGGGCGTGCGCCTCGTTCTACCCCGCGCCATCGTGAAATTCCGTGTCGGCCGCGAAGCGGCCGCCGCGATCTGAGCAGAGGAATTTGGAATGAGCAGAGTTGTCGATCCGCGCGAACGCGAGGGTTCCCATGCCGACACCGGCTATGTGAATTTTTATGAGGAAGCATTGAAGGCGTCGGAAGAATTCCGCTCCGACTATTTCAATCGCCTGAACGTGGTGAAGTCGGCGCAGATGCCGCTGGAGCGTTCACGCCATGGCTTGATCAAGCACATCATCAACGAGCGCATGAACACCAAGGAATGCTGCCTCGACATGTATATGCAATTTCTGCCGCCGGGTAAGGCGAGTGGAAAGCATCGCCATCTGTCCGAGGAAGTCATGTATGTGGTCGAAGGCACCGGCTACGATTTGCACTGGGACGTCCGCTTCGACTGCGACCATGAAATGGAATTCACTTGGGATGCGGAGCCGAAGAAGTACGAATGGTCGCAAGGCGATTTCATCTATGTCCCGCCTTATTGCGCACACAAGCATTTCAACAGCGATCCGAAGAACGAAGCTCGCATCATCGTCATCAATAGCCGCATTCTGAAACCGATGGGCTTCGATTGGTACGAGCAGTTAGAGGACGCTGAAGGTTATTAATTCGGTGCCGGTGTGAATGTCCCGGCAGCGCGTCCGCGCTGCCGTTAGGACACCCTGCCGGGAGCAGAAGCGAAATGTCTCTGGCCACCCGCGCGGTATAAACCGCGCGGTGTCGGCGGAGGGAGAGCGCCGGATGTCGAAGGCATTTCTGACGCTTTTGGCGGGCTTGGTGCTGTTGTTGTCAGCGCCGCCCGCAAGCGCTGCCGGTTCGCATGATCCGGATTTGTCGCTCTATAACGGCAAGACCATCACCTACATTGTGGCGACCGGCCCGGGCGGCGGCTACGGCACCTATGCGCGGCTGATCGGCCGCTTCATGCAGAAGCATCTGCCCGGTTCACGCATTCTTGTTCGCAACGTCCCTGGCGCCGGACACATCGTCGGTGCCAACACGCTTTACGCGTCGCGTGGGGATGGTCTGACCATTGGCATGTTCAACACCGGGCTGATTTACGATCAGCTTTTGAAACGCCAGGGGGCGAAGTTCGACCTTTCCAAAATGAGTTGGATTGGCAGCGCGGCGCATGATGTTCGGGTTCTGGTCCTCTCCAAGCGTTCCGGCTATGGCAGTTTTCAGGAACTCTATGAGTCCAAAAAGCCGTTCAAATTGGCGGCCGCCGGCATCGGTTCCGCCGCTTACAACGACACGCGGATTGTTGCTGCTACACTGCAGCTCCCGATCCAGATCATTACGGGCTTTAATGGCACTGAAGGCGAATTAAGCATGATGCGCCGTGAGGTCATCGCCCAGCTCGGCGCGGCCAGCTCATTCGAGAATTTTGTTAGGACCGGTAATGGGTTCTACGCACTTGCCGTCAGTGGTGACACACGAGCAATCCCTGGTGTTCCGCAGGCACGTACTTACGTCAAAGATGCGCGCGGCGGACAATTGCTCGGTCTGATCGAGGCGCTTTCGGATCTGTGACGCCTGACGGCCGGCCCGCCCGGAATTCCGCCGCAATTGCTGGCTACCCTTCGGGAGGCCCATCGTTTGGCCTTAACCGATCCGGCGCTGCTTGCCGAAGCCAAGAAGATCAAACTGCCTATCGATGTTGCCATCGGGGAAGAGGTTGAAGCCGAGATCCGGACAGCCTTAGCCCAGCCCCCAGCAGCCATTAAGTTGTTGCGGCAAGCGACCTCGGTTGATACGCATTGAGCCGACAGGCAATGATAATTTCCCGCCAAGCAAAGCCGGGCGTGCCCCTGTGGAGGAGACGAGAATCTTGAATCGATTTTTGACGATGGTTGCCGGCGCCGCCATGGCGCTCGTGGTCGCGGGCCCTGCCTCCGCTGCCGCCGATGCCAACTATTATAAAGGCAAGACCATCACCTATATCGTCGCGACCGGCCCCGGCGGCGGCTACGACACTTATGGCCGTTTGATCGCGCGCTTCATGCAGAAGCAATTGCCGGGCTCGCGCATTCTGGTTCGCAACGTTCCGGGTGCAGGCCACATCATCGGCGCCAATACGATCTACGCGGCGCGTCCCGATGGCTTGACCATCGGCATGTTCAACACAGGGTTGATCTACAACCAGCTGATGTCGCTGCCGGGCGTGAAGTTCGACCTCACCAAGATGAGCTGGATCGGCAAGGCCTCGAACGAAATCCGCGTCGTGGTTGTGTCGACTAAGTCTGGTTACAAGACCATCGACGACATGCTGAAGGCGAAAGGCCCGGTTCGTTTCGCGGCCGCCGGCGTCGGCTCCGCAGCCTATCTCGATACACGCATTCTCGACTTCATGTTGCCTATCGATATCCAGACCGTATCGGGCTTCGACGGCGCCGAAGGCGAACTCAGCATGATGCGCGGCGAAGTGGTTGCCCAAGTCGGCATCGCCAGCTCGTTCGAACAATTCGTGAGGAACAAGAACGGTTTCTACGCCCTGGCGATGAGCCCGGCCGCGCACGCTATTCTGCCCAACGTTCCGCAAGCCGACGCTTATGTACATGACGAAAAGTCCCGGAAGCTGCTGACGCTTCTTGAAGCGCTCTCCGACCTTGGCCGTTTGACCTCGGGCCCGCCGGGCATTCCCGCCGATGTGCTCGCCGTTTTGCGCGAGGCACATTTGAAGGCCGTTCAGGATCCCGCGTTGCTCGTGGAAGCCAAGAAGCTGGCGATCCCGATCGATTTCGGTACGGCTGATTTTGTGACTCGCCGCATTAAAGAGGCGCTCAACCAGACGCCGGAAACGATTGCACTTCTGAAGCAAGCCGCAGCGGCACAATAGATCACAGCGTACGGGAGGGGTTGCGCGCGCAGCCCCTCCGCGTTTAGGGGGATCGCGCAATGGATGCCGCTGTAGCTTTTTCTGCCTTAGTCGGGCTTGTGACCACGCCTTACATCGTCTTCCTCATGTTGGTGGGCGTGCTGGTTGGTATTTTCATGGGCATTGCCCCCGGCGTGGGCGGCAAGCTCGGGCTCGTGCTGCTGATCCCGTTCGTTTACGGCATGGATCCGCTGGCCGGCGCCGTCTTCCTTCTGTCCATGCATGCGGTGGTGCACACCGCAGGCGCGGTGACCTCCATTTTGCTCGGTGTTCCAGGGGAAGGCGCCACCGCGGCAACGGTGCTCGACGGTTACGCCATGACCAAACGAGGCGAGGCGGGGCGGGCCCTCGGCGCCAGTTTCGGTGCTTCGCTGGCGGGTAGCACGTCGGGCGCCATCGTCCTCGGCGCGTCGCTCGGCCTGCTCGAACCCATCATCCTAAACTTTCATCCGTCCGAATTTTTCCTGCTTTCGCTCCTCGGCATCACCTTCATCGCCACGCTTAGCGGCAAGAGCGTCGTAAAAGGCCTTAGCGTCGGCTTCTTCGGCCTCATGGTGTCCTTCATTGGCCAGGACCCCTCGACCGGCATTGCACGCTTCACCGGTGGGCACCTCTTCCTCTTGGACGGCGTGGACATCATCACCGCCATCCTGGCGATGTTCGCCATTCCGGAAATGATCTCGCTGGGCGTCGAGCGCCAGGCGCTGGCCTCCGGCGTCGCGCAGCGGCAACGCATTGACTACCGACAGGTCATTCAGGGTCTGGGAGACGTCGTCACCCATCGCTGGCTGGTTTTGCGGGTGTCCCTCCTCGTGGCGGCCATCGGCATCATTCCGGGCCTCGGCGGCGACGCGGCGTCCTGGATGGCGTACGGCCATACCGTCCAATCCTCGAAAAACCCCGAGACGTTCGGCACCGGCCGCGTCGAAGGCGTGATCGGTGCCGAAACCGGCACCTGCGCCAAAGAAGGCGGCTCGCTTATTCCGACCCTTTTCTTCGGCGTGCCGGGTTCCTCGGGTATGGCGATCATGCTCGGCGCCTTCCTGATGCTCGGTCTGCAGCCCGGCCCGCAGATGCTCACCGAGCATCTGGACGTGGTCTGGGCGCTGATTTGGTCGCTGGCCCTCGCAAATCTGTTGTGCGTCGGCATTCTCCTGGTTGCGGCGCCGTGGATCACCAACATCGCCTATATCAAGACCAGCCTGATGGTTCCGATCGTGCTCGTCTTCGCCATCCTCGGGTCCTATATCGGACAGGGCCACTGGGAAAATCTCATCCTCATCTTCTTCATGGGCGGGTTCGGATATTTCTTGAAGCGCCATGACTGGCCGCGCGCGCCGTTCGTGATCGGCGTCATCCTGGGAAAGATCGCCGAGGATGCGCTGCTCAAGGCGCTGGCGATCGATGGCTATTGGTTCTTCATGAAGCCGATTTCTCTCATCTTGATCGCCATGATCATCGGCAGCATCGGCTTCTGGTTCTACAAGATGCGAACCGGCAAAGTGGAGATCGCCCATGGTTGACGGTCGTATTCTCACCGCCGGTATCATGTTCGCGATTTTCGCGACCTTTGTCGGCGTATCGTTCGCCTATCCAGTTGAAGCGCGCTTCACGCCGCTCGTCATCGGTATCCCGGGGCTCATTCTTTCGCTCATTCAGCTTATCTCCGAATTACGCAACAAGACGGCGCGGGTGATCGGATCGGAAGAGCGCAGCCGCGAATACCGGATGTTCGGATGGTTCGCGTTCTTCATTGGGGGCATCATTCTGTTCGGGTTCCCCTATGCAGGGCCGGTCGTGGTCGCCGCTTACCTGCATTTTTCCTGGCATGAGAAATGGTACACGTCCCTGGGCGCCGCGTTCTTCTCCTGGGTCGTTCTCCATTATCTGTTCGGAGACATACTCGGACTTCCCCTGTTCGAGGGGCTTATCATTGAATGGCTCACCTACTGAGCATGGAGTGAAATATGTGCGGCGAACTGGAAGAAGAAGACACACGCCAGCAGGATATTTACGGCCGTTTTCAAGCCCACGCCCATTCCTTCCTGGCGGCGATGAAAAACAAACAGAGCGGCGATTCCGTGAACGCCTATCTGGACGGTCTCTTTCGCGAACTTCTGCTGAAGGCTGCCGATCACAACGAGGCGCCGGCCGATGTCGATGTCTATGAGCGCTTTGCCATGGAGCCGTTGGTGTTCGCGCGGCTTGCCGGTTTCATGGCGGCGCATATGCCGCTCAACACCGATCCCTTGCGCTCGCTCATCGATGCGCTGATGACCGGCTATTCCGAGGGCGAAATTTTGCTTCCCTCGCACGACCATGATCACGACCATGAGCATGGACAGGGACATCATCATCATTAACGAATGCGCAGCATTCCACGCATGACTCGCGGGAATGTGAAGTTGCAAGGTTTTGGTTAGAGTCGCGCAATGTGCGACTTCGCATGCGGCGGCGCGTCGCAAATCATTCTCCGTCATCTGCAGAAATTGCAGCTCTTACAGCGCGTATTCGAAGCTCGCGCATTTGTGAGTCAAAATTAAACGTGCTCGTCCCAGGGTTGAGTCTCGCGAACTCGTGACTCCGAGTGCACATCGGCCAGCGTAAGAAGCGTCAATGGCGGGATCACTCCCGCCATTTCTTATGTTTGTGATCGACGCATGCATATCGATGTTGCCGCTTCGACTTTGTTTTAACTTCTGACGGATCCGCAGCTTGTCTTCCTGATGGTCCTCGCAATTCCGATTGGCGCGTTTTTCGGCGCGCTGCCCGGACTTGGTGGCAAGCTTGGTATCGTTCTGCTTCTGCCTTTCGTGTTCGGCATGGAGCCCATTCCAGGCGCGGTGTTTCTGCTCGCGATGCATTCGGTGGTTCACACCGGCGGTTCAATTCCTTCCATTCTCTTCGGTGTTCCGGGTGACGGTCCCACCGCTGCGACGGTGCTTGATGGTTATGCACTCGCGAAAAAAGGGCGGGCGGGACGCGCACTGGGCGCCAGTTTCGCCGCATCCGGAATCGGCGGACTGATTGGTGCGGTGTTTCTCGGGCTCATGCTGCCGCTGCTCGAACCCGTCATTCTCGCGTTCAGCCCGGCCGAATTCTTCCTCGTCGCCATTCTCGGCATCACCTTCATCGCGGTGCTTTCCGGCGACTCGCTGATGAAAGGTCTCTCGGTCGGCATGTTCGGATTGATGCTCGCTTTTGTCGGCCTCGATCCGACCACCGGCGGCGAGCGCTACACATTCGGACAATTGTTCCTGTGGGATGGGCTCGACATCATCACCGCCGTGCTCGCGATGTTCGCGATTCCTGAAATGATCGCGCTCGGCGTTCGGCGCGAAGCGCTCGCTCCGATCACGCCCGGCGCGAAATTGAAAATCGATGGGCGCTAAGTGTGGGACGGCGTCCTTGATGTGTTCCGCCATTGGGGCCTGACCGTTCGCACCTCGCTGTTCGGTGCGGTGGTCGGTCTTTGCCCCGGTCTCGGCGGCGATGCGGCGTCATGGCTCTGCTACGGTCACGCGCAGCAATCTTCCAAAACGCCAGAACTTTTCGGAAAGGGCGCAGTTGAGGGCGTCATCGCGCCGGAAACGGCGAACAACTCCAAAGAAGGTGGCTCGCTCGTTCCGACGCTGTTGTTCGGCGTGCCAGGTTCCTCCGGTATGGCCATTCTTCTCGGCGCGTTTCTAACGCTCGGTATTCAGCCCGGCCCCACGATCATCAACGACAACCTGCCGCTGGTGTGGTCGCTTATCTGGGCTCTTGCGGTCGCCAATGTGTTGTGCGCGATCGTGTTGATCTTCGCCGCGCCATGGCTTTCCGCGCTCGCCTATATGAAGGCGAGCTTGATGCTTCCGTTCGTGCTGGTGCTGGCGCTACTTGGCTGTTTCCTCGCGGCCGGCGCGTGGGAAAATCTGCTGCTTTTGGTCGTGCTAGGCGGCATCGGCTACATGCTGAAGCGGCATCATTGGCCGCGCCCGCCTTTCGTTATCGGCGTGATCCTGGGACCGATTGCCGGGGATTCCTTGCTGAAATCTCTGGCCATCGGCGGCCCCGCCTATTTCCTGCGTCCCATCTCGCTCGTGCTGATGTTCATGATCTTCGCGAGCATCGCTTTCTACATTTGGCGTTCGCGTAAACCGAGAACTTTGGTGCTGATCGATGAGCATTGACGGAAGACTATTTACCTCCGGCATGATGGTGACGATTTTCGCCGCCATGGTGCTGATGGCCCTAACCTTCGCGCCCGGTGCGCGCACGTTGCCGCTGGTTATCGGCATCCCCGGACTGATTGTGACGTTGATTCAGTTCGTGGCGGAGCTGCGCGAGAAGAACCCGGAGAAGATCGACGAGGAAACGCGTCGGCGGGAAATCTCCATGTTCGGCTGGTTCGTCTTGTTCACTCCCGGCATTTTGCTGTTCGGCTTCATCTATGCTGGGCCGTTGCTGCTGGCGTTGTATTTGCGAGTGTCGTGGAAGGAGAGCTGGCTCACCATCGGCATTTCCGCGGTGCTGCTATGGGCTATCCTCGATGGCATCTTCCAACGCGCGCTTGGCCTCGCCGTTTTCGAGGGCCTTATCACCCAGTTGATCCTCTACTGAGTACGTGGCGCGGCTTGAGAGCGCCCGAAAACCGTTTAATTTCGACGTCTTGCACGATTTATTGCTATGCAGCGTGATGTAGTCCTACAGGGGCGGAAAGTCGCGCCCCAGAGGCGCCTGAAACCCCTGGACAGGGGCGAAAGTGCTGCCTATAGCCTGTCCACAAAATGGGGCCCAAAAAGCGTTTTCGCTTTGAGCGCCGCTGAGATTTCTGATCCTCAGTGGTGATCGCATGAACCACCCCAAGGTTCGGTCATAAATTTGCGCTGCGGCATGGGCCGCAGCCGCGCATGGGAGATTTTTATGGAAAAGAAAAAAACAGAAAAGACGGTTCGCGACAGACCGCTGCCGAAGCTCGGCTGGCAATCTGACGTCATCGCCGATCTGATCAAACTCTACGATTTTCCTTACATCCCGCTGAATCCTGGCGCGTCGTATCGCGGCCTGCATGACAGCCTGGTGAATCACAACGACAACAACCCGCCGATGATGGTGTGTCAGCACGAGAAGATCGCGGTGCAGATCGGCCATGGCTACGCCAAGGCTTGCGGCGAACCTCTCGCCGTCATCGTGCATAACGTCGTCGGATTGCTGCATTCGGTCATGGGAGTTTATTACGCTTATATCGATCGCTGCCCGATCTTCATCATCGGCGCCACTGGCCCGATGGACGAAAAGAAGCGCCGTCCGCGCGTTGACTGGGATCACACCGCCAACGTGCAAGGCACTGCAGTGCGCGATTTCGTGAAATGGGATTATCAGCCGGGCGGCATTCACGGCGTGCCCGACAGTTTTGCGCGCGCGTATTCGGTGATGATGACGCAGCCGCAAGGCCCGATCTACATGTGCTACGATGCGTGGCTGCAGGAAGCCGAGCTGGAAGAGCCGGTCGTGCTGCCGCCCAAGACGCAGCAACGCTCGCCGTCGAAATTCGCACCCGATCAGACCGCGCTCGGCAAAATCGCCGATCGTCTTGTCGAGGCCGATTGGCCGGTGCTGATGCCGCAATATGTCGGACGCGTAGAGTCCGGCATGTCGGACATGGTGGCTTTGGCTGAAACGCTTGGTGCGCCAGTTTCCGACGTGCAGTCGCGTCTCAACTTCCCGACCAATCATCCACTCGACTGCCGCCTGAATCCGAAAATCTTCAACGACGCGGATGTCATCCTCACGCTCGACTGCCGCGACTGGGAAGGCCGCACGCATAAGAACGACCGCGTCAACCGCACGATGACGCCGCATTACCCGGAAAAATGCGATTGGCTCGACATCGGCTTCGCCGACATCGACATTTCGAAATGGGCGATGGGCTACCAGAAGTTCCCGCCGGCCTCGCAGCGTGTTCTGGCCGACACCGAACTGGCCATCCCACTGCTCACGCAGATGCTGAAAGACCGCATCGGTAAAGATTCGAAATTGGCGAAGGGGGTTAAAGAGCGCGCCGCCGCCGTGAAAGAAATTCACGACAAGCAACGCGCCAAATGGGCGGAAGAGGCCAAGGCCGCTTGGGACCTCAGCCCGATTTCGCTGCCGCGCCTTGCCGCTGAAGTCTTCAGCGTCATCAAGAACGAAGACTGGGTCATCACCACCAACGCGTTCGAAGATTGGGCGATCAAGACCTGGGACATCGACAAGGGCTATCGTTGGCCGGGTAAGGCGCTCGGGACCGGTACACAAATCGGTATCGGCCTCGGCGTTGCGCTCGCGCATCGCGGCAAAGGCCGCCTGGTTGTGGACTGCCAGACGGACGGCGATCTGATGTTCGACGTCGGCGCGCTCTGGACCGCCACCAAGCACAACATTCCGATGCTCGCGGTCATGCATAACAACCGCGCCTACTATAATGACTGGGAGCACCAGATCACCATCGCGGAACAGCGTGGCACGGACGTGAACAAGGCCCATATCGGCATGGACATTTTCGGACCGAACGTGGACTTCGCGTCGATCGCGCGTGGCTTCGGCTGGTATGCCGAAGGTCCGATCGAGGATCCCAAGGAAATCGCCGGTGCCGTGCGCCGCGCGATGGAAAAAGTGAAGCAGGGCATTCCGGCGCTGGTCGATACCATCACCCAGCACGAAGGCTAAAATCCCGTGTTGGGATATTAAGATCAACGGCACCGTACGCCATGCGTTCGGTGCCGTTTCTTTTTGAACGGAAAGGACATGTCATGAAAGTCGCAGTCATCGGTATCGGCGAAATGGGTTTCCCGATGGCCGGATTTTTGAAAAAGGCCGGCCACGACGTTGCGGTGTTCGACATCGATTCTAGCCGCATGGCGACGGCCGCGGAGCATGGCTTTGAGATTGCGGCGAACCTGAAGGAGCTTGCCGGCAAGGCGGAGATTTTCATCGCCGTCGTCAACACCGATCAGCAATCTATCGATGTCACGGAAGTCATCTCCGCGAACGCGGCCAAGGGTTCGATCATCGTCATTTCGGCGACGAACAATCCTTTGACCATGCGCGACCTCGGCAAGCTCTGCGCCACTCGCGGCATCGGCTTCATCGATTCACCGGTCGTGTATGGCGCCTCGGGCGCCAAGAAGGGCACGCTGCTTTGCCTGGTGGGCGGCGAAACGGATGTGATCGAAAAAGCGCGCCCGGTTCTTATGGCGTATAGCCGCGATGTCATGCATGTCGGTCCGATCGGTTCGGGCCAACTTGCCAAGGCCTGCAACAACCTTCTGCACTGGGTGCATTGCGTTTCCAACTACGAGACGCTGCTGCTAGCCAAGCGCTGGGGCATCGACGCCCAGCGCATGCGCGAAGTGCTGCTGAAATGCCCGGCCTATAACGGCACACTCGACCGCTGGGACACCACCAAGTTCACTTGGCAGGAAAAGGACATGGACGTGACCATGGATCTTGCGCAGCTGGCAGGCCTGATGCTGCCGATGGCGGGTCTCACGGATCAGCTGGTGAAGACCCTCAAGGCGAAGAATGTGAGCGAGCTGCTTTACGGCGCGGAGTGCGATTACATGGGCGTTCACGTGATGCCCCTGACGGCGGAAGAGGGCGGCTTGGCTTAAGGCCAAACCCCGCCGGAACCTTGCCTGACTTTCACCTTTCGGCTCTTGCGCGAGGCCGGTTTTCCTCGGCAAGCTCCGGTCCAACATTATGGAGGACACATATGAGAACACAGCTTCTCGCGACAGCCATAGCGCTTGTCGCGTTCGGAACGGTCGGCGCATCGGTCTACGACGCCGCGCTTGCGGCGGACGCCGCCGCGCCCGCCACCACGGCTTCGGGCCGCACGGCGTCTCCCGCCAGCGCCAAGGTTTATTTCATCAATCTGCAAAACGGCGCTCATGTGAAGAGCCCGGTGACGGTGCAGTTCGGATTGACCGGCATGGGCGTTGCGCCGTTCGGCCTCGTTGGCCCGGGCACGCAGAACACCGGCCATCATCATCTGATCGTTGACGCGCCGACGCCGGCTCTCGACGTGCCGATTCCCGCCGACATGACCCATGTCCATTACGGACGCGGACAGACGGAAGCGACCGTCGCGCTGACGCCGGGCCAGCACACGTTGCAGCTCGTGCTCGCCGACGCGGCACATATTCCGCACGATCCGGCAGTGATGAGCGACCGCATCACCATCACGGTTGACCCATAAGGCGTCCATTCATCGATATAGCGGTGTAAACATAAACCACTTATCGGTGTAAACATGTATTTGGGAGACGTTCAGGAGATATAGACCATGCGCATATCGCTGTTTTGCGTGCTCGTTGTGTCCGTCGCCTGTTCGTCTTTCCAAACATCCGCCGCCGAAAATCCGAACGCCGAGTATTGCGTGCTCGTCGCATCGTTCAACGACCAGCGCCTGACTATGCGCGATCAATTCGATGCTTGGGCACAAATGCAGAAGCTGAATGTCGAGATGGTCGACCCGCAGCTTTCCGTCTACCGCGATGCGGCGAATAGCTACGCCATCAACCTTCGGATCAATCTCGGGCGACGCGGTGTGCTGGTGGCTCTCGCGCCCAGCGCGGCGCTCGCGGTGCTGGGCTTACGGTCGATCATCGAAGACAATGTCTGGCTGAACCAGGCGTTGCTGCAATGGATGGGTACGTCGCCGACGCCATGGAAAATCGATGGCGAAATGGGCGATTTGTCGGGCGATAGGCTCGGCCCAGCCCCGCTTCTGACTTATGCGCGTTACGATTTGGTGCTGAAGCAAGAATGGGTGAAGAAAGAGCTGGATTTGACGATTACCCGCGAAATTCTGGCATCGTTCTGCGCCATTGATGTGCCTGAAATTGCCCATGATCTGTTAGAACTCGGCCGCACCGCCGCAAAGAAACAGGTGCAACCCGAACATCTTTGACATCTTACCGCGCTACCATTTAGGTGCGTCGTAAATCGCTTCCAGGAAAGCACCCAATGTTACGAAGACTTTCGTTCTCCATGGCCTTAACGCTTGTGGTGTCGGGAATGTGTTCCGTCTCCGCGTCTGCGCAAACACGGATGATTCCGACCATCACTTCGGTGGCCGCGATGACCGGCGCCGAAGCTTGTGAAAAACTTGCCGCCGCGCGCGGCTGGAAGATGAGCATCTATGTTCTCGATACGACCGGCATGACGCTTTACATGCACCGCATGAACGGCGCCTCCGAGGCAAGCGCGCGTGCCGCGCTGTTGAAAGCGAGAACGAGTTGGCAGCAAGGCGGTCCGACCAGCGAAATGGAAGCGCGCATCGCCGCTAACAATGTCGGTCAGACGGCCGTCATGGCCATGCAGCTCGGCAATATTCCGGCGCGGGGCGGCCGGGCGATCCTTCTCGACAACGCGGTCGAACGCGGCGGCAAGGCCACGGCGGGATCTATCGGCGTTGCGGGCGGAACGCCCGAGGCTGATGAAGAATGCGCCGCGGTCGCGCAGGACGCTTTGACAAAGGTTCGCCCATGAAAACCGTTTCAGTTTTTCTCTCTCTCGCCGCGCTCGCGGCTCTGACAAGTTTTGCGCAGGCACAAACCATATCCGTGACGACTCTGGATTCCGATGCCGCGAAACGCGCCGCCGAGGCCTGTCTTGCGCATGCGGAGAAGAATGGTTGGCGTTCGACGGTCTCGGTGGTTAACGCGGCTGGCGAACTGATCTATGCGCGGCGGATGGACGGGGCGCCCATCCTTTCAGTCGAACCGTCGCGCATGAAAGCCCAAACCGCGTTGCAACGTGGCGAACCCAGCCAGAATATGATCGCGCCGCTCAACGCCACGGCAGACAACCAGCTGATACTTGCCATGCAGATGAATGATTTTCCCGCTTCGGGCGGGGTCCCCATCCGCGTCGGCGGTCAGATCGTTGGTTCCATCGGTGTTGGCGGTGGCCCGCCGGGCACTGATCATCAATGCGCCAACGTCGGCATTGCCGCCATCGGCGCGAACTGAACTTAGGGCGCGAAATCCACCAAATCGCTGCGCGTCAGCAGCGAGAAATTCTCGGTGGTGAAAACGCCTTCGATGGCGATCTGCCAGATCGCAGATTGCTCCTGATAGGCAGTTTCTGCCGGCATGGTGTCAATCGGCACGATCACTTTAAAGCCGCGGAGCGCCGCGCCGGTCGCGGTCAACAAGAGGCCGCCATTGGCGCTTGTTCCCGTCATCAGAATGGTGTCGACGCCGCGCGCCTTCAGATCTTCCGCAAGCTTGTTGTTGTGAAACTTGTCTTCCTCGCCGCCGAAAACGATTTCGCTGCCGATGGGCTTCAGCTCGGGCACGAAATCCGCCGGAGTCATGCGCCGCGTGTGCGTCATGACGATAATCATATTGTGCGCGCGCGCCTGATCGAGCAGGCGCTTTACATGCGGAATGGCCGCGTGGCAGCGCGGGCGAACCGAGGGAATACAATTGTTCTTGTTGAAACTGATGGCGAAGAATGCCGTGCGCTTGGGATCGATCGTCACCTTCTGAATGGAAGGTGCCGGCGGCGGGCGAATGCTGTCCCATTCTTTTAGAATGTCGGGCGCATCAGCGGCGAAGGCGGGAGCGCACATACACAGCGCAAATGCGGTGGCAAACAGAATGCGCATGCGGTGCTCCGTTCAAGTCTTGCCGGATGTGGGCCTTATATCGATGCCGAGCATGCTGACCGAACCGAGATCGAGGGAATCAGTGAAGAAGCGTGCAGTGTCATCGTCGTTCTGCGCTGCCAATACATAGAGCAAGGGAAGAAAATGTTCCGGCGTCGGTACAGCCATGGCGGCGTCCGGGCCAAGGCCCCGGTAATTGATCAAGAGGTCATGGTTGCGCGTGGACACGGCGTGTTTGACGATGTCGTTGAACCGCGACGCCCACTCATAGGGCGCAATGCCGTTCTGCCGTTGCATCAGCCGCAGATTGTGGACCACGTCGCCAGAACCCGCGATCAAAACGCCTTCCTTGCGAAGTGGTGCCAGAGCCTTGCCCAGTTGATAGTGAAAATCGGCGGACTTGGTGCGGTCGATGCTGAGTTGAAGAATGGGCACATCGGCATCGGGCCAAACGTGAGCTGCTACCGACCATGTGCCGTGATCCAGCCCCCATTCCTGATCTAGCCGCACCGGCAGCGGTGCAAGCATCGCCGCAATTCTCTCCACCAATGTTTCGTCGCCTGGTGCGTTGTACTGGACTTCGTAAAGCTCTTTCGGAAAGCCGTAGAAATCATAGATGGTGCGCGGGCGCGCCATTGCGGTGACGGCGGTCTCGGGCACGAACCAATGCGCCGAAATCATCAGGATGGCTTTGGGGCGCGGCAATGTTTTGCCGAGCGCACGCCATGCGTCGGCGTAAGGCCCGCCCAACGCGTTCATCGGGCTTCCGTGCCCGAAGAATATGGCTGGCATTGTTTCGGCGGAATTGTTCATGGCGGCAGTCGGGAGGAGGGCGGAGCTTTCACGCTCCGCCCATGTGCCTAATCGTTCACGCAGGCTTCAGCGAGCGGTAAATCACCCGCATGAAATTGCCGGCCTGCATGTCGTTTGCATTGTATTTCGCGTCGTAATCGGCATTCGGTTTGGCTGCGACCACTTCAGCTTCGGTCTTGCCTTCGGCGATCAGCTTTTGAACGCGTTCGCGCGATGTCATCAGCATCTGGCGATATTCCATCAGCGTGGCTTTGTTGCCGAGCGGGCCGTGCCCCGGAATGATTTTGGTTTGGTCGTTCGTGAGCTGAAGGTAGGTCTCCGTCGCCGTGACCATCCCATTGATGCCGCCGCCATTGGCGAAATCGATATTGGGATAGCGTCCGAAAGTGACGGTATCGCCGGTGGCGAGAACATTGGCGTCCTCCAGACGTACATAGGAATCGCCGTCGGTGTGCGCGTTCAACGGATGTCCGACAACCGCGGTGCGCCCGCCGACGCGCACCATGGTGCGTTCCGGATAGGTGTCTTTCGGCAAGGCATCCGCCGCGACGGGCGCCGCACGCGCGCCGCTCAGCCCGTTCACCGTGCCTTCGGCGAGGCGCTTGCGCACATTCTCATGCGCCACAATGGTAGCGCCGGCTGCGAAAGCCGCATTGCCGCCGGTGTGGTCGCCGTGGAAATGCGTGTTGATCAGGAACTTGATCGGCAACGGCGAAACCGCCGCCACTGCGGCTTTGATCTTGTCGGCCATCGGCGCGAAATTTGAATCCACCATGATGATGCAGTCGGTGCCGACAACGGCAGCCACATTGCCGCCCATCTGGCCGTTGGGTCCCACCATCTCCAGCCAATAGGTTTTGTTACCGAGATCGGTGGTGTGCACTGTCACTTGCGAGAAGTCCTGCGCCGGTGCCGGCGCGGGTTGCTGCATGGCCATGGCGGCGCCTGCGGCAAGAAACGCTGCGGTCGCGACGGCCGCTTTCAAAAAGATCATTTTTTCCTCCCAGAATCTGAGCCCGTTCGGGCGTCTGCGCCATCATGCGCTCAAGGCTGCGTTCCTGCCAACTTTCCAAATTTATCGAAATGATTTGCCCCCTCCGTGCCTGCTGCGCAGGCCCACCTCCCCCGTGAACACAGGGGGAGGTGCCGACGCAGTCGGCGGAGGGGGCTATACCCGCGTCTTAGCTTTCAGGCGCCGAAGGCTGGAATACGACAAAGCCGCCGCCAAGAGGCAGCCGAGACCGCCGATGGTAAGGGCGAATGGAACCCCAAAATGATCGGCCAAATAGCCGAGCATCAGCGCGCCCAAAGGCTGGGAGCCGAGCGCGCCCATGGCGTAGAACGACATCACCCGGCCGCGCATCTCGTCCGCCGCGAGAAGCTGGATCTGGCTGTTATTCGTGACGGCCATCAGCAGCCAGCTGAGGCCGGCGGGAAAGATGAAGGCCAGCGCCAGCCAGAGCGAGGTGACATTGGCGAAGAACAATAGCGTGGTGCCGACCATGGCCGCGGCAATTGTCGGCAACCAGAAAAGATAATGCTCACTCACACGCCCGGCGATCGCCGCGCCCAAAAGCGCGCCGAGGCCGAAAGCGCTGACGGTGAGGCCAAGCGCCTCGGAACCCATATGCAGCACGTCGCCGGCATAGGCCGGCATCAGCGCCATGAACGACATGCCGAAGAAGCCTGTGGTGCCGGAAAGAATAATGGCGGTGCGAATTTCGGCATGATGCGTCACGTAAGAGAAGCCGCGTTTGATATCCTCCCAAGGATCGCTTTCCTTGATCGGTTCGCGCTTTTCCAGCTTCATCGCCAACAGGCTGCCGATGACGGCGGCGTAGCTGATCGTATTGATGAGGAAACACCACGCTTCGCCGAAGGCGGCCACCAAAATACCGCCGACGGCGGGGCCAAGCGTGCGGGCCATGTTGAACATGATGGCGTTGTAGGAAATGGCCTGCCGCAAATCCTCGCGCCCCACCATTTCGATGGTAAAGCTTTGCCGCGCCGGCGCTTCCACCGCCTGCACGATACCGCCGCACAGCGACAGAAAAATCAGGATTTCGATGGTGATGAGGCCAGTGAAGGTCAGGACGGTGAGAATCGCCATCTGCAGCATGTTCAGCGCTTGCGTAGTGGCGAAGACCCGGCGCTTCTCGAAGCGGTCGGCGATGACGCCGACAAAGGGGGAGGCGAAAAACATCGGCGATTGCGCCGCGAAGGTCACCACGCCCAGCATGAAGGGAGAATTGCTGAGCTTGTAGGCGAGCCAACCCATGGCAACCGAGCGCAGCCAGGTGCCGGTCAGGGAAATAAACTGCCCGGCGAAAAATATCCGGTAATTGCGATGCTGAAAGACGCGTGGGGCTTTAAATATCATATCGCTTTGGAGGCCGGCCGGTCTCAGGCAGGCGCTTCGGTCAGCCCTGTCTTATGATAGATTGGGTGGAGCCATAGAGGCCAAATCGACGCGTCGTCGCCCAAAGCCTCGCGACGCGCCTGTCGGAACAAACTGGGGAGAGAGATTCAGATGAAATTCGCAACACTGGGAATAAGGGTTGCCGCGATCCTTGCCTCGTCTGTAATGTCAGCGTCAGCACAGCAAAATCTGTTGGCTGACCGCAAAGTGGTTACCAGCTTCGCGGCGCGTAAAATGGCCGAAGTCTGCATGGAATTCGCCGCGACCCGTAAGATCGACGTGTCGCTTGCGGTAGTCGATCCTGCCGGCAATCTCCTGGCGTTTCTGGCAGCCGAAAATGCCACCGAAACCAGCATCCTCACGGCGCAGTTGAAGGCGAAGACGGCGGCGCGCTGGCGGCGCCCCACGGCGGAATTGTTCGATCGCGTGAACAAGCAGATCAACCGCGCGCCGGAATTTGTCGGTGATTTTCCGCAAGGCGGCGGTTTTCCGCTTTTCATCAATGGTGAACTGGTGGGCGCAGTAGGCGCCGGCGGTGGTGGTGGCGGAACCATGGACGATGATTGCGCCAAGCTCGCCATCACGACTGTGTTCGGCGCGGCGGCCATGCAAGCGAGGCCGTAAACCGAAAGCGAGCGACGCGGCACAAGAGATGATGACGCGTCGCAACGCTTCTTTATGGCAGTAGGAGAATGTGGATTTCGCGCGGGCCATGCGCGCCGCGTTCCATCGTTTGTTCAATATCGCCGGTGCGCGATGGTCCCGTCACCAGATTCAGTGTTGCCGGCATGGCGTCGAGTTTGGCGAACATCTCTTCGAGCGTGCCGACCAGCTGCGAGCGCCGCACCAGCACGATTTCTCGCCCCGAAAGAAAATGCCACGAGGACGGACGCGCTTTACCCGATAAAAAAGCGACGGTTCCGGTTTCGGCGATGGCGCAATCGGCTTCTGATGCTGAACTGTCTTCACCGGAAGGCGGCGTCATCGCTATTTCCAGAAGTGGTGCGGCGGACCAATTGAGGGAAAGCAAGTTCGATCCTTCCGGCAGATGCAGCCGCATCCTGGCATTAGCTCCGGCGAGAATCGCGGCAATCGCGCTCGGCACTTCTTTATCCGAGGCGAGTTCATGCACGATGGCGTAGCTGTGTTTGGCGTTGGCCACGAAGGTTTCGGCCAAGGACTCAAAACGCGGCGGTGCGTAGCCGGTAGGTGCACGGCGCGTTCCGCCGCCTTTACGCACAGCAGCGAGAATCTCCTTGCGCGCGCTCATCGTTTGGCTTTCCATTGTGCTTGGAAACTCGCCTTCGCCGGTCGCGGCAGATCGCGGGCGCCGAACCAGCCTTGCAAATAGGGAAGCTTGGCGAGAGATCCTTTCCGACCGGCGATAAGCCGCAAAGCGATGCGCGCCACACGCGACGACAAGCGATAGAAAACCGGATGCTCGGCAAGATAGGCCCAGAGGCGAAGCCCGCGTACTATAGCAGGCGAGCCGAGGCCTTGCTGGAACGCTTCATTGCGCCAATGGCGCATGGTTCGCGTCAGCGGAATTTTCACCGGGCACACTTCGTCGCAGCGTCCGCAAAAGCTTGACGCTTGCGGTAGGTCCGGATGTTTAGCCGCGCCCTCAAGCCCCGGATTGAGCGCAGCACCTATTGGTCCTGGGTACACAGCTCCGTACGCGTGGCCGCCGACCGCGCCATAGACCGGGCAATGATTGAGACAGGCGCCGCAGCGAATGCATTTCAGGACTTCCCACACCGGGCTGGCCAGCAGGCGCGAGCGGCCATTATCGACAAGCACAACGTGAAACTCTGAGGGGCCATCAGCGTCTTCAGATTTGCGCGGCGAAGAAGAGAAGGTCACGTAGGACGTGATGTCCTGGCCGGTGGCGGCGCGGGTGAGAAGACGCAGCAACACCGACGCATAACCGAGGGTGGGAACGACCTTCTCAATTCCCGTCACCACAATATGTAGCTTGGGCAAAAGGCGTGTTAAATCGCCGTTGCCTTCATTGGTGACAACGATGGCGGTGCCGGATTCCGCGACCAGGAAATTTGCGCCCGTGATTCCGGCATCGGCCGCTTCGAAATGGTGCCGCATGATCCCGCGCGCTTCCGCCACCAATGCTGAGCGCTCGCTTAAGGCGCGGCCTGCATCCAATTCTGTGTGCGCGGCGCGGAAACTTTCCTCGACATCCTGCCGGCGCAAATGGAAGGCCGGCGCCACGATATGGCTGGGAGGCTCATTCCGCAGCTGAATGATATATTCGCCGAGATCGGTCTCGACGGGCGTAATGCCGAGCGTGTTCAAATAGGGATTGAGCTCAATTTCCTCGCTCACCATGGACTTGCCTTTGGTGACGGTCTTGACGCCGCGATCTTTCAGGAGTTTTCCAATGAGCGTGCGCGCTTCATCCGCATCGCGGGCCCAATGCACATGGCCGCCGGATTTTTGCACGCTGGCTTCAAACTGTTCCAGCAAATCGCCCAGCCGCGCCAGTGCGTCTTCCCGGATGGCGGCGCCTGCTTCGCGCAAACCATGCGGATCGGGCAGGGCGGCCATAGCGTGCGCACGCTTAACCTGAAACCCTTGCTTCAAATTGGTAAGCGCGGTTTGCAGACCAACATCCTCAAGCGCTGCACGCGCAGCATCGGGAAAGTTTTTTGCGGGTCCGCTCACGATTTGCCTTTGCCGATGGCGGGTTCGTCGGTAAGCCCCGCAAGAATTTCGGCGCTGTGACGAATGTCGATCTTATCGCCACGCCTGCTTGCGCGGCCCGCGAGATGTAACAGGCAGCCGAGGTCACCACCCACCAGCATGTTCGCGCCTTTGCTTTTGGCGGCGGCGAGCTTGTCGTCCGCCATGCGCGCCGAGATTTCGGGATATTTGACCGAGAACAAACCGCCGAAACCGCAGCAGGTGTCCGTTTCAGGAATGTCGCGCAACGCGAGACCTTTAACTGAGGCGAGGAGGGTACGCGGTTCGTGCTTCACATTCATCTCGCGTAACGACGAACAGGAATCGTGACACGCCGCGATACCGGAACAGGACGCGTCCACGCTTGTCAGCCCGCGAATATTCACCAGGAATGAGAACAGCTCATGTGTTTTGGCAGCCAGCCCTTTTGCGCGGGCTCCCCATAAGGGATCGTCCTGCAAGAGAAGTGGATAGTGAACCTTGAGCATTCCGGCGCAAGAGCCGGATGGCGCCACGACGTAATCGAAGGTCTCGAACTCGGCGATGACGTTGCGGGCGAGCGCTGCGGCGTCGTCTTTGTCGCCCCCATTGTAAGCGGGCTGTCCGCAGCAGGTTTGCACCGGGACTGAAACATCGCAACCCGCCTGCTCCAGTAATTTGGCAGCAGCGAATCCCACTTGCGGACGGAAAAAATCCACGAGGCAGGTTGCGAAGAGAGCGACGGAGGGGCGAGCCACGCTGATCTAACGCCGCCTGCGGGGTGGAATCGCGTTCCCCAACGCGAGAGTGGTGGCGCGCAGATGATCCATCAGTTTTTTCCGATCCAGCCGCTCAAGCTGCTCATAGGGAATGACATCGCCGATCCGCCCCCGAATTTCGCTGCCTATTCTGTCGTAAACCTCTTTGAAGAACAGCGACAGGCGCAACGTCATGCTGATGTGGCTGGCGATTTGAAAAAGACGGCTGTTCTGCCCGTCGAAATAGATCGGCATGACCGGCGCTCTCGCTTGGGTGATGAGGCGCGCCGTGGTTGGCTTCCATTCGAGATCGGTTGCGCGCCGGCTCCATAGCTTCGGCGTTGTCGCGGCGCCGCCGGCCGGGAAGATCACCAGGCAGCCGCCCGCCAAAAGATGGTTCTTAGCCTCGGTGCGCGATTTCAAATTTGTGTTCAGCGCGTCCTTAGTCTCGGCAAAGTCGATGGGCAGGAGAAAAGAACGGATCTCCTCGGCGCGGTACAAAACGCTGTTGGTGAGCACGCGAAAATCGCTCCGCGCTTTGGAGGTGAGGTAGCTGATGACGAGCCCATCCAGAACTCCGAATGGATGATTGGCGACAATGACCAAAGGGCCGGTCTTCGGGATGCGCGCCAGGGCGTCCTCGTTAAAGTCTATGCGCAATTCGAGCTGGCGAATGGCAGCGTCCCAGAAGCTTTCTCCCGCACGCGGTTCCTGACGGTGCCGGTCGTACAGCTTCTTCAGCTGCGGCTGACCCGTCATGGTCTCAATGATGCGGATGACGAGGCGCTTCAGGCGCGGATCGTCCGGCGTGGCATAAGAGAAATTGTCGGGCTCGTGAGCGTCGAGGGCCATCCGGTGAAATTACAGGATTGCCGGCCCGCTTGAAGCCCTGATGAAAGGTAAATGCATGAAAATCATCGCTGAGCCGCTGCCAGAATTCGCTTCGGCTCCGAAATGCGCTGGAGAATGCCCGCCGCCACAAGGGCGCTGACCTTCTTGTCGTCCTCTATCGCTAGGCGTTGGCGGTAGAACGCCTTGGCGGCATCGCGGTCTCCTTTCGCCACCACGTCGCGCGCCTGCAAATGGAATGGACCGATAGACGCGACGATGTCATAGGCGTTCCACCATTGGTCGGGGAAGCGGCCGAGCGTCACATATTTGGTCCAGAAATTTTCGAAGCCGCAGCACGCGTAATGAAGGATGAAATGCCGTGTGCTGTGTGTTCCAGGATAATGGCCATCGGCGCGGATGAAATCGTGAACGCCCATGGGCCGCATGTCTTTCGCGGCCAAGCGCACTGCTGATTTTCCCGACGCATAGAAATGAAAGAAATTGGGCAGGAGTTGCGGTGTCGCCTGCAACAGGCGGATCGCCGCGGGCGAGAAGCGCGTGAGATGGGCAGGCGGCTTGAAGAGGTCGATCTCGCGGAAAACATCGCCGATGTCATCCTGCTCCGGCACCGCCTCGAAATTCGGATAGTTCATCGTATCGAAATTCTGTCCCGACAGCGACGCGAAATGTTCGGTCGCCGATTGATGCGGCGAGTAAAACAATTCGTCGGAATCGATATGCAGCAGCCAATCGAAACTCATGTCGCGTGCTTTGCCCATGGCCAATTCTGCATTCAGAACCTGACGCGCCATCACTTCGCGGTCGATGAACGCACCTTGCGTTTCATACTGTGACAGTGCCTTCCAGCTCTCGCGCAAACTCTCATTGTGGGCAAAAGCGGTGACGGAGGGATGGGCGCGCATGCGTGGCAGATCGGGATCGGCCGGGTCGTCGAAGAAAAGAAAGATATGCGAAAAGCCGATGGCGAGATGATAGGCGATGAACGAATCCAGCATCCGCCCGGCATTCCGCAAGGTGGTGACAATCGCGATGTTCGGCGTGTTCGCCAACCCGTTCCACTCGTGAAGTCATGCGGCCACTTCGACTGGCGCACCCTCCTTGCTAATGCGATTGCAGGCGGTCGAAAAGGGCGATGTTGGAGGGGCGGGTTTGAACTCGGCGTTTGCCGGTGCCATGGTGCCGCCCGCAACATAAAACCTCAGCTTTCGTGACATCTTTCGCCACCTCGCCGGACGGCCTTGCCATCGCCTATGACGCGCTGGGCGAGGGCCCGCCCGTCGTTCTGATTCACGGCTTTGCCGCCAGCCGCGCCATCACGTGGAAGGGCACGCTTTGGTATGACTGGCTGGTTCGGGCCGGGCATAAAGTGATTGCGCTTGATTGCCGGGGCCACGGCGAAAGCGATAAGCCGCACGACAGTGCCGCCTATGACGACACCAAGATGCTGGCCGATATCGTCGCCGTGATGAGCGCGGAGGGCGTCGAGCGCGCCGATGTCATGGGCTACTCGATGGGCGGATATCTGACCATCAATCTGGCGCATGAGCAGCCGGAGCGCATAAACCGCGCCGTCATCGCGGGCGTCGGTGAAAACTATTTCACCTTCTGGTCGACGCGCGACAAAATCATCGCCGACGGGCTTGTGGCGAAGGATGAGGCGGATGTCACCGACAGGCTGGCGCAGGAATTTCGTACCTTTGCTGCGCGCGGGAATAACGACATGGAGGCGCTGGCCGCTTGCATGCGGCGCAAGCGCCTTTCCTTCACCGCCGAGGAACTGAAGACCATCTCAACGCCGGCTCTGGTTGTGTCCGGTGAGGTGGACAACATCGCGGGCCGACCCGAGAAGCTTGCTGCCACGCTCGGCAATGCTACGCCTTTGCTGCTGCCGCGGCGCAATCATCACTCCGCCGTTGGCGATCTCGTTTACAAAAAGGCCGTCAGAGATTTTCTCCAATCGGCGGGAGAAACTGACGCCCAATGACCGCGCGCGCCCACTTCGATTGGACCGATCCGCTATTGCTGGAAGCGGAGTTGAGCGACGAAGAGCGCATGGTCCGTGAGTCCGCGCGGCGCTTCTGCCAGCAGGAATTGGCGCCGCGCGTGCGCGACGATTTTCGCCATGAGCGCACCGAACCGGCGCTGATGCGCGCCATGGGCGCGGTGGGTTTTCTCGGTGCCACGGTTCCGGCAGAAGAGGGCGGGGCAGGTCTCAGCCATGTCGGCTATGGGCTGATCGCGCGTGAAATCGAGCGCATCGATTCCGGCTATCGCTCGATGATGAGCGTGCAGTCGGCGCTGGTGATCCATCCCATTCGCAGCTTTGGTAGCGCGGCGCAGCGCAGCCGCTTTTTACCGGGCCTTATGGCAGGATCGCTGATCGGGTGTTTCGGCTTGACCGAACCCGATCACGGCTCTGACCCCGGTGCGATGGCGACGCGCGCGCGGAAGGTACCCGGCGGTTATCGCCTGAGCGGCGCCAAGACCTGGATCAGCAATGCGCCGATCGCGGACATTGCCATTGTCTGGGCGAAGACCGAGGACGGAATCATCCGCGGCTTTATCGTCGAGCGCGGAGCCGAAGGATTTTCAACGCCCAAGATCGAAGGTAAGTTTTCGCTGCGCGCGTCGCCGACCGGCGAAATCGTGCTCGCGGACTGTTTTGTGCCCGATGAAAACGTGCTGCCCGATGCGCAAGGGCTTTCGGCACCGTTTGCCTGCCTTAACAAAGCTCGCTTCGGCATCATTTGGGGCGTGATGGGCGCGGCGGAATTCTGCTGGCATGCGGCGCGCGACTATGCTCTGCAGCGGCACCAATTCGGCCAACCGCTTGCCGGAAAGCAATTGGTCCAGAAAAAGCTCGCGGACATGCAGACCGAAATCACGTTGGGCCTAGCGGGCGCCTTGCGGCTTGGCCGGTTGATGGACCAAAACCTTGCCGCTTCCGAAGCTATCTCCCTGATGAAGCGCAACAATTGCGGTAAGGCGCTCGATATCGCCCGAGCCGCGCGCGACATCCATGGCGGCAACGGTATCTCGGACGAATATGGCGTTATCCGCCATGTCCTCAATCTCGAAACCGTGAACACCTATGAAGGCACACACGATATTCACGCGCTTGTCTTGGGGCGGGCGCAGACTGGTATTGCGGCGTTCTGAAGCCGTTCCGTGCGGGCTCTGAGGCTGCTAAGCTTTCCGCCAACAGGATAGGTGCCGCTGCCGGCGGCGCGCTTTGGCGGGGGCCAAGATCATGTCTCGATTGGTAAAATTTGCCGTTGTGGGTTGTGCCTTGTTGTCGATGGGGGCGGCGGCCCCGCCTGCTGATTTGGCAGCCGTATTTGCCGCGGCTCCCGCCTATTCAGATGCCGCGCTCTCGCCGGACGGTAAACACCTCGCACTCGTCTCGCCGAACGATGCTGGCGACAGGCTGGCGATTTTCGAGATCGGATCGGCAGCGCCGCCCGTCGTCGCGACACTTAACGAGTCTGAAGTGGCAAACGTCGCGTGGGCAAAAAACGACCGGGTTGTTGTCGCCGTGTCACGCCGGAAACTGGACGATGTGAACCGGTTTCATCGGCTTGCGGATCGGGCGTTGGCTATTAGTGTCGATGGCAAAAATACTGCGACTCTGCTTTCCAATACAGAGCTGCAGGCCACCTCAAGCTCTACGCAGGAGATCGCCGATCTCAATCCCACCGATCCCAACTATATCTTTATGCCGGCCTATTTTTATCGCGCGCAGCTCCGGGCAGATTTTATGCCGGGAGATTATGAGTACAATCTTTACCGCGTGAATCTCACCAACGGTGGGGCGGCGCGTGCTTGCGTGGGAACGCGCGATACCGCCCAATGGATCATGGACTGCACCGGAAATCTGGTTGCGCGAATCGAAACGGAACGGGGAAAGGGTGATCGCATTCTCCTTCCGGATGGCAATGACTATCGCGAGATTGCTCGCATCAATGACCGCCCCGACAATAAAGGACAGATTGCAGGCCTTACCGAAGATGGCTTGTCGCTCGCGGTGATTGCCCAGCGGGAAGGAAATCGCAAAGGCCTCTATCGGTTTGATCTCGCCACCGGAAAATGGGGGGAGACGCTCTACTACGATCCGCTGGTTGATGTCGTAGGCGGCTTCGAGGACGAGAATAGTCAGCGCGTTGCAGGCGTCGTGTACCTCGACGGTGGCTTGAGCAAATGGAAATATTTCTCGCCTGAGCGAGAGGCTGTTACATCGAGATTGCAACGCGGCTTTCCTGGACGGAATATTTTGTTTGTTTCCTGGAGCGCCGATCGAGCAAACGCATTGTTCGAAGTCTCTGACGGTATGGCGCCGACGGTTCTCTACCATATCGACACGCGCACAAACCGCGTCGCATCGGTGGCAGGCAAGCAACAGCAAATAGATCGCCTTCCCGTTCCCACAAGGGAGGAACTGACCTATCCGGGGAGTGACAATGCTGCGCTGAAAGGAATGTTGGTTTTACCTCCGGGCCGGGAACCTAAAGCGCTGCCGCTGATCGTAATGACAGGCGAAAGCTACGGCGGACCATATTGGATTCGCGATTTCCTCAGCCAAAAAGGTTACGCCGCTTTTTACGCGGGGAGGCGAGCACACAAGGAATTGGGCGACCTTTCCGGTATGGGCGAGCTTGGCACCTGGATGACGGAATTTCAGGAAGATATCCGGATCGGCGTCAAACATTTGGTCGATAAGGGCATCGTCGATCCAAAGCGTGTCTGCGTCTTTGGACAAGGTATGGACGGATATGCTGCGCTTTCGACTGGAGCGTTTTCGGCTGACACGATTTCCTGCACGATCAGCATTCATGGCTATTCTGAGCTCAAACCGCTGGTTGAAGACCAAACATATGCGCGGTCGTTTGGCCAATCTCTCTTCAGCTCGGAGCTGGTCAGAAATAGCGGAAACTATTCCGTCGAGGATCTCGAACGATTCTAACCCGCCAGCCATGCCGAGGCCTTTTCCGGCCCTGTGCTTTTGATCGATGGCGAGGAACGGGGTTGACTCTCGCAGAGCGAGCATATGGAGGCATTTCTGCGCCGGGCCAACAAGCCGGTTACATATGTCGAGATCGAAGACGAATGGGGTGATCTCGGAACCGTCGCGAAGCGCAAACGTGTGCTCGACGAAATCGATCGCTTCCTAGCTACCAGCATCGGGCCGTAGGAATTATCCGCGCGGGCGGAAGAGCGCGAAGCCAAGCCATCCGAGTGCACCCGACATGAATACTGCGACCAGGCCGTAGCTGAACGGTGCTTCGTTCGAAAAATCATAAAGCTCGCGCTCGAATCCAGTCTTATCGACAAAGAGCGGCGTCGATTGCGCGCTCACAACGGTGCCGCCGTGAAAGAGATAGACCTCGGCGCGGTATTCGCCGGAGGGCACTGTCGATGGCACTGGAATGCGCGCGCGGAACAGCGAGCGGCTGAGAAATTCAATGGAATTGGTGTTCTCCCAATAGAGCTGCTCGCGCGTCAGCGTTCGCACCGTGGCGGCGTGAAACTGCGCGATTTCCTCGGGGCTTGCGGGCACGTCGGTGTCAGCCGTCAGCCGCGAGGGGCCAAGCTCGAAGCGTTCCAGCGTGTCGGCAGACGCCACCAAATCCAGCGGTCGCGTACTGGCGATGAAATAATAGCCCGGCAGGCCGGTGAACGGAATTTGCCGACGCGTTACCCATAGGCCGAACACGCGGTCGCGGCGGCGCACCACGCGCGGAACTTCCGGTCCGCGAATGACGACGACGATGTCCCGGTCTTCAGCCGGCGTTCCGGGATCGAAGGTTTCGATGGCGCCGAAGACGACGATATCGGTCCCGGTAAAATCCGAGCGAATTTGAATGAGGTCGGTTGAGAGACCCGATACGAGGTCTTCCGCCGCGTGCGCCGGCATCGCAGCCAGCGTGAGCAACAGCAAAAGAAGCGTGGGGATACGCCTCATGGCACGCCCACCACAACGGAATAAATATCGTCTGGCGTTGCGACCAGGCCGAATAGAAGGCGCAGCGCGACCGCTACAACCAAAATTCCCAGCAGCGCGCGAAGTTCTTCGCCGCGAAGTTTTGAGCCCACGCGAACGCCGAACTGAACACCGAAGGCGGCACCCATCACCAGGAGCCATGCCAAAACCAAATCCACCGTATGATTGGTGATGGCATGCAGGATGGTGGTTACTGCGGTGACGAAGAGAATCTGAAATTGCGACGTGCCGACAACGGCACCGGTCGGCATACGCAAAATATAAATCATCGCCGGCACCAGTACGAAGCCGCCGCCGACACCTAAAATCGCCGTCAGGATGCCGACCAGCGTCCCCAATGCGAGTGGTGGAATGACGCTGATATAGAGCTTGGAATGCCGGAAACGCATTTTCAGCGGTAGGCGCAAGATCCATGAATGCTGCACATGGCGTGTAAGTTGGGGCGGATCGCCACGCCGCCGGGCCCGAATGGCGCGCACGCTTTCGTTCAGCATGAGGCCGCCGATCGAACTCAGCAGCAGCACGTAGCCGGCGGTGACGGTGAATTCCACTTGTCCGGTTTGCTGCAAAATGCGGAACAGCTGGACACCGAGAATCGAGCCCACCAATCCGCCGACAGCGAGGACCCCACCCATCACGAAATCGATGCCGTTGCGGCGCCAATGTGTGAGAGCGCCCGAAACGGAAGATGCGGTGATGTGGCAAGCCTGCGTGGCAACGGCAACGCCCGGCGGAATGCCGTAGAACACCAGAAGCGGCGTCAGCAGAAAACCACCGCCCACGCCGAAAACGCCGGACAGGAATCCGACCGCCGCGCCCATGCCGACGATCATGATCCAATTGACCGAGATCTCGGCAATGGGAAGATAAATTTCCATATCAGACTGACGGCATCAGGAATAAACCGGTCCCCGGGAAAATCATCATTTTCCGATCCCGTGACACTGTCACCAATTTCCTAAGGTTCGGCGAACCCGCCTGAGCGGACTACGGCGCGGCTTGCGCCATCGTCGGCGGCGTATTAGCGCGCGCGTTCAATGCCCGTGTTCTGAACCCGGCTGCCGCGCATTCGATGGTTTCGCGTTGCGCCGGTTGAAGCTGCGTCCCTAGGGCCTCCACGCGCGCCTTCGATTCAGCGTCGCCCTGGGTGCCCGCGATAACATACCAGCGATAGGCCTCGGTCAGAGATGCCGCGACGCCTAACTCGCGCTCATAGAGCACGGCCAAATTGAACTGCGAATCGATCAAGCCGGTTTCGGCGGCCTCTTTGAACCAGCGTGCCGCTTCGGCGAGGTTCTTTTCGGTTCCGGTGCCGTCGGCATAAGCGACAGCGAGATTGTGCATGGCTTTCTGGTTGCCAGCCCTCGCGGCCTGTCCGTAAAACGTCACCGCCTGACGCGGGTCCGCCACAACACCGCGGCCGCGCTCATAGAGCATTCCCATGCGGTATTGCGCCAACGGCTCGCCTTGCTCGGCGGCGCGGCGCATCCAACGGAGGCCTTCGGCGTCATTTACCGCAACGCCGTCGCCGTCCAGATATTTCAATCCCGCAAGCAGGGCCGCGGTTGCAGACCCGCTGCGGGCGCTTGCAAGCAATCTGTCCATCGGAGCAACAGGTGCGGCTGCGGTTCCTACGGCCGGCGGCACATTCGTTTGAGGAGCCGGCGCTTGCGGAGCTGGCGTGGCGAGAGCAGGAGGCGTTGCCTCAGCCGGCGTCGGCAAAGAGGCCGCGGGGTCTGCCGGTACGATCTGTGGCCCCTGGACCGGCGGCAATGAAGTTTGAGCATTTGCCGGAGCGCCGGGCGCCGGAACGATGGGGCCTGGCTTGGGCGCGATTTGGCGGGTGACCACAACGCCGACGATGGCGGCCAAAATGATCAGCAGCACAATCAGTAATACCGGCGAAAGCATCCGGCGCTTGTCGATGTTCGTGTCGCGCGTCGGTTCGCGTTCGTGCCGCATATTGGTGAAGGGGTGGCGGGACTTGCCACGTACTTCGGTTTGGGCCGCGACTTGCGCCGCGCGTCGTGCCGCCGAAATATAATCCAATGGCGCTGATGGCGGCGCGTCGGCACGTTCGGTCCGGAAAATCTCGGTGTCGGAGAGCGCCATCGGCTCTTCCAAAATGTCTTCCTGCACCTCGAGGTCGGGCGTGCCGAAATCATATTCGTGTTCGGCTGTGAAAGACTCCGATTCCACGGCAACGGGAGGTTCTTCTTCTACGAGTTCCTCTTCCACGAAATCGGTCTTCGCGAAATCCGTTTTTCCGAAATCAGATTGCCCAAAATCGGCTGGGGCAAAATTAGAGGGCGCCTTCGCACCAAATTCATACGGCGGATCTTCGACGACCGGAGGCGGCTCGAACGCTTCGAGCTCTTCTTCCGCCTCTGCGAATGATGGGAGAGGCGGCGGAGGCGGTTCGAACGCGGCTACGGACGACGGAGTTTGGAGCGCAGCCCGGACCGGTAGAGGTTGGAACGCGGGCTGAACCGGCGGCGGCGCGAGCGGCGCCATCATCGACATGTCCATCGGAGCATCGCTCTCCAACAGGTCGAAACGCTTATTCATCTCCGTCAGCGTGGCGCGAATATCCGTCAGCGTGCTGCCGTTCTGCTGTTCATTGGCGTCGAAGCGCCTATTAAGCGTCTGTGCAATTTCGCCGATAGAGCTCACGGTTTCGTCGCGCATGCGCTCGGCCTGTTCCAGGCGGGCGGCAATATTGTCGTGATTCCGCTCAATCGCTGCGAGATGGCGGCTGAGCGCGTCCTGCACGCGTTCTTCCACGATCGCCAAACGCTGGCCGACGCGTTCTTCCGAGGTGTTCAACAATTCTTCGGCGCGGCCGATTCGTTCCGACACCGCGTTCAACCGCGTTTCGACGACGGTGCTCAGATGCGTTTCAAAATTCTGTGCAAGGCTCGAGCTTCCATCGCGCGTGGCAGAAATTTCGCTGCCGAGAGTTTGAATTTTGCGATTTGCTTCGTCCTGCGCCGCGGAGAATTTTGCGGCGAGATCGTTCACCAAACGAGCCGCTTCGTCGCGCCCGTCCTGAATTCTGTCCGCGAGTTCCTGCGCGGCGGCGCTGGCTTCTTCGCGCGTTCCCATAACATTGGCGGCGAGCGTGTCGAGATTGCCGGCGACAACATCGACCTGTCCCGACGTTTCGCCGGCTGTCTTGGTAATCTGTTCGGCAAGGCGCGACAGGCCTTGATGCAGGCCGCGCACGGCATCGCGCAAACCGGCGGTATCGTTTTGGCGTTCGACGGTATCGATACGCTGTGTCAGATGGACAAAGGCCTGAGACTGATCGCGCGCTGCGGCGTTGATTTCTTCCGCTGCCGCGCTCATCGATTTTTCAGCGTCGCTTTGTGCGCGCTCAGCCGCTTCGATGCGCTTGCCCAGACCTTTCAATGTTTCTTCGATGCGCCGGAAAGCGGCGGTGGTTTCGGCTTCGCTGCGCGAAAGATGCTGGACCAGCTGCTCGTGATCGCGCCTGGCGTCGGAATCGATCGAGGGACGTGGCTCGGGCGCGCGTTCGCGGGCAAGAGGGGCGATTTCGCGGCGTGGTTCGCCGGCCGGACGAAGGCCGCTTTCGCTATAGATTCGGCGGGTCAACCAATCGCCGACCGACAGGCCTTCACGAGACGCAGCCGCGCGCGCTGCTTCACGCGCTTCCGGCGGAATACCCATCACGTTCCAGGGCAGCGATTGCTTCATTTCGTCATTTCGGTACGCAAAGGCCCTAACGAAGGTAGTGAGCCCGACATATTGTGTAAAGAAATAACGGCCTGACAATCCATGAAAATCTGGGGAAAAGCTAGGCCAATCAAACCTTCCCAGATCAAGGTTAAGACCTGGTTAGTCCTGTTTGGTAATTCTTTCCACCCCTGCGCGCTGAAGCTCGGGCCCCAGCCGGCCAATCATCCACAGCCCCGTCATCCTCAAATCCGCACCGAGGGACCATAGAGGGTAGCGCAGTGTGGCGGGGCGATTGCGCTCGATCAGAAGATGCGCCGCCCAGGCAGGAGCGTAACCCAGCACCAGCGCTGCGAGCAGCATAAGCGGCTGACCGGCGAAAAGAGCAGCTACCAAAGCGAGGGCGGCGAGGGTGGTGCCGGCGATGTGGATGGCTCGTGTCGCGCCGCGCGCGTGCTCCCGCAAGTAATAAGGCCAAAACTCACTGAAGCGCTTGATAGCGTTCGGTTGCACGGTCACTACCTGGTCGGAAGGCCAAGATCCGTTGCGAATAATTGGGCGGCGTAGATCTGATTGCCGGTGATGGCGAGGCCGATTCCGGTCCGTTCGAATCCCCGGAAGATGATGTTGTGCTTATGCGCCTCACTCTTCATCCAGATGTCCATGAAGATGCGCGCCACTGATTCGGCGTCGATGCCCTGATCCGGGTTGAAATATTGCATCGCAATGTTCTCGCCGACATAGCCCTGGAATTTGTCGTTCGCCATCAGATGCTGCATGGCGATGTTGTAGTCGGCGACGCCGACGTCGAACTTTCTTTGCTTGGCCAAAGCCTCGCTATGGGCCTGGGCCGCCGCGACCAGCGCTGGATCGATCGTCAGCGCTTTCGCAGAGCCCGCCAGCTGCATCCGTTCCAAACCGGAATAGGCGTAGAGGCGCGCCCGAACATCAGCCAATTGTTCGCGAATGAAAGGCGATTGCTCGATCGGCGCAGTTGCGCAACCGGTCAAAAATACGAGCAAGACAATGGCAAAAGGCGATGCATAGAGATTCCGATACCGGTTGAATTGTCCAAATTTCCCACGCTGGGCCAAATAGCGCCAGGAGATGGGGTGGCGCCAGGATATTAGACCCATCGGTAAGAATGCGTTTACCCTATTGGCGGACCCTCGCACGGGAAAATATTTGTCCGGGGGAGAATCATGCCAGGCACGCGGCCAGCCCCATTGGTGGTTGGATCGGTTCAGCTTGGCTTGACCTACGGGGCGGCCAACCGCTCCGGCAAACCCAATTTGGAAACCGCTTTGCGCCTGGTGCGCGCAGCAGCCGATGCCGGAATCACGCAATTCGATAGGGCGCGCGCCTATGGCGACGCTGAGGCACGGCTGGGCCAAGCCTTTGCCGGCCGTAACGATGTGCGCACCGTAACGAAACTCAGTCCGCTCAGCGGCCTTACCGAGGACGCGCCGATAGAAGCGGTGCATGCGGCTGTCGATGAAAGCGTTGCGGCGTCGCTTGCGGCGCTGCGCTCGGTCCGGCTCGATTGCCTGTTGCTCCATCGCGCTAGCCATTTGACCGATTTCCGGGGAAATGTGTGGCGGCGCCTTCTGGAACATCAGAGGCAAGGAACACTCGAATCGCTTGGTGTCTCGGTTCAATCGCCGGAAGAAGCTCTGGCGGCGCTGAAAATTCCCGAAATGCGGCACATGCAGCTTCCGTTCAATCTGTTCGATTGGCGCTGGCACGAGGCTGGCGTGATTGATGCCTTGCGCGCGCGCGGTGACGTGACGGTGCATGCGCGCAGCGTATTTCTGCAAGGCATTCTCGCGGCGGACGATGTGTCTGTATGGCCCGCGATCAAAGGCGTCGATACGGCCTATTTGGTTCGCTGGCTTCGTGAAACCGCACTTGTTTTCGGACGTGAAAGCCCGGCCGTTCTTTGCCTCGCCTTCGCGCGTGGACAGGATTGGATCGACGGTGTTGTGATCGGCATGGAGACAGAGGATCAATTGGCGCTGAATTTGCGCTTGTCGGCATGCCGCCCGCTCGAACCTGAGGATTGCACAATCATTGAAGAGACGCGGCCGCGCGTCAGCGATACGCTTCTCAATCCGGCAAAATGGCCTGCAAAAAGATGAGCCGAGTCTCCCTCGCGAATTTTCGCCTCGACGGCAAAACCGCTTTCATCTCCGGAGCGGCCGGTCATTTGGGGCGTCAGATGGCGCTCGCGCTGGGTCGCGCCGGCGCGCATATCATTGCCAATGGGCGCGACGCGGCGAAGCTTGCCGCATTCGCAAATGAATTGAAGGCGGAAGGAATTTCCACCGAGACTGCAGCCTTCGACGTCATGGATTTGCCGACATTGCGTGCATATTTCGAGCGCCTGACGCATCTCGATATTTTGATCAACAACGCCGTGACCATGCGCCCCAATGCCTTCGCCGCCGTGACGCCGGAGGATTTCGACACCGCCTACCGCAGTGCGGTGGTCGCGGCGTTTGAAGCGGCGCGCAGCGCCCGTCCGACCCTTGCCCGCGCCGTGGCCGAACGCGGTGACGCCAGCGTGATCAATATTGCTTCCATGTATGGGACGGTAAGTCCCGACATGCGGCTGTATAATTCGCCCGCCCAAATGAGCCCGCCGCATTATGGCGCCGCGAAGGCCGCATTGATTCAACTTACGCGGCATCTGGCATCTGAGCTGGGACCGGAAGGCATTCGCGCGAATGCGCTTTGTCCCGGTCCCTTTCCGCGCGATGCCGTCACGCAACAGGATCCCGAATTCGCAGGCCGACTCGCCGCGCGTACAATGCTGTGTCGCGTCGGATCTGCCTCCGAGATCGGCGGCCCAGTGCTCTTCCTCGCCAGCCCGGCCGCAAGCTTCGTGACCGGTTCGGTTCTTATGGCCGATGGTGGCTGGACCGCGTGGTGAGGAGGGAATACACGCATTCGCAACATGGACCTCGGCGAACCTGAAATTCTGGGCGGCGACGATTTTCCCGAATCATTGCGGGTGCGGCTGCGCGGTTTCGTATTGCTTGAAGACGTGGGCGAGCCCGCACTAAGGCGCCTTTTGGCGGAGGCCGATTGGTTTGGCCTTCCGGGTGGCACGCAGCTTTCGCGCGACGGCGAAAATGATCGCGCGGTTTTTCTGGTCGTAACGGGCAGCCTCGGCGTCTTCGTCGACGAGGATCGCGGCCCGCGCCGTCTGGTCGCGACAATTCCCGCCGGCGAGACGGTCGGCGAGATGTCGCTTCTGACGGGCGAAGCGCACTCCGCGACATTGGTGGCCTTACGCGACACGGAATTGCTGCGCTTGGCGCCCAAATCCTTCGACATGCTTTTGAACCGCTATCCGCGGGTCATGCTCAATCTCTTGAAAATCGTTGCGCGCCGACTGCGTGAAACGACGCGCCGCGGCAGCCAGCGCGCGCGACCGAAAACATTTGCCGTCATTCCGCTGCAGCAGGGCGTCAATCACACCGAAGTGACGCAGGCGCTCGTGAAAACATTGTCGGAGATGGGCGCGCGAACCGCCGCGCTGGATGCCACCACCGAGAATCAGACGACCGAGTGGTACAACAAGCTCGAAGCCGCGCATGATCTTGTCTTTTACCAAGGCGACGCGCCGGATAGCGCCTGGTCGCATTTCTGCTTGCGGCAAGCTGACCGCGTGCTTCTGGTCGCCAATGCCGATCAGGCGATGCCGCTGCATCCTTTCGAACGGCGCTTCTTCAAGCGCGACATGGGCGCCGCGCCTGAGCTGCTGCTTATTCATACCGGCGCTGTGGCCGGCGGTGTACCCGGACATATCGAACTGCGCAGCGATCTGTACGGCAGCCACCACCATTTGCGTTTGGGGCAGCGCGAAGACATCAAACGATTAGCGCGGTTTCTCTCGGGATCGGCGGTGAGCATTGTGCTCGCCGGCGGCGGCGCGCGCGGTTTCGCTCATTTCGGCGTGCTCAAGGCGTTGCGGCAATCGGGCGTGCCGTTCGATTATCTTGCCGGAACCAGCATGGGCGGCATCATTGCCGCCGGCATGGCGATGGATTGGACCATTGAAGATTGCATCGAACGCGTGCGCGGATCCTTCGTTACGGTCAACCCGCTTTCCGATTTCACGCTGCCGCTGATTGCGCTGTTTCGCGGCGCCAAAGTCAGCGCGCTTCTGCGCCACCATTTCGGCGACACGCGCATTGAAGATATGCCAAAGCCCTATTTCTGCGTGTCGTCCGATCTGACGACTGGGCGCGATTACGTCCACCGATTTGGACCGCTATGGCGCGCACTGCGCGCCAGCGTCGCGCTGCCGGGTATTTTGCCCCCCGTTACTGTGGAAGGCGGTCATCTTCTGGTCGATGGCGGCGTGATGAACAATCTGCCGGTCGATATCATGGCAACCGAAACACGCGGTCCGATCATCGCTGTCGATGTTGCGGGCGAAATCGATTTGCGCGCCTTTGATCCAAAGTATGGCGAGCGTTCGATCTGGTCGCTGATCGCGCAGCGTATGCGCGGTTCGCCTTCGATTATTTCCATCCTCATGCGTGCAGGCACGGTGGGCTCTGACGCTCAGCGCCGCATTGTGCGTGAGCAAGCGGATTTTCTATTCGAGCCGCCGCTTGCCGGCGTCGGCATGCGCGATTGGAACGCTATCGAGCGCACCATCGAGCAAGGTTATGCACACGCGATGCTGCAAATCGAACGCCACGGCGTTCCGCTCTCAGACCGTTATGCGGCTGGACCGGCCGTGTCGGTGGGACGCGTGCCTCTATAACGCCATTGGCGTTATGCGGAGCGGCGCGCTAGTCACTGCCTATGACCGATTTCAATTCCGGCCTTGTTCCAGATCCCATTGCAGACGCCGACGCGCTGGTGCGTTCTGGCGATGCGCCGCGCGCGGTTGCTCTGCTGCGCTCTCTCATTGAGTCAGGGCGCGGCGGACTTCTGACGCGAATGGCGTTGGGCCGTGCGTTGTTAGCAGCCGGTGATAGCAAGGCCGCGCTCGACATATTACGCGAGGCGTCGTCGCTGGCGCCCGATATCAGCGATGTTGCGCTGGCCTTGGGTGACGCGTTGATCGCGGCCGGTCATATGCCCACAGCGATTGCCGAATATCAGCGCGCCGTTCGGCTGGATCCGGCGTCGGCCATTGCACGCTTCAAGCTCGGATGCGCTTGGCTGGAAGCCGGCGAGCCGGCACGCGCGTTGGAATTCTTCTCCGAGCTTGAAGACATTGATGGGCTCGCCGAAAAGCGCTCGGAATCCGAAGCGCAAATGGCGGCAGGCCGCATGCCCGCGGGCTATGTGCGGCATCTCTTCGATCAATTTGCTGCCGATTACGACATGCGCATGTTGCAGCATTTGCATTACAGCGCGCCGCTGCATTTGCGCGCGCTCGCTGATCTCGTGTTAGCCGCGTACGAAAAGCCGCTGACCATGCTCGATCTCGGCTGCGGCAGCGGCCTTTCGGGTGCCGCCTTCGCGGACATGACCGAAGGCGGGCGGCTGGACGGCATCGATCTCAGTCCGCGCATGATCGATGCCGCGCGTGCGCGCGGGATTTACAACGAACTTCATGTCGCCGATCTCGAGAGCGCTTTAGCGGGCGAGGGGATCGCCTACGATGTTGTGCTCGCGGCGGATACGCTCGTTTATCTCGGTGACCTCAATGCAGTTTTTTCCGGCGCGTTTCGGCGCTTGAACCAGCGCGGTTTTTTCCTCTTCACGGTGGAGCGCAGCGAGAACGCGGACTACGAACTCGGACCCAAGCGTCGCTACCGCCACAGCGAGGCCTATTTGCGCCGCCTCGCGGAAGAGGCGGGGTTCGACATCGGCGGGCTTGTCGCCTGTCATCCCCGCAGCGAAGCGGGTGTGCCCGTCGAGGGGCTGGCTGTGGCGCTGGAGAAGGTCTGACGCGCGGGCTGTCGAAACCCCGACTTTTGCCTCCCGCCCTGAATATGCTTTAGTCTCGGCCTGCCAGCCAGTTTCAGCATACGGAGCCGACCATGATGATTGGAACGACTGCTTTGATTTTCGTGGGCGTCGTCATGTTTGCCGCGCCGGCCATGGCCCAGGACCCGTGCGTCGTTACCTATTCGCCGACGGTCCCGAAGGGCGAAACCGCCACGCAAGAGCAGATCAATGCATCGCGCGATGAGGTTCGCAAATTCATAGCCGTATCCGACGAATATCAGGGCTGCCTGCAAACCTATATCGCCGGCCAGGAAGTTGCGGCCAAGCGCGACAGCAAGCTGTTCGAGCCGAACGTGCGGGCTGCCATCGTCGCCAAGGGTGATTCGAACCAGCGCGAAAAAGAACGCGTCGGCAATGAATTCAACGCCACGCTTCGGGCCTTCCGCGCCGCGCACCCCGCGCCGTAATCGTTATTTGCCGCGCGGCCGAAGCGACCGCCGCACGCGAATCACCTATCATGATGCTGATGAGCGAAGCGATTTCCCGCCGTATCGAGCGCAAAACACGCCAGCGCGCCGCTAACCGCACCTCCATTTTGGAGGCCGCGAAGCGCGTCGCATTGCGCGAAGGTACGGGCGCTCTCTCTCTGCGCGCGGTGGCTGCGGAAGCGGGTTACGCCCCGGCCTCGGTCTACGAATATTTCCGTAATCGCGGCGAGATGGTGTTGGCCTTAGCTGCCGACGATTTCGCTTCGGCATCGCGCGCCTTGCGCGAAAGCGACCGCCGCTCGCTCGCGGAGGCAGCGCAGACCACCTTAGATGTCGTCCGCCAAAGCGGCGCATTGGCAGCGGCCGCCTCGGTGCTCGAAGCCGGCGAGGCGCCGCCCGAGGCGGAACGCCTCTTCAACGGCAAGCTTATCGCGATGCTCACCGGGCTTGCCGATGCGTCGGGTAGCCCGCGCGCCACGCGCGGCGAACAGGCGGATGTCGTTTTGGCCGGCGCCTTGATTGCAGGTCTAGCGCTGCTGGGCCGTACCGGCCGGGCCAAGGCGCTGGGTTTCGAGGAGCGTGAGCTTCTGGAGCGCTTCCAGGCCCGGTTGGAGCCGAAACTTCCCTAAGCCGCGCACGGCCTAGACAAGCCGACCTGGACAAGACTGGCATTCCGACCGACAGTTCTCACATGCCCTCGCCGGGTGAGATGAGGGCTTTGGCGGGAGAAATGCATGGAACTCGGGCGTAGAGAACTGCTCGTTACCGGAACGCTTGTGGCCGCAGCCGCGGCGACAACACCTTCCCTCGCGCAAACACAGACGCCGCGCGCCGCAGATGGGCGTCCGCCGCCGACCGATGCGCCCTATCAGGGTGGCACCCAAGTCCGAAAACTTTCCATCATCAATGCCGCCGAGCTTGAGAAGGAAGCCGAGAAGATTATTCCGGCCGGCGGTTTCGGTTATATTTCCAGCGGCGCCGGCTCCGGCTGGACTATGCGCGAGAACTCCGCCGCCTATGAGCGCGTGCAGATCGAACCGCAGGCTTTGAGCGGCGTCTCCAAGGTCGATCTCTCCGTCACCATTCTCGGCTCCAAACTTTCCATGCCGATCATGATGGCGCCGTGCGGCAGCCACGGCTTGGCGCATGTGGAAAAAGAAGTCGGCACGGCGCGTGCCGTGGCGGCGGTCGGCACGCTGATGCTGACTTCGACGCAAGCCAACAACAGCATGGAAGAAATCGCGGCGGCCAATCCCGGTCCGAAATGGTTTCAGCTTTACATGCCGGCGGATCGCGGCTTCGCGCGCGAATTGATTTTGCGCGCCAAGGCGGCGGGCTACACCGCCATCGCGCCCACCGTCGACAACGTCGTCAACTTTCCGCGTGAGACCAACATCCGCAATAATTTCGGCGTACCGGTCTCATTAGGCAAAGGCAATGCGCCGCGCGGCGTCGCAGACACCGCCACTGCGATCGCGATGCTGCGCGACCGCAAGGTCGATATTTCCTGGGACGATCTCGCCTGGATCAAACAGGAAACCGGATTGCCGGTGATTGTGAAAGGCGTACTCTCGCCAGTCACCGCAGCGGCCTGCGTGCGCCACGGCGTTGATGCCGTGTATGTTTCCAACCATGGCGGGCGCTCCTTCGACGGTGCGCCGGCGACCTTCACCTCGCTGCCGCGCATCGCCGACGCGGTGCAGGGCCGCGTGCCGATCATTGTCGATGGCGGTATTCGACGCGGCACCGATGTGTTCAAGGCATTGGCATTGGGCGCGGATGTGGTCGCGGTCGGCCGGCCTGTGCTTTATGGGCTCGCGCTGGGCGGACATCTCGGCGCGCAAAGCGTGTTTGAATATTTGCGCGACAATCTCGCCACCGTGATGGTTCTCGCCGGAACGCCGGATATCAAATCGATCACCAAGGAATATCTGGCACCGATGGCGATCGCTTAAGTTTGCGGCGTTCGGCGTTCCTTTGCTTATGCCTTGGCGCCATGTTGGCGCTTGTTCCGCTCGCGCCGGCTGACGCTGCCGCGCCGCAAACCACTGAGCAATTCTTCAAAGGCCGCGTCGTCACGATGTATATCGGCCTCTCGGCGGGCGGCGGCTACGATCTCTATGCCCGTTTGGTTGCAAGGCATATGGGGCAGCATATTCCCGGCCGCCCCACCATCGTCCCCGTCAATATGGAGGGAGCGGGCGGTCTCAAGCTGATGAATTGGCTGTACACCGCCGCGCCGAAAGACGGCACCGCGATTGCCATCGTCAATCACGGCACGCCGTTTTTGCCGCTGGTCGGCGGCGAGCAATTCGCGCGGTTCGATGCGCGCAAATTCACCTGGATCGGCAGCGCCAATGACGAGGTCAGCGTCTGTGTGTCGTGGAAGCGGACCGGTATCACCAGTTTCGATCAATTGCGGCGCCAAGAATTGATCGTCGGCAGCACTGGTCCTGGCGCCGACGAGTTCATATTCCCGCAGCTCCTCATCGGCGTGTTCGGCGCGCGCATCCGGTCAGTTGCGGGCTATGCCGGCGGCAACGACATCAATTTCGCGATGGAGCGCGGCGAGGTGGATGGCCGCTGCGGCTGGACATGGTCGAGCGTGGTGTCCACGCGTCAACGCTGGATCGAGGACAAGTCGATCAATGTGCTGCTTCAGTTCGCGCTGCGCAAACATCCCGATCTGCCGAACGTTCCGTCCATCATGGATTTGGCTAAAGACGATGAGGAGCGGCAGGTGCTGCGTCTCGCCATGCTGCGCGCGCCGTTCGGGCGTCCATTCTTCGCGCCGCCCGGATTGGCGGCCGACCGCGCCGCGGCTTTGCGCACCGCCTTCGATGCCACCATGCGCGATCCCGCGTTTCTCGCCGAGGCGAAGCGGGGACATGTGGAAATTCTTCCTGTGCCGGCTGCGACATTGGACGCGCTACTGGCCGAAGCCTATGCAACGCCGCCGCACATCATCGAGCGCGCGCGTGCGGTGATGAATTAGCGGTTCTGGGTCTGGGCTGTGACCGCCCGCGCGCCGCTCTAGGGGGGACGCGCGAAGAACTGGGCAGCAGGTGAACCAATCATTTGAAATGATTGGTCGGAGAGAGAGGATTCGAACCTCCGGCCCCTACGTCCCGAACGTAGTGCTCTACCAGGCTGAGCTACTCTCCGGCTGCCTTGGGCCGGCGTATATACCCACCGTGCCCCCAGGCGGCAAGCTTGCCAAAACCTTTTATCGGCCTTTTCCGCCCCCGTTGCCGCTGCGGACTCAAATTTGTATGGTCCGCGCCCCTGGAGCCCAAGGCTCGGGGTTTTGGGGCGTCGCCAAGTGGTAAGGCACCGGATTTTGATTCCGGCATTCGGAGGTTCGAATCCTCCCGCCCCAGCCAACATCTAGCGCTTTCAACGGGTTGCTCCGCCGGTGGGTGTTAAGAACTCCTGCATTTGGCGAATCTAGAATACGGGCATGCCTCCCGAGATCGCTGCACTCGTCGATAAGCCTTATTTGCTCATCGCTGTTCTCGCGGTTGGCGCCGTCATTGGGGCGGCCTTACAGCGGCTTGCCGCTAACATGCGTCGGCGGTCGTGGCGCAAAAGGAACCGTGGTCGCTGGCTGAAGCACGATCTCACGGTTGTGGCAGATCCATGGCGCGCAAAGCTTAATTCTGCCGCGCCAGCGCAGGCCGACGCAGCCGATCAATTGCGGATTGTCATGAGGGCAGAGTTCACGATCCAGCCGCTTTTAAACAAGAGCGAAGCTCGCGTGTTCAAGGAGTTGGATCGCATCGTGATTGCCTGCAATTCTGGCTGGCAGGTAATGGCACAAGTTTCCTTGGGCGAAATTCTTCGATGCACGGACGCAGAGGCCTTTAGCTGCATCAATTCGAAGCGAGTCGATTTTCTGCTCGTTGATGAAGATTGCCAGCCGAAGCACGCCATCGAATATCAGGGGCTAGCGCATCATCAGGGAACCGCAGCCGCGCGCGATGCGGTGAAGAAGGAAGCACTTCGTCGCGCGGGTATTGGCTACCATGAGGTTGTGGCGGGCCATACTACCCCCGTCGAACTGAGGCGATTAGTCGAACGGTTGATGGGCAAGGTCACGGCGCAATAGGCATTATCATGCAGCGATCCGCTTGCGCGTTCGCCGATAATTACTTCCAAACCTCACGCAGCCAGGGAATCGACTGGCGCACCGCGTCGCGGAAGCGGCCCGTCTCATAATGCGTGATGCCGGTGAGTGAGATGAGCTTGGCGTTCACGCCGGCTTTTTGCAGCTCAGCGATGCGCGCCGCCTCCGGCGCGTAGGGCGCGACTTGATCGTCGCGCGAATGCACCGCGAAGACCGGAACCTTCCAGCCTGCGGCGGATTCGGGCGGGCGGGCGGCGACAGGAATGGCGCCGCTGAAACGCTGCGGGAATTTCTGCGCGAAACTCCAGGCGCCCGAACCGCCCATGCTGTAGCCGGTGACGATCACCTTCTTCTTATCGATCGCGTAGCGTGCCTCGATCATATCGAGGAGCGCAGGTACAGCCTTTTCGTTTTCCGGGCTGCTCCAATTGCCTTGCACGGAATCCGGCGAGACGATGATGGCGCCGAGATCCGCCAAAGCAGGCTCGATGAGAATCTCAAGCACGCTGCGGCCTGCGCCCGCCGCGCCGCCGGCGCCCACGCCGAAATGCAACGAGAGAATGAGCGGCACAGGCGTGGTGCGCGAAAGTCCGCGTGGAATGGAGATGGCGTAATTAACCGCAGGGCCGTCATTGCGCGTGAAAATTTGATCGTAAATACCCGGCGCGAGTGCGGTCGGTTCAGCAGCGTGTGCCGCGCCAATCGGCAACAAAGACAAAAATGCGCATGAGATGATCGCGCGAAGGCGATGCATGCTCTGCGTGCTCTCAAGCGACATTATTTCTGCTCCTCAATCCGGGTGCCGTTTTTAGTCGCGGGTTCAAGGCTGCGCTCCAACGCGGCAGGCTCCACACCGGCGAGATAGAGTTTCTGCGTGGGGCTAGCGAACGCAATATGTAAACGTTCGAAGGTGCGGAAGATCTCCAGATTGATCGCCTGGTGAATATCCATATAGCGTTTGTAATCGGCGGTGAGTACGTAATACACGGTTTCGAAGTCGAGCGAATGCGCGCCATAGGCCGAGAAATGGCTGCGGTCGAAACGCGTGCCCTTCTGCGCTTCTACAACGCGGCGAATTTCCTGCGGAATGCGTTCGATCAAATCGGCCGGCGTTTCGGAGGCCAGGTTCAATGTGAACAGAATGCGCCGCTCCGCCATGCGTCCGAAATTTCGAATGCGGCTGCCGAGCAAATCCGCATTCGAAATGATGATCTGTTCGCCGGACACGCTGCGCAGCCGCGTACTCTTGATGCCGATATATTCCACCGAGCCGACAAAATCGCCGACGGCCAGGGAATCGCCGACGACAAAGGGCTTGTCGAGCGCGATAGAGAGCGACGCGAAGAGGTCGCCGAGCACGTTCTGCACGGCGAGCGCCACCGCGATGCCGCCGATTCCAAGGCCCGCCACCAGCGCGGTGACGTTCACGCCGAGATTGTCGAGCGTCAGAAGCAGCACCAGTGCCCAAATCAGAATGCGCGCTATGAGAACGATGATGCTGATGGAGCTCGCGAGGGATCGATCGCTTGCAAGACTTTGGCGCCGCTTGCGCTCCAGCCACCCTTCCACCGCCGCCGACAGCCAAACGCCCATCTGCCAAAACAGCGCGACCGTGATGATCGAATTGAAAATCTCGCCGGTGCGTTCTGACACCGAGAGCGACTTCAATCCCATGGATACCGACAGAATGATGAAGAACGGCAGCGTGGTGCGGCCCATCATTTCCAGCGGCACTTCCATGATTTCCGTTTTTTCGGTGGCGAGCATTTTTTTATGATAGCGGCGCACCACGGCGCGAAGCCCCAGTAAGGCAAGCAACATTCCGAATGTCACGGCGCCGGCGACGGACCATGCCAGAAGGGAATTTCCAAAAAACTGCTGCGACAGGACATCATGGATCTGATTTAGAAACGGCATTTGTTTTCTCCGACGGGGGCGCCGCGGCGCCCTAATCTCACAAAACCAAGCGCGAATATTGCGTCAGCGCAATACGAGGGCGCAGTTGCGGCAACAAAAAGGCCGCGCTTTCAGCACGATTCCGTCTGCGGTAACCACAGCTGTTCGCGGATGCGAACAAAAGAGGAGACTTGCCGAGCTATTTGCTCTAAGCCTCTTGCAACCACGCGTCTGCTCGCCATTTGCAGTAGCGAGTACTCGGCGAACGAAGCAGCGCCTTCAAGCGTGCTGCCGGCCTGGCCAAGATTGCAGCGCATGTCGTGTTGCAGCCTAACAATCGAAACAACTCGGTCCGCGCGGCGCGGTTCTCGCGTTCGCAGCGACATCTATTCACCGTTCCGCGCGTGCGGAACAAGCGGAGTTCGAACCATGGCAATCACAATCTATCACAATCCCGATTGCGGTACCTCGCGCAACGCTTTGGCCGCCATCCGCGCCGCCGGTCATGAGCCGAAGATTATCGAATATCTATCGAACCCGCCGACACATGCCGAACTGAAAGCGCTGATCGCGCGCATGCAGGTGCCGACGCGCACTGTCGTGCGCAAAACAGAGCCGCTCTATCAAGAGCTCGGTCTCGACCAAGAGAAGGTCAGTGATGACGAATTGATCGCCGGCATGATCGCCAACCCGATTTTGATCAATCGACCGATCGTCGTGAGCGACACGATTGTTCGCCTGTGCCGCCCCAGCGAAGTTGTGAAACAGGTCTTGGCGCAAGAAGTTTCGGTGCGCTAAGCGCGCATAGCTTCTCAAGACTTCCAAGCCTTCTACCGAATTACGCTCCCGTAAAACTTGCATCGGCGATATGATCGCGCCGATGCAGTCGGCTGGTCAATCTGGGGGCTTATGATGAACTGATGGGCGTGCGCCATGGGCGCGGGTGCGAGTTTGATCGCGGCGTTGGCCCCTGCGGTTGCAGCAGATGCGGCCGCGCAATACCGCGCATTGCCGCCCGGTGAAGTCTCGTGCGGGTCTTGGACCCGCGGGCGAGGGATGGCGGGTAGGGGCGACACCGTTCAGATAAGTGCGGACGGCGTCGGCCGCGCTGAGCGCGAAGGCTGGGTGCATGGCTATCTGAGCGCGTTGAATGTCGAAAGCGTGCCGGCGATCCCTGGCGTCACGCGCGATCTGACCGAGGGCCTCGACCGAAACGGCGTGATGGTGCTGATCGATAATTATTGCACCCAATATCCGTTGAGCTCATTGCTTGCAGCCACGGCTTCAGTGGCTTCGGTGTTGGCTGAACGCTGGAGGGTGACACATCCGTCGGCATTGGCAGCGGCGCGCAGCGCACCCATTTCGGCTCCGATCGCTCCTCCCGCACCTGTTGCACCGGTTCAAGCGGCCATTCCCACCCCGGTGGAAATCCCCCCGCCGCCAGTTGCGCCTGCTCCGCCGCCAATTGCCCTGGCACAGCCGCCGCCGGTCGCGTCTGCAGCGCCGCCACAGCCGGCAGTAAATGTCTTGACGCCGATGCCCGCTGCAGCCCCGCGCATCGCCTCAATGGTCGCGGGTGCAGCGCTCCTGCAGATTGGCGCTTATCGGACACGCGTCGCAGGGGACGAAGCCTGGGTGTCGTTCCGGTCGAAATATCCGGAAATTGCTGCTGCCTTCATGAGCGACATCCAAGAGGTCAGTCTCGGCGAGAGCGGTGTTTGGAATCGGTTGCGGATCGGCCCGTTCAGTACCGACGATGCCGCCGCGACCACCTGCAATATACTGAAGTCCCGAGGCGGTGATTGCTTCTTAGTCCACCGCAATTAGGCCTGTCGCAAATTCGAAGTGGGATGACTCCTGGCCACGTTGCGCGTATTGCACGGCAGGAGCCTGTTGAAAAATTTAAATACCCTACTAGATTAGTAGAATATGCGGGTTGCGGGATATTTGCCGCCCATTTTATGTAGAACTAGGTAAGGCTGCATTGCCATGAGTCAAAACGAGCTTGGGATAGTTGGGGGCAAGGTGCAGCCCCGTGTGAGCGCTTCGCATTGGTCGGAGCTGTGGCGCAAAGAGGATTGGTGGGCGACCTGGCTGGGCCTCGCGATCACGCTTATCGGTCTCGTGCTCTTCATCAATGGCAGCAGTTGGCGCTGGGTTGCGGTCGTGCCCGGGAAATGGACCACCATCGCGCAGCTCACGCAGCATTTCGCCGAAAACTGGCTGCGTTATGTCGCGCAATTCGCGCTGTGGTCGGTGACGTTCGCGAGCGCGCTCAGCATCATGGGACACGACGCGCGCAAATTTCTGCCGGCCTTTGTGTTCGTCTATGTGCTGTCAGTCATTGTTTTTGTCATCGGGCAATGGGACGTCGCGAATTTTTACGGCTTCGAAGCGCCGCTCGTCGCATTGCTCGCGGGCCTACTGATCGCGAATCTCATCGGCCTGCCGCGCTCGCTCGATATCGGATTTCGCGTCGAGTTCTATATTAAGACCGCCATCGTTCTGATGGGCGCGACGGTTCCTTTCACGCTCATCGTATGGGCCGGGCCGGTGGTGATCGTGCAGGCCTCCATCGTTTCCCTGGTGACGTTCGGAATCATCTATTCCGTTGCCGTGCGGCTCGGTCTCGACAAGCGCCTCGCTGCGACGCTAGGCGCGGGCGGCGCGGTGTGCGGCGTCTCGGCGGCGATCGCGATTGCCGGCGCGGTGGGTGCCAAGAAGGAGCACGCGCCTATAGCGATCACGCTGGTGCTGCTGTTCGCCATCCCGATGATCTTCATATTGCCCTTCGTCGCGCATGCGCTGAACTTGCCGGCGGGTGTGGCCGGTGCTTGGATCGGCACGTCCGAGCTCGCCGATGCCGCCGGCTTGGCAGCGGCACAAACCTATGCCGGTCTGACGGACGGCGATATTGCCGGCGCCACGGTTGGCACGGGCGAACAAGCGGTGCTCGCCTTCACGCTGATGAAAGTCGTGGGCCGCGATGTGTGGATCGGCATTTGGGCCTTCGTCCTCGCCATTGTCGCAACGACGCGCTGGAACGAGGGTGAGCCGGGGCGCAAACCCAAGGCGTCTGAAATCTGGATTCGTTTTCCGAAATTCGTTATCGGCTTTCTTGCCGCCTCGCTCATTGTCACCTGGGTTACGCGTGATTACGGGCTTGCCGATTTCAACAGGGTTGTGAATCCGGATTTCGTGGCGCCGATCAAGGATTTGCGCACCTGGGCTTTCATTTTCTGCTTTCTCAGCATCGGGCTTTCCACGCGTATCCGTGAATTGAAAGGCGTGGGCGGCAAGCCGCTTGCGGCCTTCAGCATCGGGGTCGCCGTGAACGTCGTTCTGGGTTTCGTGCTTTCCGCTTGGCTGTTTGCCGAATACTGGACGAATTTCGCGCCATGACACACGCGCCCAAAGCTTGCGGAAATTGCAGCTTCTTCCAAAACGAAGATAGGGCTCTCGAAGCCGTGCTTGAGGGCATGACCATTATGGGGTCAGCCTTCGCTTCGGGGCGTTCGGAAGATGGTCTTTGCGCGCGCCATGATCGCTATTTGGCGGCGGATTCCTTCTGCGCCGATTTCAGCGCGGCGCGTTAAATCGCAGGAAATCCGATTGTCAGGGTTTCGTGGTGCTGTCGCGCGCTAGCACCCAGCGGCCTTGCTTCACTTGCGCCAGGAAGCCGGTATGCGTGCCGAGATGATCTTCGTCGGAGAAGCTTAGTTCCGGTCCACCCACTTGCGGATCAGTCCACGGGCCCAAATTCTTCAGCGCACGGATAAAGTTCTCTTGCGTCGGCGTGCGGCCGGTTTTTTCCAATACGGCAAGAAAAAGTTTGCCGTTACGGTAGCCCGCAATGGATTGCTGCGTGGGCAGGGTACCGAACTTGGTCGTGTAACGTTGCGACCAGGTCCGGATGGCGCGCTCGTCCGGATAAGGAACCGGTACTTGGCCCACCGCGTAAAGCCCCTCAACCATCGTGCCGCCCAGCGCGGCGAATTCCGCCGTGTGGCACGCCGACGAACAAAGAACTGATGGCCGCCAATTCAGCCGCTGCGCTGCGCGGGCGACAGCCAAAGCCTGATCGCCGACCAAGCCCAAAACAACAATGTCTATATTGGCCTTTCGTAGCCATGAGAGAGGCGCCGAAAGATCCGTGGCATCGGGCGCAACGCCCACATAGGCGGTGAGAGTGAGGCCGCTACGCGCGAGTTCGGCGATCACGCCGTCGCGTACCGCATATCCGAGCGCATCGTCCGGCGCAATCACGGCAACATTTTTTGCCGTTCCGGATTCGAGCAGGCGGCTCAAACCAAATGCAACGGCTTCACGCTCCGGCGGCATGGTCGTAAATAAATACTCCTGCTCGTTCGGCATCACATCGTCGATCGTCGCGACCGGAAACAGATAAAGGACCTCTTTGTCCGTTGCGTGATTGGCAGCTGCATGGGCGGTCGGTGTTCCGAGCGGACTTAAAATTGCGAAGACGCGTTCCTGGGCGACAAGCTCGCGAACTTCATTCGCGGCCATTTGCGGATCGTAGCGGTCGTCTTTCGCGACTAAGCGAATTGTTCTCCCGTTGACGCCGCCCGCTTCGTTCGCCTCGTCGATGGCCATCTGCACGCCGTTGCGCACCGCAACGCCCCACATTGCAAGTGGACCTGACAAATCAAGATGGGTTCCAACAACGATTTCGCGCGACGCGACACCCTCTGCTGCGCGCATCGGCGCCGCGATAAAGAATGCTGAAATCGCAAGCGCAATGCTGGCGCCAATGCTGCGCGCCGTTCGGCTATGGAAAGTGGATTGCCTTGCCATGCGGTTTAGAAAATAGAAGACACCAATATGCGGGTCAAACCGCGTTTATGTGAGCGAAATCCTTGCATAAGTCCGCGGTGCATAAATTTCGATGAAATTTCACCTTCAATTCGAACATTTTTCGTGCGGTTGAAACGCGAAGACTCCGCATATTCGAACGACATTCAGAGTGCGGTATCGCCGTCGCGCCGCGGCGTGGCGCAGCCTACCGCGCTGCAAAGCACCAGCGCGACGATAAGAATGAGAATACCAAGTGCTTCTGCCAGCAATACGGGCATGCTAGCCACCACAGCGACGAATATTCCAATGCTGCCTGAGGTTAAGGCTAGCGTGCTAGCAAGGGTTCTGACGCGCAACCAATCCATAACACCGCTCCAACATATTCCAGGCGCCGGTTCAGCGGCATCCTCGAATAAATGTGGAAGGTGACGACGGCTATTTCGCGATGAAATCTGGCTTAACGAGCCGTAATTTTGTCACGGCCACTCCACGCGAAAGATAACGCGCGACCGGTTGGAAAGGTTCGACGGAGCGAGCTAAGAGCGCCGAAGGGCCACGACGACCAAGGCCCCGATCATCAGAGATGCGACGCAGAGCGCCAGGGGACGCCGACGAATTTCCCGCGCGACAGCCTCCAAGCGGGTGCATTCCCAGGCTCCGACATTTTGCGCCAGACGATTTGCGGCGCGCATGGCGGAATGGGCCCGCTCGCTTGCTTGGGTCCCAAGTTTCGATCGCGAGGCCATTCCGCGCAAATCGTTTTCAAGCGCTTCGAGATCGGCGCGTAGGGCGTCGGCCATGCGCTTCGGGTCTGGCTCAGTCAGATTGATCACACGATTCAACATGGGCGCAACTCGCGAAAAACGGCGGGTACGTTAAGGCCACGCCAATTGATGGGCTTCAGTAATGCGATTTCAACACGGCGAGAATGCGGCCAATTATCAGGCCGCTCGATTAATATTTTGCGTTGCGCGCCAGAAGGCGGCCATCGCTCCCAATATGTTGAACGACATTCGACGGACTTTGTTCCCAGCTCGCTGTTGAGGTGACAACTTTGCCGCATTCTGGCGGGGGAATAGGCGAGGACGGTGGGCCGGAACATACGCCCAAAACCATTTCGCTGGCCTCTCTCAATTGTGCTATAGTTTCCCATGCGAGGGGTCCCTCAAAGTGAGTTGAGACCATGAAGACAAGAATGATTTTTGGCGCCGCGGCTTTGATGAGCGGCTTAGCGTTGGCACCGACACTGGTGATGGCGCAGGACGCTTGTATTTCTCAGAAGCGGATTTTCAGCACGCAAGCGGTAGACAACAAGACCATCCTGATCACTGACAGGAACAAGAACCAGTTTACGGTTCACATGCGTGGTGTATGCGGTGGCATGTGGAAGGGTACGTCGGCGCTTGGATTTCGCGTCAACGGCGGCGAGCTTAGTTGTATCTCGCGCGGTGACTCGATCAGCTATCCGATCGCGCCCTATTCACAGCGCGTGACGTGCTTTGTCGATTCGGTGACGTCGGGTCCGCCTCCCGCCGATTCTTAAGGTAAAATTGTGTGAACATGGATCGTGCCGCCTCGCGGGAATTACGCGGGGCCGCACGAGCGCCATGCGTTCCACTGGTCCTCATTTTCCCAATTGAAGGAGAACTAGTCATGCTCCATGCACTGACGACGGCCATTCTTATTTCCACACTCGGTATTTCGGCGGTCCAAGCGGCGGACGCCTGTCTTACGCCGGGGCGCATCTTTAGCTGGTCCTCGGTCGTTGACCGGACGATCCTCATTCAGGACCGCGATAAGAAACAATATGTGGTGAAGCTCGGGGGTGTCTGCGCCGGGTTGGAGAATCCGAAATTGGCGATTTCCATTGCGACGGCCACACAAGTGAGCTGTGTCGGCCCGGGTGACCGAATCCGCTTTGGCGATGCCACTTTTGGCCCGCAGATCTGCCCCACCGCCTCTATTGCGACGTTCACGCCGCCGCCCGCCGCGCCGAACTGATATTATTGCTAGCGCTTTGCGAAATCAGGTCGGTGCATTAGCGTCCGCTCGCTGATTTGCGCGTATTCGGCGCTGGCGAACGGGACGGGTTATGCGCGGATATTTTGCCGTCGGGGTCGACGGAATCTCCAAGGCGATGAATTTAGGCAATCTTCTGCGCATCGCCCATGCGTTCGACGCCAGCTTCTTTTTTACCGTCGATCCGAAGATAAAATTATCAGATGCGCAGTCCGATACGTCGGACGCGTCCGGCCATTTACCGGTCTATAATTTCAACAAGGCAACAGACCTGCGATTGCCAGTGGGATGTCAGTTGGTCGGAGTCGAGATCACCGACGAGGCCGTTGATCTTCCTAGTTTTCGGCACCCCTTGCGCGCCGCTTATGTATTCGGCGCCGAGCGGATGTCGCTGTCCCCGGAAATGCTGGCCCGTTGCCGCTATGTTGTCCGTATACCGACGCGGTTTTCCATCAATGTCGGTATGGCCGGAGCTATAGTGATGTATGATCGCATGCTGACATTGGGACGTTTTGCGCCGCGTCCGGTGCGCAGCGGGGAACCGGAAAAAGGGCAGGTTCCGCCGCCGGTCAAATGGGGCGCGCCGATAGCGAGACGTCCGCGTTCCGAGCCGACATAGGCTGAGCCGGCATAGGATTTGGTCCGACCTTCAAAATTCCACCCAAATCATGCTTTATGACGGCGTCTCTAATGGCCGAATCACTGCCAGAGGCGATTTTCGAGAGGGTTATGTGATGCGCCTTTGCTTCCTGTTCGCGCCCGCCGCGATAGCTCTTGCAAGCGCGCTTGCTCCTTTGGGAGCTCATGCGGCGCAAACGGACGCAGCCAAGCCTGAACTGGCGGGCGAGTTTCGCGATTGGTTCGTCTATACCAGCGGAACCGGCGCCAACAAGATTTGCTATGCCTTGGCGCAGCCGCGCCAGAGCGAGCCGCGCGGCGCTAAGCGCGACCCCATCTATTTCATGGTTACGAATTGGCCGGCGAAGCGTCTGCGTGGGGAGCCGTCTTTTGTTCCCGGCTATACGTTCAAAGAGGGCTCGGCGGCGGAAATTCAGATCGGAAACGACAAATTCCCACTGATCACGCAGAACGAGGGAACCGCCGGCGGGGCCTGGATTCGGGTTCAGACTGACGAGCGCAAATTGCTGAACGCCATGCAGCGCGGCGCGAATATGACCGTAATCGGGACCTCTTCCCGCGGGACAATGACCCGCGATACATTCTCCCTTGCGGGGATCAGCGCGGCGATGGAGCGGGCTAATACCTCCTGCAAATAGGCCGGGATTTCGCCGAAATAGGCGCGCGGCTTGCCTAGGGGGGCGGAGAATCCGTATAGGCAGGCGATGAATCCCGAACTTCAGACATCGCAACCTCAGATATTGCAGGCCATCGGACTTTCGACCGCCGAGCTGAAAGCGGCTCTCGAAGCTGTCGGCGTTCCGGCCACGGCGTCGTCCATGCGCGTGCGCCAGCTGTGGAATTGGATCTATGTCCACGGCGTGCGCGATTTTCGCGCCATGACCAATTTGGCCAAGGGTTTTCAGGAGATTTTGGAAACCCATTTCACCGTGACGCGGCCGGAAATCGTAACCGAACAGATCTCCGAAGACGGCACGCGCAAATGGCTGCTGCGGACTGGCCCGGGCATTGAATTCGAGACGGTCTACATTCCGGAAGAAGACAGAGGCACGTTGTGCGTATCGAGCCAGGTCGGCTGCACGCTCAATTGCCGCTTCTGCCACACCGGCACGCAGGCCTTGGTGCGCAATCTGACGCCCTATGAAATCGTCGGTCAGATTATGGTGGCGCGCGATGCGCTCGGCGATTGGCCCTCGACGGGCGAGTACCGCCGCATCACCAATGTGGTGATGATGGGCATGGGCGAGCCTCTCTACAATTTCGAGAACGTCAAAGCGGCGCTGGCTATTGTCGCGGACGGCGATGGGCTCGCGCTGTCGCGCCGACGCATAACATTGTCGACCGCGGGCGTGGTGCCGATGATCCACCGTGCTGGCGAAGAGATTGGCTCCATGCTGGCGATATCGCTGCATGCGGCGCGCGACGAAGTGCGCGACGTGCTGGTGCCGCTGAACAAGAAATACAACATCAAGGAATTGATGCAGGCCTGCCGTGATTACCCCGGCCTGTCGAATGCGCGGCGCATCACGTTTGAATATGTGATGCTGAAGGGCATCAATGACTCGCTCGCCGATGCGCGCGCGCTGGTAAAACTCATCGGCGGCATTCCGGCTAAGATCAATCTGATCCCGTTCAATCCTTGGCCAGGCTCGCCGTATGAATGCTCGGACTGGGACCAGATCGAGAAATTCGCCGACGTGGTTAATCGCGCCGGTTATGCCTCACCTGTGCGCACGCCGCGCGGCCGCGATATCATGGCGGCTTGCGGTCAGCTCAAGAGCGAAAGCGTTAAGCTGCGCGCCAGCGCACGCGGCGCTGCTCTGGTTGCGGCGGAGCTGCCGGCGTCCCTCGATTGATATCCAGCTGTGCCTGATAGGAGCGATCCGACCGCGCAGTTTCCTTCTACGCGGCTTGGTCATAGCAATCGAAATTCTGATCTACGCGTGATGATTTAAACCTTCACATGCTCCGCGACGTAAGCGATGGCTTCCTCGGGCGTGTTCACCACCGTCAGAAGATCTCTTGTCACCGGCCGCGCGAATTCATTCGCGATCATGTGGTCGATCAGCGCCAATAGCGGATCCCAATAATTCTTGGTGTTGACCAGAATGATGGGCATTTTGTGTAGTCCGAGTTGCGCATTGGTATGCGCCTCGAACAATTCGTCGAGCGTGCCCAATCCGCCGGGCAGAACGATGAACGCGTCGGAAGCCGCGAACATCTGTGCTTTGCGGTCGTTCATCGTGGCTGTGATGACGATCTCCGACTTCACATGCAGCGGCGGTTCCAGATGGCGTAAAAAGTCCGGAATGATGCCGAGGATTTTGCCTTGGTGTTCGGAGGTCGCGGCTGCCACCTCGCCCATAAGGCCGACACCGCCGCCGCCAAAGACAAGCTGGTAACCATTCTTAGCGATCAACTCGCCAAGGCGCCGGGCTGCGGCTGCAAAATCCGGGTCAATTCCGGGCGAAGAACCGCAGAATACGCAAATGGCTGGCTGCTTCGGCGGCACGTTTGGGGACATCTTGTTCATTGTCTAGCTATGCACCGATGAATCGCCCAAATTATGGCAATTCGTCGCGGGTGCTTCGGGTGGATGAATCGTAAGTTGCGCGCAACATGTAATCTACACAAGACAGCGGCCCAAGGCGTCGGCTGAAGCTAGCCAGGAAGAACAACATTCTTATGTCGACATTTGGCGGTCGGTCCCTGAAGCACGAGAGCGCGAACGATGGCGAGCCCAGCAGCCGGCCCCTCATCGCGCTGCTTCCCTATCTTTGGCCGGAAGGACGCTCGGACCTAAGGGCGCGGGTTGTCATTTCCATGGTGCTGATCGTGCTGGCGAAGCTCGCCACCGTGGCGGCACCATTCCTGCTCGGCGATGCCGTGGACCGCTTGAAAGGCGATCCCGTGGCGCTCGTGCTCGCGGTTCCGATTGCGCTGATTGCCAGCTACGCTTTGGCGCGCATTGTGATGCAGGCGCTGGCGCAACTCCGCGACGCGATATTCGCCAAGGTGGCGTATCACGCGCTTCAGCGTATCGCGGTCGAAACCTTTCATCACATGCATGCGCTTTCTTTGCGGTTCCATTTGGAGCGACGCACGGGCGGTCTGTCGCGCGTCATCGATCGCGGCGTGAAAGCCATCGACCGGCTGTTGGCGCTCGGCATCTTCGCCATCTTTCCCACGGTTCTCGAATTGGCGCTGATCTTTGGCGTCATGCTGTGGCGGTTCAATGTGTGGCTGGCGATCATCACCGTCATCACCGTCACCCTCTATATGTATTTCACCTTCTCGGTCACCAAGTGGCGCATCGCCATTCGGCGCGCCATGAACGATTCAGACACCGAGGCCAATACCAAGGCGGTAGACAGTCTTCTCAATTACGAAACGGTGAAATATTTCAACGCCGAGGCGCACGAAGAATCCCGCTTCGATTCCGCCATGGCGAAATATTCCAAGGCGTCGATTCTGACGCAATATTCGCTGTCCATTCTGAACACGGGGCAGGCGGCCATCGTCGCCATCGGCCTCGGCATCATCATGGTGTTGGTGGCGATGGACGTGAAAGCCGGCACGCAAACTGTCGGCGACATGGTCCTGATCAACGCCATGCTGATCCAGCTTTATATTCCGCTCAATCTTCTTGGCACGATCTACCGCGACATCCAGCAAGCGCTGATCGATATGGAGTCGATGTTTTCGCTGCTCCATCGCCCGGCCGAGATTGAGGATAAGCCGGACGCGCCGGCGCTGGAGGTCATGCGCGGCGAGATACGCTTCGAAAACGTCGTATTTGCCTATGATCCCGACCGGATCGTTCTAAAGGGCATCAGCTTCACCGTGCCGGCCGGCAAGACCGTGGCGGTGGTCGGGCCCTCCGGCGCCGGAAAATCGACCATCTCACGAATACTTTACCGCTTCTACGACATCCAATCGGGCCGGGTAACCATCGACGGCCAGGATATTCGCGACGTGACGCAAACGTCGTTGCGGGCCGCCATCGGCATCGTTCCGCAGGACACGGTGCTGTTTAACGACACCATCCGCTACAATATCGGCTATGGGCGGATTGGCGCATCTGAAGGCGAAATTCTCGAAGCCGCGCGCCTCGCGCAGATCGACAAATTTATCCGCCATCTCCCCGCGGGCTACGAATCCATGGTCGGCGAACGCGGTTTGAAATTATCGGGTGGTGAGAAACAGCGCGTGGCCATCGCACGTACACTGTTGAAGAATCCGCCGGTCTTGATGCTGGACGAAGCAACCAGCGCTCTCGACACGCATACCGAACGTGAGATTCAGTCGGCGCTGAAGCTCGTGTCGGCCAATCGCACCACATTGGTTATTGCGCATCGTCTCTCGACCATTATCGATGCCGACGAAATTCTCGTGCTCGACCATGGTGAGATTGTCGAACGCGGCCGCCATGGCGAGTTGATTGCGCGCGGCGGTTCTTACGCGTCGATGTGGAATCGTCAGAAAGAAGCGGATGAGGTTCGCGAGAGGCTGGAAGAAGTCGAGCGCGATCCTATGGTCGATCCGCAAGTTGCGCGCGTGCGCGATGTGGCGGAATAGCAATAAACCCGCCTCAAATCGCATCAATGCGACGATCTGATTAACAGAGTTCGATACGGTCGACTTCGACGCCCTTCATGCCTTGGCGAGTCGAGAAGCGAGCACGTTGTTCGGGAATGAGCGCCGGAACGCCGGAGCGGCGTAGCGCACTGGCGTGTACATAAACATCAGGTCCGCCGGATTCCGGAACCACGAAGCCGAAGCCTTTTTGCTCGTTGAAGAACTTCACGTGGCCGCCACCCGGGGGGCCACCGCCACCACCGCCACCACCGCCACCACCGCCGCCGTCGCGGCGAGGAGCACGCAGGCCGCCGCCAAATCCGCCGGGTCCGCGTGAAGGCGCCGACTCGGCTGTCGATAAATCAACGCTATGGACTGCGGTAACTTGTGTGCCGCGCTGACCTTGGCCGACATCGCAATATACGGTCGCGCCTTGAGGCAGATCAGGTGAGGAAAGATTGGCCAATGCCGATGCGTGGCAGAACGCATCGGTACCGTCGTCGAGTGTAACGAAGCCAAAACCTTTCGTGGGATTGAACCATTTCACGGTCGCGCGCATGCCGCGCGATCCGAAACTATCGGAGTGTGCCATGACGAATGCTTGCGCCCTTTGTCGTCCATTTGCCGGGTTGCCTGGACTTGACATTCTGCGATGAGGATGAATCGGGCGGCAAGATGGTATGCGAATCAGTGCCGAGGCTACCGTGGAGCACCCCAGGCGGGCGCCAGCTCACCGCGGCGGCAGGGGAGCCGGCGGTGCCGGCGGAGCAAATTCTCATTGGACGACAAGAGCTTCTTTCGTTAGACGGGGCCGTTTCGGCCAGGGAAAAGCGGCATGACGGACGACGAGGGTGGACGCATTTTCTTCTCCAGCGCGGGCCGGAGCCTGGAGGGAGAGGACGAAATCCGCCTTCACAGCGTCGGCGTGGATATCGGTTCCTCGACCTCGCACATCGTTTTCTCGCGGCTTCTCCTGGAGCGGCTGGACAACCGTTACGTGGTTTCGAAGCGCGAAATTCTGCACGAGTCCGAGGTGCTTCTGACACCGTACACGGAAGACCGCTCGATCGACGTCAGCACGCTCGGCGCCTTTATCGCCCGGCAATATGAATTGGCCCAAGTCGAACCTTCCAGCATCGACACCGGCGCCTTGATCCTTACCGGCGTCGCGGTGCGCCGGAAAAACGCACGCGCCATCGGTGAACTCTTCGCGGCCCAAGCTGGAAAGTTCGTTTCGCTTTCCGCCGGCGATGCGTTGGAAGCTACGCTGTCGGCCTTCGGCTCCGGCGCGGCGGCGCGCTCGATCCGAGACGGCGGCACCATCATGAACATCGATATCGGCGGCGGCACGACTAAGATTGCGGTTTGCAAAGACGGCGAGGTCACTGACATCACCGCTATCGATATCGGCGCGCGTGTCATTGCGTTCGATGAAGAGGGGCGGGTGCGGCGTATCGAGGAGGCCGGACAACGCTTTGCCGCAGAGCTGGGTATTTCCCTGCAGCTTGGCGAGAAACCGGAAGATGGCGCGTTGCAGCGTATTGTCGATCGCATGGTGGACCGGCTGATGGAAGCCACGGGCGCCAGCGATATGTCGGAAGGCACGCTGGCGCTGTTACGTCTCGATCCCTTGCGGCCGCAGTCGCCGCCAACGGCGCTGACCTTTTCCGGCGGCGTATCGGAATTCATTTACGCCCGCGAGAAAGGTACGTTTGGTGATCTCGGCCCAATGATCGCTAAGGCCATTCGCAAGCGCGTGCAGGAAACCGGCGTCAAGATCGAGCGGAGCGTTGAAGGTATTCGTGCCACCGTGGTCGGCGCGTCGCAATACACGGTGCAGGTTTCCGGCAGCACGATTTTCGTGCGTCCGCTAACGACACTGCCCATGCGCAATGTTCCGGTTATTGCGCCTGATCTGCCGCTGGACGCGGAAGTTTTGGACGGCGACGCCATCGTGGCCGCTTTCCGCACGGCTCTGCGCCGTCTGGATCTGCATGAGCATGAAGACACGATTGCCGTGCTCTATCGCTGGCAGGGTTCGGCGACATTCGCGCGGTTGGATGCGTTTGCCAAAGCCGTCGCCCAAGGCATGGAGTATTTCCTGACGCGCGGAAAACCGCTGGTGCTGGTCGGGGACGGCGACGTCGGCGGGCTTGTCGGTATCCATTATGCCGAAGAACTGCGTCTCGAGAACCCTGTCGTTTCAATCGACGGCATCACGCTCAAGGAGCTGGATTTCATCGATATTGGCGCGATGTTGGAAGCGTCCGGTGCCGTACCTGTTGTTATCAAATCGCTGGTGTTTCCGGCGAATGCGATGCTGGGCAAAGAAGCGGCGTAGCGCCGTTTCAATTGTTGTTGCCAGTTTCCGCGCAGGACTCCGTCGAGAATACGCTGCACAAAATTTCTTTCCCATCGAGCGGTGGTGTGGCCGGTGCTGCGGCTGCCGCCGGTACCGGCACGTCATCGGTAAATAGCTTGGTGTTGTTCACGGCGACAATCGAAACATTCGGCGCTGGCGGTGTTCCGAGGTCCGGTATCGGCCGGATGTTGTAATGCGACGGGAAAACTGCGCCATTCGTACCGATGTTCGCGAAATATTTGGCGAGAAAAGTATTATCTTCGATCTGGCCCGTGACGGGCGGCGCACTGGGCGCGCTATTTCGAATACGTACCCAATAGCCATTGGTCGGAAGGTAGCTGACAAAGCTGTTTCCCTTGACATAGATCTCGTGCGGCCCATCAGGATCTCGCGACGTGTCGTATTGAATCATGACGCTCGGATTCTCGCTTAGCGGCCCCTTCTGAAAATAATTTCCAGTGATAAAGGCGACGCCGCCGCTGATGTCGAGAGCGAACGAAGAATCACCATCTTCGTCGTCGAAAAAACGACTGGCCGTGATGTGATTTTCGCGCGCGCGCGTTTTCAGAAGATGTCCCATATGTCCGTTATGGCTGGAGATGTTGGTGACGACGAGCTTCTTGATGCGGTTTATGTAGATGTTGTGGCCGACGTCGATGGATGGGCCGCCCTTGGTGTCGTAGAACTCGCTGTCTTCGATGGTAATCGTGCTCTGAAGATTGTCATTCGCCAGAATGCCCATCTGGTTCTTGTGAAAAATACTGTTGCGAATCGTCAGGTTCGTGCCTTCCGCGCGAATGCCCGCACCATTGCTCGATGAGACTTTGGCTCCAGTGAATTCAATTCCATCGATTGTGACGTCGTTGCCGGACACGACCATAATTCCCTTGTCGGCGCAGCGGGGGTTGGTGCGCGGATAATTGGAACCGGCAGGTGGTGTCGCGAGGAAAGTGGCTATTCCGCCAATGGCGCGAATGGTGAGATTGTTGAGTCTGACGCACAGCGGATCGTTTTCATATATGCCGGCCATCACCTCGATGATGTAGCCGTCTTTAGCCGCTGCAAGCGCCAACGATGTCGTGGCGAATTGCTGATCCGGGCCGACGCGAAGGACGTTGTCCGCCGCTGGCGGTAAGGGCGTGGTCGGGGTTGGCGGAAAGGGAACCGGCTGCGGCGGCGTTACGATTCCGCCATTGCCCGAGCTTCCACCACCATCGCAAGCGACCAAAAGGGTGGTTACCGCCACAGCGAGCGCAAGAGTAGAAAAACGGCGAACCATCACACGCATCTTGCAGTCACCCATCGACCCTCATTATGTCGCCCCCGACAACGCTCCGGCAATGCGTTCTCACCTATATAGTCGCGCCGCGTCTCGTCAGCTTCGTGACGTCAGTTTGGCGAACACGGCGCGGTTCTTATTGTCTTCCATCAACATGGCCATGCCGGACATGGTGTCGAGACCTAGCCCGCGCGGAAAACCCGTTTCCTGATCGGCGAGGATTTTGCCGTACGATTCGCTTGAGACTTTTTCCCACTTCCCAGCGGGTTTCTTGATCTCGATGCTGGCCACCGTCGCCTTCAAAACCATGCGAACAATAGCTTCCTTTGGTGCTGAAGGTTTTGTCAGACTGGGATGTCCTGCGATCATCTGCCAGCCATTCGCGAGTGCCCAGTTCGCGAGCGCATCTTTGTCCATAGTTCTTGGCCTCGCGTGTGTGACAAATTGGTGGCCATAAATGGCCCTATCTTGAATCGAATTTAATTATTAGTCGTCGCGGTTCCGTTTTCCTCGGTGACTGATGAGAGTTCCGCTTCAAGCAGTGAGCGTAGTTCCTCGGTGACCTGTTTGTTGGTTTGGATGAGCTGCTTCTCGTCATTGTAATAACTGTGCTGCTCAATCAGGAGCTTCTCGTCCTGAACTTCGAAGAAGTGCACGACACGCTGAACTTCCTGCTCCGCCAACCCTTCCTCGCGCAGAACCATCTCGGTCAGTTTCAAACTGGAATAGAAGGTTTCACGAACAATATGCTCCACGCCACGGTCCATCAAGAGATTGGCGTGTCGGCGGTTACGAGCGCGCGCCAAAACCTTCAAATGCGGAAAATGGCGCTGTGCATGCTCGGCGACCGTTATTGATTCTTCGACATCCTCCAGCGCTATGACCAAAACTTTAGCCTCTTCCGCGCCTGCGGCACGCAGCATTTCCAGCCGCGAGGAATCGCCGAAATAGGCTGTACTGCCGAAGCGGCGCACGGTCATGATCTGCTCGAGATTTTTGTCCAACGCGGTGAAGGGAATTCCTTTCAAGCGAAGGACGCGTCCGACGATCTGCCCAACGCGGCCGAAGCCGCAAATGATCACCTTGTTGCGTACCGAGATCGGATCGAAAGGCGGGCCGATATTATGCGCGAAGCGCGGCGCGATGAAGCGCTCCTCGGCCCAAAACAGAATTGGTGTCATCATCATCGACATGGTGACGACCAGCCTGACGAACTCGGCTTGGTTGTCAGTAAGCACGCTGTTGTCGAGCGCCACTAACAGAAGAACGAAGGCGAATTCGCCCCCTTGCGCCAGGGCAAAGCCCATACGCAGCGCCTCGGGAGATTTATGCGAGGCCAGACGCGCGAATACGAAGATGAGGGCGCCTTTGATGACGAGGAGTGTCGCGACAGCCGCGAAAACGGGCCCGGCATTTTGAACCAAGAGAACCGTATTGATCGACATGCCCACAGAGATGAAGAACACGCCGAGCAGAAGGCCTTCGAATGGTTCGATATCGGCGCGAACTTGATGCCGGTATTCCGAATCCGACAGAAGCACGCCGGCCATGAATGCGCCGAGCGACATTGACAGTCCTGCCGCGCTCACGAGCGCTGCGGTGACCACGACAATGAGCAGCGCTGTGGCCGTGAACATTTCTGGTGCCTTGGCGCCATCCACGATGCGAAACAAAGGGCGGATCAGATAGCGGCCGCCGACAAGCACAACGACGATGGCAGCGAGACCGCGTCCCAGCATCAGCCACATGCTCTCGCCCGCAGGCTCGGCAAGTGTGCCGCCCGTCAAAGGAACAAGTGCCATGGCGGGAATGACCGCGAGATCCTGGAACAGGAGAATGGAAAACGCGTCGCGGCCCATCTGTGTGGTCACGAGGTCGCGCTCGGCCAGCATCGGCAGAACCATCGCGGTGGACGATAGCGACAGCGCAAAAGCGATAAGAATGGCGGCCGGCCAGGGCAGGCCGGCGAAATGCGCGGCCACAGCGAGAGCCGCGGTGCAGAACAGGACCTGTGCGCTGCCTAAACCGAACACTGCGCGCCGCATGGTCCAAAGCCGCTGTGGCCGCAGCTCCAGCCCAATGATGAAGAGCAGCATGACCACGCCGAACTCGGACACGTGCTGGATATTCTCGGTATTCGTGATCAGGCTGAGGCCGGCCGGACCGATGACAAGGCCGGCGGCGAGATAGCCGAGAACGCTGCCAAAGCCGAGGCGACGGGACAGCGGGACGGCGACGATGGCGGCGACCAGAAGAATTACAATGATAGGCAGGAATTCCATGCGCCACCGTGCGAGTCTGACAGCTTCAGCCTAGCATTTGCGTGCGCCGGATGCCGTGTGTTTTTGGCTGCGTGATTTTGGCCTGCGGCGGTTAAGCGTGCTGGGGTTGTGCGGGAAAAGAATAGGCCCCGAGCCGCAGCACCAGAAGCCCTGCAACGACAAGCGCTGCCACCGATGCGGCAATGGCAAAGTCGTAGGAGCCGGTGGCGTCGAACGTCAAATCCCACAGCAATGGGCCGAAGCCCGATCCCAACGCGAACATAGCGAAGGAATAGCCGTAAATTTCGCCGAACCGGCGTAGGCCGAAATAGCGTCCGATCATGAAACCCATGGTGTCGATTTCGGCGCCAAGTCCGAGGCCAAGGGTAACGACCGCAAAGAGAGCGAGATCGCCTTCCGCGCCCATGCCGAGCATTGCCAACCCGAACAAAGGCAACGCGAAAAAGGCGAGTGCCACATAGGTGGCAAAGATGCGGTCCAAGAGGAGGCCGGCAATGATGCGGCCTGCGATGGCGGCAAGGCCCGCCCAGCCTTGAATGGAGGCCGCCTCACCGCGCGGGATTCCGTGCGCCGTCAGAATTTGCACGACATGGGGTATTGCGCCGTTGACCGCGACGGCGACGAGGAAGCCGGCAATCGCGATGGACCAGAAGCGAAATGTGCTGCGCGCCTCGCGCCCCGATACACCGGGCAGCAATGGTGCGGATCCGCGCTCGCCCTCCGCCGCTAGGCGCTGATCGGCGCGGCCGACGAAGATCGCCACCGCCGGAAAGGCCAGCGCGAATGTCAGCGCGCCGAGGCCGAAATAGGCGCCGCGCCAGCCATAGGCATCGATCAGATAATGCGTGACGTTGGGCGCGAGACTCGTGCCGATACCGACACCCGCCAACGCCAGTCCCAATGCTATTCCGCGTCGCATGTCGAAGGCCGCGGAAACTGCTTTCGCGTAGGGCATCACGGTCTGCCCCGCACTGAAAACGCCAGCGAGCGTGTAAAGCAGGATGAAGACAATCGGCGAAGCGGGTGTCAGACCAATAGCCGCGAAGCTGATCGCGAATAGCGTGATGAAGGGTAGGCACACGCGCCTAATCCCGTAGCGATCGACCAGATGCCCGACGAAGGGCGTGGTTGCCGCCGCGCTGACATGCGCGAATAGAATGGCGAAGCCGAAATTGGCCGTATGCCAGCCGAATTCCTGCGTCACGGGCTGCAGGAGCAGCCCATAGGTGAACAAAGTCACCGGGCCGTTGGCAACGATAAGACCCAGCAGCGATCCCGCCACAATAAGCCAGGGATGCCGCAGCTCAGGGGCGGCAGTGTTTCGTTCCATTCTGCCGCCGCCCCCCGCGGTGCTGTGCTATTCGGCGGCCTTCTTATTGGCCCATGGAATCAAGAGGCCGGTATTGCCGCCCAGGATCTGACGTCCTTGTGGGCCCAGCGCGCGAATCTCATCGACGAATTGTTTCACCGACGGGCGGTGGCGGATTTCCTGCGGATAGTCGGTGGCGAAGACAATGCGCGCTGCGGGCAATTCCACCAAAGCGGTTTTCACTGAGCCGATGGCGCCGGCAAAGCCCGCTGTATCGAACACCAGGCGCTCCCGCAAATAATAATCGAATTCGCGTTCCGGCATGACACCGTGTTTAGGGTTTCCGGCCGTGCCCCAGAATTCGCGATCCTGGAAACAGCGAATGCGGCCGAGCATGGATGAAATGCCGCCGGAAAGATGCGCCATCTGCACGACGAGGTTCGGATGGCGGTCGAGCACGCCGGACGTGATCAAGCGGATCGTCGCCATGATGAGCGAGAATTCGCGGCCCACGGTGCGCGCCGTGTCATACGTGTCGAATTGTTCCGGATGATTCAACTTCAACGCGGGATGTACGAACACATAGAGCCCACGCTTGGCGGTTTCCGTCCAGAACGGTTCGAATTCCGGTGCATCGAGAAAGAGCCCATCGACTTCCGACGTGATGACGACGCCGGGAAATCCGAGATCGACCGCGCAGCGCGCAAGTTCGCGCATGGCGTCGGGACCACCCAGAGGATGCACATGCGCCGCGCCGATGAAGCGGCCCGGATAATCGCGCTCGGCTTTCTTCGCTTCGTCGTTGACGATCTTCGAGCGGTCGAGCGGCGCGCACATTCCGGCGCCGCTGGTCAAGACTGAGGCATCAATGCCGGTATGGTCCATCATCGCGACGTGCTCGTCGAGATCGTAAAGCAGCTTGTGCGAGGTGTAGCTGGGCGCTCCGGATTCATCGTAGGTCAAAATGCGGCGCTCGCCCGGGTCTTCCTTGAAGAGTTGGCGCGGCGTGAAATGATGCTGGAAGTCGACGATCATGTTTCCTGGGTCCCCTGGGTATTTTTCCGATTACAGACGGATTGGCGCGCCGGAGCAAGCACCTAGCGGCTGAAAAGTGCTGGGCCTGGCCCCCGGCGTTTTCGTTTGTGTCCGGCTTCAATGTTCGCTTCAATGCTGGCCGATTTTCACTCTCCAAGGTAAGATTTGCCCATGACGCTTATACTTTCCAACGACGACGTCGAAAAATTACTGACCATGAAGGACGCCATCGACGTCTTAGAGGAGGCCTATGTGGAGTTGGCCGAGGGGCGTGGCGTTTCGCGCACGCGCTCAGATTGCTTCACGGCCACCGAGCGGCCCGACGCGCTTTACAGTTTGAAATCGATGGATGGCGTCGTGCCTAAACTTGGCGTCGGCGCGGTCCGTATCAATTCCGACATCGTCACCTGGCCGAGCGATGGCGACTCTTCCCGCCGCGTGAAGGTGCCCTCCGCACCTGGAAATCGCTATGTCGGATTGGTCCTTTTGTTTTCCTCCAAGACTGGCGAGCCCTTGGCGATCTTTCCCGATGGCGTGATGCAGCGCATTCGCGTTGGCGCCGCTAACGGGCTCGGCGTCAAATATTTGGCGCGTGAAAACGCCCGCACGGTTGCGCTGCTTGGTTCAGGTTGGCAGGCCGGCGCGCAAGCCATGGCGGTTTGCGCCGTGCGCGATATCGAAACCATCCGCGTGTTTAGCCCAAACAAAAACAATCGCGAAGCCTTCGCTAAGGAATGGAGCGCGGCGCTCGGCGTGAACATCGTGCCGGTGGCGACAGCCGAGAAGGCCGTCAAGAATGCGGATATCGTCATGTGCGCCACCAATGTTCTGCAGCCGGTATTCTTCGAGAAATGGATCGAGCCCGGCATGCATGTCAGCTCCATCAAGCGCCCGGAAGTAGAAGGCGCTGCCATAAAGCGCGCCGACATTTGCGTGGTGCATAGCAATGACGGCAAACCCATTCATGTGGTTGCCAAAGGCATCGATGTGGCCGAAGCGCGCGAGGACGGGAAGGGCTGGGGCGTAGCCAGCGACATCGATTTCAAAACGCTTCCGACGCTGCCGCATTTGCTGTCAGGGCGTGCGCCTAAGCGCTCCAACGACGAACAGGTGACGTTCTTCCTGAACAATATCGGGCTTGGCTATCAATTCGCGGCATGCGGCGCGGTGGTATATCGCAAAGCGATGGCAGCGAAGATGGGCCACGAATTGCCCACCGACTGGTTCACCGAAGACGTGCATCCGTAGAGTAACCCGGCAGCATTCGGCGCATTAACCCTGCGATTTGGCGCCTGTCCCATTTTGGGCCAATCTGGCTTTCTGGTTCAGGAGAATGTCGTGGAGAGCACTCAGCGCAGGGTTGCCGTTTTGTTGGCGTTGGGCGCGGTTGCCGCGCTCGGCTTCACCATCAATGAGCATTATCGGAACCGGCCGCGTGATCTCGCGAATGCGCCCGCAGGCCAGACGCGTGTCGAACTGCCGTTGGCCGGCGCGCCCACTGCTCAGGCGACAGGAACGATCCCGACACCGGCGGCGAGAGCCGTTCCTACACCGGCGCCAGGAGCTATCCCTACACCGGCGACGCGTCCGCAAAATGCGCAACGGCCCGCACCGCGTCCACAGAGGGTAACCCAGGCGCAAGCACGGCCCCATGCCGAGAGGCAGAGGACGCGTGGTCATCGCGCCCGCCATGGCCGCGCACGCTTTCACGACGCCGCGCCGCCGGTTGAGATGCCGTATTATCCGCAATCCGACGATTACTATCCCGATGAATCCTATCCCTATGAATCCTACCCACCTTACGAATCCTACCCGCCATATGAATCCTATCCGCCTTACAGCGAAGACTATTCCTATTCCGAGCCTTACGAACTCATGTTGGAGCCGGCTGTCGCTGAGGGTGAGGTTCTGAACGGTCAGCTAAATCTTAGCGGCCTAAATGGTGGCGTTGGTGCAGGCGCAGCCTATGGCGGCGGCGGAGGTGGCGGCGTGTATTTTGGCGGCGGTCAAGGCGTCAATTTGGGTGCGCAGGCGGCCGCGCGCGCGGCAGCGGTCAACCGTCTCGCCAGCCGTGTTCGCTGATATTCCGGCTTTTGCCGTCTCCCATTTCAGCGTCTAATCGTCCGCGAATTTATATAACGGAGGAATTCATGCGCGGCATTGTGTTGTGCGGCCTATTTCTCGCGCATTGCTCCGGGAGTGCATTGGCCGCTGAAGGCGGTGTCTCGATACAGGGCGGAACAATTATCGACGGCAATGGCGGCGCTCCGGTTTCCGGCACACTGATGATTCAGGGCAATCGAATCGTTGCCGCCCCCGCAGCGTCCTCGCAGGCTTTCTGTATCAATGCGAATGCGGAGTTTTATCTGCATACCGGCGATCCCTGTCGGGCAGGATTTCGTCTCGGCACGCAGACATGCCGTGCGTCTGATGGAGCACTTCGCATGCTGTCGCGTGTCGAGTGTCAAAACCTTCGCGGCACGCTGGAATTGCCGGCGCCGCAATAATTACATCCAGGATTAGAATCCGCGGCGGCCGTCGCAGCCCGGTTCGTAAAGCGGGCGCGTCTCCGCTTTGGGCGGCAGCAATTGCTGTCGCGGCGGCATTGGCTGCGCAACCTTGGTGAGGAGCGATCGCGTTCCCAAAGGCCCAGCGTCAGAAATTTCCAACACCAATTTACGCCGCATTGCGCGTGAGAAATCGGCAAACCCTTTGGCGACTTGATAGAATGCGCCCGGGCCGCCGATTACGCAGGCCTCGAAATATTCGTCGAGACCTGCGGATTGATCGTACCCATAGGGATCGATGATCGGCAGGCCGTTGATGGTAATCCCTTTGGCCACGGCTTCATCGCGCATTTCGACGATATTGCGGCCTTGGTTGTTGGGGCCGTCGCCGGAAAGATCGATGGTGCGCTTGGTGCCGCGCAGCGTGTTGGTCTCCAACAGCATCACGCCGAATTCAATGGCATCCGAAAGCGATGTGCCGCGCCCGAACGTACGCGGTGTGCGAACCAGCGTATCTGCCAAAGCGTTTGAGGATTTCTCGTCGTTGATGACGCGCCAATCCACCACCACCTGATTGTAGAAGCGGCTGGAAAAATCGACATAGACAACACCGATGCGCCCTAGGCTTCCGGCGCGAATGGCGTTGATGACGTCTTTGTTGCGGAAAGCGTCTGCGACGCCCTTACGTTGCAGCCAGGCCTCGTTGTTGTCGACGGAACCCGACACATCCGTGGCAATGACAAGTTCGAGATCGACCTGTTGCGGCGGCGGTGTTGCAGGCGCCATAGGTGTCGGCTGTGTTTGCGCTGCGCTTGCAGATGAAGCGAGCAAAACGGAAATAATGGCACCGAGAAGAATTTTCCCGATCGTCACGCGTGTTGAAAATCCGGTGCGCATGAAACCCGTCCGTATTGCTGCACCCCCACCCAGGCAACGCTACAGCGAACGGAAAGAGGCAGCAATGTGCTGAGGTTCGCGAATAAAACGCCGGCGCCTTAGGGGCGCGGCGCGTAACGTGCATCTTTTGGAATGGGATAATTCACGCCCATGTCGCGCGGATTTTCGGCGCAGGCCTGCTCGTCGATGGCGCCGCGCGGGTTGCGCTGGTAGTCCATATAGCCGGACCATGGCGCGGTGAACGCGCCGGGATCGGTGACCGTGAAATCCGCGCGCAACACGCGACCATTGTTGATGACGTGGTAGCGCTCCACCACATGGATTTTGTCAGTATGCGGCGTACCCATGCGGTCCGTCCAGGTCTTGTCGTTCATGCCGACCGTATCAACGACAAGGGTGTCGCCTTCGTAATGACCGATGGAATCGCCATACCAGCTTGGCGTTAGATTCTCGGGATGCTTCGCATTCAAATTCACGATGCGGATTTGATGATCGCGCGCATACACGATGGCGACATGGTTCGGCGTCTGGAGAATCTGCAACGTGTCCGGCAATTGATGAATATTCGGCACGCCAGACGGCATGCACATTTGTTGCGATGTCAGGTTTGGCGTTTCCGCGCGTTCCATCTCCGCCTGTTTGCGTACGACTTCCGCCGCCCATGGCTGCAGCATCGGATTGGTATGATCGCCGTGCCACATGCCGCGGCCGCGTCCCTTGAAAACATTGATAACAGGGCCGAGACCCGATGGCGGCGAGCCGAATGAATCATTGGGATTGTGATTGAAGAAGCCCGAGAGGTCGGGAACGGCAGGTGCCGGCGCAGCCTGAGCGAATGCGTGTCCAGCACACGCGACGGTAGCCGTAAGGACGATGCGCGCGGGGATCCTCATGGCATAGCTCCTCTTACCGAACTGACGTCGCGCTGTTTTTCTCCGCAGACTTGCGTTTCCAGGCGGATGTCGGGGCGGGATTCAAAAACGAAGTGCGCAGTCCACGGCGCGGTGAACATCACCGGGTCCGTCACCGTCACCAGCAATTCCAGCTGCTTGCCGACGCTGATTTTGCGCAGGCGTTCTGTTGTGCGCAGTTGGTCGCTACTGGGTACGCCCGTGTCGTCCAGAAACGTCGAGTCCTTGAAGCCGGCGGATTCGATAACAAGCGTATCGCCGTCCCATTTGCCTACCGAGTGGCCGGAGAACCACGGAAGCGCTTCCAACAAATCCGGCTCGGGCAATTCTTTGTCCATATAGACGACGCGCAGCACATGGCTGCGCTCGTAGATCAATGTCGTTTGCCCCGGCGTTTGGAAGATTTGAAACGGGTAGGGGTTCAACCATATGCGCGGCACGCCATCCGGCGTGCAGGTATAGCGGGCTTGATCGACAATGGCGTGATCCCGAAGGCCCGCAACATTTTTCGCATAGGCGGCGCGGCCGGCCGGCGTGAACGGCAGATCACCACCTTGTGTGGGTGCAATCTTGGCGCTGTAGCTTGCTGCCCACCAGACGCCATTGAGGTCTTGGTTCGGTGCGGGGATAAGAAGCGGCCCTCCGGGAAGACCAGTCATCGGCGCTTGCGCGCCCTGCGCCCCGGCCTCTGCCGCATTTGCTGCAGGTGCGTTCATCAGCGCAACAATGACGGCCGCACAAACGCGGCCACTTGAGATTCGTATCACGCGCTTCAGTCTCCCTGGCGAAGCTTAGCCTCGCTCATGCTCTCGTTGCCTGGAAATTTAGCACAGTCCCAACATTGCGCTACGGTAACGTTTACTTAGAACACGACCTCGTAATAGGGCCTTTCTCTTTTCCCGGTTTTGGGCATTATCTGCACCCAACTCAAAAATGCGGAACAAACCGCTAGGGGTAGGGGGGGTAACGATGCTGGATGCGATCGCTCGGCTATGCGCCGCGCGCTTTTTCGTGCCAGCCGCTATTTCTCTGCACAATTACGCCGTTTGAATCGTTCCTGGGTTCGGAAAGGCTTGCGCTATGGACGTCCTCACAGCAGCCAGTGACGCGTTCTTCATTATTATAGAACCGTCACGCATGATGTTTTTGCTGCTCGGCGTCGGTATTGGGCTGCTGGTCGGCATTCTGCCGGGTATCAGCGGCGTCGCCGGCATGGCCCTGTTGCTGCCATTCACCTACGACATGGACCAGTACACGGCGATGGCCTTTCTCCTCGGCCTCGGTTCCGTCACTACAACCAGCGATGTTCTAACGTCGATATTGTTCGGTGTTCCCGGCCACGCCAGCGCACAGGCAACGGTGCTGGAAGGCTACCCGATGGCCAAGCGAGGTGAGGCGGGGCGAGCGCTCAGTGTCTCTTATATGGCTGCCATGGTCGGCGGCCTGATCGGAGCGGTGATTCTGGGTGTAACGATTCCGTTGTTGCGGCCGGTGATGCTCTATGTCGGCTCACCCGAATTGCTCGCGGCGGCTTTGTTCGGCATCTCGATGGTGTCGGCGCTTTCAGGCAGCGCCCCGCTACGCGGGCTTGCCGCGGCAGGCATCGGCGTTCTCTTTGCGATGGTCGGCGCCGATCCGCAGACCGGCACGCTGCGTTGGACGATGGACACGCTCTTTTTATGGGATGGGCTGCCGCTGTTAGGCGTCGCGCTCGGCCTGTTCGCCTTGCCCGAACTTTGCGAACTCGCGATTGGACGAACCTCGGTTTCGAAGGTTCCGAACCAGGACCTGAAAGCCGGCATGATTCAGGGCGTCAAAGACGTCTTCCAGAATTGGTGGCTGGCGGTGCGCTGCAGCAGTATCGGCGCCATTCTCGGTGCCGTGCCCGGCATAGGCGCCGCGGTGATCGGATGGCTTGCCTATGCGCATGCACTGCGCACCGAGAAGGGCGCATCCAAAACATTCGGCAAAGGCGACGTGCGCGGCCTGGTTGCATCGGAATCGTCCAACAACGCGAAAGAGGGTGGGCATCTCATTCCGACCATCGCGTTCGGCGTGCCGTCCGGCGCGTCGATGGCGATTCTGCTCGGCGCGTTTCTGATTCACGGCCTGGTACCCGGGCCGGAAATGCTGACGCGCAATCTCGACGTGACCTACGCGATGGTGTGGAGCGTCGTGCTGGCGAATATTCTCGGCTGCGCCGCATGCTACGCCTTCAGCGGCTACTTCGCGAAATTGACGCTCCTTCGCTACACGCTGATCCTGCCGTCGGTTCTGGTCATTGTTTATATCGGCGCTTACCAAGACTCTCGCGATTGGGGCGATTTCTACACGCTGCTCGCCTTCGGCGTTCTTGGCTGGATCATGAAGCAGCTGCGTTGGCCGCGTCCGCCGCTCATTCTCGGCTTCGTGCTCGGCGAGGTTATCGAGCGCTATATGTTCATTTCCATTGGGCGTTACGGTTGGGATTGGCTCAACCCGATGACGCATCCGATCGTCACGATATTGCTGGTCATGGCAATTGTCGGCTTTGCGCGCGCGTTCATGTCCAATGTTCGCGCCGAGGGTGGCGCCAGGACTATGATGGGTGGCTTCGGGGCGCCGCATTTCGCCAAGGCGGATATTTTCCCCGCGGCGCTGATCGTGCTGCTCGTGATCATGCTAGTGCAGGCGATGCCCTGGGCATTCGGCGCCAAGATTGTGCCTTTGTTTATCGGCGGTATTACACTTTTCGCTTTGGTGCTCAGCCTCACGGCGCAAGTGTTCAAGAAGCCGAAAGTGGCAAGGGTTTTGACCGCGCGGCAATTGTCCGGCGAGGACCCCGAACCCGAAGAGGAGATGGACGAGCGCATCCACATGGATATCGCGGTCGATCATGGATCTATTCCGAAACGCGAAGTCATTAGGCGTGCCGTCATTTTCCTCGGCTGGATCGTCTCCTTCATGGCTTCGATCGGGCTGATCGGATTCCTGCCCAGCGTGCCGCTCTTTGTGATCGGCTACATGAAGATCGAAGGCCAGGAGCGCTGGAAGCTTTCCATCATCATGGGCACGGTGCTGCTCGTTTTCGTTTGGCTGGTATTCCACCAAATATTGGCGGTGACCTGGCCAGGTTCGTATCTGGGCGATTTGATTCCGGCAGCGAAAATTATCCCCTCGGTGTGATGGGAGTGGAAAGGCCGGACGATTAAATCCCGGCCTTTTCTTAGATTGCGGGGAAGTCCTGGTTTTCCCCGCCGGAACAAGGTGTTGGATGCGCTGGATTTGGCGTTTGGTCGCGGTATAGTGCCGAAAAACCACACGCCGGGATGGAAGGAATAGACGCCGTGACCGTTGGATCGTTCGTCCGCACGCTGGCCCTGATGCTCGTGGCCTTACTGGCCGGCGCACCAGCGCAAGCTCAGCCCAGCGTCGAGCAGTTTTATAAGGGCAAGGTCGTCTCGCTCTATATCGGGTTCTCCGTCGGTGGTGGCTACGACGTCTATGGCCGCATCGTTTCGCGCTATCTCGGCCGGCATATTCCAGGGCATCCCACCGTGGTGCCCATCAATATGGAAGGCGCCGGCAGCCTGAAAATGGCGAACTGGCTTTATAATGTGGCGCCGCGCGACGGCACCGCGATCGGCACGTTCAGCCGCGGCGTTCCCTTCGAGCCGTTGATCGGCAATGCCGCATCGGCGCGTTTCGACCCCACGAAGTTCACTTGGATCGGCAGCACCACCAACGAAGTCAGCGTCTGCGTTACCTGGGAGCGCACCGGCATCACCAAATTCGATGAGCTCTATAACAAGGAGTTGATCGTTGGTGGCACCGGCTCGGGCGCTGACGCCGACGTGTTCCCCAAGATCATCGGCGCCGTTCTTGGTTCCAAATTTCGCCTAGTCAGCGGCTATCCCGGCGGCAACGATATCGAGTTCGCGATGGAACGCGGCGAAGTCGACGGCCGCTGCGGCTGGTCGTGGTCGAGTATCGAATCCCAGAAGCAGCAATGGCTGAAGGACGGCACGGTAAAGGTGCTGCTGCAGCTGGCGCTGAAAAAGCATCCGAGCCTGCCCGACGTTCCGCTGATTATGGACCTCGCCCGCAACGAAGAAGAGCGGCAGATTTTCCGTCTCATCTTTGTGCGCGGCGCGTTGGGGCGCCCCTATATGGCGCCGCCGGGAATTCCGGCCGACCGCGCGGCCGCTCTGCGCACAGCGTTTGACGAGATGGTTAAAGATCCCGCCTTCCTTGCGGAAGCGAAACGTAGCCGGCTCGAAATTACGCCGATCTCGGGAGTCGAGTTGCAGGACCTTCTGAAAGTCGTCTACCAAACACCGCCCGATATCGTCGCCAAGACGCGCGCCTATCTGAAATAGCGTTTCAACGGCGAGCAGGCATGTTGCTGCGAACCGCAGCGTTTCGCGGCGCAACGCCGATCAATGTCCGAATGCCAATTGCCACCAGGAAGGTACTCAATGTCCGACGCGCCCAAGACTTATAAACGCCAATGGCAATCCGACATCATGGTCGATCAGGTGAAGCGCTACGGCTTCCAATACATCACCATGAATCCGGGCGCGAGTTTTCGGGGCCTGCATGACTCGCTGATCAATTACGGCGGCAACAATCCCCCGATGCTGGTCTGCCAGCACGAAGAGATCGCGGTGCAAATCGCGCATGGCTATGCCAAGGCGACGTTCGGCCGGCCGATGTGCGTGATCCTGCACAATCTTGTCGGACTGCTGCACGCCACCATGGCGATCTATTACACCTTCATCGACCGCGCGCCCGTGTTCATCATCGGTGCCACCGGCCCGATGGACGAAGGCAAGCGCCGCCCGCACATCGACTGGACGCACACTGCCTTGGTGCAAGGCGAAGCAATCCGCAATTACACCAAATGGGATTATCAGCCTTACTCGATCGACGGCGTGCCTGACGCTTTTGCGCGCGCCTATTCCGCCATGATGACCGAGCCGCATGGGCCGGTTTATATCTGCCTTGACGCCGACATGCAGGAGCAGCCGCTCACCAAGGAAATTCCGCCGCTGCCGGAGCAATCGGTCGCCGTGCCGTCGCGCACCATGCCGGATCCCGCCGCGCTCGAAGCCATTGCAGACCGCCTGGTGAAGGCTCAGCAGCCGCTTCTTCTGGCGCAGTTCGCCGGCCGCAACAAAGACGGCTTCGACAATATGGTGAAGCTGGCGGAAGCCACCGGCGCGGGCGCATGGGATTCCAACGCGGCGTTGAACTTCCCCAATCAACATCCGCTCTGCGTGACCTTCGACAAAGGCTATTTGAAAGAAACCGATCTCGTGCTCGGCATCGACGTGCGCGATTGGGAAAAGCAGACGCGCGAATACAAGATCACCGAACGCGACGTGCGTCCCGGCACGCCGGACCATTGCGAATGGGCCGAAATCGGCTTCGGCGAAATCGGCATGAGCAAATGGTCGATGGATTACGGCCGCTGGCAGCCGTGCAGCGTTCGCGCGTTGGGCGATCCGTCGCTCGCTATGCCGGAATTGCTGCGCATGGTGAACCAGCGCCTCGAAGGTAATGCAGCGGCGAAAGAACGCATCGCCAAACGCAAAATCGCGACGGGCAAACGCCACGACGCGCAATGGGCGAAGTTCGATGCAGACTCCCGCATGAATTGGGATTCTAATCCCATCTCGGTGCCGCGTCTCGCGCATGAAATCTGGGATGTGATCAAGGACGAAGACTGGGTGCTGACGGCGAACACGCTGAAGCACTGGTGCCGCAAGATTTGGAATTTCGACAAGCCTTATCGCCACCCTGGCGCCGATATCGGCACCTCAACGCAGATCGGCATTTCGCTCGGCGTCGGATTGGCGAACAAAGGCACCGGCCGCCTTGTGGTCGATATTCAGCCCGACGGCGATCTGATGTTCGATGCGGGCGCGCTGTGGGTCGCGGCCAAGCACAAAATCCCGATGCTGTTCGTGATGTACAACAACCGCGCTTATTACAACGACTGGGACCACCAGATTCATCTGGCGCACGAACGCAAGACCGACGAGAAGCTGGCGCATATCGGCATGGATATTTTCGGACCGGAACCCGATTTCGGCGCGCTTGCGCGCTCGATGGGCGTGTGGGGCGAAGGTCCCATAACCGATCCGAAGGACGTCCGTCCGGCGCTGCTCCGCGCTATCGAGCAGGTCAAAGCAGGCCGTCCGGCGCTGGTCGATACCGTCACGACGCATCGCTGAGGCGCAATCGAGGCCGACGATCAAGGATTGACGACATGATCAAGCAGGTGGGCGTCATTGGGCTCGGCAAAATGGGACTGCCCATGGCCGGGCACATGGTGCGCAAGGGCTACGCCGTTTCCGCTTACGACATCAACGAAGTCCAAATGTCGAAAGCTGCTGCGCTTGGCGTGAAGATTTGCAAGAGCCCCGCCGAAGTCGCCGCCAATAGCCACCTGATCATCATTGTTGTCGGCTTCGACTCCGAAGTTCTGCAAACTTTGCGGGCGGAAGACGGCATCTATGCCGGGGCGCGCACGGGCTCGATCATTGCCGTCAGCTCGACCTGCTACGCCGAAACGATGCAGACGATTCAAGATGACGTCGAGAAGCTCGGCAAGAATTTGAAAGTTCTTGATATTCCGACCTGCCGTTCGGAACGCGCCGCGGTGGACGGCACGCTTCTGGTTCTCGGCGGCGGTGACGCGAGCGTTTTCAAGGAATGCGAGCCGGTGTTCGCGAGTTTCGCAACTGATATCGCGCTTCTCGGCGGGCTGGGCGCAGGCCAAGTCGGAAAGATGATCAACAATCTTCTGCTGTGGTCCTGCATCGCGGCCAATTTCGAGGGGCTGAAACTTGGTGCTGCCATGGGCCTCGACGAGAAAAAGCTGCGCGAGGCATTGCTGAAATCGAGCGGCCGTAATTGGGCGCTGGAAACATGGGACCAGCCACGCGCCATGCCGTGGGCGGAGAAGGATATGACCATCGTCGCGCACGAGGCGGATCGCTTCAAACTCAGCATGCCGATGTCCGGCGTCGTCAAGGAAGTGATCAAGTCGATCAAGAAGGAATGGGGCATGGCTACGCCCGTGGTTACCGGCGCCGGAAAGAAATGAACCTACGCCGCCGGTTGAGCGATTGAGAGACGAAACATGGCGTATGATTTCGACGATTTTACCGCGGATATGACGAGCGTCCTTGCGACCAAGGGTGTCGCTGGACTGAACGATATCGTGGCGAATTTGCAAGAACTGCTGAAGAACGCCGAGTTTGTCGCCACGACGTTTGACGAAGACATGCCGCCCGGCAAACGCGTTTTGTTTCACGATCCGAAATCGGGCGCCTATGTGCAGGCGCATGTGCATGCCGGCAATAAAAGCGGCAAGCCGCATAGCCATGGCGCCTCATGGGCGGTCTACGGCAATGCGTTGGAAACAACCGAAATGATCGAATGGCAGCGGCTGAATCCCAACAACGAAAGCCATGCTGTCTTGAAGCCCGTGGCGCGCTATGCACTCGGATCCGGCCAGGCGCGCGCCTATGGGCAATATGTGATTCATTCGACCGCGCATCCCAAGAAGGCGTGGGTTATTCGTATAATCGGCACCAAGCTGAACGAGCTCCCGCGCTTCCACTTCAATCCTGCGACCGACATTATGTTGGACACGGTCGGGGCGTGACGCTTTCTCTTCGCGCGTCCGAGCTGGTGGACGAAATATTCCAGCGTCTCGTCGTGCCGCTTTATTTTCGCACCGATATTTCAGTCGATGAACAAATTCGCCATCGCGGCAAGCCGTTGCCTTATCTCAACGTGGCAAAGTCGTTGATCAAGGAATTCGGTTTTAAGACCATCGTGGAGATTGGCTCGATGCGCGAAGCGATGGGCCATGCGCTGACGACATTCCACGCGCCGTGCTGCAATGACGGGCATTCCACGCTGCATTTGGCGTCTACGAGCGCGGATGTATTTACCGTCGATATCAATCCGCGTTCCGCCGAGGTGCTCGCGCCTTACGCGCGCGAGTATCCCAATCTCAGCGTCGCGACCGGCGATGGTATCGCTTTTTTGCAAAACTTCGCGCGCCCGATCGACATGCTCTATCTCGATGCTTGGGATGTCATCGCTGGCACCGACTATGCCGAGAAACATCTTGAGGCCTATCGCGCCGCGCAACCGCATCTCTCCAAGATGTGTCTGGTGCAAATCGACGACACCGACATAAAGAACGGCGGCAAGGGGCGGCTGCTTATTCCGCAAATGATCCGCGACGATTTCGAGTTGATTACCTGGGGCCGCCAAGCGATCCTTGTGCGCGATTAGGGGAAACGCATGGAATTCGACCGCATTGAAGGCGCGCCCGACAGTAAGGTTGCGTGGGGAAGCGACGTCGCGGCGCAGATGCTGCGCCGGCTCGGCATTCGCTATGTGAGCCTCAATCCCGGCGCGTCCTATCGCGGCTTGCACGATTCCTTGGTCAATCATCTCGGGAATGAGAACCCGTCCATGGTGCTGTGCCTGCATGAAGATGCGGCCGTCAGCATCGCGCATGGTTACGCGAAAGCGACCGGTGAGCCGATGGCCTGCGTGCTGCATTCCAATGTTGGCCTCATGCATGGCGCGATGGGCATCTACAACGCGTTTTGCGATCGCGCGCCGATGATTGTTCTCGGCGCTACCGGGCCGCTGGATGCCGCAGAGCGCCGGCCTTGGATCGATTGGATTCACACATCCGCCGATCAGGCGGAGATCATTCGTAATTTCATTAAGTGGGATGACCAGCCGCTTTCCGCTGGTGCGTTGGTGGAAGCGATGAGCCGGGCCTTTCTCCTCACGCGCACCGAGCCGCCGGCGCCGGTATACATCTGCCTCGATGCGGGCTTGCAAGAAGCGTCTTTGGAAAGCGAACCCGCGTGGCCGGAGGTTTCGCGCTTGCAGCCGCCATCGCCCTCGCGCGCCGCCGCTAGCGATATTCGCAAAGCGGCGGACATGCTCAGCAATGCCGAACGTCCGCTGCTGCTGATCGGTCGCACGGACTGGAGTGTGGAATCGTGGGATGCGCGCGTCGCGCTTGCCGAGAGACTAGGCGCCTGCGTGATGACCGATTTGAAATGCCGAGCGGCATTCCCGACCGATCATCCATCGCATGTGGCGCCGCCCGTGCCGCGCTTCACACCCGCAACACGCGACATTCTGAATGAGGCGGATGTCGTGCTGTCGCTGGACTGGCCAGTGCCGGGCGCGGCATTCCGCGTCGGCGATACGCGTAAGCACCGTCCGACACTGATCCATTCCAGCCTGGATCACACGCTGCACAACGGCGCGCATGCCAATTATCATGCACTCGCGGACGCCGAATTGCGCCTCTCTTCATCGGCGGATTCTACGGTTGCCGATTTGTTGGAAGCGCTTGGACCAGGCACCGCCAAGCCTTGGCGCGCGGCTCTACCGCGCAAGCAGCGCAGTGCCGATACGAACCGCATCTCCATTGCCGGGGTTGCCGCGGCGCTGCACGACGCGGTCGACGATCCGGATCGCGTTACGCTGGCTGCGCTCTGCCGTGGCTGGCCGTTCGATCTTTGGCCACTGCGCTCACCGCTTGCCTATCTTGGCAAAGATGGCGGCGGCGGCATTGGGTCCGGCCCGGGTCTTTCGGTCGGTGCAGCGCTCGCAATGCACACCCACGGGCGGCATACCATCGCCGTACTCGGCGATGGCGATTTCTGCATGGGCGCCACCGCCATTTGGAGCGCCGTTCATGCGCGCATTCCGCTTCTGGTTCTGATCAACAACAACCGCTCCTATTACAACGATGAGTTGCATCAGGAGACGGTGGCGCGGCGGCGCAATCGCCCCGTTACTAATCGCTGGATAGGACAGAGGATCTCAAATCCTGACCTCGATATCGCAAAATTGGCTGAGGCCCAGGGCGCGGTGGGGATCGGCCCAGTCATGCGCACCGCGGACCTCGCGGCCGCTCTGGCGCGCGGCGTCGAGGTCTTGGTTTCCGGCGGTGTCGCGGTCATCGATATCCATATCGATCCGGGTGAAGAGCGCAGCGCCGGCGAAACCATCGCCCAGCGCGCCTGAATTTCCAGCGGAACACGGTTTTTGCCGGCTCGCCTTAGCGCCGGGAAGGCTTTAATGTCCGCGCCGGACACAGTTCGACCGCCGCTCCTTGCGGCGTGCAAATCCGAGAAATTGTTCCAGGGATTCGGGAGGAATAATATGAAATCGAGAACGATGCTCGCGATCGCCGCCTTTGGCGCGACGCTTCTTTGCGCCGCCACGGCGAGCGCGGCGCAATTTGTCGGTCCCGGCCCGGATGGGCGCGAGACTCTCAGCCAGACCTATCGCGAAAGCCGGATGGACGATGAGGCCTATCAGCGCAGCGTCAAGGCCACGAAAGTGTTCGACAATCTTTGGTATGTCGGCCCCGGCTACGTGTCGGTATGGCTGTTGGAAACGTCGGCGGGTCTCATCCTGATTGACAGCGCGCAAGAACCCTATGTCGATCACGTGCTGGAGAATATTCGCCTCTCCGGCCATGACCCCAAGGACATCAAATATATCATTCTGGCGCACGGCCATCTCGATCATTTCGGCGGCGCCGCCCGCATTCAGGAAATTTCCGGCGCGCGCGTCGTGTTGACGGCTGAAGATTGGCCGGCGGTCGAAGCGGCGGGAACACGTCCGGGCCGCAACGGCGCTCCGCCGCCGCGCGTTCCGAAATGCGACATGGTGATCAAAGACGGCGACACCATCACGCTCGGCGGCCAGACCGTGAAATTCTATTTCACGCCAGGCCACACCGATGGCGCATTGTCGTTCGAATATACCGTCTACGACAATGGCGTGCCGCATAAGGCGTTTTTCTCTGGCGGCTCAGGCGGCCGCGGCGGCCTTAAGGGCGCGGAACAGGCGCTGGGTAGCGCCATTCGCCTCAACCGCGATCTCGTAGGTGTCGATGTCTTCACGCCGGCGCATGCATGGACCGGCGGCAACCAATATCCGAATGGTTCGATCTTCGAGCGTTTGGAGCGGTTAAAGGCGCGCAAGGCCGGCGAGCCGCATCCCTTCGTCGATAAGGCCTCGTTCGATACGTGGCTGAAAGCCATCAACACCAATGCGGTGGAGCTGGTCGCTGAAGAAAAGGCGAAGCTGGCGGCACAGCCGGCACCGGCCCGCCAATAAATCTGCATACACGCATTTATGAAGGGCGGCCGGCGCAATCCGGCCGCCTTTTTCTTTGTGCGCGGGTTCTCCGGCTTCGCGCTGCCATGGGCTTCAGGTTAGAATTTCTGCAACCACAGATAAAAACTCGGGGAGCAAGATGAAACACATAGTCCGCATGGCGCTTGTGGCGCTCGCGATTCCGGCGGTGAATTTTGCCCTGGTGAACCCCGCTGAAGCTGCCGCGCAAGAGACGCTGAGTCAAAGCTATCGGGAAAGCCGACGCGACGACGTTGCCTATCAGAAAATCGAGCCGATCAAGGCGTTCGACAATTTATACTATGTCGCGCCGGGCTTCGTATCCGTGTGGCTTCTCGTGACATCAGAAGGACTTATCCTGATCGACAGCGCGCAAGAGCCTTATGTCGATCACGTCATCGACAATATTCGCAAAGCCGGGTTCGATCCCAAGAACATCAAATACATCATGATCACGCATGGCCACCTCGATCATTTCGGCGGTGCTGCGCGCATTCAGGAATTGTCGGGCGCGCGCGTGATGGCGGTTGCCGAAGACTGGGATTTGATCGAGCAGGCGGGTTCACGCCCAGGTCGCAATGGTGCGCCGGCGCCGCGCGTTCCCAAGCGCGACACGGTGGTGAAGGAGGGTGATTTTCTGACCCTCGGAAACACATCGTTGAAATTGCATCAGACGCCGGGTCACACGCCGGGCGTGATGTCCGCGGAGTTCACGGTGTTCGAGAATGGCATTCCCTACAAAGCCTTCCTGCATGGCGGGGCTGGAGCGCGTGACGGGCTGGCCGGCGCGCAGCAGGCGGTGGCGACCGCGGCCCGTGTGGCCAACATCGTCGACATCGAAGTGGGCGTCATGGTGCATAGCTGGATGGAGACGAACACCTATCCCAATGGCAGCATTTTCGAGCGGGCCGAGCGGCTGAAGAACCGTAAGCCGGGCGAGGAAAATCCCTTTGTTGATCCGAGGTCGTGGGTGAGGTGGCGCAACGCCGCCAGCATCAATGCCGCCAAAACCTTGGCCGCTGAACAGGCCAAGGCGGCAGCCCCAAAATGAAAAGACCGCCCGGGGAATAGATATGCGGTGGTGCGCCATATTTCCCTCTCCCCTTGTGGGAGAGGGTGCCGAGGAGCGCGAGCTCCGAGGCGGGTGAGGGGAAGGGTTCAACTCTCGCGCGCTATAGGTCTGCCAAGAATTTCTTACCCCTCACCCTGCTAGCGTCCTTCGGCCGCTAGTCTCCCTCTCCCACAAGGGGAGAGGGAATGTTCAAGTGGCATTGCCATCGGATGCCGTGCTTGACAGGAGGCAGGCGGCGCCTGACCTTCGGGCAGGATTGGGAGAGCGCCCACGAGAGGCGCCAACGATATAAGAAACGGGAAAGGGCCTTCGTATGAGCTTGGAATCGAAATGGGACCGCCGCGAAATCTTGAAAGCAGGTGCCGCGCTCGGCGCCGCCGTGCCGCTAGCGATGTCTTCACTTGCCGCCGAGGCGGCCCAAGGTCCGGGAGGGGCTGCTTTGGTGCTTTCTGTGGAAATTGTTTCGCTTCCTATCGTGGGCAGCACGCAGCGTTTCCCGGTGCGGCGCGTCTATTGCGTCGGCCGCAATTACCTCGAGCATATTCGCGAGCTGAACAATGACGAGCGTGAGCCGCCATTCTTTTTCGCCAAACACCGCGACATGGTTGTCCAGAACGGTAGCAATGTTTCGTATCCGACGCTGACCAAAGATTATCAGCACGAAATCGAACTGGTCGTCGCGATGAAATCGGGCGGTCAGAATATTCCGCGCGAGCGCGCGCTCGAGCACGTCTACGGCTATGGCGTGGGTCTCGATATGACCCGACGCGATTTGCAGACCGCGTCGCGCCAGAAGGAGCAGCCGTGGGAGATCGGTAAATCCTTCGAGCAATCGGCGCCATGCTCCGCGATCACCCCGGTGGAACGCTCCGGCCATTTGACGGCTGGTAAGATCCAGCTCGTCGTGAACGGCAAGATGCGCCAGGACGGCGATCTGGGGCAGATGATCTGGGATGTGCCCGAGATCATCATGCATTTGTCGAAGCAGGTTGGGCTGGCAGCCGGCGATCTCATCTATACCGGAACACCGGCAGGCGTGGGCGCGGTGGTGGCGGGCGACAAATTGGTCGGCAATATTGCCGGGCTCGGCGAACTCAGCATCGGCATCGTTGCCGCCTAATGGAGACCGATCGCCGGGAGTTTTTGAAAACCGGCGCGGCCGGAATGGCGGCGGTGTCCGCGGTTGCTGTTGCGCCGTGCGCGGCGTCGGCGCAAGTCGCAGCCTTCGATTTCGAAATGCCGCGCAACATGACGCTGCTGAATATGCGCGGCGCGGCGGGGCCACGCCTCGGCGTTAAAACAACGCGCGGCATTCTGGACGTCGCGGTCGCTGCCGCGATGTATAATCTTCCGGCACCGGTCGATACCGACGATCTTATCCAGAATGGTATGGGCGGACTTCTCACGCGGCTTGTGGCCGCCGCCGCCAACGGGTCAACCATTCTCTATTTGAACGAAGCGGGCGTACAGCATGCGCCGCTTCTGACCCGGCCCGAGAAAATCATCATGATGGGTTTCAATTATCGCCGGCACGCGGCGGAAACGAACACGCCCATTCCGGCCAATCCAATCTTCTTCAACAAATATAACAACGCCCTCAACCACCACGAGGGTACGATCAAATTGCCGGTCTCCGTCGCCAAGAATTTCGATTATGAGGTCGAGCTGGTGGTGATTTTCGGCCGCCAATGCCGCGACGTATCGGAGGCCGACGCGCTCGATTATGTCGCGGGCTACTGCACGGGGAACGATTTTTCCGCGCGCGATCTGCAAACTCTGACATCGCAATTCATGATCGGGAAAACCCATGACGGGTTCGCACCGCTAGGGCCTTATCTCGTCACCAGCGATCTTGTCGGCGATCCCAACAATCTGAAGCTCGAGTGCCGCGTCAACGGCGAACAGCGGCAGGATTGGAATACCAACGACATGATTTTCAATTGCCGCCAGATGATCAGCTTCGCTTCGAAGATGATGACCATAAAACCTGGCGACATACTTTTCACCGGAACACCGCATGGCGTGATTTTCGGCAAGCCGCCGGCGCAACAGGTTTGGCTCAAGCCCGGCGATCGTATCGCATGCAGCCTCGAGAAACTCGGCGAGCTGCGCTTCGATCTGGTGTGAGAAAAATTTGAGCCTGAACCCGCAAGCTGCGCCTCCCGATTCTGAACCGCCGAATTCGCGTACGGGATTTTATCTTTTCCTCGGTGCTCTAGCTGTGCTGGCTGCCGTTGTTTGGCTATTAGCATCCGCGTTTCCGGACCGCGTGGACGAAACCGACGAAAAGCTCAATCTGCTTTATCCAGTCCTCGTTTTGACGCTTGTGTCGTCCGGCCTGATAGCGATGCGCCGTGTCCGAATGGGCGAGCTGGCGCGCAATCTTGCAATTTGGATCGGCATCGCTCTCGTGGTGGCGGTGGGTTTCGCCTATCAGGATGAATTGACGAGTGTGGCGACGCGCCTGCGCGCCGAATTGATCCCGGGCTATGCTGTCGAAGACGCCGCCGGTGAACTGACCATTGCCGAGAGCCCGGATGGGTATTTCTATGCCATTGCCACTGTGAACGGCACGCCCGTTACGTTTCTGATCGATACGGGTGCCAGCGATATTGTCCTCAGCCCCGGCGACGCCGCGCGCCTTGGGATCGCGTCGGAAGATCTCGAATTTTCGCGTGTGGTCGAAACCGCAAACGGCATGGCGCAGGCGGCGCGGGCTAGGGTGGCGAATTTCACCCTGGGGCCTATCCAGTTGAGAGATGTCGAAGTGTCAGTCAATCAGGCGACGATGAGCACGTCTCTGCTCGGCATGGCGTTTATGCGCAATTTGGCATCGTTCGAGATTCGCGGCCGAAATTTGATATTGCGCCCGCTCTAAGCGCGCGGGTTTCCAACAGGACGCGTTGTCAGTTGGCACGCGCGTCGTGCATCGCTTCTATCGACCCCAAGCTCAACCAATCGGTTCATGCGCCGATGCTTAGCTTCGTTGCAAAGGCGGGGGACGAATGCGTCATGCGGCGGCAAGCTGGCGCCGATAACATAAAACGCGTCGAACGCCAGGCTCGCTAAGGATCCATGCCGCCACACCGGTCGGACCCGAAACAGAATTCGCGTGGCAAGATTGACGAGGTAGGAATTCTCGGGAATTTGAACTCGCTCATTGGCCCGAATTTGAACGCCTGCGGTTCCGACATCCCGCACCAGGCAATCGGAAATCAGCTGGCCGTCTGCATGTGCCAAGAACCCCGCGGCGAGCGCGCGTAAGCGCGGAGACCTACGACGTTCAGGCCCCCAGAATCGGGCCATTTCATCGATATGAGAACCCATTGTCATGCTCCCTCTTTGGGACAGATGACTGCGTTGGTGTGACCTCTGGGGGATGCGTCGCAACCTCCGTGCCACGGCGGCGATAGCGTTGAACCGTAACATTAGCGGGCTAATGCGCATGTTTGTTGCGGCGCAAAATCGCGCGCGGCCTGCTTAACAAGTGATGTATTTGGCTTATAGTTTAGCCAAGCCGGTACCAAGCCGGCGACAGTGGAGGAGGGGAAAATGGACTTCTTGAAACCATGGCAGCAGGAAATTATGGGCGCATCGCGCATCATAACGTCGCTGCTCTACACGCAACACGGAATGAATAAGCTGCTCGGCTATCCGATGCGCGAAGACGCGGATTGGAATTTTCCGGAAATTGCGTCATTGCGGTTTCTGTCGGGCATTCTGGAATTGATCGGCGGGCCGCTGATCGCACTCGGCATCATGACTCGGCCGCTTTCGTTCCTGATGTCCGGGCACATGGCCGCCGCCTATTTCATCGGCCATTGGTATGGCGACGCCTTCTTCCCGTATCTCAATGGCGGCGACGCCTCGATTCTCTTCTGCTTCATGTTCCTTGTGCTGTCGGCCTTTGGACCGGGCGCCTGGGCTGTCGACAATTTGAAAGTGAGCAAGACCGCGCCGGCGGAATAGAGGCATCCGCGGATTGCAGAGATAAAGCCGCGCGGCGGGTTCCCCCTCGCGCGGCTTTTTTATTTGGGCGTAGCTTTCGCCGGATAGAGACCGTCTAAAAAGCCGCTCTCGTCCAACTCGCGCATCACGCCGTTGTCGTAAAAATCGGAAGGTTTGAATCGGTCCGTGCCCATCATGCGATAGAGCTCGGCCGTTTTCTCGAAGCCTTGCTCGCAGGCATAGGGTTTCTTTGGCAGCCAGGCGCCGCGGTCGTAAATATCTTGCGCAATTTGGGCGTCCTGCACACCGTTCCATTCGCGCAACACGCGCTTCGCCGTATCCGGCTGTTGGTGGAAAATGGAAATGGCTTCGGCCGTTGCTGCCAAAAAGCGCTTCGCCGCTTCGCGGTGCGCCGGGTCTTTCAGCCAATCAGGGGACACGGCAATGCTGTTGCCGGCGACCTCTTCCATCCAATCGCCGGTGTCGAACAAGACGGGATAGCCTTCCTTCTTCGCTTTGGCGTAGGCGATCTCGTTGACGAAAATGACGTCGGCCGTGTCGTTGTCCAATTCCTCGAAACCGTCCATTTCCACATCGACGATCTTTAGGTCCGTCTCGAAATCCCAGCCCATACGCTGCGCCAAAAGGCGGGCCTGAAACCCCAGCGTATTGGTGGCGCCGGAAACGCCGATGCGCTTGTCCTTGAGTTCCTCGAGGGCGACGATCTTGATGCCTTTGCGGCCGACAATATGCGAGCGCACGGCGCAATCGGTGGAGCCGATGTCGATCATGTGCGGGTCGGCCGGGTTTTGAACCGCGCGCATCATCATCGGCGTGCCGCCCATGATATGCACGGCCACCTCCTGCTTCTCCATGCCGAGCCGGCGTTTCAGTCCGGACCAGAATCCGACTTCCGCTGGAATGAGCTTGCCGCCTTCGAATTCCGCCGGCGGAATGATCAGTTCCACATTCAACCCGTGCTTGCGAAACAAATCCTGGTCCCATGCGATGACGAAAGGCAGCTTGCTCAAGGAGCGATTGCCGGCATCGACGGTGAGCGGGAGCATGTCTTGCCCTGAACATGAGGCAAGCATCGCCAAAGTGGCGGCTCCCAGCAGAATTCTCGGCATGATGCGTCGCATGAATTCCCCCCGAAAAGCAGACGCTCTTCACACCGCCGAGGCGAGGAGAGCGTCGTGTTGTCAGCGCAAGAGAGTGTTTATTTCGGAAAGCGCTTATTCGTCCAATCGCGGATGTAATCGAACATGTTCTTGGTCGCGTTGGAATATTCGCCCGGTGTCTTTTCGCAGCGCTTGCACGGGTCATAGCCGTGCAGCGCGCCCGCAACCACGGCGAAGTCCTTATCGGTCGCGGCCGAACGTTCGAACATGATCTCGTGATCGCGGATGAATTTATATCCGCCCATGGCCATGAACAAAGTCGGCACCTTGATCGAGCCCACCGCGCACGTCGTCGAATTGATGGTTGAGCAATAATCGATGTCGATCAGTGAATCGCGCGAGCGAATGGCCACTGAACTCATGAAGGTGGAGAGCTTATAAACCGCTGTGCCCGTGAAGCTGCGCGCGCCTGCGGCAAGGTCTTCGTCCGGTACCATGGCGCTGGTCACGATTTGAGTGACGATGGTGCCGTCATTGCGGATGAACTTCACCGGCTTCTTGGTGGAGATCATTTCGGGCACAAGCGCCGGCGCCGCATGCACGATGACCGCATTGCCGCCGGGCATAGAAATCAGATCGTCGTCCGTATAGGCGTAATCGCCCGCCTTCATGCGTGCCTGCGTGGCCTGAACCTTGGTGATCAGCTCGTTTATTTTCGCGGATTGCGCGCGGTAATAGCGCGTGATGAATTCCTGCGAATAGTGCGATGGGCCGTTGGGGTTGTAGCCGTTGGCCGGGCTGTACAGATCGAGTTCCGGAATGACCGTCTTCTTGCCGTCAACCACGGTGATGGAAGGGTTCGTGCTGCGGAGCTGCTGCACCGGATTGCCGGGATGGGCGTCCGGGAACACCATCGCATCGGCGGGCACCAGCGTGCCGTAATTCTCGTTGCGGCAATTCGAATAGAGCTCCGGCCGTTCGCAGAAGGCTTTGCTGGTTTCGGCTATCGCTTGATAGAGGCTCATCATCGGCGAGCCGCCGCTATGGCCGAGAAGCACAACGCGGGTAATGCCCGGCTGCTTACGCGCGTAGTCCACCACGGCCTTCACGTCATAGGGCAATTTTTCCCATTGAATGCCGATGTCGTCATTGCGATAGCGGGTCTCGTAGCAAATCGCCATAAAGCCACGCGCCGCTAATTCTTCGCAGGTTTCGGAGCCGATTGTGTTGGCGGTGCGGTGCGCCGTCACGAAGGCGATGTGCGGAGCCGGGCCGTTGTCCGGCATAAAGCGCGCGGCGTTCACCTGCCCGAGTTTCACATAGGCGGGATTGCTCTGCGCGTGGGCAGAATTTGCGGCTGCGAAACCGGCGGCTGTTGCCATGGCGGCGACAGCGATTGCACGACTGAATTTCATGATTCTTCCTCCCCTGAATTTTGCGGCAGCATAGGTGTTCGGGCAGCGCGAGGCCAGATCGCGGTGCGTTGATCTAGGCGACCCATTCCAGCCTGGACAGGCGAGCGGCGCGGGGACATGTTTGCAAAACGAACGAACAATCGGGGTTGTCATGAGCTGGATATCGTCGGGTTGCTCCGCTTTGTTGTGCAGTGCGGCGATATGCTTAGGCAGCACAGCATCGGCGGCCGAGACCGCTATTCCCAATTTCGGCGGCGGCTATGCCTGGGATTCGCGCACCGTGGCAGCGCTTCCGCCACCGATCGGGACGCCTGGCGAACACGGTCCCATCGGCAATCATCCGGCTTTTCCGCATTATGCCAATAATAGCGGCCATGTTCCGACTGCCCGCATCGGCAACAATGAGCACAAACTGCTTTTGCCATGGGCGGCGGAAATTATTCGCAAGGCGAACGCTCCCATTCTAGAGGGCGGCGAGCGCTTTTTCGCGGCGGGACGTTGCTGGCCACCGGGCGTGCCGCTGATCATCAATTTCACCGCCGAGCCGGTGATCTTCCTGCAGAACCCCAAGGAAGTGACGATCATCTACCAGCGCGGGCAGGTGGCACGTCACATCTATATGAATGAGCAACATCCCGCGAATGTGAAGCCGAGTTGGATGGGTCATTCGATCGGCCGCTATGAAGGCGACACGCTTGTCATCGACACGGTCGGTGTCGATCCGCGCTCGCTGACCGACGAATTCGGCACACCGCACACCGATCAAATGCATGTCGTGGAACGCTATCGCATGATCAAAGGCTCGCCCGATTTGATCCGCGTGGAACATATTCCCGCGGACCGTTATTTCCTCGATCCCAAGAACGATGTGTTGCAGGTGATCGCGACCATCGAAGATCCGGGCACGTTCAAAGCGCCTTACACGGTGCAACAGGTCTATGAGCGTTCCACGCGGGAATTCGAGGAATCGATCTGCCAGGAAAATAACGACGACAGATTCGGGCAGGGTTTAGTGCCGGTTCCGACCGACAACACGCCGGATTTTTGACGTCCTAATTTTGCGCCGCTGTTGCCGCATGATCATTTCGTGATCTGTGCGCGGCGGGGCTTGACCTGGCGACATCATCGCCGGAGCATTGCGCGACAAAATCGCATCAAGAAGCGCGAAAGGAACTGTCATGTCCTATGTCGATGGATTTGTTATGCCGGTAAAAAAGAGCAGGCTTGAAGATTATCGCCGCCTCGCCAAAATGGCGGGCAAGATATGGCGCGAATACGGCGCGCTGGATTACCGCGAATGGGTGGCCGACGACGCGCCGGTGGGCAAGCGAACATCGTTCCCGCGCAGCGTGAAACTGAAAGACGACGAGATCGTGATCTTCGCTTACATCGTCTACAAATCGCGTGCGCAGCGTGATCGCATCAACGCCAAGGTGATGAAAGATCCACGCTTCACGGGGATGAATATGAAAACCATGCCGTTCGACGGCAAGCGCATGATCTTTGGCGGGTTCAAGCCCTTGGTGAAGGCGTAAGGGCGCTTCCTACCGCGCTCCCGGCGGCAGAACCTTAATCAAATGCATTTGGAAGACGAGCGTCTGGTTCGGCGGTATGGCGCCGTCGCGACCGGCGCGAGTCGTCCCGTAACCGAGCTGAGACGGCACGACGAGCTCCCACTCGTCGCCTTCCTTCATGAGGGACAGAGCTTCCTTCCATCCCGCAATCAGATTGCCGGCCGGTAGATTTGCGGTCTGTCCCGGCTTGGTTTGATCGAAGACATAGCCGTCAACCAGCGCACCTTTATAGGCGACCGTAACGATATCGTTCGGCGTTGGGCTCTTGCCGTCGCCGCTTTTGATGACGCGGTATTGCAGGCCGCTCGGAAGTACCACCACGCCCTCGCGCGCCGCGTTAGCGGCAAGCAGCTCGCGGTTAGCCTGGGGGCTGATGTCGCCCGCCATCGCGGGAACGGCGAGAGCAAGGGCCAGAGAAAATCCGGCGGCAACAGGGTCAAAACGCATGGCAGTGCATCCTGGGGGGCGCCCCGCCTCCTACCATAAAGCGGCTGGGGCGATCCAGACTCGGTCCTTAGGCCGCCGCGCGGCCTTTGGCGCCTTTTCCTGCTTTTCCGTTATTTTCGCGCCGTGTCGCGGTGTTCTCGCCCGACAACAAATAGCGGCGATATTCATCGAGATCGCCGTCGAAAGGCTCCACCTTTCCATCCGCCACCAGCAGGAAGCGGTCGGCGGTAGCCTCAAGCAGCCGCCGGTCATGGCTGACCAGGATGACGGCGCCTTCGAAATCGTTCAGCGCGGCCAGAAGCTCGCCGCGCGCGTCGATGTCGAGATGGTTGGTCGGCTCGTCCAGGATCAACATGTTGGGCTTGTCGAGCGTGGCGAGCGCCAGCATCAGGCGGGCGCGTTCGCCGCCGGAAAGATTTGAGACTTTGGTTTGCGCTTTGTCGGAGGAGAAGCCGAAGCCGCCCAATTGCGCGCGCACTTTTTCCATCGACAGGTTTTTACGCATGCGTGAAAGCGTTTCGATCGGCGTTGCGGTGCCGTCGAGCTCTTCCAGCTGGTGCTGCGCGAAATAGCCGGGTAGCCATTTTTTCGCGCGCACCAATTCGCCGTCCATCAAAGGCAATTTGTCGGCCAGTAATTTTGCCAACGTGGATTTGCCGTTGCCGTTCTTGCCCAAAAGCGCAATGCGGTCGTCCGGATCGAAGCGCAAGGACATATGCGAAAGGATCGGCTTACCCGGCACATAACCCACCGAGGCGGCGTGCATGGTGATAAGGGGCGGGCTGGCTTCGACCGGCTTCGGAATGCGAATAGGTGCCACATGCTCGTCGACCGGTAGTTCGACGGTTTGCATCTTGGCCAGCATTTTCATGCGGCTTTGCGCTTGTTTCGCTTTCGAAGCCTTGGCTTTGAAACGATCGACAAAGGATTGCATATGGGCGCGTGCTGCTTCTTGTTTCTTGGCAAAGGCTGCATCGGTGGCGCGCTTGGCGGTGCGTGTGGCGACGAAAACATCGTATCCGCCGGTGTAGAGCGTCAGCTTGCCATGCTCGAGATGCAGAATGAATTCGGCGGCGGTGTTCAGAAGATCGCGGTCATGGCTGACGATCAGAACCGTGCCGCGATAGCGTTTGAGAAAGTCCTCAAGCCACAACACACCTTCAAGATCGAGATAGTTGGTCGGTTCGTCCAGCAGCAGAAGATCGGGATTGGCGAAGAGAATGGCGGCCAAAGCCACGCGCATCCGCCAACCGCCGGAAAATTCCGAGCACGGGCGCAATTGTTCTTCAGCGGAAAAGCCGAGGCCAGCCAGAATGGCGGCGGCGCGTGCCGGCGCGGAGTAGGCGTCGATGGCGGCAAGCCGGGTGTAGATGTCACCGATCGCATGCGGCTCGGTTTCGGTCTCAGCGGCCTCCAGCAATTGGGCGCGTTCGAGGTCGGCGGCCAGCACGGTGTCGAGCAGGCTGATGTCGCCGCTCGGCGCTTCCTGCGCCACGGCACCGATTTTCCACTCGCGCGGCCATGAGATTTCGCCACCGTCGGGGGCAAGCCCGCCGAGGATGGCCTTCAGCAGGGTGGATTTTCCGGCGCCGTTGCGCCCCACAAGGCCGATGCGCCGCCCGGGCGGGAGATTGGCGGTGGCGCCGCCGATGATTTCCCGGCCCGCGATGCGGATGGTGATGTTGTCGATACTCAACATGGCGGCTTTGGTCCAAACGGCTGCGCCGGCGCGGGGGTAGGGGGCCGCGATGACGACATGAGTCGATGTCGGAAGATATAATAGGAGCGTCACCTAGCCGGTTTTCCCTGCCAAAGCCACCTAGGGCCTCCGCGTGCCCGAGCGATTTCACTGCCAGGATGCGAAAAATAGGGTAGGAACGGCGCCAACCTGCCTTGAGCGGGCGCCTTCTTCCCCCAAACCAGCGTGGTCTCCGTGGCATTTACTCCGAACAATCCTTCTCTGGCGCGGGCGCTGGCGGGGCGCGAATTTACCAATCCCACCCCCGTTCAGATTGCGGTTTTGGAGGAAGAGGCGCGGACACGCGATCTTCTGGTCTCCGCCCAAACCGGCTCAGGGAAGACCGTCGCCTATGGCTTGGCGATGGCCGACACGCTTCTGGAGGAGGCGGAGTTCTTCGGCCGTCCGGGGGCGCCGCTTGCGCTAATCGTGGCACCGACCCGGGAATTGGCGCTGCAGGTGCAGCGCGAGCTGACCTGGCTCTATGAATTCGCGCGCGCCCGCATCGTCTCCTGCGTCGGCGGCATGGACCCGCGCGCGGAGCGGCGCCAGCTCATGGACGGCGCGCATATTGTGGTCGGAACGCCTGGGCGCCTGCGGGATCATCTCGAGCGCGGCGCGCTGAACGTCGCGGGGCTTAAAGTCCTGGTGTTGGACGAAGCCGACGAGATGCTGGATCTCGGCTTTCGCGAGGATCTGGAATTCATTCTGCAAACGACGCCGCCGGAGCGGCGCACCATGATGTTCTCGGCAACACTGCCGAAAGCCATCGTAACGCTTGCCAAGCAATATCAGCGTGACGCGATGCGCATTCGCACCTCGGGTGAAGAACGCGCCCATGCCGATATTGAATATCGCGCCTATCGCATTGCGCCGCAGGACGTAGTGCATGCCGTCGTCAACGTGCTGCGTTATGTCGAGCCGCCGAGCGCGCTTGTGTTCTGCAACACCCGCGAAAGCGTGCGGCATTTGCAGGCAACGTTGCTGGAGCGTGGATTCTCCACCGTGTCTCTTTCGGGCGAATTGACGCAAGGCGAACGTAATCATGCGATGCAGGCCTTGCGCGACGGGCGTGCGCGAGTTTGTGTTGCTACCGATGTCGCCGCGCGCGGCATCGATCTGCCGCAGCTTGGTCTGGTCATCCATGCCGATCTGCCCAATGACGCGGAAGTTCTTCAGCATCGCAGCGGTCGCACCGGGCGCGCAGGGCGCAAAGGCGTCAGCGTGTTGCTGGTGCCGCCGGGAAGCCGCCACCATGCGGCGCGTCTGTTGAGCCAGGGGCGTATTGAAGCCTCGTGGGGCGACGCGCCGTCACCGGAAGCCATTCGTGAATTGGACGATGAGCGCTTTTTGCAAAACGCGATTCTGACCGAGCCGCCCAGCGAAGATGATTTGGCCTCGGCCAGAGCGCTTCTGGCGCAGCGCTCGCCGGAAGATTTGGCAGCGGCGTTGGTGCGGCTCTACCGCGCGCAATTGCCTGCGCCCGAGGATTTAACGGATCCGGGCGGCGCCAACGCGGTGCGGAACGCGCGCCCCGAAAAGCGCGGCAAGCGCCGTGAACGCGAGACTCCGGATTCCTTCGATCCACGTCCCGGCCGGCCTGCCGAAGGCGATGATTTTCGCCGCGAGCCTGCGCCCGCGTATAATTCTGCGCCAAGCCCGAGCCCACGCGGCGAGAGACGCGGACCGGAAAAAACGGTGTGGTTCCGCCTCGATGTTGGACGCCAGAAAAATGCCGATCCCAAATGGCTGGTGCCGTTGATCTGCCGCAAGGGCAAGGTGACCAAGCAGGATATCGGCGCCATTCGCATTTTCGACGACGAAACAAAATTCGAGATCGATGAGCGTTTGGCCGAAAGTTTTGCCGCCGCTGTTGCCAAAGCGCCCGGCGGTGACGGCACGATAGAGCCATCGTCGGCGCCGGGAGACCGGCCGATTGCGCGCATGGTCTCGCCGCCCGCAAGCACGACAATTGCGCCGAACGAGTCGCGCGAGCGCGAGGGCACCTACAAGGGCAAGAAGAAATTTGACGGTAAGAAGAGCTTCGGCGGCGGCGACAAATTCGGCGGCAAGAAGAAATTCGAAGGCGAGCGGAAGTTTGACGGCGAAAAAAAGTTTACCGGTGAGAAAAAATTCGACGGTGAGAAGAAGTATACCGGCGAGAAGAAATTCGACCGCGAGAAAAAATTCGACGGCGAGCGCAAGTCTGATGGCGAGAAAAAGTTTGACGGAGAGAAGAAGTTCACCGGCGACAAGAAATTTGACGGCGAGAAGAAGTTCGACGGTGAGAGGAAGTTCACTGTCGAGAAGAAGTTTACTGGCGAAAAGAAATTCGACGGTGAGAAGAAATTCATCGGCGAAAAGAAGTTTGGCGGTGGAAAGAAATTTGGCGACAGAAAGTTTGGTGGCGAAAAGAAATTCGGCGGTGGAGGGAAATTCGCCGGCAAAAAATTCGCGGGTAAGCCTGGTGGCAAGCCTGGCGGTGGCAAGCCGCCACGGGCCCCTGGCTAACCTAGCAGGATAAAAGCGCGTGGAGCGGCGGGACGTCGTTGTTGTCGGCGCCGGCGCGGCGGGCATGATGTGCGCCGCCGAGGCCGGCAAGCGCGGCCGTTCGGTGCTGGTGGTCGATCATGCCGAATCGCCGGGCGAGAAGATTCGTATTTCCGGCGGCGGGCGCTGCAATTTCACCAACATCAACGCCGGTCCTGACAATTTCCTGTCGCAAAACCCGCGCTTCGCCATATCCGCGCTCAATCGTTACACGGCGGCTGACTTCATCGCGCTGGTTGAGCGCTACGGCATCGCCTATCACGAAAAGACGCTGGGCCAGCTCTTCTGCGACGGCTCGGCGCAGCAGATTATCGATCTGCTTTTGACGGAAATGCACCGCGCACATGCGGTCCTGCGCGTCGGTACAAGCATCACCCATATCGAAAAAAGCGAAGCGGGATTTGTTCTTACGCTGTCTTCCGGCGGCGAGCAGGTTGAGTGCCAATCGCTGGTGGTTGCGACAGGCGGCAAATCCATTCCCAAAATGGGTTCCACCGATTTCGGCTACCGGCTTGCCGCGCGGTTTAACATTCCCCTCACCGAAACACGGCCCGGTTTGGTGCCGCTGGTTTTCGACGAACGCGTACTCGCGCGGCTGAAACCGCTTGCGGGCATCGGCGTGCCGGCGCTGGTGCGTTGCGGCACCATGTCGTTCGAAGAAGCCATTCTGTTCACCCATCGCGGGCTGAGCGGCCCCGCGATTTTGCAAATCTCATCCTATTGGCGCGAGGGCGAAGCCATCTCCGTCGGCATGCTGCCGGGAATGGAAGTCTATGAAATGCTACGGGCCGCGCGGCGTACCGATGGCAAGCGCAAAGCCGCGACCGTGCTGGCGGAACATCTTCCCAAACGCCTGGCGGCGATGATCGCCGATGAAATGCGTGTGGCCAATGGCACGATAGGCGACGTATCCGACACGAAACTGCGCGCTGTGGACGAAGCGGTGAATTTCTGGCGCCTGAAGCCTGTCGGCAGTGAGGGTTATCGTACCGCCGAGGTTACGCTCGGCGGCATCGACACCGCCGCGCTCGATTCCAAGACCATGGCGGTGAAGGATTTACCGGGCCTCTATTTCATCGGCGAAGTTGTCGACGTCACGGGCTGGCTTGGGGGCTACAATTTCCAATGGGCCTGGTCTTCAGGCTGGTGCGCCGGCCAGGCGGTGTGACCTCTATTCCTCGCCGGGGCCTTTGCCGCCGGCCGCGATATGCGCGCTCCAGCGTTTGTCGCTCTCATTGAACCAAGAAACCCAGGGCCGCGTATCGGCAACGTCCCATTGGTAATTGCCTTCGCCTGAAAGATGTTCATTCAGGAAGTCATTGTCGTCCAAATAGACTTTCGGCGACGGGCCGTTTGTGTCGGTGCAGGTATTGTAGATCGGCCGCTGCGCCGGATTTTTATCCGTGTTGAGGGTGAAATTGAGCGCGGTATGCATGGGCCCGACGAACACGTTGGGATCGTAGATCGTGATCTCGCCTTCGATCTTGTCGCCGACGCGGCGATAGCGCTCCACGGTTTCCAACGCATCGGTGTATTCGGAAATGCCGCCCTTCCAGGCCCGAATCTGGGTGGTGTAGACGATCAGTGAATCGCCATTCCAGAAGCCGACGGATTCGCCGTGCCATTTGGGAAACCGCGTGGCTTCGGGGGAAAGCCCGCTGCCGTCGGTGTAAATCCAGCGGATGGAGTTCGAGCCGAAACCGGCCGACATCGTCCACACACGCTCCGGCGTTACGACAAATTCTTCGGCGCCGAGCGCTTGAAAGAAGCCACCGGGCAGGCAGAACGCACCGGCCCACCACATGCGGCCTTCCGCATTGGCCTTCAATTCCTGCACATAGCTTTCCTGATATTGCGGCTGCAGAACTTTCACGATGTCGCTGGGCGGGCTTTGGCCTCCGCCGAAAGCGCCGCCGGCAATCCAATCGCCGCTCCAATCGGGAATGGTTTCCTTGGTGTGGTTGGTGCCGCCATTCGCTTCGGCAAGCCACGCATCATATTGCTCGCGCGCCGTCTTGAACGGATAGGGACTGGCGTAATTCACCGCGCCAACTTTGGCCGTGCCTTCCGAACCGAACGGCTTCGCATTGCTCGGCTGGCCTGTATCGCCATAGGGCTCGATGTCGAGCGCCATGCCGCTCATTTGGCCGGTGGTGTTGTTGCGGTAATAGGCGGGGTCGGTCCAGTGCGCGCGAACGGCGCGGAAATCCTTGGTGTCGAAAATCGTCGCCTGCGGTTCCGCCGGCGAACAACCTAAGACGCCGAATGCCGTCATTGCGGCAAGCGCCATCACGATGTTTCTATTCATGACATCTTCTCCCCAGCAAGGTGCAACCGGCAACGCGCGTGACGGACATGAAGAGCACCGCATCGAAGTGCGTGCTCTTCATGTCGAACTCACAACACCCGTCCGGGTACGGTCTTGGGGGGACCGGACGGTCTTATTCGTGCGGCTTGCCACCGCCTGCAATGTAGGCGGCGAAGCGCTTATCGCTTTCGTTCAAGAAGGTGCCCCATGGGCGCGGATCGGCCACGTCCCATTGGTAATTGCCTTCGCCAGAAAGATGCTCGTTCAGGAAGCCGTTGTCGTCGAGATAGACCTTCGGTGCCGGGCCGTTGGTGTCCGTGCAGGTATTGTAGGTCGGGCGCGCCGCCGGGTTCTTATCTTTGTTGAGCTCGAACTCGAACGTTGTATGCATCGGTGCCGCGAACACGGTGGGATCATACATCGTGATGTCGGCTTCGATTTTGTCGCCGACGCGGCGGTATTTTTCGACGATCTCAAGCGCGTCCGTATATTCGGAAATGCCGCCCTTCCAGCCGCGAATCTGGTTGGTGTAAACGATCAATGTGTCGCCGTTCCAAAAACCCATCGATTCGCCATGCCATTTCGGGAATGCCGATTCCGGCGGCGAAACCCCGCTGCCGTCCGTGTAAATCCAACGCACGAAATTCGCACCATTGCCTGAGGCAAAGGTCCAAACTTTTTCCGGTGTCACAACGAACTCTTCGGCCGGCAAAGCGCCGAAGAAGCCGGTGGGAAGGCAGAAAGAGTTCGCGGACCAGATGCGCCCTTCGGTATAGGCCTTCATCTCCTGAACGAAATATTCCTGATATTGCGGCGTCAGATATTTGACGATGTCGCTCGCCGGGCTTTGTCCACCGCCAAAGGCACCACCGGCATTCCAACGGCCACTCCAATCGGGAATGGTTTCCTTGGTGTGCTTGGTGCCGCCATTGGCTTCGGCGAGCCACGCATCATATTGCTCGCGTGCCGTCTTGAAGGGGTAGGGGCTCGCATAGTTCACCGCGCCGACCTTGGCGGTGCCTTCGGTATTGTAAAGGCGCGCTGTGGCGGGCTGGCCACCATCGCCATAGGGCTCGATATTGAGCGCCATGCCGCGAAGCTGGTTCACCGTATTGTTCTTGAAATAAGCGGGGTCGGTCCACCGCGCGCGGTCGGCATGGAAATCCTTGGTGTCGAAAATGGTCACGGGCGGCGCGGCCGGCGAACACGCCGAAATGCCGCCAAGCACCGTGAATACCAATGCTGCTACGAAGGCCGATGTCGCGCGCACGATTTATTCTCCCCGTTAAGCCATGTTCTTATGAATTTTGAGCCATTCGTCTCCGCCATGGCGGAGTACGTCGGATTCATCTTCAGATGAAGAGAACCCGACTGGTACAATGCGTCTATTCCTGGCCGTGCGGTTTTCCGCCTGCTGCCAGATAGGCTTTGTAGCGTCTGTCGCTTTCCGTCAGCGCGGTGCCCCAGGGGCGTTGATCCGCCACGTCCCATTGGTAAGCGCCTTCACCGGACAAATGTTCGTTGAGCAGCCCCTTGGCATCCATGAAGACTTTGGGGGAAGGGCCATTAGTATCCGTGCAGGTGTTGTAGAGCGGACGCAGCGCGGGATTGGTTTCTTTGTTCAGCTCGAAATTGAGCCGACTGGTGAGCGGCTTCACGAAGACATTCGGATCGTAGATCGTGATCTCGCCTTCGATCTTGTCGCCGACACGACGGTATTTTTCGACGGCCTCAAGCGCGTCGGTATATTCGGAGATGCCGCCTTTCCAACCTCTGATCTGGTTGGTGTAAACGACGAGCGTATCGCCGTTCCAGAAGCCGATCGATTCGCCGTTCCATTTGGGAAAGCGCAGAGCTTCAGGCGTCATGCCGCTGCCATCGGTGTAGATCCAACGGATGGAATTGGAGCCATTGCCGGACGACAGGGTCCAAACCTTTTCCGGTGTGACCAGAAACTCTTCAGCACCGATCGAGCCGAAAAATCCGTTCGGGAGGCAGAATGCGCCCGCGCCCCAAATGCGGCCTTCGCTGCCGGCTTTCAATTCCTGGATGTAATATTCCTGATATTGCGGCGTCAGCAGCTTGACCGTTTCGCTGGGTGGATTTTGTCCGCCGCCGAAACCGCCGCCGCCATCCCAACGTCCGCTCCAATCGGGGATCGTGGCTTTGGTGTGCTTGGTGCCGCCATTGGCCTCTTTTAGCCAGGCTTCGTAATGCTCTTTCGCGGTTTTGAACGGATAGGGCGAAACCAAGCTCCGTCCGCCAAGCTTCGCGGTGCCTTCCGAACCATAGCGCCGCGCACCAGCGGGCTGACCCGTGGCGTCTTCCGGCGCATCGATATCGAGCGCCATACCTCTGAGCTGCCCGGCAGTGTTGTTCTTATAATAAGCCGGGCTGGTCCAAAGGGCGCGATCTTGCTTGAAGTCCGGAGTGTCGAAGATGGTAGGCGCGGCGGCCGCTTGAGCCGGCGCCGACAACGATAAGCCAACAAGCAACGCAGCGATCGAAACCGTCGCCGTTATAATAGCGCGCACGATTATTCCTCCCCGTTATGGTGGGCTATGGGCAGATAGGTCCGTGAACGGACGAAAAGACTATTCGTAGTGCTTTCCGTCAGCGGCCGTGATGAGCGTGTAGCTGCCACCCGCGCGTCCATCCTTCAACGGATGCATCTTCACGATGACCTTGTCGCCCTTTTTGAATGTCGCCGGTGTGATACCGCGCGCGACCATGTTGGTCAGGTTCGACATTTCGACCCAGTATTTGACCTGCTTGCCGGACGCATCAGCGACCGCGACGTCAAGAAAGCCGTGCGGATTCACATAGGCAAAATTCAGCACGTTGCCCGTGATCGTGACTTCTTTTGTGTGATCGAACATCGCGTGCGAGTGATGCGACAATGCCGGCGACGCGAGACCCAGCGCCAAAGCGCCCGCTGCCAATCCAGTCCATTTCATGTTGCTCATAGACATCTTCCTCCGTAGTCCTTCACGGCTAACACCGAATATACAGCCTCGTTAACCGCTCAAGAGGCCGGGCTGTTGCTTTAGTATATAGCACAAATGCGCGGGCGATATGGGTTCCCTGCAGCAAAACTTTTTTCGAAGGAAGAATTTTGTGGCAGTCCTGCCACAGCTAGGGTCGCTGAGTTCGCAGGCTAAGTCATTTTCACAAGCCGGAAATATTCCAATATGCAATTGTGTGTGAGCGCATGTAGCGAGTGGAGAGAGAGGGCTTGTTCGATAGGCGCGCGCTGCAACTGACCCGGCCCAGCTATCGCTGGCTTACCGAAGACACCGCGTGGCGCAAATTTCCACTCCTTCAGCGTGCAGGATTGGCCTGGCAGGCGCGCCTCGGAACTGTGAATTGGGCGATGACTCGCCGTTTGGTTGCAGACATTCCAAGGGGGGTGCCCGAAAAATCGGTTGTGATCGTGGGGCTTTGGCGGAGCGGCACTACCCTCATGCACGAATTGCTGGCAGCGGCGACCGGCTTTTCGGCGCCGCAAACCTGGCAATGCATGAACGCCGCGAATTTCCGCCTTCAGGGGCAGCCGGAGGGAATATCCGTCGTCCCCCGCCCAATGGACGGAATGGTGGTAAGCGCGGCCTCTCCGCAGGAAGACGAATTTGCCCTTCTCACACTGGGTGTGCCGTCGGCCTATCGCGCCTTCCTGATGCCCCATCGTTTGGCCGCGCTCCATTTCACCCTTGATCAGTCTCATTGGCGCAATGATTCGGCCTAGCTTGAGATTTGGGAGGATTTCCTGAAGGCAGCGATGCCGAATCCGCAAGGGCCCTGACCGCCAAGACCTCAGAACTAAGCTGCGCACCCATATCGAAGGGGTAAGAAGAGGCGGGTTACCTTTTAGGATAGGCCATCTCTACACAATCCTGCGTAACCCGATTTATCGCGGTGAGGTCCATCACAAAGGATCGACCTATGCAGGAGACCACGCCCCGATCATTGATCAGATCCTGTGGGACAAGGTTCAAGCCTGCCTAACCTCCAACGCGGCCATCCGCCGTTCCGGCCAGACCTCCAAAGACCCCAGCCTACTGGCCGGCATCTTGTTCGATGCCAGCAATACCAGACTGACCCCAACCCATACCGCCAAGGCGGGTAAGCGCTACCGCTATTACATCTCCAACAATCTGGTGACCGGAACCAAGCGCCGCAAACTCACCCCCACTGAAGGCGCACGCCTATCGGCCCAGGAGATCGAGGGTCATGTGATCAAGGCTCTGACCAACTTCCTCAGCGATCCGCAAAAGCTCATGGCCGCCTTCGCATCGGCCGAGATGGATCCCGCCACAGCCACCAACAGCATCCAACAAGCAAAAGCCTTAAGCCAAGATCTCACCGGAAAAGACATCAAGGAGATCTACGAGCATGTCAGAGACTTGGTCACCCGTGTGCAGGTCGATGTCTCATCGATAACCATCACCATAGATCGCAAAGCCATCAGCGAAGAGCTCAGTATTCCAGACCACGACGATCCTGAGAAGTGCATCACCATCACCCTGCTTGCAGAGCTGCGTCGTCTTGGAAAAGAGAAGCGGTTGATAATCGCAGCGCACGCGCCGGCATCGAACCAGGACGTAAATCTCATCAAAGCCATCGTGCGTGCTAACAAGTGGTTTGCGATGCTGAGAGATCGAGAGGTAAAATCCATCTCTGATCTTGCAAAGAAGGAGCGCGTCTCCAGAACTTACTTAAGCCGATTGGTGCCGCTAGCGTTGTTGGCACCAGATA
>CANIHD010000008.1 GCA_947467345.1 Alphaproteobacteria bacterium
TCTTGAGCGCGATCGCGTACTTTGAGGCCTATCTCGCCGCCGCGTCTCAGCCGCCGGCCGGATTGCGCGAGCAGTTGGCGGCGCTATACACGTTAGAGGAGGCGCGCTGGCGCGGAGTGATAGCGCATGCACTCGAAATTGTGCATGGCGGTGACAAAACCAGCCACTGGAACGCCGGCGAAGTGCTGAGCGAGGCGGCGTAAAAGTCTGCCAGTGGATAGGTTGGTCCTTTTGGGGGTCGACCGGGGATGTATGCCGTGGAGGTATATGCCGCAGTTCGTCGTTTTGTGTTTGTGGAAGGGAGGAGCCAGCGCGAGGCGGGGCGGGTATTTGGTCTGAGCCGCGAGACGGTGGCCAAGATGTGCCTGTTCTCGCTGCCGCCGGGCTACACGCGGACGAAGCCGGTGGGCAAGCCGAAGCTGGGGCCACTGCTGCCAGTGATCGACGCGATCCTGGAGGCGGATCGGACGGCGCCTGTGAAGCAGCGGCATACGGCAAAGCGGATCTTTGAGCGGCTGCGCGATGAGCATGGCTTCGGCGGCGTTCCAGTGGCTGGTTTTGTCACCGCCATGCACAAATCGCCGAGCGCGATGGCCCCCGCGCTGCGTTTCAGTGCTTTTCCGACTTGATTGAGTACCATGTGCCGAAGTTGACGCGGCAGGCGGTTGTCGGGGCGGAGGATGGGCCAATGACGCTCGAGGTGAGGTGGCTGACCTCGGGCGAGACGCAGGCCTGAAAGCCTCCCCAAAAGTTCCCCCGAGGTTCCCCGCCGTCCAGCGCAAGCAGCCCCCCGGAGGGGTGGTTCTCTATAACCCATTGATATGATTGGTTCTTGTTGGAGCGGGCGAGGCGATTCGAACGCCCGACCCTAACCTTGGCAAGGTTATGCTCTACCCCTGAGCTACGCCCGCGTTCCAGCAAGGGGAGGCATATTGCCCAGGCGCGCCGAAGATTCAAGGGGAACCAGGGTTTAGGGCGAATCTCATTTCAGTGGGTATTCCGGCGGACGGGAGCCGGCCCGGCCCGTCGCCCGTTCAACCGTCGCCCCATCAACCATTGTTTAAGCATGACGGGGCACCATCCGGCTCAACGAGGTGTCTATGAGCGAATCCGCCGCTGACCTGCCACCACGCGTGGTCGACCCGCGCAAGCAAGCGCGTCAGCGCATGCTGCAGGTGGGTAAGATCACCTACAGCGAAGGCGCGATTTCGCTGGATTGCACGATCCGCGATCTGTCGCGGACCGGCGCGCGCGTCACTATCCCCAAGGGCCAAATCATTCCCACCAAAGTGGTACTGATCTATCCGCGGCTGCAAAATGCCTATGAATGCGAAATCGCGTGGATCAGAGCGACGCAATACGGGCTGAAATTTCTCCACATCCACACGCTGAAGGATCTGTCGGCGCATCTGAAATTCACGATCCGCTTCGGCAATATTCCATAAGCCTCGGGGAGGCCGACGCCTAACGCCCGCGAGTGACTTCCTTTGCGCGTCCTAGTTGCGTGGCAGCGCCGTCGCATGCGCGATGACGTGGAAAATGTAATTCTCGTCCACCACGCCGGAGAAAAGATGCGCCCAGGGGCCGCCGGCAAATATCGCCACGTCCTCGCCGCCATGGGTTTCACCGCCGAATGGCACCAAAGCCTGCTGCTTAAAGTCTAGCGCTGTGGTGTCGACATTGGTGAGGTCGGCGCGTGGGCTACCATCGCGCGGCGCGCCAGGACCATTGGCGTAGCCGAGCGTGGTGAAGGGCTTGCCGTCGCCGGCGATCACCGGTTTTAAGCTGACATCATTCATCTTGCCGAGAATCGGATTGTTCCGGCTGGGATAGCCGCTGAGGGTCAGAACATGGCTGTGATCGGCGGTCACGATGATCAGCGTTTCCGCAGGGTTTGTGGCCGCACGCGCGGCTTGCACAGCGGCGTCGAAGGCTAACGTATCTTCGAGGGCGCGGGCTGCGTTGCCGGCGTGATGCGCGTGGTCGATGCGTGCGCCTTCCACCATCAGCACAAAGCCGTCGGCGTCTTGCGAAAGATTGGCGATCGCTTTGGTCGTCATCTCGGCCAATGACGGCTCGCCCGCCGGATCGCGGGCGCGGTCGGCGTCGAATTGCATGTCGTTGCGGTCGAAGAGGCCGAGAACATGATGATGCGTCTTCATATCTAGCGCGTCGAACTGCGCCTTATTCCAGACATAGGCACCGTCATTGTAGCGCCGTTGCCATTCTTGAATCAGATTACGCCCATCGGTGCGCTCGCCGCGCGTGTTGGCATATTCGGGATCGACCGCATCGGTGGGCGTCAGCTTATTGCGCCCGGCACCCAGGATCATTTCGAAACCGTCGCCATAGGGCCAGGTCACCAATTGCAGGGCGATGTCGGTGCAGCCTGCCGCCTTCGCCGCCGCCGGCATCACGGCATCGGATTCCCAGTCGCGATCAGCGGTGTGGGCGTAGGCCGCAGCAGGCGTCGCATGCGTCACGCGCGTAGTGGTGACAATGCCCGTCGCGAGCCCCGCATTCTCCGCCATTTCAAATACGGTCCGCACTTCGTTGGCGCGCGCGCTGGCGCAATCGTCCAGTTTCACCGCGCTTGAAACGCCGAGCACATCGTTGATGGTTTTCACGCCGGTGGTCATCGCCGTCGCCGATGGCGCCGAGTCCGTCACCTGGCTGTCGTGCGAATAGGTGCGCGAGAACGCGCCATAGGGCAGCGTCTCCATATTCAGTTTGTTGCTCACGCCGTCGCGCCCGGCCTTCTGCCCGCCATAGATGCGCGCCGCCGTCACGGTCGAAATACCCATGCCATCGCCGACGAAGAGAATGACGTTCTTCGCCCGGCCGGTGTTGGGCTGTTGAGCGGCCTTGATGGCCAGCGCCGCTTGGGCGTCGCGAAAATAGGGGTCGTTCGCCTGCGGCAGATTTTGGGCGTTGGGATTTTGGGCGTTGGCGGCGCCGAGTGAGCAAATCGTTACGGCAAAGATCACGGCGAATTCTGTGCGCATAGGAAACTCGATTGGATTCGCAAACCAAGATACCGCAGCCGGACGACGGACGCATGACATCGCGTTCAGCGTTGAGAAATTCCGGCCTGATGCCGCGTTCCGAACACGGACTAGGCCCTGTTCTGCCTGTCCGCTAGAGCCGCGATTTTGCTGCAAAATCTACAGAAACGAACATTTAAGGAAAGCCCTCTAGTGCGCGCCTCGTGTTCACCTTCGGAGCGTAAGATGACTTCTCTCCCGCGCAACGCACGGCAAAAAGGCTTTACGCTCGTCGAGCTGATGGTCGTGGTCACGATCATCGGAATTTTGGCGGCAATCGCCGTGCCCCGGGTTTTTACCTATATCCGGACAAGCGCGACGGCTGAAGTCGCTCAAACATCGAGCGCGATTGCTGCTGCCATCAGCGGCTATGCGCAATCGCAGCTCAAAACCCCTGCTGCTCTAAAACTCGAAATCGATGGTAGAACCGTTTTGGCAGGCGGCAGCGGCACGTTGTCGGCGCTCATTCCGCAAATTCAGGTTTCGCCTGGCTCCGGCAAATTAACCAGCGCGCCTGACGCGGAAAGATCGGTCACGGTGACGGGCACTGCATTGCCGTCAAAGCGCAGTTCGCCATGAAGCTCAACTTCATAGCGTCTTTCACGCCGTCGCTCCTGGGGAAACCCGAGAGTCATCTTGCTGGTTCCGGTAAGTTCTTGCTCAGGATGCGCGTCCGTTGGTTAACGGACATCTAAGCGGCTCCTAAACCTAGGTCATTTCAGGGGCTGAGGCGCACGAGGCGTTTCACGCTGAAAGTTCCGATGGGATGGCCGTCATTATTCTGCGAAATCGGGCCACAAACCCCCGTGGTCGAAGCCATGCCGGCACAGAAGCCTAGTTCGTAGGAGCCAATTTCCTGCGTGAGGCCGGAAAGAATAGGCAACGTGCTTTGACCGCCGGGAAATGTTCCCGTCATTTTAAGATGGCCGCTGTACGTGTGCCGCGTCGGATCCGGGTCCACCGCGCCGGTCATGGCGATATCCAGAAAGTAACTGGCGCTTTCCTCCGGATAGGTGAAGTGGCGCAAGTTCGAAATCTCGTTGAGATAGAGCTGCAGGGTCGCTGCCTTGTCGGTGTCCTTAACGCCCCTCGTCGGAAGGCATTTGTCGCTCTCTGCACAGAGTCCATCTTCCGCCACGCGGCTTAAGGCATAGTTGAAATGCCCCTGTATGGCCCAATAGGCGCGAATTTCCCCCAGTTGTGCTTCTACCGCGCGGCTCTCCAAAACGATGGCGTGGTTCATCAGGGCAGCAAACGATAACGTCGCCGCCAACCCAATGACCGCAACGGCAATCATTACATTGCTCTTTTGCCCATTGCGCTGCGCGCTCATGGATCGGTCTCGTCGCGGCTGAAGCCCTCCTGCCTGCGCAACATATGGTCCGCCCAATAGAGAACTACTGCGGTGCTTAGAGTATTGGGTGCGTGGTTTACCGCTCGTAAACCGTGGCGCTTTTCGATTGCCGCCTAGCGTCGAATTAACGCATCAGACTGCGGTCGCCGACCTTGGCGTCCAGCCATTTTTGCAGCGTCCCCAGATCGCCGGCATCGGCCACCCTTACACCGCAAAACTGACGCCGGCCCGCACCACAACCAGCCTGGCCATATCGCCGTTTTCAAGGGAGAGCTCGACTTTTGTGCCCAACGTCGGCGGGCTGTCCAGGATCAGCAATGCGCCGGTTTCCGAGAGATCGGCGATGCGCGCGCGGCGATATTCGCCGGAAAAGCGCAATTCGGCCCGCACGTTCATCGTATGACGTTCGGCACGGCGTCGCTCATCTCGCAGCCGCTCGCTATACATAGAAAATTCCCCCTTGGCGGGCGGAGGATGGAGGCGGCCGGTTAACGGGTGCTAAACATACGGTTCCCATCGCGTGGCGTGGTGAAGACGGTCAGGTTAAAGAAAGGTTTTCACTAATGGTACCTGACCGGGAATGCGGCGCCTGCACGGTTTGCTGTGTCGCTCTTCCGATCGACAGCGAGGAAATCCAGAAAGCGCCCGGCATTGCTTGCCGCCATTGCCAAAGCGGGGGCGGGTGCGGCGTCTACGAAACGCGCCCCAATGTTTGCCGAATCTATCATTGCGGTTGGCGCCAGATGCGCGAACTCGACGAGATGTGGCGGCCTGATCTCAGCGACGTGCTGATCGAATTGCACAACGATGCTATTCCGGTGGCGTATACAAGACGTCCCGCTGTTCGGCTCTATGTTCTCAGCGATCCGCAAATCGTTTTAAAGCGCGGCTTCGTGAGTCTGGTGGTGAGGCTGGTCGCGAACAATATTCCCACGTCGCTCAGCGTCATGGGGCCGCGGGGATGTTATCCCGCCGTGACGTTCCTGAACGATCTCACCCGAGTCGCTTCATATGCCGGCGACGAGCGCGGTGTCTCCCGCGCCATGGGTGAGATGATGGCCGCGCTCGCCGGCTATGAATATAGCCCGGCGGTTTTCAAACATTCCGGCAATCGCACCGATTTGCCAGAAGGTTAGAAGCGCCGCTTTAGCCCTGCCAGCGGATCGAGGCGCGGCAGATTTCCGCTGCGTCCGGCAATTTCGCAACGTCCCAGCACAGGCTCAGCAATTTGGCGGTGGTCGATTTACCGATGATGGGTTCGCAGAGTCCGCGGAATTTCGCTTCCAGATCGGCATCGCTCATCGGGCGTTCCAAACTGCCAATGGCGTGGGGCACATGCTTCTCCAGCGTGCGTCCATCCTTCAGCACGATGCGTACATAGGATTCATCGTCGCGCAGCGATTTGTCGATCGTTGCCTCAACGCGGTCGCGAAGCGCCATGACTGTGGGATCTTTGACGCGTGCATCGCTATATTCGTTCTCGCCGGCGGCGCCCTCGATCACCGCTACGGCAACCGAATGGAACACGCTGAACTTTCCTTCCAAACCGACTTGCGGCGTGCGTTTGCCGGTTAATTCCAGAACCAGCGGCGCAACGCGCAGTTCGATTTTCTCGACCTCATCGCCGGTCAGCCCATTTTCCTTCTTCAGCTGAATGGCGCCGTCGATGGAGGGATGAATTACGATGCCGCAAGCAAACGGCTTGTAGGAATTAAGCGCGGCTTCGAAGCGCGTGCCCAGCCCTTCGGTGATCTCGTCGAAATTGCGCCTGGTCGACATGACATGAGCAAAGCCGCGCGGCGCTTCCAGTACGCGATTGGAGCTGGTGAAATTCTGCTTCGCCAGAATTGCCGACATCAATCCGTTTTGCGCCGCGCGTCCGGGATGGAAACTCTTGCACATGGTGCCGAACATTTCGCGGAAGCCTGACGATTGCGTGCCGGCAATGCCAAGTGCCCAGATCATCTGCTGTTCGTTGAGGCCGAGAATTTTTCCCGCTGCTGCTGCCGCGCCGAAAACGCCCGCCGTGCCGGTGATGTGCCAGCCGACATCGTAATGTTCAGGATAGACGGAATTGCCGATGCGGCATTCCACTTCGACGCCCAGGATGAAAGCGTGCAGCAATTCTTCGCCGGAGATCGGCATGTGCTCAGCCAGTGCAAACAATGCCGACGCTACGGGACCCGAAGGATGGATGATGGTCTTCAGATGGGTGTCGTCAAAATCGAAGACATGGCTGGAAATGCCGTTCAGAAGGGCGGCGTGGAAGATATCCAGTTTTTCCTCGCGTCCCAGCACGCTGGCCACTGCCGGTCCGGAGAACGGCGCCAAGGCCGCCAGGGCCCGGTCCACCGTTTCGTGCCGCGCCGCGCCCACCGCGCAGCCCAGCCAATTGAGGATGGAACGTATGCCCGATTGCCGGACAGGCTCGGGAATCTCCGCCGCGCGTGAATTGACGACATAGCGCGCGAGTATGCGGGTGACTTCCATCGTGGACATCCTTCTTGGGGCACGCGGCTTTTGCCGCGTTTTCCCCGTCCGGACAATCCAAAACTTGATGGAAGGCCGCCGTTTTACTTGCCGCCGCCCTAAGGTGCCCGCCTTAGCGGACCTCATGGTTCGAGACGGTCGCTTCGCGACCTCCTCACCATGAGGATTTAGCTTACCCTCATCCTGAGGAGCGCCGCAGGCGCGTCTCGAAGGATGAGGCCGAAATCTTACGCGCCAAGAAGTGCCGTTAACTCTCCAATGGCAGGCAGTTTCTCCAGGTGGGCGACTAGGGAAACAATCTTGTCGGTCTTGGCCTTCTCGAAGCGGGAGAAATACGCGCTTTGGCGGAATTTCTCCGCCACCTCGTCATAGTCCATCGGGTTGGACGGGCTGCCTTTGCCGAAATCCGCCCGGCCTGAAATCGTGCGCCCATCGATCAGCGTGATGTCGATGATCGTCGTCATTTTGTGATAGCCGGCACGCTCGGCCTCGTCATCGACCACAAAATCGATTTTTTCGATCATCTCCTGCACGTCGTCGCGATGAACGGATTCGTCGGTGAATTCCCTCAATCCGGCGCAGCGGTCCAGAAGCAGGATCGCCATGCAGAATTCCATCGAGAATTTTGCCTGCAACTCGTCTTGCGGTCGGTGATGGATGAGCGCGTTCGGCATATTGGAATTCGTTCCGACGCGCACGCATTTCACGCTGCGGGGGCTGATATTGTGTTCTTCGATGAGCCGCGCCATCTCGGTCATACCGGGATGCGTGAGCGAGCCGGACGGGTAGGGTTTGATCGACACGCCGGGATCAGCGAAGGTCCAAGGCGCGCCTAGCCTGCCATTGATCGCGGCGAGATCGAACCCGCCGCCCGCAGCGCGGAAAAAGCCGCGCGTCGCTTCCAAAATCTTGTCGGTGGCGGTCCATCCGAGTGCGGCGAACTCCGCCGCAATGACGCCGCTTTCGCTGGCGCGCCCGGCGTGAAACGGCTTGGTCATGGTGCCGAAATTTTCGCGCAAGCCGGCGGATTGGCTACCGGCGATGGAAAGCGCGCGCGCCGTCATTTCCGCATCAAATCCTAATAGGACGCTCGCAGCGGCAGCGGCGGCGAAGGTGCCGCAGGTTGCGGTGGCGTGAAATCCGGTCTGGTAGTGACGCGGGTTGATGGCTTCGGCGATTTTGCATTCCACCTCGACGCCGACGAGATAGGCGAGAAGCACATCGGCGCCGCTGGCATTCTTTTGCTCGCCAACTGCAAGCGCCGCCGGCAGTGCCGGCGCGGTGGGGTGGGTGAGAAGGCCGTAAACGCGGTCCGCTGCTACCGCCAATTGCGTGTCGTCATAGTCGTCGGCGTGAATGGCGACGCCATTGGCGAACGCTGCGAAACGCGGCGCCACTTTGCGTTTTGTACCGATGATGGTGGCGGGGCCGGTGCCCAGATTCAGCCCATCGAGATGCTCTTCCACCAGACGGCCGCTTTCCGCGCCCGCCCCGGAAAGCGCCAGGCCAAGCCCGTCGAGGATGGATTTCTTTGCCAGCGCCGCAACGTCGGGCAGAATGGCCAATGATTTTGCGTTTGCAATGAAACTTGCGACGTAGCGCGTCAAACCGGCGCCGTCGGCTTCGGCAATGCTCACTCTATCCCCCCGGATATTTAACCTCGCGCGATCAGCGGAACGCGGTGCGCAATGATGACGACTGCGAAGGAAACGACGAGCAGTGTCAAGCCGAGCACCGCAATGGCGCCCAGATTTCCGCTCTCGTTGAGATCGTAAATGATCACCGACACCAGCTTGGTGTTGGCGATGGTGAGGAGAATCGTCGCCGATAGTTCACGGATGGTGCCGATGAAGACGAAGCACCACGCGGCAATCACGCTGGTCTTGAGGAGGGGCGCGGTGATGCGGCGCAATGTGGTGAGGCGTGAGGCGCCGAGAATTCGGCTGGCTTCTTCCACCTCCGGATGCATGCCCGACAGCGATGAAGAAATCTGCTGATAGCCAGCCGGCATTTCGATGGTGATGAAGGCGATCAGCAAAATCCACAGCGTGCCGTAGAGCATCAGAACGGGATTGGCGTAGCTGAGAAAGAGGCCGACGCCGAGCACGATACCCGGAATGGCCACAGGCGCGGTGGCGAGAAAGCCGAGGATAGAGGAGCCGGGAAAGGATTTGCGCACCACGAGATAGGAAATCACCACTACGAGAATCGTCACGATGCAGGCGGTGGAAATTCCGAGCACCAGCGTGTTCCAGATGGCGAGGCGCGTGGCATCAAATTCGAAAAAGACGAAATTGAAATTCTGCCAGGTCAGCGATGCAAACGAGAGCGGTTCGCCGATATTGGTTGTGACCGCCGCTTTCAGAAGCGCCGCGTAAGGGAAAACCACTGCCAGCGAGAGAATGAACGCCACGAAGGCGAAGGCAGGCCATTTCCAAACGCCGAGATTTGTAATGCGCGCGCTGCCGCTCTTGCCGCCAATTACGGTGTAGCCCTTGCGGCCCAAAAACCATTTCTGCCCGCGCAGCAGAATGACCGTGATGAGCAGCAGCGGCAGCGCTGCAGCAGCGGCTAGGCCGGGCTGCGGCGGGAATTGAAACAGGCTCCAGATTTTCGTGGTGATGACATGGAAGCCGGCTGGCAGCGCCAGAATGGCAGGCGTGCCGAACATGGTCAGCGCTTGCAAAACCGCGATCAGTGAACCCGCCAGCATGGCAGGCATAACCATTGGGAGAACGATCTTGCGCAGTGTGGTGAGTTGGCTGGCGCCGAGAATGGCGGAGGCGTCTTCCAAATCCGACGGCACACGCTCAAGTGCGTTGGCGACCAACGTGAACACGTAGGGGAATGTATAACAGGCAATCGCGAATATGAGGCCCGGGAAGCTGTAGATGTTGACGAAGTAGGCGTCCGCCTCGAGCCCGAACAGCCAACGATAAATGCCGTTGATGATACCGCTATTGGGCGCCGCGAGAATTTCCCAGGCGATGGCGCCCAGAAACGGCGGCGTTACGAACGATGCGGTGACCAGTATGCGCACACCGCTACGGCAGGGCAGGTCGGTGCGCGCGGCGAGCCAGGCCATGGGTGCCGCAATCGCGGTGGCGAGAATTCCAACGCCCAATGCCATCAACAGCGCGAGCCCGAAGGCGCGCAGAATGGTGGGATCGGTAGCGAGAATAACGAAATTCTCGAAGGTCCATTCGCCTGCGTCGTTCTGCAGACTGTAAACCGCCAGCCAAAAAATCGGCAGAATCACCAGCACGCATAGCGCCAGCGCCAGCAATCCAAAGATGGGGCGCGAAAGATCGATGCTGCGCCGGAGCCCGGCAGTTTCGGCGGCAGTTTCGGCGTTTAGGCTCACGTTCCGAAATATTGCTCATAGCGACGCTTGATCGTCGCGAGATTGGCTTCCAGCTCTTTGGTGTCGGAGCGGAGCAGTTTGATCTGCGACAATGGCGGGCGCCCAGAGTTATCCTTGACGCTCGGATGAAACGAACGCACGCCGCCAAAATCGGAATTCAGCTGCTGAGCTTCCAGTGCGAACATCCATGCATAAAAGAGCTTCGCCGCCTTGGGGTGAGCCGGGGTTTTGAAAATGGCGGCATTGCCGACAACGAGCGGCGTGCCTTCGGTGGCATAGACGATCTGCAGCGGAACACCCTTCTTCTGCTGCATCACGACGACATATTCATTGCCGTCAACTTGCACGGCACGTTCGCCCAGCGACAGCTTCTTCGGCGGATCTGTGGAGGATTGCACCTGCATGACGTTTTGCTGGCCGAGCTTGGCGAAATAATCCCAGGTCAACGCTTTGCTCAGTGTATGCGTGGCGGTCATGATCGTGCCGCTATAGCCGGGATGACCTTTGACGAGCTTGCCCTTCCATTTCGGCTGCAAGAGATCGGCAAATGATTTGGGTGCATCCTGCGGCTGCACCAGGCGCTTGTTGTAAGCGATCACTGAGAGGTCGGCGCGGAAGGCTGCGAAGTAGCCTTCCGGATCGCGCATATCCGCCGGCCACAGTCTCGCCATCTCAGCGGGCACGGCTTGCGACAGCCAGCCACGGCGCTTGAAATAGGTGAAATGCACGGCGTCGGAGGTATCGGCGACATCGACATTGTGGATGCCGGTCAAATATTCCTGTCCTATGCGCTGGAACACGCGTTCTGAACCTGCCCGCTCCACGCGCACCTTCACGCCGTAGCGATCTTGGAACGCTTTCGCCAAATGCTCGGCGGCCACCAATTCCAGCGAGGTGTAATAGGTGACGGTGCCTTCCTTTTTCGCGGCGGCGATCAGCGCAGGCGTGATTCCATAGGGCACAGGCGCGGCAGCATGCGCCGATCCGGCGATAAGCCCAGCCAGCAATGCCACTAGGGCAAAAAATCCACGCATGCGTTCCTCCATTTAGGCCGGCGTCTAGCGCGCCAGTGCCCGGCAATGTTCCGGCGGAAAATATAGCCAGACTTGGCGTCCCGCCGGAATATCGACCGCGACATCCGAAACCACGCGGACCGTCGCGCCCGTCTGTAGTCGTACCAGATAGTCGCGGTGCGACCCGAGATAAATCTGACGTTCCACCATGGCGGACGCGACGTTACTGGTAAAATCCGGCTGGGTTTCACTCAGTTTCACGTCGTGGTGACGGATGGAGACTGCGGTTTCGCCCGAGGGCCCGAATTCACCGCTGCCGCATTGCAGAACCACGCCATCCGCACTCACATGATCGTTACCCGCGTTTGCCCCGCGAAAAATATTGGTGCCGCCGATGAAGCGGGCGACGAATTCGGACAACGGCCGTTTGTAAATGTCTTCCGGTGAGCCGATCTGATCGATGGCGCCTTGGTTCATGACGACAATCACATCCGCCGTCGTCATCGCTTCGGTCTGATCATGCGTCACGTAGACGGTGGTGTAGCGATATTGATCGTGCAGGCTGCGAATTTCGAAGCGTATCTCCTCGCGCAGATTCGCGTCGAGATTCGAGAGCGGCTCGTCGAGAAGAAGAATTTGCGGTTTGACCACCAGCGCACGCGCCAATGAAACGCGCTGCTGCTGCCCGCCGGAAAGTTCGCCCGGATAACGTTGCGCCAAAGCCCCAAGCTTGGTGACGTCGAGGATGGCGCCGACCTGCTTCGTGATGTCCGCCTCAGCCAGGCGGCGCAAACGCAGGCCATAGGCTACGTTTTCAAACACCGTCATATGCGGCCAGAGCGCATAGCTCTGGAAGATCATCGACATGTTGCGCCGCTCGGGCGGCTTGGCAGCGCCGGCCTTCGAAATGACGCGGCTACCAACGCGGATCTCGCCGCCATCGGGCACAGCGAAACCCGCGATTAGGCGCAATGTCGTGGTCTTGCCGCAGCCGGACGGCCCCAGGAGGCACACCAACTTGCCCTGGTCGATGGCGAGATTGACGCCATTCACCACCACGGCGGCGCCGTAGCGTTTGGTAAGATTGGCAAGCTCCAGGAACGCCATTCCGGCTCCAATAGTCTCGCGTTTGGATTTCCCCACCACCCAGGTGGGCGGGCCGGTCTCGGACCCTTTAAAGCCTGAGCGGCGGCGGAGCTTAGAGCACAGGCTCCGCACATGGAACCGCCGCCGAGTGCCCTCTTATCGGGGCCTATGATGGAATGCCACACGGCTGGGATGGTGGTTTGGATTGTTGCGGCCCTCGGAACCCCGTTACAGTCTTAAGGATTGTCCGTCGTCGAGGTTTCCATGCGCTCTTCCTTCCGGCTCGCCGGTCTTCTTTGTTGTGGATTGCTTCTTTCGACCTCTGCGGCCCAAGCGGCCGCGCCCCCGGCAGCCGCCCAAATTGGAAACACCCAAGACATGACCGCAATGTGGAATCTGACCGAGCTCTATCCGACAGCCGAGGCTTGGAACGACGCTTACGCCCGCACCAAAGCGGACGCTGAGAAACTCGAAGCCTTCAAAGGCACGCTAGGGCAAAGCGCCGCTTCGATGCGAACCGCGCTCGACGCCATTTCGAATGTGCGCCGTTCGCTCTATCGCATCTACACCTATTCTAGCCTCAGGGCGGATGAGGATATCGGCATTGCCGAAAACCAAGAGCGCAAGCAAATGGCGGGCGCACTCTCCACGCTGTTCGACGAAAAAACCTCTTGGGTGGCGCCGGAAATTCTAACGATCGGCGTAGCGAATGTGCGCGCCTTCCAGGCGCAGCAGCCCGAACTGGCACAACGCTTCAATTTCATGCTCGACAACACGTTGCGCGCCGCGCCTCACACGTTGAGCTTGGAAGGCGAAGCCGTTTTGGCTGCGGCGGGCGATGTGCTGCGCCAACCAAACACGATCTACGATCAGTTTGCCAATTCCGAATTGCCGTATCCCACCATTACGCTTGCTGACGGCGCCTCCGTGCGGCTCGATCAAACCGCTTACACGCGCTACCGCCAGGTCGCGAACCGCGACGACCGCAAGAAAGTGTTCGATGCATTCTGGGGTAAATGGAAAGAATTCGAAGGCACCAACGGCACCGTCCTCACCTCGAACACCATGGCGCATGTATTCACGGCGAAGGCGCGGGAATATCCGAATTCGCTGGCGCAGGCGCTGTTCCCGGACAACATGCCTGAGAGCGTCTATCGCGCGCTGGTGGCTCAGGCGAATGCCGGTCTGCCGGCGCTGCATCGCTATTTCCGTTTGCGCAAGGGCCTGCTCGGCATCGATGGCGATCTCGAATATTACGACATCTACCCCACGATGTTCCGCACCGGCGAGGCGCCGAAATTCACGCTCGCCGATTCCGAGCGCATCACGCTGGAAGCGCTGAAGCCCCTAGGCGAAGATTATCTCGCCATGCTGCGCACAGGCTTTGCCGGTAGTTGGACCAATGTCTATCCGAAGGATCGCAAAGCCTCAGGCGCCTATATGAATGGCTCGGCCTATGACGTGCATCCGTATTTGCTGCTCAATTACAACGAGAGTTACGATTCGCTGTCGACTTTCGCGCATGAATGGGGCCATGGGGTTCACACGCTGCTGACGACCAAAAACCAGCCGTTCGAGAAGTCGGATTATTCCACCTTCATCGCCGAGTCGGCGTCGATCGCGAACGAGATGCTGCTCAGTGATTACATGGTCGCTAATGCGAAGACCAAAGAAGAGAAGCTGTTTTATCTGGGCGAAGGTTTGGAATCGATCCGCGGAACTTTTTTCCGTCAAACCATGTTTGCGGAGTTCGAGCTTTCCATTCACGAAGAGATCGAAGCGGGGCGGCCGCTTTCGGGCGAGCGACTGACGGAACTGTATTGCGGTCTCTTGCGCAAATATCACGGCGAAGCCGAAGGCGTGATGAAAATCAATCCGGCCTATTGCGTCGAATGGGCCTTCATTCCGCATTTCTATTATAATTTCTATGTCTACCAATACGCCACGTCGATGGCGGGCGCGGCGCAATTCACTGATGCGATGCATCGCGAAGGGCACCCAGCGGCGGAACGCTTCCTCACCATGTTGCGCGCCGGCGGTTCCGACTATCCGTATGAAATCTACCGCCGCGCGGGAATCGATATGGCCACGGCCGCGCCCTATCAGGCTTTGGTGGCGCGCATGAACCGCATCATGGACGAAATCGAGACGTTAGAGCGGCAATAAAAGTCGACATCGACATGCGCGCAGCGCAAGACTGGCGTGTTATTGTTGGCCGCAAGGAGCCTTGTGAAAGCTGATCAGGAGCCAGCAAGCGTCGATGCGAAATCGCGCACGCGCGTTTTCTTGCCCGTAAGCGCATCGCGCAAAAGCGCGATTCGATCTGCGTGGTTGAACACGATCATCACAACGACGCTGTTTTATATTCTCGTCCGTTATATCGGCTTCACGACGGCTTTCGTTCTGACCGGCCTGATGAGCCTCGTCTGGTACCTCGTGAACAGAACGGTGTTCCGCTGCCCATCCTGCACGACGTCGATGTTCGATTACGGCCGTCTACGTAATCGCGGCCCGCGCCTATGGGCCTGTTGGGCAGCTTGGTCTTGCTCGCAATGCGGAACCGATTTGGTCAAGCGTGAGAAGAAGGCCGAGCGTTCTACTGAATCCCATAAGTAATCGTCACGCTGACTGAGACATTGCTTTCGCCCGCAGCGATCGTAACTTCGCGTGCTTGCGCCGCCATCATCATCATCGGGTGGGGCGGCTGATAACCGCCGCCGCTTTCCTGAATGCTGAGCACCGGCCCGAGCGTGATGCCGGCCGCTTCTGCCATGGTGCGCGCTTTGGCGACCGCGTCCCGCACCGCTTCGACGCGCGCGCGTTCCTCAAGCGGCTTCGGTTCGCGAAAGCCGAAGGAGATGCCGCCGAGCTGATTGGCGCCGCTGCGGACCAGTGCATCCAGCGTGGTTCCGAGATTGCGGAGATCGTCGACAATCACCGTCACCTGATTTGAGACTTGATAGCCGATGATGCGTTGCGGCTGCGGTTCCGGTCGGTCGGGTACGAAGGGCGCGTATTGCGGCGAGACTGAGAAATTCGAGGTCTGGATTTTCGCGTCCGGAATACCGGCGGCTTTTAGAGTCGCGAACACGCACTGCATCGCATCGTTGTTGGCATTGAGGGCTGCGGCGGCCGTCACCGCCTGCGATGTGACGCCGGCCGAAACCTGCGCCTGATCGGGCGCTGCCGAAATGCGCCCCTCCCCTGTCGCCACCACCATGCGCTGAACGACGTTTCCGGCGGCAAAGGCTGGGGAGCTTCCCAACATGCAAAGCGCGGCGAGGCTTACGACGGGTAGAATGTGGGCCATACGGGTCATGCGTAAATCTCCAAAACTCGGCCCACCATACCATGACGATCTTGGCGTTTGTGCGGCGTTTGTTCGGCAGCTAGACTCCGGCGACTAGCAAACGCGAAGGCGGCCAATGAAGATTACATGGACTCGGCGGACGGTTCTGGCGGCAGCGGCTGCTGCACCGGCCATTGTGGCCACCCGCGCACGCGCCGCCGAATTCTCCTTCGCGCAATACCATAACCAGGCGGCGGACACACCGCTGCATCGCAATCTCGTTTCTATGTGGGACGCGATAGCGCGCGAGAGCGGGGGGCGTGCAACCGCCCGCGTCTATCCTGAGAACAACGGTCTGCCGGGCGGCGATCAGGACGCGCTCAAGATGTTGCTGTCGGGTGAGATCGCGTTCTTCACTTTGATGGGCGGTATTCTGGGGCAGGTCAGTCCGGTTGCCGAAGCGCAGCAATTGCCCTTCGCATTTCGCTCGGCCGCTGACGCGCACAAGACCATGGATGGTGCTTTCGGTCGCCACATCGCCGAGGAATTGGCGCCGAAGAATGTGCATCTCTTTCAGGTCTGCAGTTTCGACAACGGGATGCGCCAGGTCGCCTCAGTATCCCGCGTTCTTATCACGCCGAATGACTACGAAGGCGTGCGCATGCGCGTGCCCCCGGGGCAGGTGATCGCCGATACGTTCCGCGCGTTTGGCGCGGTGCCGGTTACGACCACCGCCAATCAGATTCTCGACGCGATGAAAACGGGACGCGTGGATGCGCAGGAAAACCCGCTCGCGGTGATCGAAGGTTTCAAACTCTACGAAGCGACCAAACATATCAGCATGACCAATCATATCTGGTCGGGCTTCAATTTAATGGCGCATCGCCCGACATGGAACGGGCTCCCCGCTGATGTTCGCGCCATCATCGAACGCAATGTCGCGTCCTATGTGCGCCGCCAGCGTGACGAACAGGAGAGGTTCAACACCGGTTTGAAATCAACGCTTGCGGGGCGCGGCTGCGTGTTTCACGAGGTCGATCAAGCCGCGTTCCGCCGAAAGCTTACGGGCGTCTATGCGGCGTGGAAGGAAAAAATCGGCACGCGCGCGTGGGCGCTTCTCGAAGAAGATGTCGGGCGTTTGGGGTGAGGCGTTACGCGGCCGGCTGCAGGCAGTGATCGCAGAGAAGCGCGGCGCCATCACTTAACGTCTTGGCCACGCGTTCGGCCTTCACCGCACTCGCAAACGGCCCGTGCCATTTGCCCTCTGTCTTCGCTGTGGCATCGGCGCAGGCCTGACAGGACGCCTCGTGTACCTGCACGATTTCACCCGCCCAGTTTTCGAGCACGTAATATTCACGCATCGAATACTCCCAATGCTGGACAATGGAATTGCCATTTGCGGGGCATTCAGGCGCTGCCTGTCCCGATTCCTGACAGGTTGCGATCCCAAACCCGCCACCTGGGCAGCGCGATGCAATGTCTCGGCCATGTGAAATTTGAGAGGCGGGGAGCGCCGAAGCCACGTCTTAATTTCCGGGGGGAAACTCTTTGCCCTCGGCGCCCGCCACCAGAAGCTCAATCAGGCGCCGTTTGTTGTGCCCGTCATCGCCTCCGAACAGCGCATCGCGCGCCACGCCGGCAAATACGTCTTCGCCCTTCAGCCAGCGTTTTTCGGCGTCGGGATTTTCCAACGCATGGATCGAGGCGCACGGCATGAGCCACGTGCGCGGCGCTCCGCTCCATCCCCAGACACAAGGGAAGATTGAGCGCTGGCACCAGACCCTGAAGAGCCGCGTCCTCCTGGAGAATTACTTCCTGCCCGGTGACCTGGAGCAGCAGATCGAGGCGTTCATTGAGCACTATAATCATCGGCGCTATCACGAGAGCCTGGAAAATGTAACGCCCGCGGATGCTTACTTCGGCAGAGCCACAGCCATCATCCAACGACGAGAAAGGATCAAGCGACAGACAATCGAACATAGACGCTTGCAACACCGCAAGCACGCCGCCTAACATCAACCCCAAGACGAGGCCCATGCTCCACTAATCCAGCCCATCTGCTGTGCCAAATGTTCTGACGACGGACAGGTGAGGTAATGTGCACGGGATGGCCTGCTAATCTTTCCGAGTCTCGTATATTGGAAGTTCATTCACGATAGTCCGCAAATGAAGGCCTTATATTAGGCGCCATCGGGGCGTTGATCGAACCGTCGCCGGAAGATCGAGATGCGATGCTCAAAGAATTCGAAGCCGTCGTATGGATTCCAAACTTCAGGATATTTGCGATACAGCTTGATGAAATTGAGATCGAAAATAAACATCTTGGCGACCCATACGTAATGGAAGGGGTCGGATGTGTTTGCCTCGACGACAGTTGCGATGACAAATGGCCCACACAGGCTCTTTGGGGGATGAACAGCGCCGGCAACCCTTATGAATGCTGGTTTATGCAGAAGCAGGAAACGGGCTGGCGTGTCCTCCCCTGGCAATACTGAGCAGAAACAAATGGTGGGCCCGGCAGGACTCGAACCTGCGACCTAACCGTTATGAGCGGTCAGCTCTAACCAACTGAGCTACAGGCCCCAAGGCTGGTGGTAGCAGGAAATTCGCGCGCGGTGAAAGGGTGCCGCGCCCTCAAAAGTGATCGGACGGACCTTCGGCCCGCCTGCCTCGGGCAAGGCGGTCTTTCTTAAGCAAAGCACTCATGGTTCGAGACGACCGCTCCTCATCGTGAGGAGCGCACCCACCTCTCCTTCGAGACGTGACCGCGGACCGTTGGTCCACGGTTACCCTCAGGATGAGGTGGTTGGGCGTCTCGAACGACGCGGTCTCCTCACCAGGAGGATTGGACCTGCTGGTTCTTAGCCGGAGGGTACTCACATTTGGGTTTCATTTTCCTCATCCTGAGGAGCGCGCGACGCGCGCGTCTCGAAGGATGAAGGCTCCCTGACGGATACGAGACGTGAAAAAAGCTAATACGATTTGCAGGCGACATGGGCCGTCGCCAGGCGAAGATGGAGCCGGCGCGCGCGCACCAGCGGCCACCAATCGTAGAGAAAAATCTCCAGCGGTTTCCAATTCGCCACCCAGCCCACAATGATCAGGCCTTCCTCGAGAAAGGCGCTAAACGCGCTGTCGCCGAATTGTGCGGCGGCAAGCTGGCTGGCGCTGAGGCACACCACAAGCGCCGCGATGCCGATGGCCAAGTAAACGCGGCCGATGCGAAACAAATCCTTCTTCTCAGCGGCTTTACGCGCGGCGCGTGTTTCGAAGTAATGGCGTATCGCATCGGGCAGCTTCTTCGCTTCCGGCGTTTTCGCCTCGGCGGACGGCATTTGCACAATGATGGCCAGCGGAATTCCGCGCGGTAATTCACGCGCCCAATTGACGATATAGGCTTCCGCCTCGGGGTCGAGATCGCGTTCAGCGAAGGGAAAGGGATCGAGCGTGTCGAACATCTGTGACAGATGCTCGACACGAAGCTCAATGGTGCCGACCGGCGGCGCGTCTTGCGCGAAATGATCGGGCGATGACGCGCGCACCTTGGCTTTGGATTCGCTCACACCATCTTGGCTTTCGGCATTTTCAGGAAGGAATTGGCCGCGTGATAAACCAGCTGGCGATTAATGGCGAATTGCAGTGAGTGCGCGATGCCCGGCAGCACCACGAATTGCCGGTCAGGATTGGGCAGCTTATCGAAGAAATTGGAAACGTCTTCGATGGTGGCAATGCCGTCATATTCGCCGCGAATGATCAGAACCGGCGACTTCACTTTCACCGGATCCACCACCGGCAAATTCGCCGTCATGTCGAGATAGGTGCCGGTCGGAACAGTGTCGCCATGCGGCAGCTCAGCTGCCGCCAAAACGTCGCCGAGGCGCGCGTCCGACGTGCCGGGATGATCACGCGTGAAAATGCTGCGCACCATCTCAAGGTCGCGCTTGCGGCGGCTATTGGCGCGGAAGAAGGGTAGGTTCTTGCCGCGATCTTCGAGAGTCGGCGAATCTTTCCCCGTATAGGTGAGCGCGCCCAAGATCAGCCGGTCGGCCTGGTCGGGATGGGCGGAGGCGAAAGCAGCGGCACGAAGCGCGCCGCTGGACTCGCCCCAGAAATGAAATTTCTCCTGGCCGGTCTCGCGCTTCACGATGGGCATCACGGCGGCGAGATCGAGCACGCCGGTTTTGATGTCGGAATTGCCTGGCGTGACAGTGGAGCGGCCATAGCCTTCGAAATCCATCGTCCACACGTCGAAGCCATAACGGGCGAAGACGTTCATCAGCGAATACTCGCCAAGGCCTGGTGTTGCCAGATCGAAGCTGGGCCGCCCCGAAATGGACGAGCCGTGCACCAGGAAGAGCACCGGGCGCTGCAACGCGCCTGCCGCCAGACGCTTGCGATAGATATAGAGCTTCACCGTGCCGCGTTCGGCCCAGAACTCGTCGGTGGCGAATTCAGCGCCCACGCCGGGCGCAGTGGCGGCGAGAGCTGCTACCGGCGCTGCAGCGGCGGCCAACGCCGCACCGACGAAAACATCGCGGCGGCTAGGGGCCAATGCTTCTCTGGAAAACGCTTCCTTGTTGGTGTCGGTCATGATGCCCTCCCAATATGTTTGTTGTCTATTCTAGGCCCCGCGCCCGTCTAACGGCGAGTCAGCACTTCGCGGTACAGCCGTTCCCATTTGGCATTTTCCCGCACGAAGCGCGGCGCATCGATAAAGGTCAGCGCCAGGCCCGGCGGTAATTTCTGATATTTCAGATTGGTCGGAACGCGCTGCATATCGGCCCAGATTTTCTGGCCGTCGCTGAGTAGAAAATCGGTAAACAACACAGCGGCATAAGGGTGCGGCGCGCGCTTCATCACGCCTGCCGCTGCCATCTGCGCGATGCTGGGGGAGAGATCCACCTCCTCAATCGGCGCGCCGGCTAGTTTCATCGCCACCACCTCGTGGCGATAGACGTTCCACGCCATCGGCACCTCGCCGGAAATAACCAGGCTGGTCAAAAGCGTGTGACCCTTGCGCGCCGACAGCCCGTTTGCGGCGGCGACGTCGCGAAAGAGCTTCAGCCCCTTTTCCTCGCCCATGGCCGTGACGAGCGTCATGAACCAGTTGCTGTCCGTGGATTCGATGCCGATCTTGCCCTTCCATTTGGGCTCGAGCAGATCTTCATAACGCTTCGGCACGTCTTCTTTGCGCACCAGTTTGGTGTTGTAAGCGACATTGTAGATGATGAGCCGCGAGCCGACCCATGGCGTGTTGGCGGGCCGCGCTTCTTTCATCAGATCGGCGAAGACAGGAGAAGTCACAGGCTGAAACAGCCCTTCACGCGTTAGCGCTTCCATTTCGGCGGTGGCGGTTTCGATGACGTCGACATCGTTGCGATTACCGCGGGCTTCGGTGAGCGCACGCTGCAGAATATCGCCGGAGGCGCCGCGCCAAATGCGGACGCGCACGCCATATTTCTTTTCGAATGCGCTCGTCAGCGGCGTCATGTCCTCAACCGCCGTGGAGGAATAGAGCGTGAGCGTACCTTCGCGTCTGGCGCCGGCAATCAGGCGCGAAGTGCGATCGGGGCCGGTGAGGGCGCCGGTCACAGCCGTGGTCACGGGTTGAGCGTGAGCGGGCGTAAAAAGAAGCGTGGCTCCCAGGACCGACAATACAAACGCATAGCGGCGCCGGGAGTGGTTCACCTTCTTAGCGCCGCTGATTGGCTAGGGTTTCGCGAAAGAGATTGCGCCATTTCTCGTTCTCGGTGACGTAGCGCGAGACATCAACGAAATCGATTTTGAGATCTTTCGGCAGGCGTTGATATTTCAGATTGGTTGGCAAGGCCCCATCGCGCCCGGTGATGCGCGGCTGGCCTTCTGAAAGTATGTAATCGAGAAACAGCACGGCGGCGTGCGGATGCGGGGCGCGGCGCGCCACGCCGGCGCCCGAGGGAACCGCCAAAACCGGCGGCAGCAGCAATTCCCCGATGGGCGCGCCGGCTTCTTTCGCCGGCTGCGCGAAATGGCGATAGACATTCAGACCAATTTGAACTTCGCCGGACACCACCATATTGCCCAATGTCGTATGGCCCTGGCGCGCCGAAAGTCCATTGGTCGCCGCGATATCGCGGAAGAGTTTTAGGCCCTTCTCTTCGCCCATGTTTTGAACAAGCGACATGAACCAGATCGCGTCCGTGGCTTCGACGCCGATCTTCCCCTTCCAGCGTGGATTGAGAAGGTCTTCATAGCGCTTCGGCACTTCGTTCGGTTTGACGAGGCGCGTGTTGTACGCCCCGCTAAACACGATGACTCGCGAGGCAATCCAGCTTCGCCCTGGCGCCGTCGCGCCCGGCATCAAATCGGCCAGCAATGGAAGCTTCACCTCCTGCAGCAAATGCTCGCGGTGCAATGCCTCCATTTCGGAGGCTGGCGTTTCGATCACGTCCACGGCGAAGCGTCCGCCGCGCGCTTCCGTTAGAGCGCGTTGCTGGATGGCGACCGTGCCTGCCTTCCAAATGCGCACCTTCACGCCGTATTTGGCTTCGAACCCTTTTGTGACGTCGCCCATCACATCGGCGGTGGCGGAGGAATAGACATCCACCACGGCTTCCTTCTTGGCGCCCGCGATCAAGCGCTGCATGCGATCGGCGCCGGTGAGACTGCCGAGTTCGGCCGTCGTAACTGCTTGCGCCGCAAGCGCAGGCGCAGCCAAAAGCGCCAGCGGAGCGGCCAGCATGTCACGTCGCGTGGGTCGGAAACGGAGTACCATGCATAACCCTTGAGAGTTCGAAGCCTAACAGAATCAGGCCGCCTTGGGAGGCAAATCCTCCAGCTCTTTTTTGTAGGCATCCTCCATGCGCGGAGCCAAACCGTGCTTCCCCAACGCGTCCGTGAACGTGCTGCGGATTTTCGGATCTTCATCGGCGTAATCGATTTGTTCGCCGCCGACGCGGCGGCTGATCCAAGCCGTCGGAACCCCTTGCGAATTGCGGATCAACGCCACCTCATGTTTGAAGGCGAGATAGCGCGCCGGGGTCGGGCTCGAATTGAAATGCTGGTGGAACCATTTGTTCGGCGGTACGATCAGCGATCCCACCTGCCACTCATAGCGGCGCGGCTCTTCGCCTTCCGGCCACATCAGCGAATAGCCTTCGCCGGACAGAATGATGACATGCGCGCTCGGCCCGTGGGCGTGCGCCTTCTTGTAGGTGCCGACCGGGAACTGCGAGATGTGGCTGCTCATTGAACCCTTGGCCATGTTGAAACGAATATGGCCGCCGCCGGCACCGCGCTCTTTCGCCGTGATGAGCGGTAGGTTCACGGCGTCCGGCACGAAATTGGTCGGCAGCAAGAAGCCTTTCGGTTCGGTCTTAGGCGAAAAATAATCCGGCTCGCCGTTGAAGCGGCCTTTGAAATCATATGTCGTGTTGAAGACGAAACTGGGATCGTCATAGAGGTTCATCACCGACGGGCCGTTGGTGACCGCGACAAAGCGCACGACCTCTTGTCCCGAACCGTTGAAATGCTGATGCCAGGCATTGATCGGAATTGCGAACATGGAGCCAGCCTTCCATTCGAAGGTGAGGCGCTGACCGGCATCATTCCACACCGATGTTGAACCGCGGCCTTCGAGCACCAGAATCATTTCCTCGAAGAGCTGGCGCTGCGGCTCTAGTTTCTTTCCGGCTGGAATTTCACAGACATAGCAATCGTTCGAGGTGCGCGATGCGTCGTGATTGATGTAGACGCCTTTGCCGCCGCGTCGTGCCCATGGCTTCACCTCAACCGTGCGCAAATTCTGCACATAGAGGGCGCTGATGATCTCCAAGCCCTGATCGCGCACCCAGCGCTGATAGGGTGTGTCGCGGTCTTTCTCGGTGGAGAACTTGTTGGCCAGTTCTTCCGACACCAATGCGTCTTTGCTCATCGTCAACTCCTCGTCAGTCTGCGGTATATGGCTTAGTGGCGGCGGTCCCGCCTTCATGAAGCACGACGCATGAATCCGGGCTCATGCGCATATGAATGGTTTCGTCGACGGACGCGCGCAAGGCCGGATGGGCGCGCGACATCATGAGGATATTTCCGAGTCTAATTTGGAAATCGGCGTAGTCGCCGAGAAAAATCCGCTGATCGACTTTACCGGAGAACAGATTGAGCGTGCCGCCACCGGAGAATGCGTCGTCGGCGAGTTCTACGTTCTCGGGACGGATCGAGAGCGTAACATTCTGGCCAGCTTTAAGGGGCGTATCGCTGATCGCCACCAGATCGCCCATCGCGCCGCGGATGCGCCAATGGCTGGTGCCGTTCTCAGCGCCCAGCACCGTACCGTCAATGAAATTGCTGTTGCCGATGAACTCGGCAACAAAGCGCGAATAGGGACGGTCGTAAATCGCCCGCGGCGAACCGATCTGAACGATGCGCCCCTCATTCATCACCGCTATCTCATGGCTGAGCGCCAGCGCCTCCGCCTGATCGTGCGTGACATAAATCGTGGTTACGCCCAGCTCACGCTGAATGCGCTTCAATTCGAAGCGCATGCGCTCGCGCAGTTTTGCATCAAGGTTGGAAAGAGGCTCGTCCAATAGGAGCAATTCCGGCTCCATCACCAGCGCGCGCGCAAGGGCCAATCTTTGCTGCTGGCCACCAGAAAGTTTGGTCGCCTCGCGGTCGGTCAGATGATCGAGCGCAACGGCTTTGAGAACGGTGGCGACTTTGTCTTTGATTTGCGCCGGCGAAAGGCCGCGCTTGCGCACCTCTAGTGGGAAGGCGGCGTTCTGATACACCGACATATGTGGCCAGATGGCGTAGGACTGAAACACCATGCCGAAATTGCGCCGGTTAAGCGGCACGAAAACGTTTTTAGACGAAGAATAGACAAGCCGCCCGCCCACTTCGATCTCCCCTGATGTAGGGCGCTCCAGCCCTGCAATCGAACGCAATGTCGTGGTTTTGCCGCAGCCGCTCGGTCCGAGCAGCGTGAAGAATTTTCCGGGGGGCACCTCAAAGGCAACGTCCTGCGCTGCCCGCACGGCGGGGCCGGACTTCGTCTTGTATTCGGTATTGAGCGATCTGACGCTAAGCACGCGGACCTCTTCTCATGTCAGACTTCCTTGATGCCGAAGCGCTTGCTGATGAGATGCGCGATGATGACAAAAACAAACAGCGCGCAGATCAACATCACGCCGAACGCGGAAAGCTGCGTGTATTGGCCGTTCTGCCACAGCTCCCACAACACGATGGAAACGACCTCAGTGCCCGGGCTGTAGAGCAGGATCGAGGAAGAGAGCTCGCGGATCGAAACGATGACGATGTAAATCCATCCGGCGATGAGGCCCGGCTTTAGAAGCGGCAGCACCACGCGGTAAAATGTTGTGAGCCAAGACGCTCCCGAAAGCTGTGCCGATTCTTCCAGCTCTTTATGGATTTGCAGCATCGACGTGGTGGAGAAGCGCATGCCGTAAGGCATGAAGCGCGTCACGTAAGCGAGCAGCAATATCCAGATCGTGCCGTAAATGCCGCCGCCCAGCGCGAGGTAACAGATCATCACCGCAAGGCCGAGCACGAGGCCGGGCATGACGAGGGGCATAGACGCCATGTTGTCGAGCAGCCAGCGCCCCGGAATTTTGGTGCGCAAGACGATCCAGCACACGATGGAGGACAGCAGCATGATGATGGTGGCACTGCCGGTCGCGAGCAGAAAACTGTTCCACACCGCGGTGCCGACGCTGGGGAATTCCAGCACGCGCGCGTAGGAATCGAGCGAGACGTTCTGCAGCGCTTCCCAAGAAGGAACGCTGTAAAAACGCTGCAGCGAACTCCACAGCAGAATCAGAAACGGCAGTCCGATCACCAATATGCCGTAGAGGATAAAGAAGCCGAACGCCGCCCAGCGCCAGCGCCCGATATCCATGACGCGCGGGCGAAAGCCCTTGCCGGTGACGGTCGCGTATTTGCTGCCCTGCTGGGAAAGGCGCGACTGCCAATAGATACCGACAGACGTGATGGCGAGCAGCGTCACCGCATAGGTTGCGCCGAGGCCGATATCGCTGGGATAGCCGTGAAGCGCCTCGTAAATCGACGAGGTGAACACTTCGATGCCGACCGGCAAGCCAATCAAAGCCGGTGTCTCGAACGATTCTACAGAGCGCACAAAGAGAATGAGGAACGCCGCCGAGGCCGCCGGCAATGCCAGCCGTAATGTGATGCGCCAAGCGATCTGCCACATTGAGGCGCCGCTCATTAGAGCGGATTCTTCCAACGCGGGGTCCATCGAACGCAGCGACGCGCTCATCAAAAGGAAGGCCAGCGGGGCGTGCTGAATGCCGTCCACCCACATCATGCCGGTGAGCGTGTAAATATCGACAAAGACATAGTCGGTGTTGAAGACGCGCTGCAGGACCAGATTGATGATGCCGATCTGAGGGCTCGCCAGCATGATCCAGGCGGTCACGAAGAGAATGCCGGGTATGACGATCGGAACCACCGATAGCGCATAGAAAAGGGGTTTGCCCGGCGTGTTGGTGCGTTCGCAGATCCACGCCAGAAGGGTGCCTAGGGTCAGCGCGAGAAGGGCGGAGCCGAGCGCATAGGTCGCTGAGTTGAAAAACAGCTGCAGCGTGCGCGCGCTGCCATAGACTTCGGCATAGTTTCCGAGTGTGAAAACCGCTGGGTTATCGGCGGTCGCCGGTGTGAAGAAGCTTTGCCAGAACAGAAAGATCAACGGCACAAGCGCAAGCCAGGCGACGATGGCGACCACCGTACCCAGAACAATCCATTTCGGGTCGAACAAGGACCGTTCCGGCAATCGTGCCAGCTCGGCGCTTGAGATACCTGTCACGGTTGCTGCGCTCCCCGATATTTTCCCAACGGCGCCGTGATCGGCGCTTCTATCGTTGTCACAAACTCTCAATGCTGGTGGGTCAGGGCCTTCTTCTTATGCCCATGACTATTGTCGTGATGATGATGTCCGTCCTCGCGATGATGGTGGCTATGACCATGATCGTGTCCGTGATGATGCCCATGCCCATGATCATGGTGGTGATGGTCTTCGTCGTGATGATGAATGCGTTCCTTAGCGCCGGAGCCATGGGCGCCGTCGCGGAAGATCAGCGATTTGATGGTCACCGGCACCGTGTAGGACGGAACGCGTAAGCGTCCCAGATCGATGAAATCGAAATCGGTCAGCATCACGCCGTCGATGACGAGGATATCGCTCATGACCCCGCACTCTTCGCGCATGATCGCGCCAAGTGTCTGTGCCACGTCGCCATCGAGCATGACATGAACCGGTTTTCCCGCCGCGATACGGTCGGCCAATCCCATGACCAATCCGTGCGCGAAGCCATACAGCCTTTCGTAAGAAGGTTGCCCACGCCAGCGAAAGGCGAGGGCGATTTCCGCGTCGGCATTGGCGACATCGAAATTCTTGCGATGTTTAAGGATGGCGCCCGCCAATTCGTGCGCCTTCACCTCTTCACCGAATTCGAAATGCGGCTGAAGCACTTGCAGATTGCGCCGTGGCAGAAGCGTTCCGGGATTTGAGATGTAGCTGGTGTTACCCGAGAGCTGCACGCTGTATTCCGAGGCGCCCAAAGCTGTGGCGCGAATGCATTCGCCCGCCGGCAGAAGCGGCCAGGGCAGCGCGTTCGCGGCGAGGCGTTCGGCAATCGCGGTGCCGAGGCGTTTGCCCATATCGCCGAAATCGCGGCTCTCGCGGCCATAGACATATTCCGCCACGCCGCCCGAAAACATCACGCCGCCAATGTTGTTGAGATCGCTCAAGGGATCGGTGAGATAGAGATTCTCGACATCGTGGGGCAGGGGATCGGCGGTTAGCGCCGTCACCAGCGTGTCGGCCATGGTTGCCGCGACTTTGTCGAGCGCATCATCGCGCGCGACATCACCGAGCTCCCAGGCGAACCCTGCGCGCCGCGCGTGGGCGCGTCCCGCGGGATCGAGCCGCGAGATATGCCCGTCTTCGCCCACCACTTGCAGACGCCCGCCAATATGAATCGCGGCGGTGGCCAGAACGCGGCCGGTTTCGACAATCGCGAGTTTGGTCGTACCGCCACCGATGTCGATATTCAGAACGCGGCAGGATTTTTCCTGCGATGCATTTGCCGCGCCGGAGCCATAGGCCGCGAGCGTGGCTTCCATATGGTGGCCGGCGGTCGCGCACACGAAATCGCCGCCACGCGCGGCAATCATGGATGAAATTCCCTCTGCGTTTTCGCGCCGCAAGGCTTCGCCCGTCAGAATGACCGCGCCGGTATCGACATCGGCCGGCGCTATGCCAGCGGCCTGATAGGCCTCATCGATGATGCGGGTGAGCCCGATATCGTCGATCCGGGTTTCGTCGCGATAGGGCGTGAGGGAGACGGGCGAGAGGTACAACGACTCCCGTGACGTCACGTAATAGCGGCTGGTCAATTCTTCCGAGAGCCGGCGCATTTTGATGCGCGAGAAAATGATCTGCGTACCCGACGAGCCGATATCGATACCGACGCTGGTGAGCTGGACGTGATCCTGAATCCAGAGGGGATTTTCCTCCAGCGGTCCGTCTTCGAACTCGTCGTGGTCGTGGTCAGCCTCGCCGGCATGCTCATGCGTAAGGTCGCGGCCACCGGAATGGTCGGCGACGCCGTGCATGTTTGCTTTGGCCGCGTCCTTATCGTCTGCCATCACCAATTCCGCTGAAATGCCCCCGACCCCGAAAGGAGCGGGGCGGTAAGGTGCCCGGGGCGGGAGGGCGGCGCAAGTAGAGATTTCCATGACATTTCCGGCACTTCATGTTCCCCCATCGAGCGTGACGAGAGTCGGATCGAGATGCGCGTACGGGTTTGCCGCAAGCTCGGGCCGCAACGCCACTTGGCGTTCCAAGGCCTCTAACTCGGTCGTCCACGCCGCCGTCCCATGTGTATGGGCAAGGTCGAGCACCGGCCCTTCGATGGCTATGGAAGCGATGGGGTCGCCCGCGAGGCGCACCGGTAACGCGAGTGCGCTGCGTCCCGGAACGGCACGGCTGTCATCGATGGCGAAGCCGCGCGCTTGAATGGGCGCCAGAACAGCGGCGAGCTCGTTAGACTGGGTATTTGCCCAGGCCGCATAGGCGTTGATCCGCTCATCGCCCATGTGCGCGAGGAGTGCGCGCCCGGCATAGTGACCGGCGAGGGGGCCAAGTGTGCCCAAAGGTGACGCCTGCGTAATTTCATTGCCGCCGCGCGCCACCGCGACGCGTAAACCATGCCAGCCAATGGGCACCACCAACGACGTGGTTTCGCCCGATGCCGCAGCAATTTTAAGCAAATGCGGCAACGCCAACTCGCGCAGGCGAAAGCGCGCGAAGAAATTTTGGCGTAAGCGAAAGGCGGCTGGTCCCACGACATAGCGTGAGGACGACCGGTAGCGCTCAGCAAACGCGCCGCGCTGCAGCGCATCAAGCGTTCGGAACACTGTTCCCGGCGGAAGACCAGCGCGCCGCGCCAATTCGGTGACGCCGAGCGGCTCGCCGCTGCTGCCCAGCAGAGCCAGTATTTTCAAGGCGCGAGTAGCTGAGCTGCTCATATTTCTTCCAGTCCGGCCATGGCGGGGAAGAAGCGCAAATGCTGCGACAGCGGCGCAAGAATTTCCGTCATGCGCGGCAATGTTGTGTTGATACGGTCAAGATCGAAACGTTCTCGTGGTCCACCTACGGTAACGATGGCGTGCGGGCGCGACGAATGATCCAACAACGGAAATATCGCGTAGGCGGCGCTGGTGAGAACCGGATTGCGCCACACCACTGCAGAGTTGGCGCGAATGCGTTTCACATCGTCCCAAACGCCTTGCGCTGTTTCACTTTCAGCATCGCGAAACGGTAGGATGCGTGGCAGCGGTGCTGCCCGTGCGAGATACTCGTCTATGTCTCCATCGGCCATATGCGCCAGCAGTGTGCGCGACATCTTAGTGCAGTGAAGAGGCACCGGCGTTCCACGCGACGAGCGCAATACGCGGGGCCCCGGCGGCAAAATTTCATCGATCGTGACGCGATTGTCGCCCATTATCACCGACAGATAGACGCTTTCGCCGGTGTAAGCGTGCAGGCGCTCCAGATAAGGGCGCGCCAATGATCCAAGTTCGAGAACCGGCTCATCGCCACCAAGACCAAGCACTGCATAGCCAAGCTGATAGCGGTCGCCGGTACTATCGCGCGCAAGCCAGCCTTCTTTGACCAGTGTGCTCAGTGCGCGATGCACCATGTTCTTGCTCATGCCGAGATCGCGCGCCAAGGCGGTAACGCCGTGCGAGTCTTCGGCAACAGCGAATGCCGATAGCACTGTGAGAACGCGCTGCGCCGCCTGATTGCGGTAGGTCGGGCGCGTCGCGCTTCTCGCGTCTGCTTCCGTTGACAAGGATGCTCCGCCGTCCATATGCTTCCAGCATATAAAATACATTTCACATATTAGAACAAGCGCTAAAGCGCGCCACCGGGGGATGGGGCTCATGGCCGCCGACGATGCAGCGATACGCGAAGTGAACGGCGTGAAGCTCGAGGTGCGGGATATCGGCAGCGGACGGCCCTTGCTGTTCCTGCATCCTGGCCATCCGAGTGGGCGGCTTGCCGGCAATGCGCCGGTGCTCTCAAAGCTGGCTGAGAATTTCCGCGTCATCGCGCCGACACATCCGGGGTTTGGCCGTGATACGGCTCCGGAGACGCTGACGACTGTCGAAGATCTCTCCTATCTCTATCTCGAGCTTCTCGACGCGTTGAATCTAAAAGACGCCGTCGTGGTTGGTGCCTCGCTCGGCGGCTGGATCGCGGCTTCGATGGCGATCAAATCGACAGCGCGCATGTCGCGCCTCCTCTTCGTCAATCCGCTCGGAATCAAAGTGGGCGGCCGCGAAGCGCGCGATATCGCTGATATCTTCGCGATTTTCGACAAAGAGATTGCAGCGCTCGGCTATGCCGATGCGACGCTCGGCACGCCGGATCGCACTAAACTGAGCGAAGACGAATTTCTCTTCATGGCAAAATCGCGCGAGGCGACCGCCCGCTATGCGTGGTCGCCGTATATGCACGATCCGAAATTGAAGGGGCGGCTCTACCGCATCAAGATTCCGACACTGGTTCTAGCGGGTGAAGCCGATCGCATTGTCGCGCCGGGTTATGCGAAGGCTTTTGCCGATGCGATTCCGGGCGCGCGTTTTACGACGATCCCAGGCGCCGGACATTTTCCCCATCACGAACAGCCGGACGCGCTTTCCGCCGCCATCGCTCAATTCGCCGGAGGATAAAACATGCGGGTTTTTCAGTTCACCGAGCAGCCTTATCCGCCCGCATGGGACAAGCACCAAGGCAGCTTGCGTGTAAATCTGCCGAACCGCCTGCTTGATCCGACGGTCGCCGCCGATCTCTTCCACCGCTATTACGACGAGTGGCAGCTCTGCGATGAGCTTGGCCTCAACATCATGGTCAACGAACATCACCAGACCGCAACCTGCATGTCGTCGACATGCGTCGTTACGCTAGCGGTGCTCTCGCGCATCACCAAACGCGCGCGGCTTCTGGTGCTCGGCTATCCGATTTCCAACCGGCCAGATCCTTTGCGCGCCGCCGAAGAGCTGGCGACCATCGATGTGATTTCGCGTGGCCGTTTGGAAATGGGCTTCGTCAAAGGTGTGCCGCAGGAAGTGGCGGTGGCGAATCTCAATCCGGTCTTCACCAATGAACGCTTTTGGGAAGCGCATGATTTCATCATCAAGGCGATGACCAGCCATGACGAGCCGTTCAATTGGGAAAGCGAGAACTTCCATTATCGGCATGTGAACATCTGGCCGCGTCCCTATCAGCAGCCGCATCCTCCCGTGTGGAGCACCACCGGCAGCAAAGCGACGGCGATGAAATTCGGCGGGCTGGGTTACACGATGGCAACGCTGGGTACCGGCTACGCCACGCGCCCAATTTATAACGCCTATCGGCAGGCCTATATGGAAAAGCATCACGTCGCGGCGCCTGCCGACCGCTTCGCTTATCTCGGCTTTGTCGCGGTCGGGCACAACGAAGTTGAAGCGCGGCGCCTCGGCGAAATGGTTCTCGCTTACCCGCGCACCTCAGGCATCGTGCACCCGCCTTTCCGCAACCCGCCGGGATTTCTCTCGGTGGCCGATAACGTCCGCATTCTGAAGGGCGAGGGTAAACCGCGCAGCTACACCAAGGATGGCCGCGTGGTGGATATGGCCAAAGGCAGTGTGCAGGATTTGATCGACGCCGGCGTTCTGTTCTGCGGCACGCCGGATCAGGTCTACGACCAGATCACCGATTTTGCCGAACATTGTGGCGGCATGGGAAATCTTCTGATGATGGCCCATGCCGGAGGCATGTCGCATGACGACACGGTGGGCAATCTCTCGCTCTTCGCGAAGGAAGTGTTGCCGCGCCTGCAAGAATTTCGTCAGCCGGATGCGGCCGTCGCGGCGGAATGAGCGTGCAAAGCAAATTTATCGACGTCGAGGGCATGCGAACGCATTACCTCGAAGCGGGCAGCGGCCATCCTTTGGTGCTCCTGCATTCGGGTGAATTTGGCGCCTGCGCGGAGCTTTCCTGGGAATTCAATATCGAACCGCTGTCGCAGCATTTCCGCGTGCTCGCGCCCGATTGGCTTGGCTTCGGCCAAAGCGCCAAGATTTTCAGCTTCGACGATATGCAGGAATTGCGTATCCGCCACATCGCCGGATTTCTGAAAGAATTGAGAATTCCTAAAGCGCATTTCATCGGCAATTCCATGGGCGGCGGTCAGCTCGCGCGTGCCGCCGTCATGACACCGCCGGCCTTTCCAATTGTAAAAATGGTGCTGTGCGGCGCGGGCGGTTTCGCGCCCCGGAACGCGGCGCGCGAAACGCTCAACACCTATGAAGGCGACCGCGATCACATGCGCCGCATTGTCGAAACCATGTTCGTCAATCCGCGCATATATAGCGATGCATCCTATATCGACCGCCGCCATCGTCTCTCACTTGAACCGGGTGCCTGGGAATGCACGGCGGCGGCGCGCTTTCGCATGCCGGGCCGCAAATCCGGCGAGCGCGACGAAACAACTTACGAGAAGATCGCGTTTCCCACGCTGATCATCGCCGGCGCGCGTGACCCCTTGCGCAATCCCGGCTACGCGCAGGAATTGCAGAAGCAGGTCACCGATTCTGAGATCGTCATGGTCGACGACGCAGGTCATTGTCCGCAGATCGATTCCCCCGAACGCTTCAACCAAGAGGTGATTGCGTTTCTGTCACGTTGAATACGGCACGTTGAATTGGGCGGCTTGCGAACAGCCGGCCACCTCCAATTTGAAAACGCAGTCCTTTCAAAGGCATGAGACGGTTCGCGGTGTGGGATCGGTCTTGCGATCCGCGCGAAGATGCGGCTTGGTAAGGCAGTTGCAAACGGGCCGCGCGAGATACAGGCTGCAGCCGAAAATTCAGGACCTGTTCTCAAAACAGGCCTGTCTTAAGAAGTATGGGCCATAGCGCCCCGGGGGAAGACATGTCAGCTGCCGATACGATTGCCGTCGATCCACATTCTGTCGCGCCGCCCGAACGCAGTCTTGCCATGCGCGTTGCCGGCACGGCCGTCTGCGTCATCGTGCCTTTGGCGATCGGGCTTCTGCCATTTCCCATCGAGGCGAACACGCAGCTGGCTTTGGCCATCACGTCCTTCATGATTTTGGCGTGGATGACCAACATCATGGATTACGCGGCTGCCGGTCTCGTCGGCTGCGCGCTCTATTGGGCCACTGGCGTCGTGGAACCGGAAGTCGCGTTCGAGGGCTTCGCCAACGACACCACCTGGTTCGTGCTCGGCGCCATATTGCTGGGCCTTATCGCCACCAAATCCGGCCTGCCGCAGCGCATCGGCGCACGCATCATGACCGCGGTGGGATCATCCTATTCGATGATTTTGCTCGGCCTCATCGTTACCGATTTTGCGCTCACCTTTGTCGTGCCGACCGGCGCCGGCCGCCTCGTCATCATGGCGACCATCGGTCTCGGTATCATCAAATTGTTTGACGCGCCGGCGAACTCCAATATCGCGCGCGGCATATTCCTGATCATCACCTACACGGCGGCAATCTTCGATAAAATGATCATTGCCGGCGCAGGTGCCATCACGGCGCGCGGCGCCATTCGCGATTACGGCGGCGTCGATATCAGCTGGAGCACTTGGTTCATGGCGTTTCTGCCATGCGCGCTACTCACCGTTATCGCTGCGTGGAAAATCACGCTGTGGCTGTTTCCGCCGGAAATCAAAGGCCTCGACGAAAAGCGCATGCAGCAATTGCGTGAAGAGATGAAGGTCAACATCCCGTGGACGCCTAAAACCATCCGCGCCGCGCTCATCGTTCTGGGTGCGATCACGGTGTGGATGACCGATCAGTTCCACGACATCGACGCGTCGCTGGTCGCTTTCGGCGCCAGCATGGTAGCGCTGCTTCCGTTTGTCGGCGTGATGGATATCGAAGACATCAAGAAGACCAATCTCATGCCGTTCTTCTTTGTCGGTGCGGCGCTGAGCATGAGCGCGGTGTTGCGCGAAACCGGCGGGCTGGAGCTTCTCACCAATACGGTGTTTAGCGGGCTTGAGCCGCTTCTATCAAACGACGTGGTGGCGGTGCCGGTGCTCTATTGGGGCGCCTTCCTCTACCACTTCTTCCTCGCCAGTGAGCTCTCGATGCTGGCAACGTCGCTTCCTATTCTTATGGGTGTGGCCAAGCAGCACATGCTGGATCCGCAATGGATCGGGCTGGTGTGGTCGTTTGCCGCCGGCGGTAAGCTCTTTGTCTATCAATCAGCCGTGCTGGTGGTGGGCTATTCCTATGGCTTCTTCCGTCACACCGACATGATCAAGCTAGGCGCCGCTCTCACGATATTCGAATTTTTCGCACTCGCCCTGACGGTCGCCTTCTGGTGGCCAATCATCGGGCTTTGATTTTTCTCTAGAAGCAAAACAGGACATAAAATGGCCAAGTTGCAGTTGAATTTCGCATGCGCGCTCTATGACCGCATGCAGCCGCTTTACACCGGCGAGGTGCAGCCCGAAGGGATCGACCTCAATTTCATTCCCATCGAATTGCCGCGCCCGATTTTCGACCGCATGTCGGGAGGTCTGGAATTCGACGTCGCCGAATATTCCAGCTCCGAATTCGTGCAGCGCTTCGCCGCTAAGGAATGCCCCTTCGTTGCCATTCCGATTTTCCCCTCGCGCTGCTTCCGCCACAGCTTCATTTCCGTGTCGCGGCGTTCCGGCATCAAGACGCCCAAGGATCTTGAGGGAAAACGCGTCGGCCTGCCGCTCTATACGATGACCGCCGCCATTTTCATTCGCGGGCTGCTGCAGCACGAATACGGCGTCAATCTCGACAAGATCCATTGGGTGCAAGGCGCCATCAATGAAGGCGGCGCGCACGGCGCGCCCACCGTTCTGCCGCTGCTCAAACATGTTCCGATCGAAATCAATAAAAGCGGAAAATCCCTAAGCGATTTGATCGAGCAGGGCGATGTCGACGCGACGCTTGGCACCAGCCTGCCGGAAGCCATTCGCCACAATCCGGAGATCAAGCGACTGTTCCCGAATTTCCGCGAGCTTGAAAAGGAATATTACGGGCGCACCAATATCTATCCGATCATGCATTTGGTCGCGATTCGTAAAGACGTTTACGAGAAGCATCCGTTCGTGGCGACATCGCTGGTGAACGCCTTCACCAAGTCAAAGGAGATCGCGCTACAGAAAATGTTCAATCTGCGCGCGCTGCGCTACATGCTGCCGTGGATGACCGACGATCTCGACGAGATCTACGACGTGTTCGGCGGCGATCCGTGGCCTTACGGCGTGGAAAAGAACCGCGCCACGCTGGACGCTTTGATCACCTATCTCGTGGATCAAGCATTGGTGGCGCCCGAAAACCGTCCCACAGTCGACGATCTCTTCGTTCCGACTTACGGCTAAAATTCGTCCTTATGGTTCGAGGCGGCCGCTCACGCGGCCTCCTCACCATGAGGATGATTTATCGCCCTCATCCTGAGGAGCGCGCAACGCGCGCGTCTCGAAGGATGAGGGTTGTCGCCCCGCTCAAAAATCCGGCGTGTCGTCTTTCGGAATCGGGAATTCGCCGAGGCCGCCGCCGGTCGTCACGTCGCGGTTGTTTTCGGCGCAAGCGACTTCCTCGAACTTCGTGGTCTGCGGCTGGCGGCGGTAATGCGCCTGCGCATAGAAGGGCGCGGTGAACGCGCCCCGATCGGTGATCTTCAGAATCACGCGCAAGAATTGTCCGTTCTCGACCAGCTCGTAGCGCTCTTCGACGCGGAGCTGTTCGGTGTGCTGCGTGTTGAAACGGTCGATGCCCGTTTTGGCGTTCAGCCCAGCGGTTTCGATTACCAGCGTGTCGCCTTCATAGTGGCCAACCGAATGGCCGAACCAGCTTGGTGTCAGCTTCTCCGGCAATTTTTCATTCAGATAGACGCGGCGGACCGTATGATCGCGCTGATAGATCATGGTCACCATGTTCGGCTCCTGCAGCAATTGCAGCGGCTCGCGCATGAGGGTTACCTGCGGCACACCAGACGGCCAGCAAATGTTCCAAGACACGTTGTTGACGTCCACCAATTCCCGCTCGCCGCGCTTCTTCAAATATTCTGCATTCCACGGCAGCAGAAGCGGATTGGCGGAATCGGCGATCCACTCGACACCTGCTCTTTCGCCGGTGACCGTATTCATCGGCGGGCCGGGACGCAGCTTGGGGTCGGTCGGCATTTCGAAGGTCGAGGGTGCTGCAATGCCATTACGCGCTTGGCGAACGAAGACACCGGAAAGATCGGGCACTTTCTGGGCGGTAGCCGCCGGCGCGTTTTGCGCGGGCGCTGCTGCCGGCCATGCCAGCGCGCCGATGGCGCAGAGGCCGGCGATGGCGGCCGGAATAAAGGTCGAGGACGAAAATCTACGCATTGCAAATTCCTCTGGGCAAATTCCTCTGGCGAGCGTCCCGGTCAGGAACGTCTTCCGCTCCTATCTATTACGTTCAGGAGGCCCGCGAAAGCGGCGGAAGGGTCTTGAGCGACCCACTTTTTGGCGAGCGCGGCTGCGCTCCCGCAAGGTTCGTGATAGGAAGCAGACATGAGCATGAGAGCACTCGCACGCACGGCCGTAGCGCTTGCGGCGTCAATCCTGGTCACATTTACCGCAGCATCCGTTCGCGCGGCCGAGCCTCCGGTCCTGGTCTTCGCGGCCGCATCGCTAACCAACGTGCTGCAGGAGATTGGCCGCGATTATGAGGCCAAGCAGGGCGCGAAAATCTCGTTCTCCTTTGCCGCCTCCATGACGCTGGCGCGCCAAATCGAGGCCAGCAGCGGCCCCGATATTTTCGCCTCGGCCGACCAGGAATCGATGGATTACCTCGATACAAAAGGCCTTATCGCGCACGCCTCTCGCAAGGATTTGCTGCGCAATACTCTGGTGTTGATCGCGCCCATCGACTCAAAGCTGCAGCTTATGATCGGCCAGCGCTTCGGTCTGGCGCAGGCGCTGGGTGCCGGACGCCTCGCCATTGCCAACCCTGGATCCGTACCAGCGGGGCGCTATGGCCGGGCGGCGCTGCAAAGACTGGGCGTTTGGGACAGCGTCGCCAACCGGCTGGCGCCCGCGGAAGATGTGCGCGCCGCGCTGGCCTATGTGGCGCGCGGCGAGGCGCCGCTTGGAATTGTCTACGGCACCGATGCGCGGGTGGAACCGAAGGTGCGCGTGGTTGGCACGTTCCCGGCGAATTCTCATGACCCCATCGTCTATCCGGTGGCGCTCACACGCGATGCCAAACCGGCGGCGGCGCGGTTTCTGCAATATTTGAGCGGGCCGGAAGCGCGCGCGGTGTTCGTGCGCGCCGGATTTATACCGGTCACGCAATAGGCTCGTGTCCGCCTTCGCACATGCAGCAAAACATGCTGCGCCTGCGTGGCGCGATACTGTTCCGCGTCTTGCGCAACCTGTAGTATAGGCTTCGCAAGACTCACGAATTCCATAGGAGAACGTGCATGAACATCAAAACCATGACGTTGGCTGGAATTGTGGTTGGCATGTTCGCGGCGCCGGCTTACGCGCACCACTCGTTCGCCATGTTCGACCACGCCAAAACCAGCAAGCTCACTGGCACGATCAAAGAATTTGAATGGATTAATCCGCATTCGTGGATTCACATGGTCATTGCTGACGCTGCTGGAAAGCAGATCACATGGTCTTTCGAGGCTGGTTCTACCGGCCAGCTGACGACGGCTGGCTGGAAACGCGAAGACATCAAACCGGGCGACAAGATCGAAATCGGCTTTCATCCGCTGAAAGACGGCTCGTTCGGCGGACAGGTGCTAACGGTGGTAACGGCCGGCGGCAAGACGCTGTGCCAAGGCAATGAGTGCCCCGGTCGCGAGGGCCGCGAGTAGTCCAACACGTTTTCGAGAGTCGTGAAGGGCGGGCAGGTCCCGCCCTTTCGATTTTCTCGTGGCGCCTTGTGTATCGGTGCGTCCGCGAAATATAGTTAGGTAACGATAAATAACGGGGAGGATTTTATGGCTTCGTCTTTTGCGCTTTCGGCGCTTGTCGCGGGTGTGGTGCTCGCCGGTGTTTCAGTGGCACAGGCGGTCGAAGCCCCTGCGGAAGGTGGACGTGGCGGCGGACGCGGCGCGCAGCAAAATCTTCCCGTAGGAACGCCCGGTGGTCCGATCTACACGCCGCCCGCGAACCAGAATATTTCCGGTGTGTGGTGGATTCAAAAATACAGCCCTAAGATTGAAATCGTCGGTGGCGGTAATTTGCCGTTCACGCCGGCCGGCCAGCAGAAATATCAGGCCAATATGGATGGCCTTAAGGCTGGCACGATCAAAGACGAAGCCCGCCGCGTGTGCGTGCCTGATGGGGTGCCGAGAATTCTCGGTAATCCGTATCCCTTCCAAGTGATTCAAACGCCGGGACAAGTCACCATCGTTTATGAACTGAACCACGTGATCCGCCCGCTGCTTCTCGACAAGCCGCTGCCGCCCGCAGAAGATTTGGAAATCTTCCCCTATTACTCCGGCCATTCGATGGCGAGCTGGCAGGGCGATACGCTTGTCATCACCAGTGCCGGCTTCAACGAAAAGACATTCGTTGACGCAACGGGCGCTCCGCACTCGGATCAGATGCGTGTGGTCGAGCGCGTGAAGAAGATCAACGATAAGACACTTGAAGTGGTCGCGGAAATCACCGATCCGGTGATGTACACGCGCCCTTGGCAGGCCCGCTTCGTTTATGACCTGCATCCGGAAGTCAGGCTTGAAGATTATAATTGCGGCGATCCGCATCGGGACATCTATCACATCCCGGGCGTGCGCCGGCCGCAGTAAGACGACAGCCTAACCGGAGGAGCAATGTTGGCGATGCGGTTCACGCGGCTTAAATTGACCGGCATAGCCGGCGGAATTGCTCTCGCGCTTGCGTCGGCGACGTCTTATGCCGCCCCGCAAGACGAACAATCCGCTGTTGTCGATTTCTCCGGCTATTGGCAGCGCAACGATCAACCGTTCATGCAGTTCTTGCCGCCGCCGAACGGGCAGGGCCCGTTGCGCGAACATCCGGTGCAGAAGCGCTCGGCCGGCGACAACAAGCCCTTCATCGGCGATTGGAAAGATCCGCTTCTGCAACCAGGGGCGGCGCAAGTCATTAAAGACAAAGCCTATCGCCAGATCGTCGATAGGGAAGAGATTCTTCCGGCACATTCTTTGTGCTGGCCCGCCGGCGTCCCCGGCGCGCTGCGGTTGCGCGAACCGATGCAGTTCCTGCAAGAACTGAATCTGATCACCATCATCTATCAACGCGATCACACGACACGCCGCATACTTCTCAATCAGCGCGAGCACACCAAGAATCTCAAGCCGAGCTGGTACGGCGAATCGATCGGCTATTACGACGGTGATACGCTGGTGGTCGATACGATCGGCGTTGATGATCGCTCCACCGTCGATTGGTACGGCACGCCGCACACCACCGAGATCCATGTCATCGAACGCTATCGCATGGTCGACAACGGTCAGCGTTTGCAGGTGACGTTCACCGTTGACGATCCCAAGACCTTCACCAAACCCTGGACTGCAATCGTCAATTATCGCCGCATGGCGCAGCAATTCGACGAAATCGTTTGCGCCGAGAACAATAAAAACGCATCGACGGGACAGGATTATCCGGTTCCCACGGCCGCCAAGGCCGATTTCTAATTCGTGCGGATCATGCTCTAAGCAGACTGTCCGCCATGCGACGATAGTCTGATGCCGACTCCCGCAAATGCCGATCCGTCGGCAGCCCGAATAGATGCTCATCCGCGCGTGATTGCTCTCATTCTGGCGATCGTGATCTTCATGGAGCATGTGGATTCGTCGGCGCTGGGCACGGCACTGCCGGCGATGGCGCGCGATTTCGGCGTGGCGCCCTTGCGCCTCAGCGTGGTGCTGACGGCCTATCTTCTCAGCCTTGCCATCTTCATTCCGGTCAGCGGCATCATCGCCGACCGGTTGGGTTCGCGCACAGTCTTCCGCTTCGCAATTGTGCTGTTCACCACCGGCTCGATCATGTGCTCCCTCGCCACGGATTTGTGGGTGCTGGTTCTCGCGCGCATTATTCAGGGCATGGGCGGCGCCATGATGGTGCCGGTCGGACGTCTGGTGCTGATGCGTTCGGTAACGAAATCCGAATTCGTCGCCATGATGGGCTGGGTTCTGGTGCCCGCGATGATCGGGCCTGTTGTCGGTCCGTTGATCGGCGGCTTCCTCGTCGATTTCTACAATTGGCGTTGGATCTTTTACGTCAACGTTCCCCTCGGGCTACTGGGCATCGTTCTGTCCACGCTGTTCGTGCCGCAGATAAAATCCGAAACCAAACGCAAATTCGACATCCTGGGTTCGGTTCTGTCGGGGCTTTGCTTGGCTTCGCTTCTGTTCGTGCTCGACAGCGTGCGCGGCGCGAACGTGCCCTTTATTTTGGTCGCGCTCGCTTCGCTGCTCTGCATCGGCACCGGCTGGGCCTATTGGCGCCACGCCATGAAACATCCCTGGCCGGTGCTGGATCTGCGCCTGCTGGAAATTCGTTCCATGTATGTTGCGTGCACGGCCGGGCTGTTGTTTCGCATGTCGTTCGGCGCCTTTCCCTTTCTGTTGCCGCTGATGTTGCAACTTGGATTCGGCGTCAGCGCGCTTGAGAGCGGCGCCACGACATTCGTTGCGGCGCTCGGCTCGATGCTTGTGAAGGCCGCCGCCAAGCCGGTGCTGCAGCGTGTGGGCTATCGCAATCTGCTGATCTGGAACGGGCTCTTGGTCGTGGCCTATATAGTGACGACCGCGTTCATTCGTCCCGAATGGCCGATTGTTTTGATCTACGCGATTTTGCTTGTCGGCGGCTCCGCGCGGGCGTTGCAATTCACCGCCTTCGGCACGCTTTGCTATTCCGACATTCCGCCGGAAAAAAGCGCCGCGGCGATCGGACTGCACAGCACGATGCAACAATTCTCAGTGACGCTCGGTGTCGCGACCACGGCGATGGTGCTTGGCGTTATCACCGCCATTGCCGGCCATGATGCGCCCCAGCTTTCTGATTTCACCACCGCGTTCTTGGTTGTGGCCGCCATCTCGCTGCTCGCGGTGCCGCTAACGCTCAGCCTCGACGAGAATGCCGGAGCCGAATTTAGCGGACGTAAAATCGCGCCGCGGCAAACCGGCGATGACGAAGCGCAAGCCGAAGCGGAAGCCGCGCGTTAAAATTCAAATATTCTAGCCGACCAGAAGCGGACGCATCTTGACCGCTGTGTCCTTCAGAACCGGAAGGAAATGTTCCAGCATTTCTTTCTTGCTGGTGCGGCTGGCCTGCGTCGATACGTTGAGCGCCGCGATAACCCGACCTGGCGCGTTCTGCACCGGCACGCAAATGGAGCGCAGTTCCGGCTCCAATTCCTGGTCCACCAGAGAATAGCCTTGGCGCCGCACCTTTTCGAAGATCGCGCGCAATTCATTATTGTCCACCACGGTCGTGCGCGTGAATTTTTCGAGCCGTGCGACGCGGAAATAGGCCTGCAATTCATTGTTGGTCAAAACGGCGAGAAGCACGCGGCCCATCGATGTACAATGCGCTGGCAGATGTGAGCCGACATCGCGATGAAGCGATCCCATACGCTTGCGCGTGGAACGCGCGATATAAATGACTTCGTCGCCATGAAGGATCGACAGTGAGCAGGACTCGCCCAGATTTTCGCTGACGCGTTCCAAGAAACTCTGCGCCACGCGAGGCAGCGGGCTCGACGACAAATAAGCCTGCGCCAGTGTCAGTACTTGAGGCGACAACGAGAAGAAGCGCCCGCTATTCTCGACATAGCCGAGCTTCGCCAATGTCAGAAGGCAGCGCCTGACAGTGGCGCGCGGCAGATGAACAATTTTGGCAACATCTGAAAGCGTTAACCGGTCGCGCTGTTCGCGGAAAGCGGTCATCACGGACAATCCGCGCGCCAAGGCCGTTACGTAGGACCTGTCAGCGCTGTTAGTTTTCGAACTCTCCGACTCTGCTTCCACTTTTTCCACCAACATCTTGCGCTCCTCGCGAACCGGAATCCCAAATCCCGCTAAGCCGATGCTTGACTCTATTCAGTGTGTACCAGAATGTCGTCCGAATTCGCGTTAGAATGTGCGATATGCGAACAACTGTCAAATGTGATTGAAGGCTTTTGCGATGTTGAGAAAAGAGCAGAACGAGTACGTCACCCGCACAGGCGCAGGCACGCCGATGGGGAAATTGTTTCGACGCTATTGGCTGCCGGCGATCATGGCCGAGGAATTGCCGGAGAATGATTGCCCGCCCGTTCGCGTAAAATTGCTTGGCGAGCCATTGCTCGCGTTCCGCGACAGCAAAGGCAATTACGGTCTGGTCGACGAGTTCTGCCCGCATCGCCGCGTATCATTGTGGTTCGGCCGCAACGAAGAATGCGGCATTCGCTGCGCCTATCACGGCTGGAAATTCGACGTTACCGGAAAGGTGATGGAAATTCCGTCCGAGCCCGATGACAGCCCGTTCTACAAGCGCGTCAAATTGAAGGCCTATCCGCTCATCAAAGTCGGCCGCGTGCTGTGGACCTATATGGGACCGCCCGAACATCAGCCGGGTCCGCCGGAATTCGAGTTCGCCACCGTGCCGGACAATCAGAGCTTCGTTTCCAAGCGCTGGCAGGATTCGAACTATCTTCAGGCGATGGAAGGCGGCATCGATTCCAGCCATGTCGGTTGGTTGCACAAGGCGACCATCGAATCCGATCCGCTATTCACCAAGACCAAGGGCAACGATTACACTGTTGCCGATCCTAAGCCGGTGTTCGAAGTCGTCGAACAACCGAGCGGTCTTTATATTGCTGCGCGTCGCAATGCCGAAGGTGGCAAATATTATTGGCGCATCACCACTTGGATCATGCCGTATTACACGCAGATTCCGCCGCGTGGCGGCCATCCCGTGCACGGGCATTTCTGGGTTCCGATCGACGACGAGAATTGCTGGACCTGGAGCTACGACTATCATCCGACGCGCCCCCTTTCGGAAAACGAAGTCGCGGCGATGGACAATGGCGAAGGCATTCACTGCAAGGTGGACAACACGTTCCACTCCTACGCCAATAAGGACAATGATTATCTGATGGACCGCGGGAGCCAGAAGAGCGGCAAGACCTATAGCGGCGTCGAAGGCTTTGCCATGCAGGACGCATCCTTGCAGGAAAGCATGGGGAAGATCGTTGATCGCTCGCTGGAAAATCTGGTGCCGACCGACATGGGCGTCGTGATGGCGCGCCGGCAGTTGATGGCCGCAGCCAAAGCGCTTACCGAGGAAGGCAAAGAACCGCCGGGCGTTCAGCCGCACACACATCGTGTGCGTTCAGCGTCGGTGGTTCTCGCGCCCGATCAGGCCTTCAAGGAAGCTGCCAAAGACGTGCTGGTCGTGCGCCCAGGCCTGGCGCACGCATCGGTCTAAGCCGTTTTACGGCCGGGCGCGTCCGCGCTCGGCCGCTTCTGCGCCGGCCAGGCTCTTCTGCAGCCAGTCGACAACCACTTGCGCCACCTGATCGCTGTTGCGCTCCATCATCATCATGTGGCCGTTGCCGTGGATGCCAACATCCTGCAGGCGAATATGGGTCGGCTTCACGCCGGCCTGCACCATGTATTCGACCGTGCAGTGATTGTAGGAGGCGTAAAAAGACGCCTCCGATTGCATGATCAGAATCGGGCGGTCGAGGCCAACCAGTTTCTTCGCGGGTTCTTTCTGGCGCCAGCAACGCACCAGATCCGGCGCATTGGGTTGTTCCTGCTGCACGAATTGCAACGGCGATTGCGCCGTTGCCGCGGGCGCATATTCCACCGGAACATCTTGAATGCCGAAAGTTTTCGTGGCGGCAACTTCGGTGAACCAATTGGGCGCGCCGTGAAATTCAATGTCATGAACCGGCGGACCTGAGGGCTCGATCGCCACAATGGCTTTCACGAGGTCCGGACGCTTCTGCGCTGCTGTCCACGGATACACGCCCGATTGAGAATGCACCAACACGATAGACGGGCCGACCTTATCGAGAAGCTGCACCAGCGCATCGATATTCATCTGCACCTGGCGGCCGCGATCTTCCATCGAGGGAATGTTGGACGCCCAATATTGATCGAAACTCGGATCGCCCGGCACCGGTTCGCCGACCCATTGCGTGTGCAATTTCGCCTGCGGCCAAAGTGGGAATTTTCCCTTATTGGCGAAGCGTTCACGCACGAATTGCAATGTTTGATAGGAGCGTTTGCCAAGCACCTCGTCGTGATAGGGCGCGCGTCCGCGTGCAACCTGATCGACGACATAGACCGCGTAACCACGGCGGAGGAAATATTGCGCCCAGCCTTCGCGACCGTCCGGTGTTTCCAGCCAGCCGGCGCCCGTCACGCTGCCGCCATGCACCATAATGATCGGATACGGATGGGTGCGGTTCTGCGGGATGTAATATTCGGCATACATCTGCCCGAACATGTGACCCGGCTCTTGCGTGTCATAGGCGCCGCCGACGAAGAAATTTCCCATCGTGGCGAGCGTCAGCGGCGGCTTCTCTTGCGCCTGCGTCGTGAGCGGCGTTGCAAAGAACGCGAGCGCGGCTGCGAGTCCTGCGCCGGCCAGAAGCGCACCACGACGAAGATAGGTTTTTCCACGCATGTTCACGGGCATTTCTCCATCACACTTTGTTCTTCAATACATCCGGATTGACGACATGCTGCGGGGCGCCGTCGAGATAGGCAAGGATATTGTCCGCAGCGTTACGGTAAAAATCGCCAATATTCTCAATTGTCGAGAAGCCAAGGTGCGGTGAAAGCACCGTATTTGGTGCCGAACGCAACTTGTGGTTCGCCGGCAACGGTTCCTCGTCATAGACATCGAGCGCGGCTTTGATGTGTCCGTCCTGTAACGCGGCGAGCAGCGCGTCCTCATCGATCAAGGGGCCGCGCGACGTATTGACCAGCATCGCGCCTTTTTTCATGCGCGCGATTTCGGGCGCGCCGATAATATGCCGCGTGCGCTCCGATAGAACCAGATGCAGGGTGACGATATCGGATTCGGAGAGGAGCTGATCCTTGCTGACATATTCCGCGCCCGCCGCTTTTGCTTTCTCTTCCGTCAGATTTTGACTCCATGCCACCACGCGCATGCCAAGTGCGCGGCCGAAGCAAGCCATTTCCACGCCGATGCGGCCAAGGCCGACAATGCCAAGCGTTCGCTCGAGCAGCACAATGCCGAGGCCGGCGCCTTCTTGGAACTTGCCTGCGCGCATACCGGCGTCGGCTTTAGCCAGATTGCGGGCGGCTGCGAGAATCAACGCCAGCGTCAATTCCGCTGCATAAGCTGCCGTCTTAGATCCGGCCTGCGACACGACAATGTTCTTGCCGGTGCAATAGGCGAAATCGACATGCGGGTTTTTGTGGCCGGTCAATGACAACATTTTAAGGCGCGGGAGGCGCGACAGAGTCGGCGCCAGCAACGACGAGCGCTCGCGCATCGGCAGAATAATATCGAAATCGCGCAGCTCTTTTTCCGCGTCCGCTTCGGCGCCAATGGGATAATTTCGTTGGAAGAATTTCACCTCGCCGCGCGCGCGCAACGCCGACCAATCGATGATGTTCTCCGCGATACCCAGCCAGTCGTCGATGACCGCGACGCGGATCCCGCCCATGTCGTTTGCCCCTTAAGTTCCCCCTGAAATAGCGGGCGCGGGGCCTGCCGTCTACGTGGCAATGGAACCGCCCTTGGAGCTATGTCCTTGAAAAGGCTTGGCAAGGCCCTTCACCAAGGGGAATAAGGAGTTGCCGTTTGCAAGTCTCGGCGCTACCAGAAGCTATGAACACTCACGCTGGCACGATGCCGGGCGGGGCCACGCCGGCACTGGCGTCGATCGCGCTGGAAGCCTTGCGGGATGCGGCGCTTCAACCGGCGCCGTTTCCGTATGTGATCGTGCCGCATTTCGTGCGGCCCGCGGCCAGCGATGCGATCAGCGCCGATTTTCCCAAGATCGATCACGCTGGAAGTTTTCCGCTGCAATCACTCACCTATGGCCCTGCCTTTCGCCGCTTCATGGCGGATCTGCAGAGCCCGGAAATGACGCAATTTGTCTCGGAGAAATTCGGCACCGACTTACGTCCTTATCCGACGATGGTCACCGTTCGCGGCCAGAGCAAAGCAGCAGACGGCAAGATTCATACTGACAGCCGCACCAAGCTTTATACCGCGTTGATCTATATGAACGAGGCGTGGGAAAGCCCGGTGGGGCGCTTACGGCTTTTGTCGTCGCCAACCGATCTCAACGCCATCATCGCAGAAGTGCCGCCAGCGCAAGGCACACTTCTTGTTTTTGAAAACGTGCCCACCGCTTGGCATGGTTTTGAATCGTTCGCTGGTCCGCGCCGTGTCATTCAACTGAATTGGGTCACCAGCGAAGATGTGGTGCGGCGCGAACAGCGCCGTCATCGCTTCAGCGCATTCGTCAAACGCCTTATTGGTCGCCGGTAGACCATGCCGCTGAAAATCGAAACCTTCAGCAATGCCGTGGGCGGGAACGCGTTTTACAAAGCGGTGACGCATCCGCTGGCAGCAGCACCGGCGCAGCAACTTTTGAAGCATCTGAAGGCAGCAAAATCGGTCGCTGTTTATGATCCGAACAATCTCGCCTCGGCGTTCGATGCGGTTTATCCACTGGATGGCGTAAAAATCGCAGAGCTTTTCGTTCAAGATGCCGGCCATGTCGGCCGCGTCTTTCACGGCGTGAGCGCGCGTGCCGTGACCGATATTGGCGACATGTCATCCGGCACCATTCTGATCGCCGCGTTCGACGCCACCGCTACGGTGGAACGCCTCCGCCGCGTGGTGCCGAAAGATGTCGTCATCATCAGCTTCGATTGGCTCAGGATTCCAGCCGACATGGCGCCTGCGTCGCGGCCCTATTTGTCGAATCTCAATTTCGCCACCAACTTCGCATTCTTCCGCGATGCCGACGGGCTGCACACGCGCTTGGTCACGGCCAATTATTGGACGGCCTATGGCAGTAAAGAAGGTTTCATCTGGCTGGCTCTGTTCGACGAGGGCGGAAAAATCCTCGCGCAGTGGCAGCAAAACCTCCCGGCGGCGAATGCGCCGATCGTGCTCGACAGTAAAGAGATACGCGAAAGTTTCGGGCTCTCGCCGTTCACCGGACAATTGTTTCTGCACGTCGTCGGCGCGGCCGGACACGACATGGTCAAATACGCGCTCGATACATACGGCGATTCCAACGATGTCGTGAGCTGTACCCACGACGCCAATTCCTGGCCGGCAGAACGCTATGCGGGCCTGCCGGCGCCCGGTGACGGTGACGAGGTCATTCTGTGGGTACAGAACTCACACCCAACGTCGATTCAGGCGGGCGAGATTGGTCTCAATCTCATGGGCAATGGTGAGATTGCTTGGTTCGACAGCGAGATCGCGCCGTTTGCCACGAGGGCGTTGCACGTTTCTTCCCTGCTTCCCAAGGCGCGCTGGCCGCAGCAAATCGAGATTCGGGCCGGTAAGCATTTCGTTCGCCCGCGTTATGAGGTCGTCCAGAAAAACGGACGCCGTAATATCGCGCACCCTAATGTCGAGCGCGAGGATCTGAAACCTGATCCTGAATTGCCGAAGCTGAAATCGCTGCTGGGCAAGGGATTTATTCTCCCTGCGCCGATCCTGCCGCTGGATCGCTATGCGAGCCACGTATTGCCGACGCCGATGACGACAACGCTAGAACATTTGCCAGTTAAACTGGTGCTCTATGATGCGGAGGGTGCGGTGGTCGCGGAGCGCAGCTTTGGCAATCTCGCACGCAACGAGTCCATCGCGTTCCAGATCGACGAATTGCTCGGCAATCAGAAGCTCGTTGCGGGCTACGGCCATGTTGAATTGCTCTACGATTTCGAGGCGGGCCAAGATGCCGATGGTTGGATGCATGCGCTGTTTCGCTACACAGATCGCAAAGCGGGACATCAGGCCGAGACAAGCTTCGGCGCACATGTGTTCAACACGCTGGCTACGTATAAAAACGAGCCGCAATCCTACAAAGGGCCGCCGCCGGGGCTGACCACGCGTCTTTTCTTGCGGGTGGGTGCAGGGCGCGCACGCACCATGTGTCACTTGATCTATCCGGCTTCGTTGCCGTGGTGGGAATTGTCAGACACCGCTCTGATATTGGTTTCGAACGGCGGACTGGAAATTGCTCGGCGCAAGCTACGCATTCCCTGTGGCGGGTCGCGTCTTTTTTATGTCGACGAGATGTTCACCGATACCGAACGCGAAACCGCCGGCACGAATGCCTATGTCGTGGTGCGCGATACGACCTGCCGCCTTTTCGGCTATCACGGATTGGTGCAAGGCGAATCGGCATTCAGCCTGGACCATATGTTTGGCTTCTGAACACACCAGTTGGGTTGTAACGGACGGCAAGGCCGGCATGGAAAGCCAGTGCCTCGGGCTCGCCGAGGCATTGGGCCTAAAGCCCGTTATCAAGCGTGTCGCATTGCGTAGCCCGTGGCGTGAATTAACACCGCGTTTGCGGCTGTTTCAGAGTCATGCCTTCGCTGCCGAGAGCGATCCACTTTCGGCGCTATGGCCAGATATTTTGATCGCGACGGGGCGCCAAAGCATTGCCGCGTCATTGATCGTGCGCGCTGAAAGCCGCAAAGCGGGCACACCCACGATCACGATACAATTGCAAAATCCGGGTATCGCGCCGCGCCTTTTCGACCTTATCGTCACGCCGCGTCATGATCGGTTAAGCGGCGAAAATGTCGTCGCTACCAAAGGCGCGCTGCATCGCATCAGCCGGACCACGCTTGCGCGCGGCGCGGAGAATCTTGGCCGCCACCTTCCGAAATTGCCGCGTCCCTATGTTTCGGTTCTGATCGGCGGGTCGAACGATGTCTACACGCTGACGCCGAATTGGATGGAAGGTTTCGCCGCCGAACTCGTGGAAGCGGCAGCAGCCCAAAAAGGAAGTCTTCTTATCACGCCGTCGCGCCGCACCGATGCGGCTTCGTTGGAAGTGCTCAAAGCGGCTGTCGCAGGCTCGCCGCATTATCTCTGGGATGGCGCCGGCGAGAATCCCTATTTCGGCCTGCTTGGCCTCGCTGATTTCATCGTCGTCACATCCGATTCCGTGAACATGGTGTCGGAAGCCTGCGCGACCGGGAAACCTGTCTATGTCGCCAAGCTGAAAGGCGGCTCCGCAAAATTCCGGCGCTTTCACCTCGCGATGCGCGAGGATGGCCTGACGCGCGAATTCGACGGCGAGCTTGTGCCGTATTATTATCCCGCACTTGATGACATGAGCCCGGTGGTGGCGCGCGTGCAGGCGCTTCTGGATGCGCGGCGCCGCGACTGATCCGATGGGCATTGCCGAAATAATACTGCTCTTCGGCGTTGGCGCGCTCACCGGCGCCATGAACGCGATTGTCGGCGGCGGCACGCTGATCTGCTTTCCGATTCTCCTTGCGCTCGGTCTGCCCCCCGTCGCGGCCAATGCCACCAACACAATCGGTCTATGGCCCGCCAGCGTCATGGCGGCGCATATCTACCGTCCTGAGCTTCGCAAAGTGCGGGCGCATCTTCTGTCGCGCTCGCTCGTGGCACTTGCCGGCGGCACGGTCGGCGCCGTGCTGCTGATCCTATTGGGCGACGATGTCTTCTCTCAGCTTGTTCCTTGGCTGATCCTGACGGCGACGCTGCTTTACGGTTTCAGCGGCAGGATCGTGCGCCTTATGGCTCGAACGGGTGGCCACCTCGGCGCCGGCACCTTCCTCGTTCTGGAGTTTTTGTTCGCCATCTATGGCGGCTATTTCGGCGCCGGGATTGGCATCCTCCTGATGGCCACCATGGCGCTGGCCGGCGAGCGTGACCCGCAGCTGTCGAACGCCCAGAAAAACCTCATGGCCGGCCTCATCAATGGGGCCGCTGTGGTGGTTTTCATTGTCCAAGGTGCCGTGGTTTGGCCGGTCGCCCTGGCCTTGATCGCCGGAGCGCTCACAGGCGGCAATCTCGGCGCCCGGACGGCCCGCCACATCCCGGCCGTGTGGCTGCGAATTTGCGTTCTGGCGGCCGGAACCGTCCTGACGCTCTTCTACTTCTATAGAGTATATCTGTACTAAAGGCTGGTCACCGAGCGGGCAGTGCAACATTTTGGTCACGCCTGCCAAGGATCGGAAGAAAAATGACGGTCGAAGGGCGATTTTGCCAAACGTTCATTTTCCAATGGGGACGGACTTGGTAAAATGTGTGGTATTGAGGAGCGGGTTCATTTTGGGCCTGCAAACGCGGGGAAACCTATGCGCAGCCGAGTATTAGCGGCAGCCTTGGCAACCGCGGCATTTGCCGCGTGTGGACTCACGCCTGCACTTGCGCAGTTGAAATCCGTCTCGGTTCCCGAAACTTACCGTGTAAATTCCAAGGCTTACGTTCAAAATCTGGGCTTGGCGGCTGCTACGCAGTCCTATGCGCTGTTCCCGAGTCAGACCGAGTTTGGGCTGAACATTTCCGGTTTTGCTTCTAGCGGGCCGAATTTCGCCGTTCAGGGAACGCAGGTCCGTCTGCCGGTCTTCGGCTCGGCTGGTCTTTCGCAGCCCGAGGTTCTGACGTTGCGCGATATCAGCGTGTCCGCGGCCATTATGCCGGGCGTGCGCTTCGAAGCATCGCGCTGGTCCTATGCATTCGGCACCGGCATGTGGGATCCGCGTGCCGCCGGGGCCGAGCAGAATCTCGTCCGGGCAGAAACGCCGCTGCGCACACCTTACGCGCCGATGGGCGCCGAAGGATTTTACGTCGGCGCGGGCGTCGCTCTGACCGAGAATTTGCGCCTCCATGTCGGCCGCGCTTTGTCGTCGCCGACACCTGCTTTGACCGCCACTGACCCGCTGGCCCGCGATTTCGCGGCCCGTCTTGGCGCTTCCGCCCACACCATCGAAACAACCGCCGCCGGCATCGATTGGAATTTTGCCGATTGGAGCGGCGTCGGCGTCACCGCTTCGCAGACGCGCGAAACCGGCACCGTCCTGGGCACTTCAGTTCCCGCATCGCTTGGCGCCACCACGTCCGCGGAAACGGCCGCACTCGGTATTTCGGCGCGTGTCGGTTTCGGCTCGGGCTGGGTTACCACCGTGGCCTATAATGAGGGCGTGACGCAGCTTGATCTTCATCAAAACGGCGTGCTCGGCAATCTCGATCCCGTGCGGACACAGACTTACGGTCTCGCCGTCGCCAAGCACGGCCTGTTCGGGGACGATGCTTTGGGCATCGCCGTGTCGCGTCCGCTGAATGTCTATAATGGTGGCAATCTGACCGCTCCTTTGGGCGCCAACGCGGCGCCAGAATCCGATATCCAAGTGGGCTACGTCACCACTTTCCTGGATGGCGCTTTGGCATTGCAGGCCAATGCCGCCTACCAGATGAATACCAACGGCAACCAAGGCAGCGATTCGGTCTCCGTGCTGTCGCGGGCCAAAATCCGCTTCTAGATTCAGTTAAACCCGTCTGACGGCGCGTTTCTCGCGCGTTGCTCGCGTTCGCGCGCTCCGCTAAAACCGCGCACCTTCCGATTTCAGGAGCATCCAGGATGGCCGGCCCGCAATTTGTTTACGTGATGAAGGGTCTATCCAAGACCTATCCCGGCGGCCGTCAGGTGCTGAAGGATATCTGGCTGTCGTTCTATCCCGGCGCCAAGATCGGCATTGTCGGCCTCAACGGCGCCGGCAAATCGACCTTGCTGCGCATCATGGCGGGGACCGACAAGGATTTTACCGGTGAAGCGTGGGCCGCGGACGGCATGCGCGTTGGTTTCCTGCAGCAGGAACCCGAGCTCGATCCGGCGCTCAACGTTCTCGGCAATGTCATGGAAGCGGTGGCCGAAAAGAAGGCGCTGCTCGACCGCTATAACGAGATCGCATCCAACTATACCGACGAGACCGCCGACGAAATGGCGCAGCTCCAGGACAAGATCGACGCCCAGAATTTGTGGGATCTCGACAGCCAGGTGGAGATGGCGATGGACGCGCTGCGCTGTCCCGCTCCGGAAGCGAGCGTCGAGCATCTCTCAGGCGGCGAGAAACGCCGCGTCGCTCTGTGCAAGCTTCTGCTCGAAGCGCCCGACATTCTGCTCTTGGACGAACCGACCAACCATCTCGATGCGGAATCAGTGGCGTGGCTGGAAAAACATTTGACCGATTATGCCGGCACCGTCGTGCTGGTGACGCATGACCGCTATTTCCTCGACGACGTTACGGGGTGGATTCTGGAGCTCGATCGCGGCAAGGGCATTCCGCATCAGGGCAATTATTCCACCTGGCTGGACAACCAGGAAAAACGCCTGGCCGGCGAAGGCGAGCAGGAAGAGGCACACGCCCGCGCGCTCGCCCGCGAAAGCGCCTGGATCAAATCATCTCCGCGCGCCCGCCAAGCCAAATCCAAGGCACGTATCGCGGCCTATGAGGAATTGCTGGCCAAATCGCAGGAGCAGCGCCAGGCGACACAGCAAATCGTCGTTCCTGCGGGACCGCGTCTGGGCTCCCTCGTCGTGGAAGCGGAAGGGCTGAACAAAGCCTATGGTGACCGCCTGCTGATCGAGAATCTGAATTTCAAATTGCCGCCCGGCGGCATTGTCGGCGTGATCGGTCCCAACGGCGCTGGCAAAACAACATTGTTCCGTATGCTGACGGGTCAGGAAGTGCCCGATACCGGCGCGCTGCGCATCGGCGATACGGTGGTCATGGGCTATGTCGATCAGTCGCGCGACTCGCTCAATCCCAATAAGAATGTGTGGGAAGAAATTTCCGGCGGGCTCGATGTGTTGGAATTGGGCAAACGCACCATGCCCAGCCGGGCGTATGTCGGCGCCTTCAATTTCAAAGGTGGCGATCAGCAGAAAAAAGTGGGGCAGCTATCGGGGGGTGAGCGCAACCGCGTGCATCTCGCGAAAATGCTGAAATCAGGCGCCAATCTTCTGCTCCTCGACGAACCGACCAACGACCTCGATGTCGAAACCTTGCGCGCGCTGGAAAACGCGCTCGAAGATTTCGCCGGCTGCGCCATGATCATCAGCCATGATCGCTGGTTCTTGGACCGCATCGCGACGCATATGCTGGCGTTCGAAGGCGATTCCCATGTCGAATGGTTCGAAGGGAATTTCCAGGATTACGAGGCCGATCGGAAGCGCCGCTTGGGTGTCGCCGCCGATACGCCGCAACGGATCAAATATAAGCGCTTCACGCGCGTGTAAGCGCTTTATCCATCACGTGAAGCTTGGTCACGCGTCCGTCGGCTTCGCGGCGGTCCCGCGTCCCGGCGTTAGAGAATCCGGCGCGGACGTAGAAGCGTTGCGCGTCAGTGTTCTTGTGCGTGACCGCCAGACGCAGCTTGGCGCCGCCTTCTTCGGCCGCATGACGGCACACGGCGTCGATCATGCGAGCGCCAAGGCCTTCGTTGCGTAGCTGCGGCGTAACGAACAAGAGACCGAGAACCCAGGTATCCGGGGTGGGATAATCGCGTATTAGGTCAATGACGGCGACAACCGCGCCATCATCGAAGACTCCCCACACGAATTTGTCGTGAAGCGCTTTTCCCAGCGGCAGGTCGGTGAAGATGGCATGCGCTTTGTCCGGCGCGAGAACACCCGATTGCACCAATGCGGAATGATTCGGATCGCTCGCGAATAAGTCCGCGATGATGGCGTGATCAGAAGGCGCAAGACTTCGGACGTCGAAGCCCGAGAGTTTCACTTGCCGATCAGTTTGCGCCGCCGCGCAAGGTAATCACTTGCTGGCGAAGGTTTGTCGCGAGGGCAGGCACGCTGCCGCGATTCTGCTGCAGGAAGCCGATGAAATCCGAGCGCTGATTGATGGCGAGCCAAACGCCCTCGACCTGCATGTCGGTGATGATGGACTTTCCGCCCGCACCGGCGCGGATGCGAAACGCGGCGCGAATGGGATTGGCGCTCGGCGCTGTCGGGTTCACCACAATCGCGTTCACGACGGAATCATCGGCGGCGCGATTATTAGAGCCGGTGACCTTTAGCGTCTGGCCCTTATATTTGCCGAGCCGTGTTTCATAGACAGCGGTTGCGTAATCGGTGAACGCCTTCACAAAATCTTCCATGTCTGCCGGCGAGGTGGAGTTGGCATATTGGCCGAGCGTGAAAATGGCGATGCGACGGATATCGGTTGTTCCCAGCATAAACTCGCGGAATTGCTCGGCGCGCTGCGGCCGTGACAGAGCATCGTTGTTCAGAATGACATAGCCGCGGTCGATGGTTTCTTGCGCGTATTTCTCCGTAGCCGGCGACGCAAAGGTCGCGCCTGTGCCGGCCGCAAGGCCAAGAAATACCGCCGCCGCAAGCAGACCGGATTTCATGGTCTGCTGAGCTAGAGATTTCGCACCGTTACGCATCGTTTCTATCCTTGTTGCCAATGTCTTGGCTTCCTAAAGCAAGCTACTCGGAAAAAACCCTTAGAAATTAGGCAGGTCATCAATTTCCTGCGCGCCGTTCCTGATTTCGTTGTTGCGTGCCTGGCGGTAGAGCCCACGCAACGACGTGTAGAAATCCGCCGAGCTCGCTTCGATGTCGTCTAGAGTCTGGATATTGCTGGAACGCAATTCAAGATAGACCAACCCGGTCCGCACATAGGGCACATAGCTTTCATCGCCCCATTGCACGTAGGTAAACGGATCGAAGAAGAAATCGACGACGCTTCCCGTCAGATCGCGCGGTGTTGAAGGTCCCAGCAACGGCACAAAAAGATAGGGGCCTTCGCCGATTCCCCAGACAGCCAAAGTCTGGCCGAAATCCTCGAAATGCCGCGGATAGCCGTAATCTTCTGCCACCTCGAACAAGCCGCCAAAGCCGATCGTAGAGTTGACGACAAAGCGAACGAGCGTGGTGCCGGCTCGGGTCGCTTCGCCTTGCAAGATGTCGTTCGCGAAGGTCCGAATCGAACCCAGATTGTTCAGCACGTTGCGCACGCCGCCGCGGATCTGCCGCGGAACGACGCCGCGATAGGCGACCGCCACCGGCCGCGCGGCCGCCTTATCCAGCGCTACGCTGACGTGGAAGCTCGCGCGGTTCACGCCCTCCAAAGGGTCGTTCTCGGCGGCGGCTTCCGGTGACTGCGCGGTAGCGCAGCCCGAAAGCGCGAGGCCAAGAAGGACGGCACCGAGCAAACCAAAGTTACGCAACATTCATACACCTGAGAACAAATAGGGAAGAACTGTTCCTGAACGCGAACCCAGCCCTAAACGACACCGATTCTCCCAAAATATAGCTAATACCGCCTTCGTGCCCGAATCGTGGCCGGGGAGATTACCGAGCCGCCGTAACCATTGCATAATGATATAAAGATATGTTTATGTCATTCGCGATGAAGGCGGCATAGTCGATATCACCATGGAGCACCTCATTGAAATGTTGCGGGCGGCGGGCGATTCAACCCGCTTGCGGCTGCTTTTATTGCTGGTCGAGGCCGAATTGACGGTCAGCGAGCTGACCCAGATCGTCGGCCAGAGCCAGCCCCGCGTGAGCCGGCACCTCAAACTCCTATGCGAAGCCGGGCTTATCGAGCGCTTCAAGGAAGGCACCTGGGTCTTTTACCGCGCCGCCGACCGGGGCGGGGCCGCGTCGCTGTCACGCACCCTCGCGACTCTGGCGGACGCCCCCAACCATGACGTCCTGCTAGGTGACAGCCGGCAGCTTGCCGATGCGCGCGCCGCACGGTCTCAGGAAGCCGCCGCCTATTTCAAAATCAACGCCCCGAATTGGGAGCGTGCCCGCTCGCTCCATGTGCCGGAGGCGGATGTTGAGAGCGCCATTGTGCGGCTGCTCGGCACGGGGAAGCTGGACGCGGTGGTGGATGCCGGCACCGGCACCGGCCGCATTCTCGAGTTATTGGCGCCTCATATCGGGCGCGGCGTCGGGGTCGATGTCAGTCCCGAAATGTTGGCCATCGCGCGTGATCGTCTTGCCAAGATCGGCGCCACCCATTGCCAGGTGAGGCTTGGCGATGTGTTTCGCCTGCCGCTGACCAATGGCGCGTTCGACGCGGTGATCTTCCATCAGGTTCTGCACTATCTCGACGATCCGCCGGCGGCCTTGCGCGAGGCATTGCGTGTGCTCAAATCGGGCGGGCGCATTCTCATCGCGGATTTCGCGCCGCATGATTTGGAATTCCTGCGCACCGAACATGCGCATCGCCGTCTCGGATTTGCCGATCGCGAAGTTCAGGGCTGGTTTCAATCGGTGGGTTTGAAACCGCTCTCCGTAGAAGCTTTGGCGCCTTCGGGCGACAGCCAGAAATTGACCGTGATGGTGTGGCTTGCCGAAGCGCTGGATGTAGCCCAGCGCGGCAAGGTGGAGGCGGCGTGATGAATCAAAAAACGCCTTCTCCCAAAGCACCTGTTGCAGTGTCGTTCGAATTTTTCCCGCCCAAATCGGCGGAGGCGGAAACGCAGCTCTGGAACGCGATTCATCGGCTGGCGCCGCTGTCGCCATCTTTCGTGTCGGTTACGTACGGCGCGGGCGGATCGACGCGCGACCGCACCCATTCAACGGTGAAGCGTCTGGTCGATGAAACGAATTTGACGCCGGCGGCGCATCTGACCTGCGTGGGCGCCACGCGCGATGAAGTCCGCAGCGTCATCCGCGATTATTGGAGCGCGGGCGTGCGCCACATCGTTGCGTTGCGCGGCGACATGCCCGTGGCGGGCGAGCCTTATCGCGCGCATCCGGATGGGTTCCAAACCACCGCCGAATTGGTGGAAGCGATCCGCGCCATCGCGCCGTTTGAGGTCAGTGTTTCCGCGTATCCTGAGAAACACCCCGACACGCCGACGTTGGAGCGCGATGTCAGCCTCTTGAAGGAAAAGTCAGATGCCGGCGCCTCGCGCGCGATTACGCAATTTGCCTTCGACACCGACGCGCTGGTCCGCTTTCGCGATGTCGCGGCGAAATCCGGCGTCACGATTCCGATTGTGCCGGGCTTGATGCCGACAACGAATTTCAAAGGTGTACAGCGCATGTCGTTGCGCTGCGGCGCTTCTGTGCCGAAATGGCTGGCCGATCTTTACGAGGGCCTCGAAGACGATCTCGAAAGCCGCAAATTGGTGGCCGCCATGGTTCTCGCCGAACAGGTAGAACGCCTGCGCGCCGAAGGCTTCGCACAATTTCATTTTTACACGCTCAACCAGGCGGAACTGACCTTCGCCGTCTGCAATAGGCTCGGGATCAAACCCGCGCGGAAACCGGTGTCCGTATGAATCGCACCCAACGTTTGGAATGGCTGAAGAAGACCGCGCAGGAACGCATCCTGGTGCTCGATGGCTCTTGGGGCGTGATGATCCAAGGCTATGGGCTGCAGGAAAAGGATTTCCGCGGCGCCTGCTTCCACGACCATGGCCAAGATTTGAAAGGCAATAACGATCTTCTGGTCATGACGCGGCCGGATATCATCCGCGAGATTGGCCGCGCCTATCTCGATGCCGGCGCAGACATCATCGAAACCAACAGCTTCAATTCCAATTCCGTCAGCCAGGGCGACTACGCACTGGAATCGCAAGTCTGGGAGCTGAACGAAACGGCGGCGCGTGTCGCGCGCGAGGTCTGTGATGAATTCTCTACTCCGGATCGCCCACGCCTCGTTGCAGGCGTGCTTGGCCCCACGACGCGGACGGCCTCTCTGTCGCCCGACGTGAACGATCCCGCGTTTCGCGCGGTCACTTACGACCAATTGCGCGAAACCTATCGCGACTCGACGTTGGCCCTGATGAAGGGCGGCGCCGACATTATTATGATCGAGACCGCATTCGACACGCTCAACGCCAAGGCCGCGCTCTACGCCATCGAGGAAGCCTTTGATCAGGCCGGCGAAAGATTGCCGATCTGGGTGTCGGGCACGATCACCGATCTTTCAGGCCGCACGCTTACCGGGCAAACAGTGGAAGCGTTCTGGCATTCGGTGCGCCACGCCAGCCCGTTCGCCATTGGTCTGAATTGCGCGCTGGGCGCTAAAGAGCTGCGTGCCTATATCGCGGATCTCGCCGGTGAGGCCGACACGCTGGTCAGCGTACATCCCAATGCTGGTCTTCCCAATGCGTTCGGCGGCTATGACGACTCGCCGGAATCAATGGCGGCTCAAATTGGGGAATTCGCGCGCGACGGGATCGTGAACCTCGTCGGCGGCTGCTGCGGCACGACGCCGGACCATATCCGCGCCATTGTAGAAGCGGTGCGCGGCGTGAAGCCGCGCAAAGTGCCGGAGAAGCCGCGCTATCTGCATCTCTCGGGTCTGGAGCCATTCACCCTCACGCCCGAAATGAATTTCGTGAATATCGGCGAGCGCACCAACATCACCGGCTCGGCGAAATTCCGGAAATTGATTGCGGCGTCTGACTATGAAGCGGCGCTGGATGTGGCGCGTCAGCAGGTCGTCAGCGGCGCGCAAATTATCGATATCAACATGGACGAGGGGCTTCTCGATTCCGAAGCCGCCATGGTGCGTTTCGTCAATCTCGTCGCGGGCGAGCCCGATATCGCGCGCGTGCCGCTGATGATCGACTCCTCGAAATGGAGCGTGATCGAAGCAGGCCTGAAATGCGTGCAGGGCAAGCCCATCGTCAATTCCATCAGCCTCAAGGAAGGCGAGGAAGCCTTTATCGCGCAGGCCCAGAAGGTGCGCCGCTACGGCGCGGCGGTTGTCGTCATGGCCTTCGACGAAAAAGGCCAGGCGGATACGGCGGAGCGCAAATTCGAGATCTCGCGGCGCGCCTACAATATTCTGGTCGATAAAGTCGGCTTCCCGCCCGAAGACATCATCTTCGATCCGAATATTTTCGCGGTCGCGACCGGCATTGAAGAGCACAATGATTATGGCCGCGCCTTCATTGATGCGGTGGTTCGTATTCGCCAAGGCCTGCCCCACACGCATATCTCGGGCGGCGTTTCCAATTTCTCCTTCTCGTTCCGGGGCAATGAGCCGGTGCGCGAAGCCATGCACTCGATCTTTCTCTATCACGCCATCAAGTCCGGAATGGACATGGGGATCGTCAATGCCGGCGCGCTGCCGGTCTATGAAGACATCCCGACCGAATTGCGCGACGCGATTGAAGACGTGCTGTTCAACCGTCGTCCCGAAGCCACGGAAAACCTGCTTGGCTTGGCGCAGAAATATCGCAAGGGCGCGGCGGTGGCCGAGGAAGTCGTTTCGGCCTGGCGGTCATTGCCGGTCGGCGAGCGCCTGACCTACGCACTCGTGCATGGCATTGCGGATTTCGTGCTCGATGACGTTGAAGAGGCCCGGCAGATTGCCGTGCGTCCGCTCGACGTCATCGAAGGGCCTTTGATGTCCGGAATGAACGTGGTCGGCGATCTCTTCGGCGCCGGCAAAATGTTCTTGCCGCAGGTCGTGAAATCGGCACGCGTGATGAAGAAAGCCGTGGGCCACCTCATTCCGTTCATGGAAGCGGAAAAGGAAGCCGGCGGACGGCGCGAAGCTGCGGGGCGGGTGCTGATGGCCACCGTCAAAGGCGACGTGCACGACATTGGAAAAAACATCGTGGGCGTCGTGCTTCAGTGCAACGGCTACGAAGTCGAAGACATGGGCGTCATGGTGCCGGCGCAGAAAATTCTGGACCGTGCCCGCGAGATCAAAGCCGATGTGATTGGACTGTCTGGCCTCATCACGCCGTCTTTGGACGAGATGGTGCATGTCGCGGCCGAGATGGAGCGTCAGGGCTTTGTGATTCCGCTGTTGATCGGCGGCGCTACAACCAGCCGCGTACACACGGCTGTAAAAATTCACCCAAGCTATCGCGCTGGCCAGACGATATATGTCACTGACGCATCGCGCGCGGTCGGTGTAGTGTCGAATCTGCTGAGCAATGAATTGCGGCCGCCCTATATTGCCTCGATACAGGAAGAATATAAGCGTCTCGCCGAGGCGCATGCGGCCAAGACAGGGCCTTCGCGCCGTCTCTCGCTGACACAAGCGCGCGCCAACAAATTCGCGCCTGATTGGAAAGTCTATACGCCGCCGAAGCCAACCTTCCTCGGCGTGCGCAGCTTCGAGGCTTACGACATTGCGGAGCTGGTTCCCTATATCGATTGGATGCCCTTCTTCCATGCCTGGGAAATGAAGGGGAAATTCCCCGATATTTTGACGGACCCCATTGCCGGTGAAGTGGCGAGTTCGCTCTACCGCGATGCGCAGGCGATGCTGAAACGCATTGTCGACGAGAAATGGCTGACAGCGCGCGCTTCTTACGGATTCTGGCCGGCCAATGCCGACGGCGATGACATCACCGTCTTCACCGACGAGACCCGCGGCAAGGTTTTGGCGAATCTCCAAACCATTCGCCAGCAGGTCGCGCGCGGGTCCGACATGCCGAATTTGGCGCTGGCCGATTTTATCGCGCCTAAAGGCGGGGCGGACTATGTCGGCGGTTTTGTGGTCACCACCGGCATTGGCGAGGAACCCATTGCGGCCAAGTACAGGGCCGACAAAGACGATTACAACGCCATTCTCCTCAGCGCGTTGGCAGATCGTTTGGCCGAAGCGTTTGCCGAGCGCCTGCACCAGCGCGTGCGCAAAGAGTTCTGGGGCTATGCGCCGGACGAGGCGATGACCAATGAGCAATTGATCGCCGAAGCCTATAACGGCATTCGCCCCGCGCCGGGCTATCCGGCTCAGCCGGACCATACCGAGAAGGGCACGCTCTTCCAGATGTTGGATGCGGAGCGCGCTATTGGCGTGAAGCTAACCGAGAATTTCGCCATGTGGCCGGGTTCGTCGGTGTCCGGCTTCTATTTCAGCCATCCCGAGTCACGTTATTTCGGCGTCGGGAAAATCGAGCGCGATCAGGTCGAGGATTATGCGCGGCGTAAAGGCTGGACGATGGATGTCGCGGAACGCTGGCTGTCGCCGCTGCTCAATTATGATCCGCGGAAGGACGCGGCGGCGTAAGCTGAGTTAGACTTACGGCGCCCAGGCGCGCCACGCCGGCCACTGTTCGATCGCGTGCGCCCATTCGTCATATCCGGCGGCGATGGGGTGCACGCCGTCGCCCGCACGCACAGCGGGCAGCCAGGTTTTAGACGCAGATAGCGTCTCGAAAGCGGGGAAAAACGGAACACCCAACTCATGCGTTAATGTGGCAAGATTTTCCGACAAGGCACGAATGCGCACATTGCGCCAATCTTCGCCGATGGGCGGCGGACCGATCATGAGCGTCGGCCGATAAGAGTTCGCTTCGCTGAGGATGTCACGCGCCTGCGCGATTGCCTTCTCCGGCGTGAAGATAAGTTGGCCATTCACATCTTTGGTGTCGTTGACGCCGAACGCAAAGACGAGACGGCAATCGGCGCCTTGCACGTCGCGCGCTTCCACCTCGCGGCGCCAACGCGCGAGAACGGCGGCGCTGGAATTGGCACGAATACCGAGATTGTAGCTGGTGATGTCGTGGCCGCGCGTTCGTGCGGTTTTGCAAATGCGTCCGGCCCAGCCGAGATATTCAGGGTCGCCGGTTCCGGCGACGAGACTGTCGCCGATAAAACAGACACGAAAACTGGTCATGGGAAACCCGGGGGTGTTCAGGCTGCAATGGAAAACGGTTTAGCGCGATACGCGCTTTCCGTCATCTGCTGCGACGATGCTCTCTGCCGCCAGAAAGTCACGAATCTCTGTGAAGGCGTGGGCCATTTCAGCCTTCGAAAACCCGCCATGTGCGCCGCCTGGAATCGTCACAAGGCGGTTGCGAATTCGTGCGCTCTCCAGTGCTTGATGCAAGAGAACGCTATGCGCGTAAGGAACCTCGTCATCTTCATCGCCATGGATGGAGATGACCGGCGGAATACCGGCCCGCACATAATGGAGCGGGGAAATGCGCTTCGCGATGTCCTCGCGATCCGGTGCTTCCCCGAGCCACGCGGTAGCGAAAAACCGTGTATTGGCCCCATGCAGTAGATCGTTCACATCCGCGATGCCGTACCAATTGATGATAGCCGCGACCATTGCGTCTTTTGGTTCGGGGCAAGAAGAAGCGAGCTTCGCCTCTGCCGGAAGCATGGCGGCGGTGAGGGCCAAATGCGCGCCCGCGGACTGGCCCATCAGAACCACCCGGTTGGGGTCGATCCTGTAAGCGCTCGCATTGCGATGGACCCAGCGCAGTGCGCAAATCGCGTCCTCAACAGAAGCGGGCGCCAAGGCGACGTCCCCCAGCCTGTATTCCACGTTCACGACATTCCAGCCCATTTCGAGGAATGGGCGAAATTGCAGCGACTCGGCCTCCTTGCTTCCACCGATCCAGCCGCCGCCATGAAAATAAACCAGCGTCGCGTTTGGCGTTGTTGCGTCGCGCTTGCTATAGACATCGAGTTTCACTGCGTGACCATCGACCGTTCGATAGGTGACATCCCGCGAGATTTGGAATTCGTCGTAAATCGGCATTGCGTGGTTCGCCAATTGGATAAGCACCAGCACCACCATGGCATAGACCATAGCGGCGGCGATGTTGTGCCAACACTTCAATTTTGTGATGTGTGCGACCATCGCTCCGGTTCCAGAAGAAACGGTAGCAACGCATGATGAAGGCGATGTTGACGGAGACTGTTAAATTCGCGGTCGCGGGTCCTAGAGGACGCCTACGACAATGGCTCCAAGGAACATGAAGACCACGCTTACTGTGAGAAGCTGCAACTCCCGAACCATCGGAACACCTCTAGCTTCTTGGCAGTCCTAATCTACGCTTACCGGGACGGGCCGCCAAAAGGATTCATCGCTGCGATGCACTCGACACGAGCGCCACCAAAAGGTAATTCCCCAATGATTTGAAAGTTCCACACGTTGCGGCCGCAATCATGCATCCGGAGGGCCGAAAATTATCACGGTAAATTAGGCGTCAATTTCACCAGAGGACATCTTTATTCTCGTAATCGAGGTAGCGCCCGTTATCGGCGGTGGTGAGATTTGCGATCACTTTGCGCATCGCACCGATGGAAAATTCCGGCGTCAGTCGCGCTTCCGGATTCATGTCAGTTTGCACCGGACCCGGCGCGATCATCACCACGATGAAATTATCGTTCTTCCACGCGACCGACAATCCATACATCGAAGAGTTCAATGCGGCTTTCGACGCGCAATAGGCGATCCCGTCGCCGCGATGGCGCAAATGCGATCCGCGTCCGCTGCTGATGTTGAGAATGATGCGCCGCGTACCGCGCTCCAGATGAGGGCGAAAGTTTTCTGCCATGCGGAAGGGCGCAATCACATTGGTGCGCATTACTTTTTCCCAGAGCGCGCTGTTCGCCGGTTCGAAGACGTGCAGATCGCCTTTGATCCCCGCGTTATTGATCAGGATGTCGATCGCCTCGCCGGACAATTCGCGCGCGAGCGCGGCGATAGAGGCATCGTCGGTCACTTCCAGACTGTGGAGCGTGATTTTGCCGCCAGACGGTGCCGCGAGCGCCTTCAACGCATCGGCTTTGGCGGGGTTGCGGCAGGCGGCGAAGATGCGTGCGCCTTCGGCTGCATATTGGCGCACAAATTCATACCCGATGCCGCGATTGGCTCCGGTCACAAGCACAGATGTCATGGCGAAGAGTCGTCCTGGAAATCCCTTGCCAGCTTGACCCAAGGATCGCGCTTCTGTCTATCTGCCCTTGGCTCTTTAGACCCGACCTATGAAGACCTCCCACCTTTTCATTGCCGCGCTGCTATGCGTTGCCTGGGGCGTAAATGCGGCTGCCGCCAAAGTTGGCGTCACCTATGCGCCGCCGATTTTCTTCACGGCGATGCGGTTCTTAATCGTGCTTGTGCTGCTGTTGCCGTGGTTGCGCGTCGCGCCGGTCGCTGGGCAGTGGCGCATACTTCTACCCGGCGTGTTCTTCCTCGGGGCTTTGCATTTCTCGCTGATTTTTACCGGCGCGAAAATGTCGAGCGCCACCGCCATGGCCATCGTCAATCAGCTCTGGATTCCCATCGCGGCACTGATGGCGCTGTTCTGGCTGGGCGAGCAGGTGCCGGTGGCACGTTGGATCGGCATCGCCATCGCGTTTCTTGGCGTCGTCGTGTTCAGCCTGGACTCGACCGCTTCCGCGCATTGGAGCGGCATTCTCATTCTGGTCATTGACGCTGTTTCCATGGCGCTCGGCACGGTGCTGTTGCGAAGGCTCGCGCCTATCCCACCTCTCGTTATGCAAGCCTGGATGGCGGCTATCGGATTTCCGCTATTGGCACTTGCCAGTTTTCTCATTGAGGATGGGCAATTCGCGGCGCTGCGCGTAGCGCCGTCACAGGAATGGATCACGCTCGCCTATACGGTGATCGGCGGCAGCTTGATCGGCCATACGTTCTACTATTTTCTGTTGCAGCGTTATGATGTGTCGTTGGTGTCGTCGATGCTTCTTGTTGCGCCTTTGATCGGCGTGTTGTCAGGAATTCTTATTTTGGGCGAACCGTTCACAGCGGAGATCGGTATCGGCACGGCGTTGACTCTAGGCGGTGTCGCCATCGTCTTGTTGCCCAATCCGCGGGCGCTGATTTCGGGCTGGAAAAGATGATTTCTCGCGTCTCTTGCCCGTCGCCGAATTTCAACGAGCGCGCCAAAGACGGGCCCATCGACATTTTGTTGATGCACTACACGGGCATGGAATCGGGGGCCGCTGCGGTGCAACGCCTATGCGATCCGGAATCGCGCGTGAGCGCGCATTACACCGTGGATGAAGACGGCACCATCTATCAGCATCTACCCGAGGACGCCCGTGGCTTTCATGCCGGCGTTTCCTATTGGGCCGGCGCTACCGACATCAACAGCCGTTCCATCGGCATCGAAATCGTCAATCCGGGCCACGAATTCGGCTATCGCTCATTTCCGCAAGCGCAGATCGCGGCGGTCATCGCGCTGTCGCTGGATATTTTCACGCGACACTCCATTCCGCCGGAACGTGTGATCGGACATTCCGATGTCGCGCCCGCGCGCAAACAAGATCCCGGCGAGCTCTTTCCCTGGCGGGACTTGGCGGAAGCGGGTGTCGGGCTGTGGCCGGGCCCGCACCCCCGCAAACTCCACGGCGATTTCGAAGCGGGCTTGCGCCGTTACGGCTATGGCATTCGCCCCGATGCCGATGTCTCGTTAGAGCTGGCGACCATCGCGTTTCAACGCCATTTCCGCCCCGCGCGTCTCGACGGCGTGGCTGACGCGGAATGTGAGCGCATCCTCGCCGGCCTTCTCGCCACACTCGACCCGTAAATCTCTTCGGCCTATAGAACTTACGCGTCAGATGGTCGGATGGCCGCGGGGCGAAAGCCTCGAGGAAAGTCCGGGCTCCACGGAAACACGGTGCCGGATAACGTCCGGCGGGGGAAACCCCAGGGAAAGCGCAACAGAAAACAAACCGCCGACGGGCCGAAAGGTCCGGGTAAGGGTGAAAAGGTGCGGTAAGAGCGCACCGCGTCTTCGGTAACGAGGACGGCACGGCAAGCCCCACCGGGAGCAAGACCAAATAGGGACGGTAGATGGCTCGTTTCCGAGTCACCGTCCGGGTAGGTCGCGCGAGGCGTCCGGCAACGGGCGTCCCAGAGGAATGGCCATCCCTTCAGCAATGAAGGACAGAACCCGGCTTACAGACCGTCTGACGCATTTTTCTGATTCGTTTTTGCACCTGCGAGATGCGCCCGTTAAGCGGGCGTTAACCTGTGTTAACGTAAAATTGCAGTGTTGGCATTTCGTTCACGTTGAATCGGCGATTCCAGGGCTCTGTCGCTAGATGTAGTGGGACTCACAAGCGCATATTTTTCCTGGGTTTTTGTTGACCCGCCAGACTTTCCCATGGTATCCCATCTCATCCCAAACAGGGCTGCTTCGGGCAGGCGGCGATGGTCGTGCCCGGCGGAGCGGGGCGAAACCTGTTGGGCGGGGAATACAAGCCAAAGTGCCGCATTTCGTCTCCTCGACGAACAGCAAGCTGGACGCCAAAGGTCGCGTCAGCATCCCCGCGCCCTTCCGTCAAATTCTCGCGCTGCAAAATACCCAGGGTGTCTACATCCTGCCGTCCTTCGTTAGCTCGGCTTTGGAGGGTTTTGGCGAGGACCTGATTACCGAGTTCGCGCAGCGTCTGACCAATCTCGATCCATTTTTCAGTGCCGATCACGACATGCGCGCGCAGGTCGTTCTCGCCGCTGCCAAATTATTGGGCATGGACGATGAGGGCCGTGTGCGGTTGCCGGATGAATTCATCGCGCATGCCGGCATCTCCGACCGCGTGACCTTTGTCGGCATGGGCCGCAAGTTCCAAATCTGGAACCCGGAAACATTCGCCCCTCTCGCAGCTGAGCGCGCTGCGCTTGCGCGTGCCTCCTATGCCGGAGGCGCGTCATGAGCAGCCATGCCCCGGTGATGATGAGTGAAGTTGTTGAAGTGATCGAGCCGCGCGCCGACGCGATCATCATCGACGGCACATTCGGCGGCGGCGGTTATACGCGCGCATTGCTGAACGCAGCGCCGTGCAAAGTTTACGGCATCGACCGCGATCCGGATGCGATTGTGCGCGGACGCCAAATGTCCACGGAATTTCCGAACCGCCTAACAATTCTCGAAGGCAATTTCTCGGATATGGAAATGCTGGTTGGCGAACAAGCCGACGGCATCGCGCTCGATCTTGGTGTTTCATCGTTCCAATTCGATGAGGCCGACCGCGGTTTTTCGTTCCGTGAAGACGGACCGCTGGATATGCGCATGGGCAAAAGCGGTCCCAGCGCTGCCGATGTGGTCAACAGCGAAGAAGAAGCCGAGCTCGCCGATATTTTGTGGCGCTATGGCGAAGAGAAGAAATCGCGTTCAATTGCTCGCGCCATTGTCGCGGCACGGCCGATCTCGCGCACCCGCGCGCTGGCCGAGCTTGTCGAGCGCGTTCTCGGCCCTGCCGCGCGCCGCCTCCCCATCCATCCGGCCACGCGAACCTTTCAAGCCTTGCGCATTCATGTGAACGACGAATTGGGTGAACTCGAGCGCGGGCTGGAAGCTGCCGAGCGCACGCTGAAGCCAATGGGCCGTCTTGCGGTCGTGTCGTTTCATTCGCTCGAAGACCGCATTGTGAAGCGTTTTCTGAATGAGCGTGGCGGCCGCCAATCGCATGGTTCACGTCATATGCCGGCTGCGGCGACACCGCGTGCGCCGACTTGGCGCTTGATCGGAACAAGTCCGCGGCAACCGAGTGCCGAAGAAATTCATTTCAACCCGCGCGCGCGTTCGGCGCGATTGCGCGCGGCCGAACGTACCAGCGCTCCGTCTTGGAACCCTTTGCAAACCGCTTGAAGAGAGTGACGCCCATGCTGCGCATTTTGAATGTTGCGTTCGTCGCCATTACAGCGACTTTGTGTGTCGGGCTTTATCGCGTCGCCGAGGAGGCGCGCGTTACACAAGAAGAATTACGCACGACTCTCGCGGCGGTTGCACAGGAAAATGACGATCTCGTCGTTTTGGGTGCGGAATGGGCACGGTTGACGCAACCGGCGCGTATTCAAGCTCTGGCATCGCGCCATTTGAAACTGGCCGACGATCCGAGCCTGCAGCTTTCCTCGGTGACGTCGCTGCCTAGCCGTTCAATGCCAGTTGTACCGGACAACGCCATCCGCGCGGCGAAAGCCGTGCAGCCCGCGCCGATGCAGCAGGCGCATATCGGCTATCCGGGGACGTAATGCGATGGCCGCTCCTCAACCCGCCGTAGTCGTCAAACGCAGAATCATCGTGGCGGCGCTTGCCAGCGCCGTCGCGTTTTCTGTGATTGGTGCGCGCTTGGTCGAGGTGATGGTGCTGAATGGTACCGGCCGGCCCGCGGCGGTGGCTGCCCTGCCGGGCAAGCCCACGCGCGGCGATCTGGTCGACCGCAACGGCGTGCTCATCGCGCGCGATCTCCCGGTCAGCGATCTCTACGCGTCGCCGTCCGTGTTCGCGGATCCGGCGGAAGCGGCCGCGCGATTGGCGGAAGCCACCGGCGCCAGCAAAGCCCGCCTGCAAAAAGCCTTTGTCCCCAAGAAGGGCTATGTGCTGGTCCAACGTGCTTTGACGCCCGATGAGCGCGATCACGTCATGAGCCTCGGCCTTCCGGGTCTGAATTTTGAGAAGGGCCTGAAGCGCTATTATCCCAGCGGGCGTGCCGTGGCGCACGCAGTCGGCCAAGTTGATGCCGACGCGCATGGCGTGTCGGGCCTCGAGCTTGGGCTCGACAAATCGGTACGCGGCTCGCACGAGCCCACGCAACTCTCCTTCGATATGCGGGTGCAATATGCGCTGCAGCGCGAGATCGCGGATACGGCGCGCAAGTTCCACGCCATCGCCGCAGCCGGTCTAGTGATGAATGTGCACACCGGCGAAGTTTTGGCGCTGACATCCTTGCCTGATTACGAGCCGAATTTGCGCACGCTAGGCGAGGGCGATTCCATTCGAAATCGCATCACGCAGGATGTTTACGAACTCGGTTCGATCTTCAAAGTGTTCGCCTTCACGGAAGCATTGGAAGAGGGTACCGTTCGTCTCGACGAGATGATCGATATCGGCAAGCCTTTGCGTATCGGCCGTTTCTCCATCGGCGATTATGACGATCACGGCCATTCCATTACCGCCGCCATGGTGTTCGCCGATTCCTCGAATATCGGCACCGCGCAGATCGGCCTTCGTTCAGGCGCCGAAAAGCAGAAAGCGTTTTTAGAGAAGCTCGGACTTCTCACGCCAATCAAAACCGAAGTTCCGGAGATCGCCGCGCCGCTATATCCGCGCCGTTGGTCCATAACGGAAACGGCAACGGTCTCGTTCGGTCACGGCATTAGCGTAAATCCACTTGCCTTCGCCGCCGCCGCCGCAAGCGTTGTGAATGGCGGTACCAAGGTGACGCCGACATTTTTGAAAAACGCCACCGTGCAGCACGGCGAGCGCGTCATCTCGGAAGAGACGAGCATCGCGATGCGGCAATTGATGCGCCTGGTGGTGACCGATGGCACCGGCTCCAAAGCTGAAGTTCCCGGCTACGAGATCGGCGGAAAAACTGGAACGGCTGAAAAGCCGACCAAGCACGGTTATTCGCGCAAACTTCAGATCACGTCTTTTGTCGGCGCATTTCCGAGTTCCGATCCGCAATTTCTGGTCTTCGCCATGTTCGACGAGCCCAAAGGCAACAAAGAGAGCTTCGGCTTTGCGACGGCGGGTTGGACGGCAGCGCCTGCAGTGGGCCGCGTTATCGCCCGGATTGCGCCGCTGCTCGGTGTACCGAGAAACGAACATTTTCAGGAAGTCAGCACGATTGCCGCGGATGTGCCCTGAGGTCTCCACAAAGGAAACATAAAGCGCGGCGATAATTTGGGTGTGGATTGGAATATAGCGTGGGCAGCAACTTTCAGGGATTTCGCGGGATCGCGGCAGACAGCCGCGAAGTGAAGCCCGGATTCCTGTTCGCGGCTCTGCCCGGCACCAAAACCAACGGCGCGCGCTTTATCGGCGAGGCGGTCAAGCGCGGCGCCACGGCGGTGCTCGGCGCGCCGGAAGCGGCGGCGGAAGCGCGTGCGGCAGGTGTGCGGTTCATTTCCGATTCCAATCCAAGGCTGCGGCTGGCGCATCTGGCGGCGGAGTTCTACGCCGTGCAGCCAGCAACTATTGCGGCGGTCACCGGCACCAACGGAAAAACCTCGGTCGCATCATTCTTACGTCAAATCTGGACGGCGTTGGGACGGCCCGCATCGAGTCTCGGTACGCTCGGTATCGACGGGCCTTCCAGCCATGTTCCACTGTCTCATACGACGCCTGATCCGGTGGAGCTGCATGCTGCTCTCGCGCGGCTCGCCAAGGAAGGCGTGACCTGCCTCGCCATGGAAGCGTCCAGTCACGGGCTCGATCAATTCCGCCTCGACGGGGTTCGCATTGCCGCTGCGGGTTTCACCAACATCACCCGCGATCACATGGATTATCACGGTGGGTTTTCGCATTACCTTGCCGCGAAACTGCGTCTCTTCGAGGCGCTGGTGCGCGACGGAGGCGTTGCCGTGGTCAATGCCGATGCCGAGCATGCGGAGAATTTCATCGCAGCCGCGACGCGCCGTGGATTGAAGCTTCTCACCGTTGGCGAGCGCGGCGACGCATTGCGTTTGGTGTCGCGCATACTCCATGCCGACGGGCAAGAAATGACCATCCGTCACGATGGCCATGACTACGCCATCCGTCTGCCGTTGGCGGGATTGTTTCAGGCGTCCAATGCATTGGTTGCCGCCGGCTTGGCAATTGGGCTCGGCGATGCGCCGGCTAAGATATTCGCGGCACTGGAGAAATTGAAGGGCGCGCCGGGGCGCTTGGAATTGGTGGCGCGCGCTGGCAATGGCGCTGCGATTTACGTCGATTACGCCCATACACCCGATGCGATTGAAACGGTTCTTTCGGCGCTGCGTCCGCATGTTGCCGGGCGGCTGCATATTGTGTTTGGCGCCGGCGGCGATCGCGACCGCGGTAAGCGACCCCTTATGGCTGCTGCCGCCGCGCGATTGGCCGATGTTGTGATCGTCACCGACGATAATCCGCGTTCGGAAGTGCCGGCAGACATCCGCCGCGAAGTTCTTGCGGGTGCACCTGCTGCGCGCGAAATCGGTGACCGCGCCGAGGCGATCCGCGAAGCCGTCGCAGGGCTCAAAGAGGGCGATGCTTTGGTTATCGCCGGCAAGGGCCACGAAGAAGGTCAGATCGTTGGCGGCGAAACGCGCCCCTTCTCCGATCGCGCCGAAGCGATCAAAGCGGCTGGAGGCGCAGCATGAGCGCTCTCTGGACGTCGGACGAGGCGGCCCGTGCAACAGGCGGCAAGGCGCGCGGTGTTTGGAGCGCCGGTGGAATTTCCATCGACACGCGCACGCTGGAAAACGGCGATCTCTTCATCGCGCTTTCGGGAGAGAACCGCGACGGGCATGATTTTGTCGCTGGCGCACTTGCGAAAGGTGCTTCCGCAGCTCTGGTCAGCCGCGTACCGGCGGATGTTGGAAACGAAGCCAATCTCCTGGTCGTCGCCGATACGCAAACGGCACTTGAGGCGCTTGGTGAGGCGGCGCGCGCACGCAGCCATGCGCGGATCATTGGTGTCACCGGCAGCGCCGGCAAAACGACGACCAAAGAAATGCTACGCGTCATGCTGGCGGCGAGCAGTCGCGTGTCGGCGTCGGCTGCCTCCTACAATAATCATTGGGGCGTACCGCTCAGCCTCGCGCGTATGAATCGCGACATGGATTTCGGCGTGTTCGAAATCGGCATGAATCACGCCGGAGAAATTCGCGCCCTTGTGCGCCATGTGCGTCCGCACGCCGCCATCATCACCACCATCGCGCCGGCGCATCTGGAATATTTCGGGACGCTGGATGCCATCGCCGACGCCAAGGCGGAAATCTTTGAAGGGCTGGAGCCTGGCGGCACCGCCATTCTCAACGCCGATATTCCCCAATTCGAACGCCTGCGTGGCCACGCCGACAAAGCCCGCATCAAAAACATTCAAAGCTTCGGCAAAGCGGGGAAGGACGCGCGGTTGATTGCGTCAGAGCCCGTCGCTGCCGGGCAAATGGTCACTGCGGAAATCGGCGGCGAAACCTTACGCTTCGCCATTGGTGCTGCCGGAGCCCATATCGCCTCAAATGCATTGGCGGCACTATTAGGCGCGCGCGCGCTCGGCGTTGCGCCCGCTATCGCCGCGCAAGGTCTTGCCGAATTCGCTGCAATGAAGGGGCGGGGTTCGCGTTTCAATGCTGCCGGCGTCGATGTGATCGACGAAAGCTACAACGCCAATCCGGCTTCCATGACCGCGACGCTTCGGCTTTTGGGTGAAACGGCAACGAACGGCCGGCGCATCGCGGTGCTCGGCGACATGTTGGAATTGGGGCCGCAAGGAACCGATCTGCACCGTGCGTTGTCGAAAGACATCGCCGCCAATTCCGTCGACCTCGTTTTTGCATGCGGGACGCAGATGCGCGCGTTATGGGACGTGCTGCCGGCGGCGCGGTGCGGCGCCTACGCAGAAAAATCGAGCGAATTGGCGCCGGAACTTTTGGCGCGCCTCCAGAATGGCGATGTGGTTCTGGTCAAAGGTTCGTTCGGCAGCCGCATGTCAGTGATCATCGACGCGCTTAAAGCGCGCGGCGCGTAGGGGGCAAGATGTTTTATTTTTTGGCAAATCTAGCGGACGCTTCGCCCTTCTTCAACGTCTTCCGCTATCTGACTTTTCGCACCGGCGGTGCGGTTCTGACCGCGCTGGTGATCAGCTTTGTGATTGGCCCTTCGCTGATCCGCTGGCTCAAACTTCGCCAGGGCAAGGGACAGCCGATCCGCGCTGAAGGCCCGAAGCGCCATATCATCGAGAAACAGGGCACGCCCACCATGGGCGGATTGTTGATCCTGATTTCGCTGCTGGCGTCGACGTTGCTTTGGGCCGATTTGACCAATCCCTATGTATGGATCGTCATGCTGGTGACGTTGAGTTTCGGTCTACTCGGCTTCATCGACGACTATTTGAAAGTGGCCAAGCGCACGAGCGACGGTGTCGCGGGGCGTATGAAGCTGGTGTTCCAATTCCTGGTCGCCGGCGCTGCCGTGTTCGCCGTCATGGCGCTGGAAACGGCGCCGCTTTCCGGTGCCGTCGCGATGCCGTTCTTCAAGGGCACACTGATTCATTTCGGCTGGTTCTATCTGGCTTTTGGCGCAGTAGTGATTGTCGGCGCTTCGAATGCGGTCAATCTCACCGACGGTCTCGATGGACTCGCCATCGTGCCGGTCATGATTGCGGCGGCAACCTTCGTGCTGATCGCCTATCTGGTCGGTAACATCAGGTTCGCCGATTATCTGCAGCTTCATTACATTCCCGGAACCGGTGAGCTGGCGGTGCTGCTCGGCGCGCTGATGGGCGCCGGGCTTGGCTTCCTCTGGTTCAATGCACCGCCCGCGATGGTTTTCATGGGCGACACGGGTTCGCTGTCGTTGGGCGGCACGCTGGGCGCGACGGCGGTTGCGATCAAACACGAAATCGTTCTTGCGGTGGTCGGCGGATTGTTCGTGATGGAGGCGGTCTCCGTCATCGTGCAAGTGATCTCGTTCAAGACCACCGGCAAGCGCGTGTTCCGTATGGCGCCGATCCATCATCATTTCGAACAAATCGGCTGGAGCGAGCCGACCATCGTCATACGTTTCTGGATCATCTCCGTCATCCTGGCGTTGATCGGCCTCTCAACCCTAAAATTGCGGTGAGCGTCACACCATGATCGCAAGCCGCGCCTTTGCCGGAAAATCCGTCGCCCTGTTCGGGCTGGCGCGGTCCGGCGCGACCGCGGCGCGGGCGTTGATAGAGGGCGGCGCGCGCGTATTCGCGTGGGACGACAACGCATCTGCGCGTGATGGCGTGCCGAAGGGTGCGACCGTCGTGCCGTTTGAAAACTGGCCATGGAACGAGATCGCCGCGCTGGTCCTCAGCCCGGGTGTTCCCTTTACGCATCCCGCGCCGCATCCGGTTGTCGTGCGCGCCCGCGATTCGGGTGTGGATGTCATCGGCGATGTCGATCTTTTCGCGCGTTTTGTGCGGCCAGATCCGATGAAGCCGGGACTGGCGCCGGTGATCGCCATCACAGGCACGAACGGAAAATCGACCACCACGGCTTTGATCGGCCACATCCTTTCGCTGTGCGGCTTCGACGCACAGGTGGGCGGCAATATTGGTCGTGGCGTTCTCGATCTCGCGCCACCCGGCAAGAAGACGGTCTATGTGCTGGAAACCTCGTCCTACCAGATCGATCTCGCGCCGCATTTGGCTGCCGATATCGCGCTGCTCACAAATCTTTCGCCCGATCATATCGATCGCCACGGCACGATGGAGCGCTACGTGGCGGTGAAGGCGGGGCTTCTGGAGCGCGCCGCCCGCGATGGGCATGTCGTTGTCGGCATCGACGATTCCTATTCAGCCTCCATCTATAGCCGGTTGGCCGCGAATGACGGCGCCGAAGCGGTGGCTGTCTCGGTTGGAAAAGTTCTGGGGCGCGGAATCTTCGTTATCGACGGCAGGCTCTATGATGCGTGGGGTCAGCCGGCCAAGGAAATCGGCGATCTCAATGGGGCGGCTAATCTTCCCGGTTCGCACAATTGGCAGAACGCCGCATTGGCTTACGCCGCTGTGAAGAAACTGGTCGGCGACAGCCATATGATTATGGACGCCATCAAACGCTTTCCGGGTCTTGCGCATCGCATTGAAGATGTTGGTCGCATCGGCAAGGTGCGCTTCATCAACGATTCCAAAGCGACCAATGCCGACGCCGCTGCCCGCGCGCTGGCGTGTTTTCCGAATATCTTCTGGATCGCCGGCGGCAAGGCGAAAGAAGGCGGCATCAATGATCTCGCGCCTTTTTTTCCGCGCATGTGCAAAGCCTATCTCATCGGCGATGCCGCAGAGGCGTTCGGAAAAACGCTGGCAGGCAAAGTTGAAAACGTGAACGATCAGACACTGGAGCGCGCGCTCGAACACGCTTACGAAGATGCGGCGCATAGCGCGGTCGCGGACCCGGTTGTTCTGCTGTCGCCTGCTTGCGCTTCGTTCGATCAGTTTCGCGATTTCGAACAACGCGGCGATGCGTTTCGAGATCAGGTCAAGAAGATGATGGCCGCAAAAGCTTCCGCAGGTGCACTCGTATGATTATTTCGCGCGCCGACAATTCCAGTTTCGCACGTTGGTGGTGGACCATTGACCGCGTCGCTTTGGCGGGAATTCTTGGCCTCATTGTCGTGGGACTGGTCCTTGCTTTCGCTGCAAGCCCGGCGGCAACCGGCGGCGGCACGACGGCGGGCAATTTCTCTTACGCGCTGAAACAGGTGGGTTTCGCACTGACGGCGATTTTCATCATTCTCGGCGCCTCGCTGCTCGATCCCAAGCAAATGCGCGTCGTGGCTGCGGCGGTGTTTGCGCTTGCTCTCATCGGCACCGGCCTTGCGCTCTTGTCGGGTGCCAATGTGAATGGTGCTCACCGTTGGATCGATCTGCCGGGTTTCCGCCTGCAACCGTCGGAGTTCCTGAAACCGGGCTTTGCCGTTCTGGCGGCGGCGCTTCTCGCCGATAAGATTAAACGCGGCTATCCGGGCGATCTGGTGACGCTCGCGATTCTCGCGCCCGCGCTACTCGTATTGCTGATGCAGCCCGATGTCGGCCAAACGGCGCTTCTCGTCATGCTGTGCGTGTCGATGCTGTTTTTCGCTGGGCTCGCCTATTACTGGATCGCGGCGCTTGCGGCCGGTGGAACGGCTTTGGCCGTGCTTGCCTATTTCGTTCATCCACATGTGCGTCAGCGCATCGCAGAATTTCTCGATCCGGCGGCGCCCGGCTACCAAACGGGCTTAGCGCTGCGCGCTTTCGAAGTCGGCGGCATTACCGGCGTCGGCCCTGGCGCGGGTACCATTAAATATCGTCTGCCGGACTCGCACACCGATTTCATCTTCGCTGTCGCGGGCGAGGAATTCGGCGTCATTCTGTGCCTGACGATCACGGCCCTGTTCGGGCTCGTGACCATTCGCCTTTTGACCCGCGCTGCGCGGGCGAAAGACAGTTTCGCGCAACTTGCCGGCGCTGGCCTCGCTTTGGTGATCGGCTTACAGGCGTTTATCAATATGGGCGTCTCGCTCAGCATATTGCCACCGAAAGGCATGACGCTGCCGTTCATTTCGTCGGGCGGCTCCTCGCTCCTCGCCGTCGCTCTCACGCTGGGGCTTGCCCTCGGCATCACGCGTCAACGGCCGCAGATCGCCAGCGAGTTCGTCAGATGAGCAATCTTTTCGTGCTCGCAGCCGGCGGAAGCGGAGGGCATTTGTTCCCCGCCCAAGCCCTTGCGACCGAATTGATGCGCCGTGGACGCAGCGTCGTGGTGATGACCGATGCTCGTGGTCATAATTTCGGCAAGGCGTTTCCGGGCGCCGAGATCAAAGTCATTCCTGCCGCGAATTTTTCCACCCGCTCGCCAATAAAACTGATCGGCGCGGCCTGGACGATCGGACGCGGCATCCTTGCGGCGCGCGCCGAACTTCGGCGCTTGCGACCGCGCGCGGTGGTTGGCTTTGGTGGTTATTCCAGCCTTCCGGTCATGATCGCCGCCAAGCAAGCGCGCATTCCCAGCGCGGTGCATGAGCAAAACTCCGTCCCGGGTCGCGTGAACCGCTTCCTGTCGCGGCGTGTGGCGCGTGTGGCGGCTTCCTTTCCCTTCGCGCGCTTTGCTCCCGAGAATCCCGAAAAAATCGTGTTCACTGGCCTGCCTGTGCGCGCCGAAGTGATGGCGCTGCGCGATATGCCTTTCGTGGCGCCGGGGCTTAACGATCCGATTAATATTCTTATCTTTGGCGGTAGCCAGGGCGCGCGTGCGCTTTCAGAAGTTGTGCCGCGAGCTTTGGCGCGACTGCCCGTCGATATCAAAACCCGGCTGCACGTAACGCAGCAGGCCCGCGTCGAAGACCTCGACGAGGTGAAGGGGATTTATCGCGAAGCGAATATCAAGGCTGAAGTCGAAACATTTTACACCGATCTGCCGCGGCGCATGGCGGCCGCCCATCTGGTGGTGGCGCGCAGCGGCGCGTCGACGTTGGGAGAATTGACGGTGATTGGGCGTCCTTCCATTCTCGTTCCCTATCCCTTCGCGATGGACGATCACCAGACCGCCAATGCGGATGTTCTGGAGAAGGCCGGCGCCGCCTGGGTGTTCAAACAGAATGCGCTCGATCCGGAAAAACTGTCTTCGATCCTGGACGACATATTGCTGCATCCCGAACAGCTGACGAAGCGCGCCGCGGCGGCCAAAGCGATGGGACGCCCCGATGCTGCCGCACGCCTCGCTGACGTGGTGGAAAATCTGGGAGGCGCCTCATGATCGCCACCCAAACGCGCGTGCCGTTGAATATCGGCGCCGTTCATTTTATCGGCATTGGCGGTATTGGCATGAGTGGCATCGCCGAAGTGATGCGCAATCTCGGCTATGCGGTGCAGGGCTCCGACGCTGCCGAAAGCGCCAATGTAAAACGGCTGCGCACGCTGGGCATTCCCATTGCTATCGGCCAACGCGCGGAAAATCTCGGTGACGCACAGGTGGTTGTGTATTCGTCGGCGGTGCGTCCCGACAATCCGGAATTGGCTGCTGCGCGCGCCGCAGGTCTTCCTGTCGTGCGCCGCGCGGAAATGCTGGCTGAGTTGATGCGCCTCAAGCGCTGCGTGGCCATCGCCGGCACACATGGCAAGACGACGACCACCACTATGGTGGCGGCATTGCTCGATGCCGGCGGCATGGACCCCACCGTGGTCAATGGCGGCATCATCAATGCCTATGGAACCAATGCGCGGCTGGGCGACGGCGAATGGATGGTGGTCGAAGCCGACGAATCCGACGGCACGTTTCTGCGCTTGCCGGCCACCGCCGCGATCGTGACCAATGTCGATCCCGAACATTTGGACCATTACGGCGATTTCGAACGCGTCAAAGCGGCGTTCCAGTCATTCGTCGAGAATCTTCCGTTTTATGGTTTCGCGGCGATGTGCATCGACCATCCCGAAGTGCAGGCGATGGTCGCGCGCATTCGCGACCGCCGTGTCATCACCTATGGCTTCAGCCCGCAAGCCGATGCCCGCGCGGTCAACGTGTCGTTCGGTCAAGGTGGTGCGCGCTTCGACGCTATATTCCGCGATAAGCGTAAGGGCTGCGAAACAAAGATCACAGATTTGCATTTGCCCATGCCGGGCGAGCACAATGTTTCCAATGCATTGGCCGCCATCGTAATAGCGCGCGAACTTTCGGTTTCCGATGAAGCCATTCGCAAAGGTATTCATGGTTTCGGCGGTGTGAAGCGGCGCTTTACCCGTGTCGGCGAATATAACGGTGCCGCCATCATCGACGATTACGGCCACCATCCGGTCGAGATTGCCGCCGTGTTACGCGCCGCGCGTCAGGCATTTACCGGGCCGATTGCCGCCGTAGTGCAGCCGCACCGCTATACGCGTCTGCGCGATCTGTTCGACCAGTTCTGCACCTGCCTCAACGACGCCGATGTCGCGATCATCGCGCCGGTCTATGCGGCCGGTGAATCTCCCATCGACGGCATCAATCGCGACTCCTTTATCGAGGGCTTGCGCGCCCACGGGCACAAAAACGTCGTGGCCATTGAAGGGCCGGAGGATTTGCCTGCCATTCTGACGCCACACGCCACCGCAGGCGGCGCTATCGTTTGTCTGGGTGCCGGGTCGATCACAAATTGGGCCGCTGGTCTGGAAGATTCGCTGAACAAACGCGGGGGGGGCGGCATGAACGGAACCCTCAATACCACCCTCTCGCTTCCCGCTGTGCGCGGCACGCTCAGCAAACATGCGCCCCTCAAGGATGTCGTCTGGTTTCGCGCCGGCGGCCCGGCCGATATTCTGTTCCGTCCGGCGGACATCGAAGACCTTTGCGCCTTCATGGCGGCGCGGCCGAGAGAATTGCAGGTCACAATTCTTGGCGTCGGCTCCAATGTGCTTATTCGCGATGGTGGCATTCCCGGCATTGTCATTCGCCTCTCTTCTGCTTTCGGCAAAATCGAACACTCAAGCGAAACGCGTTTGCGTGTGGGCGCGGCGTCGTTGGATGCCGCCGTGGCGCGCGCGGCCGCCGATGCAGGCATTGCCGGCATGGAATTCTTTCGCGGCATTCCGGGCGCGATCGGCGGCGCGTTGCTTATGAACGCCGGCTGCTATGGCCGCGAAGTGAAAGATGTCTTCGTCGAGGCGCGTGCTGTCACGCCGGACGGCGCCCTGGTCACGTTGACGGCGAAGGATATGGGATTTTCCTACCGTCATAGCGCCGTACTGGAAGGTCTGATCTTCGTGGATGCGGTTGTCGAAGGTACAAAAGGCGTCCCCGATGAGATTCGCGCCCGCATGGAAGAATTGGTTGTTCAGCGCGAGGCCACGCAGCCCATACGGTCGAAGACCGGCGGCTCCACCTTCACAAATCCGCCCGGCCACAAGGCCTGGCAATTGATCGATCAGGCCGGCTGCCGCGGGCTGATGCGCGGTGCCGCGCAGGTCTCCGAGAAACATTGCAATTTTCTCATCAATACCGGCGATGCCACTGCTGCCGACATCGAGGCTTTGGGCGAAGAGGTGCGGGCGCGCGTCAAAGGGCACTCCGGAATCGAGCTCCATTGGGAAATCAAACGCATGGGACGAGTAGCATGAGTTTCAAACGCGTCGCCGTGCTGTTGGGCGGAATTTCGCCCGAGCGTGACGTCAGCCTCGTTTCCGGCAGTGCTTGCGCGCGCGCGCTGCGCGAAGATGGCTTCGATGTGGTCGAGATCGATGCTGGCCGGGATCTCGCCACCCGCCTCGCCGAAGTCCGCCCCGATGCGGTGTTCAATGCGCTGCATGGCCGTTGGGGCGAAGATGGCTGTGTTCAGGGCGTGCTGGAACTGATGGCGATTCCCTACACGCATTCCGGCGTGCTCGCCTCCGCGCTTGCGATGCATAAAGAGCGCGCCAAGGCGGCGTTCCGCGCCGCCGGCGTGCCTGTTGTTAAAAGCATCGTTGCCGACCGGCATGACGCATCCGCCAAACATCTGATGACGCCGCCTTACGTCGTGAAGCCGGTCAATCAGGGCTCCAGCGTCGGTGTCTTTATTATACGGCCTGGCGACAACCGTCCGCCTGGAGCGCTGGGTAGCGCCGAATGGACTCTCGGTGACGAGGTGATGATTGAAGAATATGTACCGGGGCGTGAGCTGACGGTCGCCGTTATGGGTGGCAAGGCGCTGGCGGTCACCGAAATCGTGCCGAAGACGGCATTCTACGATTACGAGGCCAAATACGCCGATGGCGGTTCATCGCATGTCATTCCCGCCGATGTGCCGGAAGCGCTTTCCCGCGAGGCCATGCAGGTTGCGGAACGTGCCCATATCGCGCTCGGCTGCCGCGGCGTCTCGCGCACCGATTTTCGCTGGGACGACAAAGCCGGCCGCTTGATCGTGCTGGAGGTCAACACCCAGCCCGGCATGACGCCGACATCTTTGGTGCCCGAACAGGCAGCATTCAAAGGTATGAGCTTTCGCTCTCTTGTGCGTTGGATTTTGGAGGATGCGTCATGCGACCGGTAAGAGCACGCACCGCTACGGCGAAAGCCGCGCGCAGCGGCGGGCGGGGCGTCAAGTCCCGCGTCAAGACCGATACAAGACGCAGCGACCGCGCGGCACCGCGCGCCGCCGAAGCGGAGTCCGGCACCACGCTGAGCGAGTTCATCGAACAAATCCGCTCGGTTCCCATTTGGCGGCGTCCGATGCTGCTGGTGACTCTGGGGCTGGTTGTCATCGCGGGCGCCGCGGGCCTCTTTGCCGGCGGGCAAGTGGCGGCGGCACTGACCGGCATCGATACATCGATCAAGAACGGCGTGGTTGCTACCGGCTTCGCGCTGGATCGGATCGCGATCACCGGCAATGAGCGGACCTCCGCGAACGACATTTACGAAGCCCTGAATATGACAACCGGGGAATCGATCTTCGGCGCCGACCCGGCCGCCGCGCGCGAGCGGCTGATCCAGCTTCCCTGGGTTTCCGATGCCGTGGTGCGGCGGCGGTTCCCGGACAGCATCAATGTCACGATCTACGAGCGCCGGCCGTTCGCCGTCTGGCAGAATGGCGAAACCTTAAGCGTGGTTGAGCGCTCAGGCGCGGTCATTCGCGGCCAGCGCGCCGACGACTTCGCCAAGCTCCCGCTCCTCTTTGGCGCCGGTGCGCCGCAAATGGCAGCGCCGCTTATCGACGCGCTTAGCGGCCAACGTGCCATCAGCGCGCGGTTGCGCGGCGCCGAACGAGTCTCCGAGCGGCGGTGGGATTTGATTCTGGATCGCGGCGTGCGCGTGCGTCTGCCCGAGACCGGATGGGAAGCGCAACTCGAGGAACTCGAACGTTTGATTGTGGATCGCGGAATTTTAGAGCGCGATGTCGAAATTATCGATCTTCGCTATCCCGAGAATTACATATTTCAGCTACACAATGGTGATTCGCGGCCGGTCTCGCGAGAGAGACCGGCGTGAGAGTGGGGCGCGTAAATGGGTGAGTCGGCCCGAGTGCGAACGAATGGGGCAAAGGCCGTTGCCGTGCGCAGCGGGCTGATTGCTGCGCTCGATGTCGGCTCTTCGAAAATAGCCTGCGTCATCGGCCGCGTGGAGATGGGGCAGCTCAAAGTGCTCGGCTCTGCTTTGCATGAATCGCAAGGCATTCGCGGCGGTGCGGTGAACAGCCTCGAAGCTGCCGAACAATCCATCCGCGAAGCGGTCGATAGCGCCGAACAATTGGCCGACAGCCGGATTCAAGACGTGATCTTGTCGGTCCAATGCGGCCATCCCCGCAGCCTGGTCAGCAAGGTCGAGCTCGAAATCGGCGGCGAATTGGTGACGGACGCGCATCTACGTGCGCTTCTCATCGAAGGCAAAAGGCGCTGCGTCGCAGAGGGTTTCGAGACCATCCAGGCTTCGCCGACCGGTTATACGGTCGATCAGATGCGCGGCGTGCGTGATCCGCGCAATATGTTCTGTTCGCGGCTTGGCGTGAATATGCACGCCGTTGCGGTGCAAGCCGGGCCGTTACAGAATTTGCGTCTTGCGGTGGAGAATTGCCACCTCGCGATTTCGCGCCAAATTTATGCCCCCTATGCCAGCGCGCTTTCGACGCTGACGCCGGATGAGATGTCGCTTGGCTGCACCTTGATCGACCTCGGCGCCGGCTGCACCTCGATTGCCGTCTTTATGGATGACGGCCTCGCGCATGCCGACACGATCCCGATCGGCGGCCATCACGTCACGTCCGATATCGCGCGCATGCTGTCCACGCCATTGACCGCTGCTGAGCGCATTAAGACTTTGTATGGTTCGGCGCTCGGCGATTTGGAGGTCGGCACCGACCTCATCGAAGTTCCCCAAATGGGCGAAGATAGAGACAGCGGTGGACCGCGTGTACGCCGCTCGCATCTGACGCGTATTATTCAGTCGCGCATGGAAGAGATTTTCCAGCATGTGCAGGAGCGGCTTGTACGCTCGGGTTACGACGTGGCTGCCGGACGGCGGTTGGTTTTAACCGGCGGCGGTTGTCAGCTGGCTGGCGCGCGCGAACTCGCGGGCCGCGTCTTGAACAAGCAGGTGCGTCAAGGACGCCCGCAAACGTTCCCCGGTCTCGCGGCGGCAACCGCCGGCCCGGCTTACGCCACGGCTTTGGGACTTCTGATTTCAGGCGCCACGACGGCGCCGGAAACGCTTGCACCGGCCGGAGCGCCGGAAGCGAAACCTGAACGGCGCGGCTTCTCGCGCTGGCTCGGCGCGAATTTGTTCGGATGAATGTGAAAATGAGACATCAGGCACGGAGGTCAACATGCCGATCAATTTAAGGACGCCCGACATCACGGAACTCAAGCCGCGGATCACCGTCCTTGGTGTCGGCGGGGCGGGCGGCAACGCCGTCAACAATATGGTCAACGCCAAGTTGGAAGGCGTCAGCTTTGTCGTCGCAAATACCGACGCTCAGGCGCTGACTCAATCCAGGGCCGAGCGGAGAATCCAGCTCGGCGCGCGGATGACCGAAGGTCTTGGCGCCGGCGCGAAGCCGGATGTCGGCCGCGGCGCGGCGGAAGAGTCGATTGACGAAATCATCGAGCATCTTTCCGGCGCCCACATGGTGTTCATCACCGCAGGCATGGGCGGCGGCACCGGAACCGGCGCGGCGCCTGTTATCGCGCGCGCCGTGCGCGAGCTTGGTATCCTGACCGTCGGCGTGGTGACGAAGCCGTTCCACTTTGAAGGCGACCGCCGCATGAAGCAGGCGGAACGCGGCATCGAAGAGCTGCAAAATTACGTCGATACGCTGATCATTATCCCGAACCAGAATCTGTTCCGCGTTGCCACTGAGCGCACCACCTTCGCGCAGGCCTTCACCATGGCCGACGAAGTGCTGCATTCGGGCGTGCGCGGCATTACCGATTTGATCGTGATGCCGGGCCTCATCAATCGCGACTTCGCCGACATCAAGACCGTGATGAGCGAAATGGGCAAAGCCATGATGGGCACAGGCGAGATGGACGGCGAAAACCGCGCCCTTCGCGCCGCTGAAGCCGCCATTTCCAATCCGCTGCTGGACGAAGTTTCCATGAAGGGCGCGCGCGCCGTTCTGGTGAATGTTACCGGTGGTCCGGACCTGATGCTGTTTGAAGTCGATGAGGCGGTGAACCGTATTCGCGCGGAAGTTGATCCCGACGCGAACATCCTGTTCGGCAGTGCGCTCTCCGAAACGCTTGAAGGGCGCGTGCGCGTGTCTGTTGTCGCCACCGGCATCGAATCCGAAGCGATGATGCGCAAGCCGCCGACCAATGTCGAAAAATTTCCGGCACGCGGCAAACCTTTGGTCGCCGAGATTCCCATGGCGGCAACAGGAACCGAGGGACGCAATCGCATCGAGGTGACGTCGCAGAATCCGGTTCACATGCAGTACGAGACTCTGTCTCAGGGTATCGTCGCTCAACCTGGAATTATGCAGGAAGCGCATGACCTAGGAATGCGCGACGCCGTGATGCTTGGCGGAACAGAAGCGCCGATGGTTGCCGAGCAGGCTCCGATGATTCGTCAGGAATCCCCGATGGTGTCGCGTCAGACCCAGCCGGAGCCGGCGAAGCGTAGCTGGCTATTCGGCTCGCGCCGCCAACCCAAGCAGGAGCCGGTGGTTCAGCAGGAAGCCGCGCTTGATGCGGCGCGTTATCGTCCTGGCATGCGCACTCAAGCCGCCGATCCGCGCGCGCCGAATATCTCGGCGCCGACCGGCACAGGCAATGCTGGCCAGGTGCAGGGCAATGCGCCGACAGCACAAGGCCAGGGCTGTACCCCGCAGGGGGAAGACCTGTTTGGCGGCGTGCAAGAAGACGACCGCTTTGAAATCCCGGCCTTTCTGCGCCGGCAGAATTCAGGGAATTGATAGGCAGCCAAGGAAAAAGCGGGTTTCCGCTTTTCCATGGAACGCACCCTGAAAAAATGGAATGAAACGGGGATGAACATGTTCATCCCCGTTTTCTTTTGATGACCAGGCGCACACTCGCTCGCCGGATTTCGGCTGACGGCGTGACGCTGCACACCGGTGTGACTGCTCACATGGTGCTGCACCCGGCGGAGCCGGGGAGCGGAATCGTCTTCCGCCGCAATAGCGTCTCAATCCCCGCTTTGTGGTCGCATGTCAGCGAAACGCGGCTTGGTACCGTCATTTCCCACGAGGGCGAAAGCATCGCGGTGATCGAACATTTGATGGCGGCATTCGCAGGCGCCGAGATCGACGATTGCCTGGTTGAGCTCGATGCGCCCGAGCCGCCTATTCTGGATGGCGACGCGCTGTCTTATCTGCGGCTGATCGAAGAGGCGGGCATACGCGAGCAAGCGGGCGAGCTAACCACGCTCACCCTGATGCGCGACGTCGAAGTGCGCGCCGGGAATGCCTCCTGCCGCTTGCTTCCCGCTAAAGAAGCGTCCTTCGTGTTTGAAATCGATTTCGCCGCGAGCGCGATCGGCCGGCAGAGTTTCGTATTTCCTTTTTCGCGGGAAAGATTCCGCGCCGACATCGCGCCGGCCCGCACCTTCGGCTTCCTCGCGGAGGCGGAGCAATTGCGCGCGGCCGGCCTCGCACGCGGCGCCGATCTCACCAACACGCTGGTGGTCGATGGTGACCGCGTCGTGAATGCCGAGCTGCAGCGCTTCCCGGACGAGTTCGTGCGCCACAAGATTTTGGACGCTATCGGGGACCTCAAGCTGGCCGGCCATCGGCTGGTCGCGCGATTCGAGGGCGCGCGTTCCAGCCATGCCCTCAATAACGGGCTTTTGCACGCCCTTTTTGCCGATCCCGCGAACTATACCCTCGCCAGGGGTTGAGGCCGGCTGAACGCCTTCGGGTCTGGACCGGGGTGGAGTGACAATGGCATAAGGGGCTTCGGTCTGCCGCCGAGGCGGCTTCCGTGCCCCCTATTCAGGACCTTGATATGCCGTTGAGTATGTTCGCGTTTCGCCCGTTGCTGCGCCTGGCTGCTCCGCTTGCCCTCGTTTCCGCTTTGGGCCTTTCCGGCTGCGCCAATGATGCCGTCGACGCGGCGCAATATGTCGACCGGCCGGTTGAGCAAATTTACAACGACGCCTGGATTCTGATCGACCGCGAGCTTTGGGTCGATGCGGCGCGCCAGTTCGACGAGGTCGAGCGCCAGCACCCTTATTCCATATGGGCTCGGCGTGCGATGCTGATGTCGGCTTATTGCTACTATCAGGGCAATCGCTACGACGAGGCCATTCAATCGGCCACCAGCTTCATTCAGCTGCACCCCGGCAACGTCGATGTGCCTTATGCCTATTACGTCAAGGCGATCTCGCTTTATGAGCAGATCACCGACGTGAACCGCGATCAGCGCAAGACTGACGACGCCATGGTGGCGCTGCAGGATTTGATCCAGCGTTATCCCGATACTGAATATGCTCGCGACGCGCGCCTCAAAATCGATTTGACCCGCGATCATCTTGCCGGCAAGGAAATGACCATCGGGCGGTTCTATTTACGCACTGGCGCGCCGTTGGCGGCGATCATTCGATTCCGCGCCGTGGTGGACAAATATCAAACCACCTCGCACACGCCGGAAGCGCTGGAGCGTTTGACCGAAGCCTATTTGACTTTGGGCGTTGTACCGGAAGCGCAAACCGCTGCCGCAGTGCTCGGCCACAATTACCCGGGCAGCCCGTGGTATCAGGATGCCTATGCGCTTCTGACGGAGGCCAACGCGGCGCCGCGCGAAGACGAATCGTCCTGGATCAGCAAAGCCTTCAATACAATTTTCTAGTTTCGTCTTTCGGACCCCAGAACTCAGCCCCACCACAGGCCGCTCATGCTCGCCTCTCTCACGGTTCGGGACATCGTTCTGATCGAGAAGGCCGAGCTTGAATTCGCGCCAGGTCTGAACGTGCTCACCGGCGAAACCGGCGCCGGAAAATCCATTTTGCTTGATGCTCTTGGCTTAGCTGCCGGCGGCCGCGGCACCGGCCGCGCCGGCTTGCGTCCGGGCACCGCGCAAGGCTCTGCCGTGGCGGTGTTTCAGATCGCCAGGGGCCATCGCATCCAAACGCTGCTCGATGAAAACGGTCTCGCGCCCGAGGAAGGCGCGCTGATCCTGCGCCGTGTCGTGTCGGCCGATGGGCGCACACGCGCCTATGTGAATGATCAGGCCGTGGGCGTGGCTCTCGCACGCGATGTCGGCGGCACGCTTCTGGAAGTGCATGGCCAGACCGATGATCGCGGTCTGTTCGATGCGAACACCCATCGCGCGTTGCTGGATGCGTTCGCGGGCGAAGAACCATTGGCCGCCAAAGTCGCGGCGCATCACGGCGAATTTTCCGCCGCGGTTCGGCGGCGCGACGAGATCATCAAAGCGCGCGAAAACGCCGCTGCCGAAATCGATTATTTAAGTTATGCGGCGCGTGAACTCCGCGACCTCGGTCCGGAGGAAGGCGAAGAAGAACGCCTGGTTACGGAACGCGCTTTTCTCACGAATGCCGGGCGCATTGCCGACGACATCAATGCCGCAGCTGAATTTGTCTATGGCGACGGTGGGGCTGAACTCTCGCTGGTAAGCGCGCTGCGCCGCGTTTCGCGCATGAATCCGGAAGGTCGGCAAGCGGCGTCCGGCGTCGAGTCGGCGCTCGAAGCTGCGCTTATCCATACGCAAGAGGCGCGGGTCGCGCTGGACGCGGTGGCATCAAGGCTCAAGATCAAGCCGGGGCGGCTTGAGGTGGTGGAAGAGCGCCTGTTTGCGTTGCGCGCGGCGGCGCGCAAATTCAATGTGCCGATCATGCGGCTTGCAGGCCTAGCTGCGGAGTTCCAATCCAAGCTCGCGCTTCTCGATGCAGGCGAGAATGGCATCAAGACCGCCGAGCAAGATGTACTGCGCAAACGCGAAGCCTTTCTTGGTGTGGCAAAGACGCTGTCCATAGCGCGCACGACGGCGGCTAAGGCGTTGGAGATTGCGGTGGCCCGCGAACTTGAGCCGTTGAAGATGGGCTCGGCCAAGTTCCGCGTTGCGCTTCACCCGCTTGCCGAGGGTGATGTCGGCCCCGGCGGCTTGGAACGCGTGTCGTTTGAAGTCGCCACCGTCGAGGGCGCCGGCTTCGGGCCGCTTGGCCGCATCGCTTCGGGCGGCGAGTTATCGCGCTTTGCATTGGCGTTGAAAGTGGCGCTCGCCGAAGCCGGCCCCCCTGCGGTGCTGGTATTCGACGAAATCGACCGTGGGGTCGGCGGCGCCGTTGCCGACGCGGTGGGCGAGCGGCTGCAGCGTCTCGCGAAATCGACACAGATTTTACTTGTCACACATTCACCACAGGTGGCCGCACGCGGGGCGGTGCATTTTCGTATCTCGCGACGGGGCGATGCGACGAGGGTCGAACGTCTGACGCCAGAGGAACGGGTGGAAGAAATTGCGCGCATGCTTTCCGGCGCCGCCGTTACCGAAGAAGCGCGCGCTGCTGCCCGCCGCCTTCTCGCGGAGGCGCAATCGCCGGAACCTGTCAGAGGGGCAGCCAAGGAACCGGGTAAGAAGAAACGCGTGCGCGCCTAGGCGTTCGCATCTTTCCCTCGAAGCGTTACACTCCCAAGCAATGACAGATCTCGCCAATAAGCCCGTTCAGCAGCTCACCGAAAAAGAAGCCACGAAGGAACTCGCGCGGCTCGCGGCGGAAATCGGCGGCCATGACAGACTCTATTACCAGGATGACGCGCCGACGATCACCGACGCGGCCTATGATCTTTTGCGCCGGCGCAATAACGACATCGAAGCGCGTTTTCCTGAACTGATCCGCCACGACAGTCCAAGCCGCAAAGTGGGGGCTAAACCTGTTGAGCGTTTTGAAAAAGTTCGCCACGCGCTGCCGATGCTCTCTCTCGACAACGCATTCGAGGATAGCGACGTAGAGGATTTCGTCGCGCGCATTCGCCGCTTTCTCGGTAGCAAAGAGGGCGATGAGATCGCGCTCGTGGCCGAACCCAAGATCGACGGGCTGGCTGTTTCGCTGCGCTATGAAGACGGCGTGTTTGTGCTGGGTGCCACGCGCGGCGACGGGGCAGAGGGCGAAAACGTCACCGCCAATATCCGCACCATCGCGGACATTCCGCAGCGGCTGCATACGCGTAAACCCCCGCCAGTGTTCGAGGTGCGCGGCGAAGTCTATATGAGCCACGCCGATTTCGCGGCGATGAACCGCCGGCAAGAAGAGAAGGGCGAAAAGATATTCGCCAATCCGCGCAATGCGGCGGCAGGATCGCTTCGCCAGCTCGATGCCAATATGACGGCCGCGCGCCCTTTGCGTTTCTTTGCCTATGCGCTTGGTGAAGTCTCCGAAGCGCCGGCCAAGACGCATTGGGAGACATTACAGGCCCTGAAAAAATGGGGCCTTCCCGTGAATCCGCTGGCGAAGCCGTGCGGCAGCGTTGCTGACATGCTGCAATTCTACCGCGACATTCAGCATCAGCGTGCGGGCCTCGGCTACGACATCGACGGCATCGTCTACAAGGTGGACCGCTACGATTTGCAAGCCCGGCTAGGTTTCGTTTCGCGCTCACCGCGCTGGGCCATCGCGCATAAATTTGCCGCCGAACAAGCCGAAAGTGTTGTCGAACGGATCGCGGTCTATGTCGGACGCACCGGTGTGCTGACTCCTGTGGCGCATATCAAGCCCGTCACGGTCGGCGGCGTGGTGGTGCAGAACGTGTCGCTGCACAATGAAGAAGAAGTTGCGCGCAAAGACGTACGCGAGGGCGACACGGTCGTGGTGCAGCGTGCCGGCGATGTTATTCCGCAGCTTGTGCGGGTGGTGCTAGAACGCCGGCCAAAAGGCACCCACGCTTATAAAATACCCGAAATCTGCCCCGTTTGCGGGTCAACGGCAGTTCGCGCCATCAACCCCAAGACGGGAGAACCGGAAGTCGCCCGGCGCTGTACCAACACGTTGTCATGCCCGGCCCAGGCGGTGGAGCGGCTTTATCATTTTGCCTCGCGCGATGCCTTCGACATCGAGGGCCTTGGCGAAAAGACGGCCCAGGAATTCTTCGATCTCGGTTGGCTGCGGGAGCCCGCAGATATTTTCCGCCTCACCGAGCATGCGGACGAGCTGAAAGCCCGCGAAGGCTGGGGCGATCAGTCAACGGCGAAGCTTCTTAACGCTATCGAGGTGCGGCGTAAGACCACACCGCTTGATCGTTTCATCCTCGCTCTAGGTATTCCGCAGGTCGGCGAAACGACGGCGCGTCTTTTGGCGCGGAACTTTCATAACGCGGATGCGTTCCTCAGGTCGATGTATAGCGCCACGGCAGAAGAAGAACTCGACGCCATCGAGGGCATCGGCGACGTGATGGCGCGCGCCATTAAGGTTTTCTTCGACGAGACCCATAATCGCGACGCCATTGTCCGGCTTCTGAAACAGATAACCGTTGTGGACGTTGCGGCGCCGCGCGCTGTAAATTCCCCTGTGGCGGGCAAGGTGGTGGTGTTTACCGGCACTTTGGAGCGCATGACGCGGGCGGAGGCCAAAGCGCGGGCCGAGAGTCTGGGCGCCAAGGTGGCCGGTTCGGTGTCGAAAAAAACCGATCTGGTGGTTGCGGGCCCCGGCGCCGGATCGAAACTAACCGACGCACAGAAACTAGGCGTCACAGTCATCAGCGAAGATGATTGGCTGAAAAAAATTGGTGAAGCGTAAAATAATGATTCAACAAACGAGCGAAGTCGAAACGAACAAAGAAGTGTTGGTTTTCAGCCATGAATTGCTACCGCTGTCGCAGACTTTTGTGCGCGAGCAGGTGCTTTCCTATCAACGCTGGCACGGCACGCTGATTGGCTATTCTCGCGATAAGGCGGGTGTCCCTTTAGAGGGTTTGGATTTTCGAATCCTGCAAAGGGACAAGCCATCGCTTTTAGAACGTGTGGTCGATAAGGCGCGCCGTGTGACCTTCGGCGCCCCGCACCTCTATGCGCAAGGGTTAAGAAAAGAACGGGCCGCGTTGTTTCACGCGCATTTCGGCCCCGCCGGAACGCAATCGTGGCCGATCGCCAAAGAACTCGGTTTGCCCATGCTGGTGACGCTCCATGGTTTCGACATTACCGTGCGTCCGGAATGGTGGCAGACCCATGGCACCGGGAATATGCGCACCTATCCCGAGCGGCTTCGCGAGCTTGCCCGAGAAAAGAATGTACATTTCATCGCGGTATCTGAAGGCATTCGTCGCAGCGCCGTGGAATTCGGTCTTCCGGCGGACAAAATCAGCGTCCGCTACATTGGTGTCGATTGCCGCGCCTTCGCACCAAGTGGATTGCCCGTGGGTGCTCGCCGGCCGCGCGTGCTTTATGTCGGGCGATTGGTGGAAAAAAAGGGCTTGGAGTTCCTTATTCGCGCCATGGCGAAGTTGCGGCGCGACATTCCCGCCGCCGAATTGATCGTAATAGGCGATGGCGATCGTCGCCAGGCCCTTGAGGCTCTCGCGGAATCGCTGAATGTGAATGCAAATTTTCTGGGTGCTTGTGCGCATGACGAGGTTCGCGCGCAAATGTATCTGGCGCGTGCATTCTGCTTACCCAGCATTATCGCTGACAATGGCGACGAAGAAGGGCTTCCGATTGTCGTGCTCGAAGCGCAGGCGTGCGGCGTGCCGACATTGGCCTCCTCGCGCAGTGCTGGAAGTGAAGGCCTGGTGGACGGTGTGACCGGCTTCGCCTTCGCCGAGCGCGATGTGGACGATCTTGCGGAGAAATTATTTCGAATTTTACGCGACGACGCGTTGGCCGATTCGTTCTCACGCGCCGCGCCGATCTTTATCGCCCGTAATTTCGATATTCTGCTGTGCACACAGCGCCTCGAACAACTCTATGACGAGCGTCTGAGCGCGTAAGAGCGCGTTACAGGAAAGTCAGAAAAACATAGTCCGACGCATGCTCATTGTGCACATGCAGCAAATATCACGTTGAGACGTTTGATGTCTCTTCGATGCACAAAACGACACAAAACTCTGCTTTGAATGACATGGTATTCCGCTTAGATAGTTTTCGGGCGGGATCATTCAAAACGGGTGCGTGCGATGAATGTGAACATTCCCAATGTCGATGACGCGGTTGTTCAACGGCTGAAGCAATTGGCCTGGCAAGAGGGCGTCAGCTTCGACGATTCACTGCGTCGTCTCTTAACTGAAGCGGCTTTTATGCGCGGGTCGAATCCGCGCACTCGCGATGTGGCGCCGCGTCGGTTCAAACAGCCCGCGTAGCCTGCTCCAGCCAGAGAAGCGCGGCTTGATCGTCCTTCAGAAGCGGCCCCACCTTGGCGCGCACTTCGGCATGATAGGCGTTGATCCAGCTCTCCTCTTCGGGCGTCAGCAGAACCGGCTCGACAAGTTCGAGATCAATCGGTGCGAGAGTGATCGTCTCGAAACCGAGAATCTTCTTTTCGGCGCCGGGCATCGGCACTTCATGCACCACAACCAGATTCTCGATGCGGATGCCGTAGGCGCCGGTTTTGTAATAGCCGGGCTCGTTCGAGCAGATCATGCCGGGCTTTAATGCCTGAGCAGTACCGCGCGGGCTGATGTTTTGCGGGCCCTCATGCACCGACAGATAGGCGCCGACGCCATGCCCTGTGCCGTGGCCGTAATCGAGGCCGACATCCCAAAGCGGACGGCGCGCGAAGGAATCAAGTTGGGCGCCGGTGGTTCCTTCCGGAAAGCGCGCGGTAGCGAGCGCGATGTGGCCTTTCAACACGCGGGTGAAGCGATCGCGCATTTCGGCGCTTGGCTCGCCTATAGCAACTGTACGCGTGACATCGGTGGTGCCGTCTTCGTATTGCGCGCCAGAGTCGATGAGAAGCAATTGCCCGTTCTCAAGCTTTTGATCGGTTTTGCGCGTGACGCGGTAATGCACCACGGCGCCATGCGCGCCGGCGCCGGAAATGGAATCGAAGCTCACGTCTTTCAGTGCGCCCGTCTTGCGGCGAAATTCTTCCAGCTGCACGACAGTGTCGATTTCTGTCAGTTCGCCTTTCGGCGCCTCGCGCGCCAGCCACGCTAGAAAACGTGACAGCGCCGCGCCGTCGCGCACATGGGCGCGGCGCACGCCGTCAAGTTCAATCGCGTTCTTACAGGCTTTAGGCAATTGCACCGGATCGGCTGAACGCACGACTGTGGCGCCGCCCGCATGCAGGCGATCAAACACAAAGGCTGCGCCCGTTGTGGGGTCGGCCTGTACGCGTTTGGCCGTTAGGGCATCGAGCGCCGGGCCGAATTCTTCCGGCGGGCGCACGCGCACGCGATTGCCCAAATGCACCATCAATTCCGGCGATGTCTTGCGCGCATCGATGAAGAGATCAAGCGAGCTGTCGGAATTCAGAATTGCGAAGCTGAGTGCGAAGGGCGTATGCGGCACGTCGGCGCCGCGAATATTGAGCAGCCAGCAAATGGAATCCGGCATGGTCAGGATTGCGGCATCGATGTTGCGCGTGGCGAGTTCGCTCGCGATCCGCCCCCGCTTGGCTTCTGAGGTTTCGCCCGCGAGTTCGCCTGGCTGCGGCACAGCGCGCGCAACCGGCGGCGGCGGCTGGTCGGCCCACACGCTGTCTATGAGATTGTCCACCGGCACGAGGATTGCGCCGACGCGATCAAGCGCTATGCGGTAGCGCTCGACGGCGCCTTGCGTGTGCAGCCAGGAATCATATCCGAGCTTGGCGCCCTTCTCGAGATTCTCCTCGAGCCATTTGGTCGGCACGTCGTTCATCAGATCGAGTGTTTCAAACAACGATGTGTCGGTCTGATCGCGCACTTGCAGCGTGTAGCGCCCATCGACAAAGACAGCCGCTTTTTCGGTGAGCACAGCGGCAAGGCCCGCCGAGCCGGTAAATCCCGTCAGCCAGGCGAGGCGTTCGGCCCGCTTGGGCACATATTCGCCCTGATGCTCGTCGGAACGGGGAATAAGGAAGCCATCGAGGCCGCGCCTTTTCAGTTCGGCACGCAAAAGATTGAGGCGCGGCGCGCATTGCGTGGCGTCGCTTTGATCGTCGAAGGTTTGAAAGGGCTTGTTCATGAGCGCAGCCTAGCTGCCGGGAGATAGTGTCTCAAGCCATCCTAAAAGTTAGGGAAGACTGGAGGTTAAGGGCGGCCAAGCACCAAGGCTGTCCACGGACCTTGGCGCAAAGCCTCGCGCAATTGCAGGCCTTGCGGGCGATAAAAGCTGAGCACCATGTTTTCCTGCCAGCGCAGCAGGCCTGAGAGCACCACCACGCCGCCTGGTGCCACTAATGCGGTCAACGGCAGTGCGAGCTGCGTCAGAGGGCCGGCCAGAATATTGGCGAGGATGAGATCGTAGGGCGCATTTGCACGAATGACGGGATGCGTCATGCCTTCGGCGATCGCGGCCGAGATCAGCGGCGACACGCCGTTGGTACGCGCATTTTCGCGCGTGACGTCAACCGCGACGGGATCGATGTCGGTGGCAAGCACACGCCGCTTCCACAATTTCGCTGCCGCGATGGCAAGCACGCCGGTGCCGCAGCCGACATCGAGAACGCGCGTGCAGCGCTTCTCACGCGCGATCAGCGACAGCGCGGTGAGGCACAACGCCGTCGTCTCATGGTGCCCGGTGCCGAAGGCGAGGCCCGCTTCGATGCGAAGCGGAATGACGCCAGGCGGCACTTTGCCAAAATCGTGCATGCCATAGACGAAGAAGCGGCCGGCGCGCACCGGCGGCAGGCCTTCCTGGCTCAGACGGATCCAATCCTGATCGGGTAAGGGCGCGGCTTCGACGGGAAGACCGGTGAGATGGCGCAAGAAGGCGGTATCGGGTTCGTCGATATAAAGCGCATCCACCGTGGCGTTCGGACTGAACGGCTCTTCGGCAATGAGAACAGCCTGCGGCGCCGGCGGCGTGAGCTCGAGCAGCGCGGCAATATCCGGCGCGTGTTCTTTCGGCAGCGTCACGGAAGCTTTCCAAAGCGGTGGCGTGTGCGTGGTGTTCATGCGCGGGAAACAAATCCATCAATGACGCGTTTCGAGCCGGCTTTCTCGAAATCGACCAAGAGCTTGTTGCCTTCCACCGCGACGACGCGGCCATAGCCGAATTTCTGATGGAAGACGCGCTCACCAGTGGAATAAATCGACGTGCCGGTGTCGGTGCCCGTCACAGTTTTCGCCTTGGCGTCGATCACCGTGCCGCGCTGCCAGCCGCTATTGCTGCGCGTGTCCATTTTGGCGCGCGCTTCCTGCACGCGGCGCCAGCCTGGACTGGAATAGGTGCTCTCGCTCGAGAAATTGGGCGATGCGGTGTTGTCGCGGAATGAGCCGTAATTTCCGTAGAAACCTTCGTCGACGAAACTGTCGATATGCTGCGCCGGCAGATCGCCGATGAAGCGGGAGGGTAGGCCGTTCTGCCACGTGCCGTGCACGCGCCGATTGGACGCAAAGCTCACGTAAGCGCGTTTGCGTGCGCGCGTGAGGCCGACATAGGCAAGGCGCCGTTCTTCTTCGAGACCAGCGGTTCCCTTTTCGTCCAGCGTGCGCTGCGAAGGAAACAGGCCCTCTTCCCATCCGGGTAGAAAGACGCGCTCGAATTCCAAACCCTTGGCGGCGTGGAGCGTCATCAGATTGATGCGGTCGGTGCTTTGCTCACCGGCTTCCACTTCCATCACCAGCGAGACATGTTCGAGGAACGCGGTGAGCGATTCAAACTGCTCCATGGAACGCACAAGTTCTTTGAGGTTTTCGAGGCGCCCCGCCGCTTCCGGCGTTTTGTCCACCTTCAGCATGTCGGTGTAGCCGGATTCATCCAGCACCATTTCCGCGAGGTCGGTATGCGGCAGCGTGCCCGCCACCGATTGCCAGCGCGCGAAGGATTTCACCAACGCGCCCAAAGCCGTGCGCGCTTTCGGGGCCAATTCGTCGCTCGACGACAATTCCATCGCCGCTGCCAGAAGCGGCAGGCTCGCGCTGCGGGCATGATTGTGCAGCGCCTGAATGGAGGCATCGCCGATGCCGCGCTTGGGCTTGTTGATGATGCGCTCGAATGCGAGATCGTCGTCGCCTTGTGCGATCACGCGCAAATAGGCGAGGGCGTCGCGCACTTCCGCCCGCTCATAGAAACGAGGGCCGCCAATGACGCGGTAGGGTAGGCCAAGCGCCAAAAAGCGGTCTTCGAATTCGCGCATCTGAAACGAGGCGCGCACTAGCACCGCCATTTGCGCGAAGGGAACGCCGCCGCGATGCAGCGTCTCGGCTTCGGATGCAACGCCGCGCGCTTCTTCCTCGGCGTCCCACAACCCCTTCACCTGAACCTTGTCGCCGTCCTCGGCGGATTCGGTCCACAGCGTCTTGCCCAGCCGCCCTTTATTGGCGGAGATCAATCCGGACGCCGCAGCCAAGATATTCGCGGTAGAGCGGTAATTGCGTTCCAGGCGGATGGTTTTGGCGCCGGGAAAATCGCGGTCGAAACGCAAAATGTTTTCCACCTCGGCGCCGCGCCAGCCATAGATCGATTGGTCGTCATCGCCGACAACGCAGAGATTCTTGTTCACGCCGGACAAAAGCCGCAGCCACAAATATTGCGCCGTATTGGTGTCCTGATATTCGTCCACCAGCATGTACGAGAATCGGTGTTGGTAGTCGTCGAGGATTTCCTTGTTCGCCCGCATGAAGGCGATGGGCTCCAGCAGAAGATCGCCGAAATCAGCGGCGTTCAGCGTTTTCAGCCGTGCCTGATATTGCCGGTAAAGCTCTTTGCCCTTGCCGAAAGCAAAGCCTTGGCCTTCGCCCTCGGACACATCGACCGGAGTGAGGCCGCGGTTTTTCCAGCCGTCGATCATGGCGGCGAGGGTGCGGGCAGGCCAACGCTTCTCGTCGATCTTCTCCGCTTCCATAATCTGCTTCATCAGCCGCAGCTGGTCGTCGGCATCGAGAATCGTGAAACTCGGTTTCAGCCCTGCAAGCTCGGCATGGCGCCGCAACATGCGCGCGCCGATGGAATGGAACGTACCGAGCCATGGCATGCCTTCGACCGTGCCGCCGATCAGCGCGCCGATTCGCTCTTTCATTTCGCGCGCGGCTTTATTGGTGAAGGTCACGGAGAGAATCTGGCTGGGCCAGGCGCGCCGTGTGGCCAGGATATGCGCCAGCCGCGTGGTCAGAACGCGGGTCTTGCCGGTGCCGGCGCCGGCCAAAACCAGCACGGGGCCGTCCAGCGACAGCACCGCTTCGCGCTGTTCGGCGTTGAGGCCGCGCAAATAGACGGGTTCCCCGACGGGCTTGGCCCGCTCCGGAGGCGCTTCAAAGGCCGCATCCAGGGGATCGGCTAAGGGGTCGCTGGGCAGAGTCATATTTACCCTACCCTTAGCAAAGGGAACGGGGCGTGTCCTGTATTTGTTCTCGCTTGTCTTGGCCGCGAAAACGGGGCCAAACCTGACCGCCAAATCCGTTCTTCGCCTATTCGAGGGTTCATGCCAGGCAATCTGTTTTCACTGTTCCGCGGCGCCATTGTCGATGAGAACAAAGTCTTCATCCGCACCTCCACGGGCCGCACGCTCACCTATGGCGAAATGGTTTCGCTCTCGGGCCGAATGGCGAATGCCCTGGTCACCGCCGGTGTGAAGCCTGGAGATAGGGTTGCGGTTCAAGTCGACAAGAGCCCCGAAGCCATTGTGCTCTATCTCGCCTGCTTGCGCGTGGGCGCCGTCTATCTGCCGCTGAACAATGCCTACACGCTGGCGGAACTCGAATATTTCATCGGCGATTCTGAACCGAAGATCTTTGTCGCCACGCCAGAACGCGCCGGCACGATCGGCGCCATCGCGGCGAAGCTTGGCGTAAGCATGCTCGAAACGCTGGCGACGGACGGCACCGGGTCGCTGACGAATCGCGCGCGGGGCCTAAGCCCCGAATTCGCGGACGTGCCCATGAAGGGAGATGAGCTGGCCGCGATTCTCTACACGTCAGGCACAACCGGGCGTTCCAAAGGCGCAATGCTGAGCCACGACAATCTGGCTTCGAATGCGATCACACTGAAGGACCTCTGGCACTTCACCTCGCGCGACGTGTTGCTGCACGCGCTGCCGATTTTCCATGTGCACGGATTGTTCGTGGCCACGAACGTCATGTTGGCTGCCAACGGCTCGATGATTTTCTTGCCCAAGCTTGATCCGGACGACGTGTTTCGCGCTTTGCCCGAGGCCACGGCGATGATGGGCGTGCCGACATTTTACGTGCGCTTACTGCAGGATAAGCGCCTCTGCCGCGAAACCACGGGCCATATGCGCCTGTTTGTTTGCGGCTCCGCGCCCCTGCTTGCCGATACGCACCGCGAATGGAGCGAGCGCACCGGCCACGCGATTCTCGAACGCTACGGGATGAGCGAAACCAACATGCTGACCTCGAATCCGTATGACGGCGAACGCGTCCCCGGCGCCGTCGGCACGCCATTGCCGGGCGTATCGTTGCGCGTGGTCGATCCCGAAACCGGCGCAGGCGTGCCCCATGGTGAGATTGGTATGATCGAGGTCAAAGGGCCGAATGTTTTTTCGGGCTATTGGCGCATGCCGGAGAAAACGAAAGCCGAGTTCCGCGATGACGGATTTTTCATAACCGGCGATCTCGGGCGGTTCGACGAACGCGGTTATGTCTGCATTGTCGGGCGCGGCAAAGACCTGATCATCAGCGGCGGCTACAATGTCTATCCGAAAGAGGTAGAGACCGAACTGGATGCCATTCCGGGCGTGATCGAATCGGCCGTGATCGGCATTCCACACAAGGATTTCGGAGAAGGCGTCACCGCTGTCGTCGTAGCGAAAGCAGGAAGCGCACTGAACGAGGCCAGCGCTTTGACATTGCTTCGTCAGCGCCTGGCAAACTTCAAGCTTCCCAAGCGTATCTTCTTCGTGGACGATCTGCCGCGCAACACGATGGGCAAGGTTCAGAAAAACGTGCTGCGGGAAACATATAAAAATATTTACGCGAACTAAGGCGGCGTAAGACCGCTAAGCGTCACGGGGGCCAGACAGATTCATGCATGACTGGACGAATGCTGCTTTAGGCGGCGCCATGATCGGTTTGGCCAGCGCGGGGCTGTTGCTCTCCATCGGTCGCATTGCGGGCGTCAGCGGAATTCTCGCGAACGCGATCGGTGCCGTGCCTGGCCTTTGGCGCTGGGCATTTCTGGCGGGTCTCGTGGCATCGCCATTGTGGGCGCCGCTCGTGGGAGCGCCCTATGCGATTGCGCATTATCAGGGCGGGCCGTTTTTTCTTGTTGCGGCGGGGCTTTTGGTCGGCATCGGCACGCAGCTCGGTAACGGCTGCACCAGCGGACATGGCGTGTGCGGCATTGCGAATTTTTCGCTGCGCTCGCTGGTCGCCGCCGTCACATTCATGATCGCTGCCATGATCACAGTTGCCTTCGTCCGTCATGTGCTGCCGGTTTTTACAGGTCTCTGACATGCGCGAGATCGCCGGCCTCGTTCTCGCCGCCCTGTTCGGCCTTGTCTTCGGCCTCGGTCTGGTCGTGTCGCAGATGACCGACCCGGCGCGCATCATCGCTTTCCTCGATGTGCTGGGTGATTGGAATCCGTCGCTGCTGTTCGTGATGGTGAGTGCGGTCGTTGTTGCGGCTCCGGCGTTTTGGTTGGCGCGGCACAGCCACACGCATCACGCTTTGCTGGGTGACGATTTCCAGCTTCCGCCCAACCGCACCAAGATCGACAGTTCTCTGATCGTAGGCGCCGCCATATTCGGCGTGGGTTGGGGGCTGGCCGGCCTATGCCCAGGCCCGGCCTTGGCATTGCTCGGCACCATCGACATCGGTGCGCTTCTATTTGTGCCGGCGCTGATTTTTGGGGCTCTAACGACGCGTTTCATACGCGCGCGCATGACGGCAAAATCAATTTGACGCGTGAAGCTTTATTTGGCGTCGCTTTTGCCGCCGTCCGGAATAAAGATGAAACGCACTGCCGCGAGATAGTTGAACGCTAGCGCTGCGATAGCGGCGCATGCGACCGCGAAGAACACGCCCCAAAGCGTAGGCGGAAAGAATTGCAGCAACACATAATAGACGGCGTAATTGATAAGCGCGCCAAGAGTTGTGGACGCCAAATAGGTTATCCAGCCATTGGCGTAGCGCGTCTTCGAGCGCCCCTCGAAGGTCCAAATCTGGTGCAGAAAATAGGTGGCGAAACTCGCCACCAAAAACGCCGGCACGCGCGCGACTTCAGGCGATATCTGGCCGGTGCTCACTTGCAGCACGGTCAGGCCGGAATCGATCCCAAATCCGATTCCGCCAACCATGGAATAGCGAAACAGCCGTTGTTTAAGCAGCCACGCGATCATTCGCGCCGCGCTTTTCCCGCCTTCGGGCCTTCGAAAGAGAGATAGGCAAGGCGCCGCACTTCTCTGCGGCCATGCGTGACCGTATCGAGGATTAATCCGGACGCGATCGAGAGCATGGCCATAAGCGTGAGGCCAACGCAGGCAATGGCCGTCGGCAGGCGTGGGACGAGGCCGGTTTGGTAATAGGTGAGGGCAAGCGGAACGGCGAGGATGATCGCAACGAGCGCGAAGACACCGCCGACAAGAGAAAAGAATAGAGCGGGACGTTCCTGACGAAACATCGACAACATGGTCATGAGGATGCACCAGCCATCATGATAGGTCCGCAATTTGCTGACAGAGCCTTCGCCGCGTTCGGCATAAGGCGTTACGATTTCGCCGACCGGCATGCGCAGCGCCAAGGCATGAACGGAAATTTCCGTTTCGATTTCGAACCCGCTGGAAAGCGAAGGGAAGGTTTTCACAAAGCGCCGCGTGAACACGCGATGGCCGCTCAATATGTCGCTGAAGGCACGTCCGAACATTCAGGCCAGAAAGCTTGTGAACAGCGCGTTGCCAAACCGGTGTCCCGCCCGATATGCGGCTGCCGCTTCGCTCTTGCGGCACCCGACGACCATGTCCACGCATTGCTCGGTCGCCATGGCAATCATCGCTTGCGCGGAACCCGGATCGTAAGTGGCGTCGCCGTCCGCCATAATATAAATATCGGCTTCGATGTCGGCGAACATGCGCCGCACGACATTGCCTTTTCCCTGGCGAGTTTCGGTTCGCACAATGGCGCCCGCGGCCGCCGCCCGCTCACGCGACGCATCGCGGGAATTATTGTCGTAGAGGTAAATGTCTGCGGTCGGCAGGGCCTCGCGGAAACCCTTCACCGTCTGTGCGATGGCCGCCTCTTCGTTGTAACAGGGAAGGAGCACGGCGATGCGCAACGTCTGAGGGGACAACTCTGTCATGCTTGTATAGGCCTGCTGTTGTGCGTGCATATCCATGGAGAACCTATACGGGAATCCGGACTATTCGGCGGTAGCGCCAAGTGTCGCTGCCTTAGCAGGAAAATTAATCTGGCGAAGCATTCGCATGTTCGGCGTTTGCGGGGTAAGGGTCCGGTATATCGTCGTTAATCCCGGGTCCCCGACATGCGGTTCCTCGGCAATCTCGCGAAAGCCGGAGCCCGGAAGGCCTAACCCTGCCCGTAATTGGTCACTATGTTCGAAGCCCGTTTGATAGGGCTGAGTCACGAGGATCACTCCTGCGGCATTCAAATTCTTCACCGCTTGAAGCACGGCCGCGGGATCCGAATATTTCAATGCGTAGCGACGTCCCATGAAATCGCTCTCGGCCAGGAACTCCGAACTCCGCACCACGTAGATGTGCTTTCCGGGATCGCGTATGGCGATTTCAGCAATGGTGGCGCCTTCCGCTGAGGTCGATCCGTCGATGATCCAAACCTCGGGGCTGCCGTCTTTGACGACTTCCTCGGCGGCGATATCGAGTTTCAAATTAGGCTTCGCGTGAGGTTCCGCGAGATACAGCAACGAAGGATAGGCGGCGCCCGCGATCAGAACCGCTAAGACGCCCCGGCGCGCAGTATTCGAAGAAAAGCTGCTCATCCAAGCATAGCAAGCGGCGAGTCCAAACACCGCGAGCACGATCAACGCCGGAAGTGTCGGCGCCACATAGCGGTTGGCCAGATCCGCCGGCACGATCATTTGAAACAACAATGTTGCGGCGATCAGGGCTAAGCATGAGGCGGCGGCTTCCCAACGCGCGCTATAGTCGCGGCGCGTTGACCAAGACCACCACACACCTGCGAGCGCGAGAAGGATCGCCACAGGACCGACAGCCTCAAGCGCAAAAACGGGATTGGCTTGCAACGCACTCCAGGCATAAGCGAGGCCTGGTTTGAAATTGAATCCGTCCGCCGAAATTCCCGTCGTTACGACATACCAGGGCGTGACGAGCAGAAGGGCCGCGGCAAGGCCGAGATAGGTGTACTTGTTCGCCAGCAATTTCCATTGGCCGGTGAACGCGATGTGAAGAAGCGGGAAGAGCGCTATCAGCCAGCCATTTCCCTTGATGAGAACGGCGAAGCCAGCCAAAGCGGCCACAAGAAGGGCGCGCAACGCATTTGGTTTTTTGCTGAAATAAACCCATGCGGCAGAAGCTGCCAGGAGCGCCGCCGTCACCGGCTGATCAAGCAGGAAATATTGCCCCGACCAAATCACCATCGGTAGGCTTGTGTACCAAGGCCCCGCCAGAATGGCCGCGAGTGGACCGAAGAAGCGCAAGGTGATCGCGGCAATCGCGATGACCGGCAGCGTGGAAACGAGAATGTTGAGGATGAGCGCGACGGGCGGTGTTGCGGGAAAGACCAAGAATAGAAGCCCGAAAATTCCGTAATAGGCGGGCGGCTAGTGCCCAATCGCCAATTTCGGATAGTGAAGATAGTAATTGGTGGCGAATTCCATCGGATGCTTTCCGAGGCCAGTGAGGAAATAGTCTCGGAAGAATACGGAATTGAGGAAATGCGACGGCTCGTCGGGATTGTTGAAGCCCGCGTGAAGCGAACCGAATAAAGCCGTGCTCGACACAGTTAATGCAACCGCAAGCCCGTAAGCGAGTGCAATTGGCCATTGGCGTCGGAAACATTGACCAAGCGGCATTGTATACTCTCTGCGTTCGGGCACGATTGCTGAATTGTACACGAAGCTATGAACGCCGTGTGAAGCCAAACGCCGCAAGACGCAGCCATTTCTAATCTTCGCGCTTTTTGCCTTCGAGGTCTTGCTGCTCTTTTTCGCGAAGCGCGGCGCTTAATTTGGATACGCGCTGCGGCGTGCCGAATTTGGTGCGGTTCTCTATTGCGCGCGCGTCTTTCTCAGCCCGCATTTTGCCTTTTCGTACGCCGCGCAAATTAACGATATCGGCGCTCACATCCTGTCTTTCGCCTTCGCCGCCGAATAGGCCGGCCGCGCGGTGATGCGCGCAATGTAGGATTTGAACGGCTCGGTGTCGGGCAATAATTTTGTCGTAATGAGGAACGGCATGCTGCCTCCCAAAACAATATCGGCGGCGGAAAATTTGTTCCCCAAGAGGAACTGGTTCTTCGAAACAATATTCCCGATATGTCCGATAACCTCGTCGAATGGGCCCCAACCGAACGCGCCGTATTTATGGCCCATGTTGGTGTATTTCGCGGTGAGCGCGGGCTCGAAGACGCCGGTGGTATAGGAAAGCCAGGAGAGATAGGGACCGCGCAACGGATCGCCGATCTTTGGGCCCAAATCGGTTTCGGGAAATAGATCGGTCAAGAACAGCGCAATTGCCGGCGTCTCGAAAATCGGCACGCCGTTATGAATGATGGCGGGAACTTTGGCGTGCGGATGAATATTGCGATAGGCCGGGCCTTCGGATTCACCGGTGCCGTCGCCACGTCGAATGGATACGATCTTTCGATCGTACGGAACGCCCAATTCTTCCAGAAGCCACAGGATACGAAACGAGCGCGATCTTGGTGCGTGATAAAATGTCAGCATAACGCGAGATTAGAGCGACGGCGCAGCCCTGCCAAGGGCACGCATGAGTGCATAAACGCGTAATGCGCTTGCTAAGGGACGATCTCCCCGCGACCCGTCGATTCGCGCGACGAGCGATGCCAGATGTTGCCGTTCATCATGGGCGGCTGCGTCAAGCGCGGTCCAGAACTCGGGCTCCAGCGCAACGCTGGTGCGGTGCCCGGCAATGGAAAAGGATCGCTTCTTAAGAATTCCAGCCATGCCGTTTTTGAAGGATTGGCGACGAGGCCAGCGAATAGGGAATCGGAATGCGGCGCAAGCCCGGTTGATGAGGGCTCACTAAGCCCGCGCCGCTATTCACTATTTCGGATGGATCATATCCTCCGGCCGCACGATGCGGTCGAAATCGGCACCCGTAACGAGGCCGCTTTTCAACGCTTCCTCACGCAACGTGGTGCCGTTCTTATGCGCCGTCTTAGCGATCTTCGCCGCATTGTCGTAGCCGATGGTTGGCGCCAGCGCCGTCACCAGCATCAACGAGCGGTCGAGATTGGCTTTGATATTGTCGCGACGCGCCTGGATGCCGACGACGCAATTGTCGGCAAAGGAGCGGGCCGCATCGCCAAGAAGTTTGACCGATTGAAGAAAATTATAGGCCATCACCGGATTGTAGACGTTGAGCTGGAAATGGCCCTGGCTATCGGCGACGCTGAGCGCGGTGTTGTTGCCGAAAATATGCACGCAGACCTGGGTCAGCGCTTCGCTCTGTGTAGGGTTCACCTTGCCCGGCATGATCGACGAACCCGGCTCGTTCTCGGGCAGCTGCAATTCGCCGAGACCCGCGCGCGGACCCGATCCCAGAAAACGAATGTCGTTGGCGATTTTGAACAGAGACGCGGCGACAGTGTTTACAGCGCCGTGGCTAAACACCATCGCATCATGCGCCGAGAGCGCTTCGAATTTGTTGGGCGCAGTGGTGAACGGCAGGCCGGTGATTTTGGCGATGCGTTCCGCCACTTTTTCGGCAAACCCGATGGGTGCGTTCAAACCGGTGCCAACCGCGGTGCCACCCTGAGCCAGCTCCATCAGACGCGGCAATGTTTGACGCAAGCGATTGATGCCGTTTGCGACCTGCGTCACATAGCCGGAAAATTCCTGGCCCAGCGTAATCGGCGTCGCATCCTGCGTGTGCGTGCGGCCGATCTTGATGATGTCTTTGAATTCTTCCTGCTTGGCCGCGAGCGCTTCATGCAAATGCAGCAGCGCCGGAATCAATTCGCGCTCGATCTCCACCGAACAAGCGATGTGCATCGCAGTGGGGTAGGTGTCGTTCGATGACTGCCCCATATTGACGTGGTCATTGGGGTGAACGGGCTTCTTCGAGCCCATCTCGCCGCCGAGCATTTCAATGGCGCGGTTGGAGATGACCTCATTCGCGTTCATGTTCGACTGCGTGCCCGAACCCGTCTGCCACACAGAAAGCGGGAAGTGATCGTTCAGTGCGCCGTCGATGACTTCCTGCGCGGCCTTGACGATGGTTTGACCGATCTTCGGTTCGAGCAGACCAAGCTCCATGTTCACTTCGGCGCAGGCGCGTTTGACGACGCCCAAAGCGCGAACGATGGCGAGCGGCTGCTTCTCCCAGCCGATCTTGAAATTCTGCAATGAGCGTTGCGATTGCGCGCCCCAATACTTATCGGCGGCAACGTCGATGGGGCCAAAAGTGTCGGTTTCGATGCGGGTCTTAGTCATTTTACTCATCTGAAGGAGGGCACTCGTCTTGAAAAAGCACGCCGATTTAGCAGGGAACCCGCGCGGCCGCTATTTCTTCCGGAATTTATCCAGACTGACGACCTGGGGATCCATGGCGACCACCGATTTTGGCTCCGGGACGGGAGATTTGCTCTCGGGGGCGGCCTCGGCACTGGCCTCCGGCGGTGTTGCCGGCACGGCCTTCAAGTCCATGCCCGGCGCCTTTTGCAGGGCTGTGGCATTGCGGAACTGCAGGCCGAACTGCACGCCGGGATCGGCGAAGGCGGTCAGGGCCTCGAACGGAATGTGAAGGTTGGCCGGAAGCTTCTGGAAGGTAAGAGTGACCTCGAAGAAATCGTCCTCGACCTTCAGCCCCCAATATTGGCGCTGAATGACGATGGTCATCTCGTCCGGATAGCGTTCTTTAAGGAACTCCGGAATGTCGACGCCGGCATCGTGCGTCTTGAACGTAATATAGAAATGGTGACTGCCGATCAGGCCCTGCGCTTCGGCGCGCCGCAGCGCATCGCGCACGACACTGCGCAGCGCGCGCTCCGCCAGAGCTTCATATCCAATGTAATCTTTGGCCATGCGAGAGAATATGCCCGGTTGGAATTGAGTCAATCAACCGGCAAGCGGAAATTTCGCCCGCTGGGTGCGCTTCGCGCATGGGAGAGTGGGAAAAGGACGGCCAGAGATAGGTGGGGAGCTTCTGTTGCCCCGCGCTCCGAAGGATCACATTTGGGGTCGCGCCGTCGAGCAGAGATAGGTGGGGAGCTTCTGTTGCCCGGCGCTCCGAAGGATCACATTTGGGGTCGCGCCGTCGAGCAGAGATAGGTGGGGAGCTTCTGTTGCCCGGCGCTCCCCGTGCCGCGCTTGCTTAACTTAATTAAGCAGCGAGGGCCATTTCGTTGTCGTTGGCACCTATACAGACAGCCCGATAACGGCGGATACCATACCGAGCGAAAAGTCCACCTTTACACGTCCGTCGATCCTATTTCGCCCCCACAAATGCCCATCCGGACGAAGCCTGAATGGGCATATGGTGGAGGCGCCGGGTACCGCCCCCGGGTCCGATCCGCTTATTACGTGGCCGTTTATCGCCATAGTTCACGGCGGACCGAAATCCGCCGCGGACACCCCCAATATAGGGATTGGGGGTAAATAAGAAAGGCGCGCGGGTTGGGACGCCAAATGGGTAGAATGCGGGCAGAATCGCTGCCTTTGAGATCGTTGCGGGAACTATGCGTCAATATCACGAGCTGATGGAACGTGTACTGCGGAACGGGCTGGAGAAGCGCGACCGCACCGGAACCGGCACGCTTTCAGTGTTTGGCCATCAGATGCGCTTCGATCTGGCCGAGGGGTTTCCGCTCGTCACCACCAAGAAGCTGCACCTGAAGTCCATCATCTATGAGCTGCTGTGGTTTTTGCGCGGCGACACCAATGTCAAATGGCTCAACGAGCATGGCGTGACGATCTGGGACGAGTGGGCGGACGAGGACGGCGACCTTGGTCCGGTCTATGGCCGCCAGTGGCGGTCTTGGCCGACGCGTGAAGGCAAAGCCATTGACCAGATTGCGCAGCTGGTGAACGACATAAAACGCAATCCGGATTCCCGTCGGCTCATCGTCACCGCCTGGAACCCCGCCGATATCGGCGACATGGCGCTGCCGCCCTGCCACTGCCTGTTCCAGTTTTATGTCGGCGGCGGAAAGCTATCGTGCCAGCTGTATCAGCGTTCGGCCGACATCTTCCTCGGTGTGCCGTTCAACATCGCGTCCTATGCGCTCCTCACCATGATGGTGGCGCAAGTGACCGGACTGAAACCTGGCGAGTTCATCCATAGTTTCGGCGACGCGCATCTTTATCTGAATCACTTGGATCAGGCGCGCGAACAGCTGTCGCGCAAGCCGTTTCCATTGCCGCGCATGACGATCAATCCGCATGTCTCCGATATTTTCGGATTTCGTTTCGAGGACTTCGCGCTCGAGAATTACCAGGCCCATCCGCATATCAAAGCGAAAGTGGCGGTGTAAAATTTGTTCCTCATCCTGAGGAGCCGCGAAGCGGCGTCTCGAAGGGCGAGGGCAAAAGATTTCCGCAAACAATCATTCGGACGCAGTCGTGAACGCTTGGGTATATATGTTGGAGTGCGCAGACGGCTCGTTTTACGTCGGGCCCGCACGGGGATCTTTAGAGGCGCGTATAGGTCAACACCAAACGGGGCACTTTCCCGGTGGTTACACAGCAAGCCGTTTACCGGTCCACCTCGTATGGTCGCAGGACTTCCAGCGCATTACCGACGCTGTAGCTTTTGAACGCCAACTTAAGGGCTGGTCGCGCGCAAAGAAAAACGCATTGATTAAGAATGACTACGAAGAGGTTTCCCGGTTTGCCAAACGCAAAACGCTATTGAAGGAGCGCAATTCCTCATCCTTCGAGACGCGCCCTTCGGGCGCTCCTCAGGATGAGGATGTTGTTAATGCGCGCCTACCTCACCCTGAGGAGGCCGCGCGAGTGGCCGTCTCGAAGGGTGAGGCAGGGAAGGCGTCATGACGCCGCAAGGAGATAGCCCGCGTCTCACATTGTTCGTTGCCGTCGCAGAGAACGGCGTCATCGGCAGCAATGGCGCATTGCCCTGGCGTTTGCCCGATGATCTCAAGCGCTTCAAAGCGCTGACCATGGGTAAGCCCTGCATCATGGGGCGCAAGACATGGGACAGCCTGCCGAAAAAACCATTGGTGGGCCGCACGAATATTGTTGTTACCCGAAACGCGCAGTTTAGTGCCGAAGGCGCGCATAGCGCGGCGAGTTTCGAAAAGGCGCTGCAAATTGCTGCGTCGGAAGATACTGACGAAATCATGGTGATCGGCGGCGCAGCGATTTACGCGGCGGCACTCCCGACGGCCGATAGAATATTGCTGACCGAGGTGGCGGCGCACGTCGAGGGCGACGCATCAATGCCGCCCCTCGACAAATCCGTCTGGCAGGAAATTTCGCGCGAAGGTCCGCACACTCATGGCGCGCTAAACTACAGCTACGTTACGCTAGAGCGGATTCGCTAAGCCTATTCCATGATGATGGCGGGAGCGGCACGCGTTCCGACCGCAAGCTTCGCCGCGACGCGTTCGGCGAGCGCGAGGAAGGCTTTCGCCTCGGCGCTGTTCGGATATGCCGCGACGATGGGCGTACCGGCATCCGAGGTTTCGCGTATCGCTGGCACCAGCGGAATCTCGCCGAGGAAATCGCAGCCCAATTCCGCCGCCGTTTTGCGCGCACCGTCATGGCCGAAAATATGGCTGGCGCCGCCGCAATGGGGGCAGATGAACACGCTCATATTCTCGACGATGCCGAGCACCGGCACTTCGGTTTTACGGAACATAGCGAGGCCTTTACGCGCATCGATCAGCGCCAGATCCTGCGGCGTGGATACGACAATCGCGCCCGCCAGCGGCACGCGTTGCGCCAGCGTCAATTGGGCGTCGCCGGTGCCGGGCGGCATGTCAACGACCAAGATATCCAACGGCGCCCAGGAGACGTCGCCTAGCATCTGTGTCAGCGCGCTCATCACCATTGGCCCACGCCAGATCATCGGCGTGTCCTGATCCACCATGAAGCCAATCGACATCGTCTTGAGGCCGAATCGCTCGATGGGCAGCAATTTCTTGCCGTCCGATTTCGGCTTCTCTTTAATATCGAGAAGGCGCGGCACGGATGGTCCGTAAATATCGGCGTCCAGCAATCCTGTTTTGAACCCGAGCGCCACCAAGCCCAGCGCCAGATTGACGGCGACAGTAGATTTGCCGACGCCGCCTTTGCCGCTGGCGACTGCGATGATGGATTTCACGCCGGGCACGCCGGTCATGCGCGCGGGCGTGGGAGCTTGTTCGTGCGCGTGCGAATGACCATGTGCGTGTTTCGGAGGCGCGCCACCGGCATTTGTGCGGCGCGCTGCTTCGCGATGCGCGGTCAGAACGGCGCTGACCGAAAGAACTCCTGGAATCTCGTTCACTGCCGATTCGCACGCTTTGCGCAGCGGCTCCGATGCGGCCCCTCGTTCGGGAGGCACCTCGACGGCAAAACTCACATGATTGTTACGGAGGATCAGTCCTGTAATTAATCCGGCATCCACCACATTACGACCTGAAACGGGATCGCGTATGGCGGTTAGCGCCCGGAGGATGTCGTCTTCGGTTGGAGTGGCCATGAAATAGCTTTCATTGCGCCTGATAGGCTAAGCTCATATAAGCACCAACGCTCGCGAAACCAAGAAATCGCGGGTATTCTGGTCAACGGCTGTCCGTCGGCCATCGCCGACGCGACCATGAGAGAAGAACATGCCCTGGAACAATCAAGGTGGACGCCCCGGCAACGGCGGTAACCGCGGTCCCTGGGGCGGCGGACCATCGGGTCCTCAGCCGCCGGATCTCGAAGAACTGCTAAAGCGCAGCCAAGAGCGGCTGCGCCGTGCGCTGCCCGGCGGCATGGGCCGCAACGGCTTTATCATTGCCGGTCTGCTCCTCGTGGTGGTGTGGCTCGCCACTGGTGTCTATCTGGTGCAGGCCGACGAACAGGGCGTGGTGACGCGCTTCGGCGCCTTCGTGGAACGCACGCCCCCCGGCATCAATTATCATTTGCCGTGGCCTATCGAGAGCGTGCAGACGCCTCAGGTCACACGCGAGCAGCAGCTCAATATCGGTTACCGACTGGACGCACCGCAGCCGGCGCGCGACATTCCGGAAGAGAGCCTGATGCTCACCGGTGACGAGAATATCGTCGACATCAATTTCACGGTCTTCTGGGTGATCAAGGACGCAGCGGCGTTTCTGTTCAACGTGGAAAACACGGACGATCAACAGGACGCGACGGTCAAAGCCGTGGCGGAAAGCGCGATGCGCGAAGTCGTGGGCCGCAATCAGATCGAACCGATTCTGACCGAGAATCGTGAAGTCATTCAGGAAGAAGTACGCACCCTCATGCAGAGCGTGCTGGACCAATATCGCGCCGGCGTCACCGTTACGCGCGTGCAGATGCAACGGGCCGATCCGCCGCAGCAGGTCATCGAGGCCTATCGCGACGTGCAGGCCGCGCGCACCGACCAGGAGCGTATGCGCAACGAAGCTGAGGCCTATTCCAACCGGGTTATTCCGGAAGCGCGTGGCCGCGCCGCTCGGATTTTGCAGCAAGCTGAGGGCTACAAGCAGCAGACCGTTGCGGAAGCGCAAGGCGAAACGCAGCGTTTTCTGGCCGTCTATGAACAGTTCCGCCGCGCTCCCGATGTGACGCGCCGGCGCATCTATATTGAGACGATGCAGGAAATTCTCTCCAACACGAACAAGGTCATTGTCGACCAACGCGGCGGGCAGGGCGTTGTGCCTGTGCTTCCTTTGCCGGGGCTGATGGGCCAACCGATGGGACAGCCTGGCGTGACCGTGCGGGCCGCGCCTGTTCCGGGAGCACGGCCATGAACATCAGTCGTGCGACCATCATCGGCGGCGCCATCGTCATCGCGCTGATCGTACTGTTAATGTCGTTATTTACGGTGCAGCAGACTCAGCAGGCGCTGGTTGTGCGGCTGGGACAGCCGCAGCGTTTCATCAACACGGTCGGGCTGCATGTGAAAATGCCATTCCTCGACCGCGTCGTCTATTTCGACCGCCGCGTGCTCAATCTTGATTTGCCGGAAGAAGAAGTCATTGCGCAGGACAGGAAGCGTCTCGTCGTCGATGCTTTCGCTCGCTGGCGCATCACCGATCCGTTGCGCTTTTATCAGGCCCTGACCAATACCGACACGGCCCGTTTGCGCCTGCAGCCGATCCTCGCATCGAACGTCCGCCGTATTTTGGGTGCGGAGACGTTTGCCGCTGTGCTTTCCGGCCAACGCGCTGAGCTGATGCACGACATTCGCGATGCGATGAATGTCGAAGTCCGTAATTTCGGTATCAACATCACCGATGTGCGCATCAAGCGCGCCGATCTGCCGGCCGCCAACTCCGACGCCATCTATCGCCGAATGCAGCAGGAACGTGTCCGTGAGGCCAATGAGTTCCGCGCGCAAGGCGATCAGATTTCACAGGAAATCCGTTCCAAGGCCGATCGCGATGTCACGGTTCTTGAAGCCGAGGCCACCAAGCAGTCGGAAATCCTGCGTGGTGAAGGCGACGGCGAGCGCAACCGTATTTTCGCGGATGCCTTCAATCGCGATGCGGAGTTCTTCGCGTTTTATCGTTCGATGCGGGCCTATACCGAATCGATGAAGGGCAGCAACACGACCATCGTGCTGTCGCCCGATAGCGAGTTTTTCCGCTATTTCGAGCAGGGCCCGACCGGAAGATAGGCGGAAGCAGGGCGATTTGGCCCCTTTACCGGCATCAATTGAAAATGATGGCGAAAATGGTGGGCTAGGGGGTATTGCCCTCTTAAGCCGGACGGGATTTCCTTCATATTGGTGAGCCGGGGCTTCGCGCGCGGGGCACCTGCTCCCGCGACATTGAGGAATTTTCGATGACGAAGATACGCAGCCGTCGACACGCTATTTCCCGCAGTTTGGTTCGCTGGCTTGCGGCTTCGAGCCTGGCGGTGGCGATGCCGGCCATGGCGGCACAGCAGCCGGCCGCCACGCCGCCCGGCGCACGCCCGGCAGCGGTCACGCCGCCTGGGCCTCCGGGGGCACGTCCGGCGCCGGCCAGCTTCGCCGATCTTGTCGAACGCCTGTCGCGCAGCGTCGTGAATATTTCGACGACGCAGGTTCTTCGCCGCAACGCCAACCGCCCGGCCGAAGACGCGCCGCAATTGCCCGAGGGTTCGCCCTTCGAGGATTTCTTCAACGAGTTCATGGACCGCGGCCCGCGTGGACCGCGCCGCGTCACGTCGCTGGGCTCGGGCTTCATCATCGATGGCGCCGGCTACGTTGTGACGAACAATCACGTCATTGAAGATGCCGACGAAATCTCCGTTATTCTCAATGACGGCATCACGACATTGCAGGCGACGCTAGTTGGACGCGATCAGGAAACCGATCTGGCGCTTCTGAAAGTGACGCCGAGGGCGCCGCTCTCCGTCGCCCAGTTCGGCGATTCGGATCGTGCCCGCGTCGGCGATTGGGTGGTGGCCATCGGTAACCCCTTCGGTCAGATGGGCACCGTGACCGCCGGCATCGTGTCGGCCCGCAACCGGAACATAGAATCTGGCACCTATGACGATTTCATTCAGACGGACGCTTCGATCAATCGAGGCAATTCCGGCGGGCCGCTGTTCAACATGAACGGCGAAGTGATCGGCATCAATTCGGCGATTTATTCGCCGACCGGTGGCTCGGTCGGTATCGGCTTTTCCATTCCGTCGAACGACGCGCGTCTCATCATCGCGCAGCTGCGCCAATCGGGCCGTGTCACGCGCGGCATGATCGGCGTCAATATTCAACAAGTCACCGACGATATCGCCGCGGGCATGAATCTCAACGGCGTGCGTGGCGCTCTGGTTTCGCGCGTTACCGCAGGCGGCCCTGCGGCAAAAGCAGGAATCCAAAACGGCGACGTCATTCTGACCTTTGACGGCAAGGCGGTGGACGATCGCTCATTGCCGCGCCTTGTTGCCAACACGCAGGTGGGCAAGTCATCGCAAATCGAGCTGATCCGCAAAGGCCAGAAGCGCACCCTTCCCGTTGTCGTCGCCAGGTTGAATACGCCGGCTCCCGCCGCCAACGACAATCAACGCCCGGCAGCGCCGACGCGCCAGGCGCCTAAGCTGGACTCCAAGCTTGGTGTCACGCTCGAACCGGTCAACAACGAACTCCGCCGCCGCTATGGCATCGAAAACGATGTGCGCGGTGTGGTGGTGACGACTGTGGATGCGGCGGGTCCGGCTGGCGACAAATTGCGCCCTGGCGACGTGATCATCGAAGTCGCGCAAACCAATGTTGCCAACGCCATCGGTGTCGATACGAAGATCGATGCCGAGGTGAAAGCCGGGCGGAATGCCGTGCTGCTGCTGGTCAATAGCGGTGGGCAGCAGAAATTCATCGGCATTCGGATTCCGAAATAGAATTGCCGGAAAGCGCGCGCACGCAATGCCGAGCGACTCTTTCTTTCGCCGCTTCGCGGTGTGGTTCGGATACGCGCTCGTCTTCCTGGGCGCGATGATGGGCTACGGCGTGATGATGGGAAATTTCGCCGGCATCACGCCCATCGGTATGGTGATGCGCGTAGCCGCCATTGTTACGTTGTCGGTTATTGTCGGCTCCGGCATGGCCGCCGCCGATACGATGGGCAAGAAATAATCAGTTAGGTGGCGGCAAGGCGAACTCGCTCTCGCGATAGCCCTGTAGAAACAAGAGCCCCGTCAGATCGCCATGCGAGATCGCGGCTTCCGCGGCTTGTGCCACCACCGGCTTAGCGTGGTAGGCGACGCCGAGTCCGGAGCGGCCGATCATATCGAGATCATTGGCGCCGTCGCCCACACCAAGCGTATCGGAGAAATCGAGCTTGAAGCGCGAGACCGCGTCTTCCAGCGCGTTGAGTTTTGCTTCACGGCCGAGAATGGGTTCGCCGACTTCACCGGTGAGCGCGTTGCCGTCGTCGTACAGAATATTGCCCTGGTTCTCGTCGAAGTCCGCATCCGCCGCGACGCGCTGCGTGAAATAGGTGAACCCGCCGGAGACAAGAAGCGCCCGTCCCCCATTGGCACGCATGGTGGCGAGAAGCGTTTTAGCGCCGCGATTGAGGCGGACGCGCTCGGCATAGACGCGTGCCAGAGCTTCCAAATTGAGGCCCTTCAGCAGCGCAACGCGTTCGCGCAAGGCAGACGGAAAATCCAACTCACCACGCATCGCGCGTTCGGTGATGGCGGAGACCTGGGGTTTGATGCCCGCCATGTCGGCGAGCTCGTCAATGCATTCGCAGCCGATGATGGTCGAATCCATATCGGCGACGAGAAGTTTTTTGCGGCGGTTCGCCGTCGGAATGATGTTGATGTCGAGCAACCACTCGTCTTCCACGACGGCGCGCAATGACGCGATCACGGCGTCGGGATCACCGTCGAAGGGAATGTCGCAGGCGCGGCCAGGCGCCAGAAAATCGACATCGCCAAGACGGGCGGCAAATCGCGCCGCGCTCTGGATCGTGCGCGCACGGGCTTCGGGAAGTCCCGCCGACCCCGCTACAAGATTGAGCACAAAGGGAAACGATGCAGCCACGTTTAGGAAGCGATCTTATGAGCGGCGAATAGGGAATGGCGAAGGGCGGTTTCGTTCTTTACTACTCGCCGATTGCCGGTCGTATCTCGCATATCGCGGCCCAAGGACATGAGAATGAAATTTGACGCGGTGCTTATCGCAGGGCCGACCGCGAGCGGCAAGTCGGCCGTAGCATTGGGCTTGGCCGAAATTCTCGGCGGCGTTGTCATAAATACGGACTCCATGCAGGTCTATCGCGAGCTGCGTGTGCTGACGGCACGCCCCTCGCCTGAGGACGAGGCCCGCGCGCCGCATCTGCTCTACGGCCATGTGCCGGTGCGCGAGCGCTATTCCGCCGGCCGCTATTTTGACGACGCTACGCGTGCATTGGCGCAAGCCCGCGCTGAGGGCCGCCTTCCCATATTTGCCGGCGGCACCGGGCTTTATTTTTCCGCCCTGACCGATGGGCTGTCGCCGATACCGCCGGTACCCGCCGAGTTGCGCGATGTCTTGCGCCAGCGCCAGGCCGATATAGGCGCCACGGAATTTTACGCCGAATTCGCCGCGCGTGACCCAGAAACCGCCGCCCGCCTGCGCGCTAACGACACTCAGCGTGTGCTGCGTGCGGCCTCGGTCTTCGAGGCGACGGGGCGGCCTTTGGTCCAGTGGCAACAGACGCAAGGCAAGGGCGCGCTGGATGGGCTTCAAGCCGCGCGGTTTGTCATCGCGCCGCCTCGCGATGTGCTGAGCGCGCGGATCGACGCCCGCTTCCGCGCCATGGTGGAGAATGGCGGCGCGGAGGAAGCGGCCCTACTGGAGGGGCTCGATCCCGCGCTGCCGGCGGCGCGAGCACTGGGACTTCGGCAATTGACCGCCATCCACGAAGGGCAATTGAAGCTGGAAGCTGGAATTGCAGCCGGCCAGGCCGAGACCAGGCAATATGCTAAGCGCCAAACCACCTGGCTTCGCCGCTTCATGCGGGATTGGAATTGGTTCGAGGATCAAGGTATTGGTAATATTATTTCACAAATCACGCAAAAAATCGTATGAAATTGCTTGACCACTTGCTGCAACGCAACTAGGTTCCCCGCGAACTGAGGACAACGCCATGCACGAATTGCTCGTAGTAGGAATGCCGCGTCGCCGGGATGGGTAGAAACCCCTCTCTGTGATGCGGCTTACCGGGGGCGCGAGACGCCCCTTTTGTTTGAGCCGTTGGATGTATGTGCCGCGGAAGTTTTGGACCCTAAGGAGGTCCCGATGAGCACGATGGAAGATAAGAACGAGAGCCTTGGCGCCGGTACGCAGATGACCGGATCTGAAATGGTCATCCGCGCCCTCAAGGACCAAGGCGTCCGCCACATATTCGGTTATCCCGGCGGTGCCGTTCTGCCGATCTATGATTCGCTGTTTCAGGACAACGAGCTGGTGCATGTGCTGGTTCGCCATGAGCAGGGCGCTGTGCATGCCGCGGAAGGCTATGCACGTTCCACCGGCAAACCCGGCGTCGTTCTGGTCACGTCGGGGCCTGGTGCCACCAATGCGGTCACCGGCATCACCGATGCGCTGATGGATTCGATACCGCTGGTTGTGATCACCGGCCAGGTGGCGACGCATCTCATCGGCAATGACGCGTTCCAGGAATGCGACACGGTCGGCATCACGAGGCCCTGCACCAAGCACAATTGGCTGGTGCGCGACATCGAAGATCTGTCGCGCGTGCTGCACGAGGCGTTTCAAATCGCCACGACGGGACGCCCCGGGCCGGTCGTCGTCGATATTCCGAAAGACATCCAATTCAAGAAGGGCACCTATACGGGCCCGGAACATGTGCGCCATCGCACCTACCGCCCGAAGTTGGATCCCGATACCGCGGCGATCGAGCAAGCGGTGGCGATGATGGCGGCCGCAAAACGTCCGCTATTCTATACCGGCGGCGGCATCATCAATTCCGGACCCGAAGCCAGCCGCCTGTTGCGCGAACTCGTTGCGGTCACCGGGTTTCCGATCACCTCGACCTTAATGGGTCTCGGGGCCTATCCGGCGTCGGGTCCCAATTGGCTGGGCCCGCTCGGCATGCATGGCACCTATGAAGCCAATCTTGCCACCAGCCGCTGCGATCTCTTGATCTGTCTTGGCGCGCGTTTCGACGACCGCGTGACAGGGCGTCTCGACGCGTTCTCGACCGGCTCGAAGAAAATCCATCTCGATATTGATCCGTCACAGATCAACAAGAACGTGCGCGTGGATTTGCCGATTATTGGCGATGCGGCGCGGGCGTTGCGCGCCATGCTGATGGTTTGGAAAGAGACGAACGCCAAATCCGATGCGGCTGCGCTGAAGGACTGGTGGACGCAGGTCGATGGTTGGCGCGCGAAGAATTCGCTGTCGTTCCGCAACTCGACCAAGCTGATCAAACCGCAGCACGCCATCGACCGGCTCTATGAGCTGAGCAAAGGGCGCGAGACCTACATCACGACCGAAGTCGGCCAGCATCAGATGTGGGCGATGCAGCGGTTCAAATTCGACGAGCCCAACCATTGGATGACGTCCGGCGGGCTAGGCACCATGGGTTACGGATTGCCGGCGGCGCTTGGCGTTCAGATGGCGCATCCGAATGCGCTGGTGGTCGATATTGCCGGCGAAGCGTCGGTGCAGATGACCATGCAGGAAGTGTCAACGGCGGTTCAGTACGAATTGCCGATCAAGATTTTCATTCTGAACAATGAATATATGGGCATGGTGCGCCAGTGGCAGCAGCTGCTGCATGGCGGGCGCTATTCGCATTCCTATTCCGAGGCGCTGCCCGATTTCGTGAAATTGGCTGAGGCGTTCGGTGCTGTGGGCATACGGGCCACAACGCCGGATGAACTCGACGGCAAGATCATGGAAATGATCAATGTGCGCCGTCCAGTGTTGTTCGATTGCCGTGTCGATCCGACAGAAAATTGCTACCCGATGATTCCGTCGGGTGCGGCGCATGATCAAATGATCCTATCAGACTCCGCAGACGAGCCGCAGGTTTCCGAAGAAGGCAAGATGTTGGTGTGAGTTCGTCTCACGCTACGCAAAAGTTTTGAGGACAGTTATGAGCAAGGACTCGCGCATTGTGCGCCATACTTTGTCGGTGATCGTGGACAACGAGCCGGGTGCATTGGCGCGAGTCGTCGGGCTGTTCTCGGGACGCGGCTATAACATCGAGAGTCTCAATGTCGCCGAAGTCGATCACACGGCGCATACCTCGCGCATCACGCTGGTCACGTCGGGCACGCCGGAAGTCATCGATCAGATCCAGGCGCAGCTCGCGCGGCTAGTCCCGGTGCAGCGCGTGCTCGATCTGACTTTGGAGACGCCAGGCGTCGAACGTGAATTGGCGCTCATCAAGGTGGCGGGCAGCGCCGACCAGCGTGTGGAGGCCATGCGTATCTCGCAGGAGTACCGGGCCAGCGTGGTTGATACGACGCTGGAAAGCTTCATTTTCGAGGTGGCGGGCGAGCCGTCCAAGATCGACGCTTTTGTCGAAGCGATGCGTCCGCTCGGCCTCGTTGAAGTCAGCCGCACCGGGGTCGCCGCCATCACCAAGGGCGCTGCCGCGATGTAATACCGCCCGGGAGAAGCGGGGCGGGGCCCGATATCTCCAATAAGGCGCATTGCCGGGGCTCTTCCAGCCCGCTAGAACCCCGCGACTTTGAGGCGTCCGAGGCGCCGCCACGATAGGCCAGGAAAGGTTCTTACCATGCGCGTGTATTATGACCGGGATGCCGACGTAAACCTGATCAAACAGAAGAAGGTGGCCGTCATCGGCTTCGGCAGCCAGGGCCATGCCCACGCGCTCAATATGCGCGATTCCGGCGTCAAAGACGTGGTCATCGCCGTCCGTCAGGGCCCATCGGCCCAAAAGGCCGAGAAGGCGGGTTTCAAGGTGATGAGCGTCGCCGAGGCCGCCAAATGGGCCGACGTCATGATGTGCGTGGTGCCGGACGAGCTACAGGCTGACCTCTACCGCGACGAAATTGCCCCCAATATCAAAAAGGGCGCCGCGCTGTTCTTCGCTCACGGCTTCAATATCCATTTCCGCCTGATCGAAGCCCGCAAGGACCTCGACATCGCCATGGTCGCCCCGAAGGGGCCTGGCCACACCGTCCGTGGCGAATACCAGAAGGGCGGCGGCGTTCCCTGCCTGATCGCCGTCCACCAGAACCCGAGCGGCAATGCCCAGGAACTGGGCCTCGCCTATGCCTCCGCCATCGGCGGCGGCCGCGCCGGCATCATCGAGACCAGCTTCAAGGAAGAGTGCGAAACCGACCTGTTCGGCGAACAGACGGTCCTTTGCGGTGGCGTGGTCGAACTGATCCGCAATGGTTTCGAGACCTTGGTCGAAGCCGGTTACGCGCCGGAAATGGCCTATTTCGAGTGCCTCCACGAGGTGAAGCTGATCGTCGACCTCATCTACGAAGGCGGCATCGCCAACATGAATTACTCGGTCTCCAACACGGCGGAATACGGCGAATATGTCTCCGGACCGCGCGTTGTGGGCCCCGAGTCCAAAGTGGCCATGAAGGCCGTTCTGGCCGACATCCAGTCCGGCCGCTTCGCCCGCGATTGGGTGCTCGAAAACAGAGCCGGACAGCCTTCGTTCAAGGCCATGCGCGCGCAGTCTGCCGCCCACCCCATCGAAGAGGTCGGTGAGAAGCTGCGCGCCATGATGCCCTGGATCAGCAAGAACAAGCTGGTCGACCGCGACCGGAACTAGGAGCGGGCAGCTCGTACGGCCACGACCAGTTTGGTCAGGAAAAACTGCGGAACGCCTTTTTCTGGCCCTTACCGTGATCCATATTCCTACCCGAGGGCCAAGGCCCTTCGGGACCTGGCTCCATTTCCGGATTGGGATCAATCTGGCCAATTTCTTGCGCCGTGTCATCAAATCAGTAATAAAGCCTGGGGATAAGTGGAAAAACACTCTGAATTTCCGGTAGTTATCATTACTTGTGAGAGCATCCGGAATCGGGTCCAGAAGGCGATCGACTAGGCGATGAGCGGCATTTGCGCGCAGATGAATTTGACGGGGGCGTTCGCTCCCCGTGCGCGCATGCGTGAAGGCTTCCCGCGTCTTCGTTCGTACGTTTCGCTCCGCCGCGCGCTCCTCCTTAGCTGCCCCTAGGTGCTGTCCGTCTCGTAACCGGGACAGGCGCTTAGGGGAACATTCGGCAACAGGAGAGATCAGAGCGCGCGCAGCGCGAACGGAAGGATTACGTCATGACGACGAGTGAAGTAGCGAACTCAAATACGGCGCAAGACGCCAATAATCGCGTTTGCATTTTCGACACCACCTTGCGCGACGGGGAGCAATCGCCCGGCGCAGCCATGAATCTCGAAGAAAAATTGGAAATCGCCGAGCTGCTCGACGAGATGGGCGTCGATGTCATCGAGGCCGGATTTCCGATTGCTTCCAACGGCGATTTTGAAGCCGTCAGCGAAATCGCGAAACGGGTGAAGAACGCGACGGTGTGCGGATTGGCGCGCGCCGGTTTCAAGGATATCGACCGCGCCGGCGAGGCTCTGCGTCATACCGAGAAGCGGCGCATCCACACCTTCATTTCCACCAGCCCCGTGCACATGAAGCACAAGCTGCAGATGGCGCCCGAATCTGTGCTGGAAGCGATTGCGGCGTCGGTGTCGCGGGCGCGAAATTGGACGAACGACGTGCAATGGAGCGCCGAGGATGCGACGCGCACGGAGCATGATTTCCTCTGCCGCGCAGTGGAAATTGCGATTAAGGCCGGCGCCACGACCATCAACATTCCGGACACGGTTGGCTATGCCACGCCCCAGGAATATCTCGAATTGCACAAGATGCTGCAGGCGCGCGTGCCGGGTGCGGACAGAGTGGTTTTCTCCACACATTGTCACAACGATCTTGGGTTAGCTGTGGCAAACTCACTGGCCGGAATCCTGGGGGGCGCGCGCCAGATCGAATGCACGATCAATGGTATCGGCGAGCGCGCAGGCAATGCCGCGCTCGAGGAAGTCGTAATGGCGATCCGTGTACGGAAAGACCGCATGCCGTTCCTCACTGGCATAGATACCCACATGATTGCGCGGGCATCGAAGCTGGTTTCGAATGTCACCGCGTTCCCCGTGCAGTACAATAAAGCGATTGTCGGAAAGAACGCGTTCGCGCATGAGTCCGGCATTCATCAGGACGGCATGCTGAAGAACGCGCAGACTTACGAGATCATCAGCCCGGAAGATGTCGGCGTGCACGGGACTGCCTTGGTGCTGGGTAAGCTGTCCGGCCGCCACGCGTTTCGCGACAAGCTGACTGCGCTGGGATACGAGCTGGGCGACAATGCGCTGGAAGATGCGTTTCGTCGCTTCAAGGATCTCGCCGACAAGAAGAAACACATCTTCGATGACGACATTGTCGCGTTGGTCGATGATTCCATGGTGCGTGGGCATGATCTCATTCAGGTGAGCGACTTGCAGCTCTCGAGCGGCAAGGGTGTCGCCCCCGAAGCCAGGCTTTCCCTGATGGTCGAGGGCGAGACCCGCTCTTGCGTCGCTACTGGGGCCGGACCTGTGGATGCGATTTTTAACGCCATCCGCCAGCTCTACCCGCATACCGCCAAGCTGCAGCTGTTCCAGGTCAGCGCCGTGACCGAGGGCACCGATGCCCAAGCCCAGGTCAGCGTCCGCCTCGAAGAGGATGGCCGGAGTGTGACCGGCCGCGGCGCCGACACCGATACCATGGTGGCGACGGCCTATGCCTACGTGAACGCGCTCAACAGACTGCTCGAAAAGCGCCTCAAGACGGCGCCTGAAGCATTGAGCGTGGCTAGATGAAAAGAACGGCATCGTTCGGCTTCGAATGGTGCCGTTTCTTTACGGATTTTGGTTAGTTTGCAGGCCTAAGAGGCCAGGAACCGCGGGTTGAGAATGTTCGGTAGTCTACTAGGGATGCTTTCCAGCGACATGGCGATCGATCTCGGCACCGCCAATACGCTGGTCTACGTCAAAGGGCGCGGGATCGTTCTGAACGAGCCGTCCGTGGTCGCCATCGTCAATAAAGGCGGCAAGAAGCAGGTTCTTGCGGTCGGCAACGACGCCAAGATGATGCTGGGGCGTACCCCCGGCAATATCGAAGCGATCCGGCCGATGCGGGACGGCGTGATCGCCGATTTCGAAGTTGCCGAGGAGATGATCAAGCACTTCATCCGCAAGGTGCATAACCGCCGCTCCTTCGCCAATCCCATGATCATCGTCTGCGTGCCGTCGGGTTCGACCGCGGTGGAACGCCGGGCCATTCAAGAATCAGCGCTTTCAGCCGGCGCACGCCGGGTCTTCCTGATCGAAGAGCCGATGGCAGCCGCGATCGGCGCTGGCTTGCCGGTCAACGAACCCACCGGTTCGATGGTGGTCGACATCGGCGGCGGCACGACCGAGGTCGCGGTGCTCTCTCTCGGCGGCATCGTCTATTCGCGCTCGGTGCGCGTTGGCGGCGACAAGATGGACGAGGCGATCATCGCCTATATCCGCCGCAATCATAATCTGCTCATCGGTGAAGCAAGCGCCGAACGCATCAAGAAGGGAGTCGGCTCGGCTGCCGCGCCGACCGAAGGCACCGGCCCCACGCTCGAGATCAAAGGCCGCGATCTTCTGAACGGCGTGCCGAAAGAGATCGCCATCAATCAGCGCCAGATCGCAGAAGCTTTGGCGGAGCCGGTAACGGCCATCGTCGAAGCGGTGAAAGTCGCGCTGGAAGCAACGCCACCGGAACTGGCCGCGGACATCGTCGACAAAGGCATTGTTCTTACCGGCGGTGGTTCGTTGCTGGCCAATCTGGATCAAGTTTTGCGTGAAGAAACGGGCTTGCCGATTTCGATCGCCGACGATGCGCTGTCCTGCGTTGCGCTCGGTACGGGTCGCACGCTCGAGAATACGAAAAACATGCGTCATATGCTTTCGACTGCGTTCTGACGGGTAACGTTAAGTGAGTGTTGGGGTGAAGACGTGACGGCCATCAGCTGGCGGATTACCCGCGGGCGCGGATCGGCGACAACGCAATTGCCGTTGGCCGTGTGCGTCGTGCTGGCGCTTGTCATCGCTTTGCTCGGCCGGGCCGAAGCCTCGATCTTCGACAATGCGCGCGCCAAGCTGACCGATTGGGCGTCGCCCGCTCTGTCGGAAATCCGAGGTCCCTTGGCCACGGTCGAGGATTGGGTCGGTGGATTTCGCGACCTCTTCCGCATTCAGGACATGAACACGCAGCTCGCGCGCGAGAATGCCGAATTGCGCAAATGGCAGAATGTGGCGATAGCGCTTGATCGGCGCCTGAAGCGTTATGAGCAATTGCTCAATGCCGTACCCGATCCGACGCTGCCTTCCACCACCGCGCGCATTATCGGCCAATCGAACCGGCCCTTCGTGAAAACGCTGGTGCTGAATGCCGGCACCAAGAACGGCATCAAAAAAGGGCAGGCGGTCTATGATGATCGCGGCCTGATCGGACGCATTTTCCTGGCCGGCAAAAAGGCATCATGGGTCATTCTTCTCTCCGATTTGAATAGCCGCGTGCCCGCAATCATCCAGCCGTCCAACCGGCGCGCGATTCTTTCCGGCGATAACGGCAATTCACCGCTGCTGGAATTGGATATGGGCGACATGCCCGTGCATGCCGGCGATCGCGTGGTTTCTTCCGGCGATGGCGGTGTCGTTCCGCCGGATCTTCCGATTGGTGTCGTGGTGGAAGAGGGGGGCGAATTGCGGGTGGCTTTGTTCGCCAATCCCGACCTTTCCGATTTCGTGCAAATTATCGATTACAGCGCACCGCGCCCGCCTTCGGAACGCCAAGTGTTATTGGAGCCGCCGCCTGCAACTGTCGCAGTGAAGCCTCCCGCCGCCGCTGTGGCGCCGCGAGCGTCTGCAGGCCCCGCGCCCGGAGCACCGCTGAGCCCGGCAACGCCCTCAATCCCAGAAACACCGGCCCCCTCGCAGGCACATATTCCTGCCGACGAAACCGTGTTCGCTACACAGGCGCCGCCGCCGGTTGTCGAAGAGACAATTATCCCGCGGCGTACCGCATCTACTCCGGCACGCGTGGCCTCGACCGTCGGATTGCAGCGCGAAGAACGGTGACTGCGCCATGGCGGGGCAATTGGCGATGAGTCCGGCACGCGTTTTCGCAGGCTTCACGCCGGTCCTGCTCGCGCTTCTCGCCGTCGTTCTGGTCAATCTTCCCGTGACATTCACCGGTGGCGTCATGCCCGCCCCGATTTTGGCGCTGATCCCAATCTATTTCTGGGTGCTGGTCCGGCCCGACCTGATGCCGCCGGCGGCGGTTCTGATAACCGGCATCGCGGAAGATCTGCTTTCCGGCGGACCTCCGGGAATCTGGGCGACCGGTTTTCTCGCCGCCTATGCGGTGACCAATCGGTATCGCGAGTTTTTCGCCGGGCTCTCCGACCTCGCTGCCGTGATTGGTTTCGCCGCCGCTGTGTTTGCCGCCGCCAGCGCTGCCTATGGTCTGGTGTCGCTGCTGTTCTGGCGCATGGCGCCATTATCGCCGCTGCTGCTCGAAGCCGTGGTCACGGTGGCGTTCTATCCTTTGGTTGCACCTGTCGTGGCGTTCATCCACCGTCATATTGTCGGCGCCTTGCGGGGGGACGATTGATCCATGCCCGTTTTCGACGCCAAGGATCAAAGTCGCTACGCGATGTTCTCGCGCAGAGCCGTCATTATTTCCGGCGGCATGGCGACGATATTCTCGGTGCTCGCCGGGCGTCTGTTTCAACTGCAGATTTTGAACGGCGACGAATATCTGACGCGCGCCGAAGAAAACCGCATCAGCGAACGCCTGCTGGCGCCGCCGCGCGCGCGCATTGTCGATCGCTTTGGCGTGGCGCTGGCCAATAACAGGCGCAATCACCGCGTTCTCATTGTCCCCGAGCAAACAGCGGGCGGACTTGAGAAAGTCCTGGAAGATTTGTCGCAAGTCATCGTGCTGACGCCTGAGACGCGCGAACGGATTTTGCGCGAGGCCAAGCGCAACCGCGCCTTTATGCCCATCGTCGCTGCGGAAAACCTGACCTGGGACGAGTTCGCGAAAATCAATTTGAACCTTCCTTACTTGCGCGGCGTGCAGCCGGATGTGGGCGAGACACGCGATTATCCGTATGGAGACGAACTCAGCCATGTGCTGGGTTATGTCGCGCAAGTTTCGGATGATGATAAAAAGACCGAACGCGCGGCAGATCCCTTGCTGGAGGTGCCGGGCCTGCGCATCGGTAAGCGCGGCATCGAACATGCGTTCGATATGAAAATTCGCGGCAAGGCCGGGGCGCAGCGCGTTGAGGTGAATGCCTATGGCCGTGTCATTCGCGAATTGCAGCGCGTCGATGGCCGCAACGGCGATGATGTGTACCTCACCATCGACCGCGCTTTGCAAAAAACCATTTACGACAAGATGCTGGGCAATAGCGGCGCCTGCACCGTGATGGATGTCGAGAACGGCGACGTACTCGCAATGGTTTCGACGCCGGGCTTTGATCCCAACGCTTTCAATGTCGGCGTCACCAAAGGGCAGTGGCAGGTTTGGACCAATGACGAATTCAAACCGCTGACCAACAAGGCGGTCTCGGGCGCCTATCCACCGGGCTCGACATTCAAAATGGTCACCGCCATCGCGGCACTGGAGAGCGGCGCAATAACGCCCGACACCCCCGTGTTTTGCAGCGGCGTGACGCGGCTGGGCGCTGCCGCTTTCCATTGCTGGCAGCATCGCGGCCACGGCACGATGAATGTGCACAACGCACTGAAACATTCCTGCGACTGTTTTTTCTACGAAGTCGCGCGGCGCGCCGGTATCAACGCCATCGCCGAGACCGCGCGCAAATTCGGCCTTGGTTCGCTCACGGGAATCGAAATTCCCGGCGAAAGATCGGGCCTTGTTCCCGACGAGGCATGGAAACGCGCGCATTTCAAAAAGGACGGCGCCTGGCAGGCTGGCGAATCCATGATCGCCGGCATCGGGCAAGGCTATTTGCTCACGACGCCGCTGCAGCTTTGCACCTATGTGGCGCGGCTTGCCGGCGGACGCGCGGTGAGCCCGCGTCTGGTGCATGACGGAACGGAGCCCCGTCAGGCCAAGAAGCTGGATATTTCGGAAGCGGCGTTGATGGCCGCGCGCGGCGGTATGGACGCCGTGATGAACGAGCCTGGCGGCACGGCCGCTGGGTCACGCATCACAGTTTCAGGAATGGAATTTGCTGGCAAGACCGGCACCGCCCAGGTCCGCCGTATCAGCGCGGCGGAACGCGCGACGGGCATTCGCACCGGCGAGGCGCTGCCGTGGCGCTGGCGCGATCACGCGCTGTTCGTGGCTTTCGCGCCGGTGATCAATCCGCGTTACGCCTGTTCGGTGGTGTTGGAGCACGGCATTGGCGGCGCCCGTTATGCCGCGCCGATCGCGCGCGACGCTTTGTTGTTCGCGCAGCAGCGCCAGATACTCGAGCGCAACACCGCCTATCCTGTCGCTGCCGTCGTCGGCGCGGCGCGAAATCTTTAGGGGCGCGGGGGCCATGAGCATCGTTCCCTACGGACCGCCACGGCGCACGCTGCGCTTCCACGAGAAGCTCCTCGAAATCAATTGGGGCGTGGTGTTCGTGGTGACTTTGATCGCATCTGCCGGTTTCGCCATGCTCTATTCGGCCGCGGGCGGCAGCTTCGATCCTTGGGCGGGACGGCAGATGCTGCGTTTCGCGGTCGGCTTCGCCATTCTCATCGCCGTCGCCTGCGTGGATTTGCGGATATGGATGGGACTTGCCTATCCGGCTTACGGTGTATCGCTGCTTTTGCTGATCGCGGTTGAAATCGCCGGCACTATGGGCATGGGCGCGCAGCGCTGGATCGATATCGGGCCCATTCAATTGCAACCGTCCGAGCTGATGAAGATCACGCTGATCCTCGCGCTTGCACGCTATCTGCACGGGCTTGGGCCCGGCGAAATCTCTCGCCCGCTAAAGCTTGCACTACCGCTGGCAATGATTTTCGTGCCGGCGCTTCTGGTGCTGACCGAGCCGAATCTGGGCACCGCCACGATTCTGGTGCTGTGCGGCTTCTCGCTGCTCTTTCTCGCCGGGCTTTCCTGGTACTGGATCACGCCCGCTTTCGCCGCTATCGCCACAGCCATCCCGGTGGCGTGGGAATTCGTTCTCCACGATTACCAGCGTCAACGCGTTCTCACCTTCCTTGATCCGGAATCCGACGCGCTGGGTTCGGGCTGGAACATCACTCAGGCCAAGATCGCGCTGGGCTCCGGCGGGCTTTCCGGCAAAGGCTTTTTGGAAGGCACGCAGAGCCGGCTGAATTTTTTGCCCGAGAAGGAAACCGATTTCATCTTCACCATGCTGGGCGAGGAATTCGGCTTCCTCGGCAGCATCGCGCTGTTGGCGCTGTTCGGCATCGTGCTGTTCTACGGCATTCAAATCGCCTTCGCCTCGCGCAGCCAATTCGGGCGGCTTCTGGCCATGGGCATCACGGTCAATTTCTTCTTCTACATCATGATCAACGGGCTAATGGTGATGGGCCTCATTCCGGTGGTCGGAATCCCCATGCCGCTGATCTCCTATGGCGGTTCGGCCATGATGACGGTGATGTTCGGATTCGGCCTTCTGATGAGTGTGCAGGTGCACCGCCAGGTCGAGGTTCCGCGCTCTTCCAGCGGAATGTTCTGAACACCCCGCTTGGCGCCCCAGCCTTACGCAAATCTCTTGCACACAGGCGCCTGTTCCCGCCGCATGGACAGGGGGGAGGGGCTTTGCTAAGACCCCGCCTCCCGCGAGGGGCCAAGTCGGCCCCAACCATGGTCAGGGTGCATAGCTCAGGTGGTAGAGCAGCTGACTCTTAATCAGCGGGTCGTAGGTTCGAGTCCTACTGCACCCACCAAAATAGTCAATAACAACAATAGGTTAAGTGGGATTCGCTCTGGCGGCGTCCACCCCTATCATAGTGATAGACAGTGATAGACAAATCCACGACGCCAGGGAAACGGGTGTTGTCAGGTTAACTCGGCGGCCCGCACGAGGTTTCTGAGTTGAAAACTCACGCCGCTGCAGCGGACGCGGCATTCCATCCCTCCATGGCGGTGGCCCGGAAGGTGCGCAGGGTGGAACGGGAAA